>JAJRXC010000080.1 GCA_024276495.1 Actinomycetes bacterium
GAGCCTGCCCACCCCGCCCCAACGCCTCAGCCATCGCCCCCGCCATCACCCGCCGCTGCTTTTCGTTCAGATGCGGTGACACCGTCGCAAAGAACCCACGCAGATCACCCAGAGCCAGCTCCACACACCAACCCTATACCCCGCGACTTATCTCGTGGCGGACCCTTGGTCACCTGACGCTCAAGTATGGGCCAGATTTCGCGACCACCGCCCACAGGGTGGTAACAGCTCGGTCGGGATCAGTCGGCCTGGGCGGCGTCCATGATGTCGTCGGTGGCTTCCATGTTGCCGTGGACGTCCTGCACGTCGTCGAGATCGTCGAGCAGCTCCATGAGGTTCATCAGCTTCTTGACGTCGTCGACCTCGGTCATCTCCACGGTCGACGTCGGGAGCATCACCAGATCCGCCGACTCGACCGCGACGCCGGCATCGTCGAGCGCATCACGAAGGGTGTTGAGCTCCGACGGGGGCGATGTGACGCGCCACATCTCGCCCTCGTCCACAATGTCCTCCGCTCCGGCGTCGAGGGCGACCAGCATCAGGTCGTCTTCGGAGACCGATGTCGGCACCAGCACCACGCCTTTGCGTTCGAACTGCCAGGCCACCGCACCGGGCTCGGCCAGCGAACCGCCGTTCTTGGAGAGTGTGTTGCGCACATCGCCCGACGTGCGGTTGCGATTGTCGGTGAGGCACTCGATCAAAAGGGCGACTCCGCCCGGCGCGTAGCCCTCGTAGGTGATGGTCTCATAGTTGACCCCTTCGAGCTCACCGGTGCCCCGCTTGACGGCCCGCTCGATGGTGTCGAGGGGGACCGAGTTGTCGCGCGCCTTCTGGAACATCGTGCGCAGGGTCGGGTTCGCCTCCGGGTCCCCGCCGCCGGTACGGGCCGCGACCTCCACCTGCTTGATCAGTTTGGCGAAGAGCTTGCCCCGCTTCGCGTCGGCGGCACCCTTCTTGTGTTTGATCGTCGCCCACTTGGAATGACCGCTCATGACAGGGAATGTAGCAACGTCAGGCGAGACGACGGAACGTGTTGACGTAATCGATTCTCAACTGGGGGTGCCACGCCCACTCCCGATAGGCGGCCGATCCCTCACCGCCCAGGCGTTCGGCGACCCGCGGGGTCATCTCCCGAAACGCCGCTTCGGGATCGTCGGTGTGCATCTCGTAGAAGTGCAGGTAGCGGGGCCCCTCGTCGTCGGCATTCACGTAGGGCGTGATCATGCGAAATCCCGGAACCGCCGCTTCGGCGATGTGGCGCAGATGTACGAAGTCGGTCCAGTCGCGCAGCGCCCGCTCCCCGGCCGGTTCCGCCGCGCTGATGAGAACGAGCTCGAGACCGTTGGTCGGTTCGTCGCTCAACGAGCCCTGGCCGGGGCGTGAGGTCCGCAGGAACCGAAAGCTCGACGGGATCTCCGGATCTGGGTCGGGCCGGGCGATCTCGCCATCGATCTCGATGACCGCGAGCGTGGTGAACTCGGGGAGGGTACGGGGCAGGTCGGTGCGTCCGGGCACCTCGTTGGCGAACAGCGTGACCCTGGCGTCACCCCAGTCGCGATGCTCGACATAGTCCTCGGCCGTGAGGTCGGACATCTCCAGATGCACGCCCGACGGGCAGCGGCCTTCCATCGGCCGATGCTGTCACAGACCTGCGTCGGCCAGCCAACGGCGATGGATCCGGTCGTCGTCGGACAGCTCGGGATGAAAGGACGCGACGGTGATCGCGCCCTGCCGACACAGCACCGGCCGCTCGCCGACGCGGGCGAGGACCTCGACCGACTCGCCGACGCGCTCCACCACCGGTGCCCGGATGAACACCGCGTGGAAGGGCGTGTCGAAACCGACGATGTCGAGATCGGACTCGAAGCTGTCGATCTGGCGGCCGTAGGCGTTGCGGGTGACCGTCATGTCGAGCGCGCCGAGCGCGTGCTGGTCGTGGCGCCCGTCGCGGATCTCCGAGGCGAGCAGGATGAGACCGGCACACGTACCGAAGACCGCCAGACCGCCCGCGACCCGGGCCCGAAGCGGCTCGAGCAGGCCGGACCGTTCCAGCAGCATCGACATGGTGGTCGACTCACCGCCGGGAATCACCAGGGCGTCGACCGACGCGAGCTGTTGTTCCGTGCGGACCTCGATGGTCGTGACCCCGAGGCGATCGAGGATCGCGGCGTGAGCGGCGAACGCGCCCTGCAGGGCGAGAACACCGACAGTCGGCGTTACCAACCCCGCTCGGCCAGCTTCGTCTCGAGTGTCGCGATCTCGAGACCCTTCATGGCGTCCCCGAGCCCGGTCGAGACCTTCACGAGGATCGCGGGATCCCGGAAATGGGTCGCGGATTCGACGATCGCTGCAGCCATCTTCTCGGGCTCGTCACTCTTGAAGATGCCCGAGCCGACGAAGATCGCCTGGGCGCCGAGTTGCATGACGAGCGAGGCGTCGGCCGGGGTGGCGATACCACCGGCGCAGAACATCGGGACCGGCAGCTCGCCGGTGTCGGCGATCTCCTGGACGAGGGGAAGCGGGGCCTGGAGTTGCTTGGCCCAATCGAAGAGCTCGGCCGAATCGGCCTGGCCGATCTTGCGAATGTCGCCCATGATCGAACGGAGATGACGTACGGCCTCGACGACGTTTCCGGTGCCGGCTTCACCCTTCGAACGGATGAGACATGCGCCCTCGCTGATCCGCCGAAGTGCCTCTCCGAGATTGGTGGCGCCGCAGACGAAGGGCACCGTGAACGCCCACTTGTCGATGTGGTGCGCTTCGTCGGCCGGCGTGAGAACCTCCGACTCGTCGATGTAGTCGACATCGAGCGACTGGAGGATCTGGGCTTCGGCGAAGTGACCGATCCGGGCCTTGGCCATCACGGGGATGGACACTGCGGCCTGGATGCCCTGGATCATCTCGGGGTCCGACATGCGCGACACGCCGCCGTCCCGCCGGATGTCGGAAGGGACACGTTCGAGGGCCATGACCGCGGTGGCGCCGGCGTTCTCGGCGATCCGGGCCTGTTCGGGATTGACGACGTCCATGATGACGCCGCCCTTCAGCATCTCGGCCAGGCCCCGTTTGACGAGGGGAGAGCCGGTTACGCGTCCGGTGTTGTCTGACATGGCCTCATGCTATCCCTCGGGGTCGAGCACCAGCGCGACGATTTCGTCGCTGACGGAGAACCCGTAGCTGTCGGCCGGCACCAGGGTGAGCCAGGTGCGGCCGGGGGTCAACAGGATCGCGTTGCCCTCCGCGTCGATGAACGAGTAGGGATCCGACGGGCTCTCCCGCTGCCAGGTTCCCTCCCAGCGTTGTCCACCGCTCATGACCGCCACCGGCCCCGACCCGATCGTGTGGGCATCGACGTTGCGGGGGTCGTAGCTGCTCGGGGTGTACACGGTCTCCATCACGACGAGGTTGTCGGTGACGAGAGGAACGCCCTCCCGGGTGACGTGTTCGACACCGTCCTGCACACGGACATAACCGCGAGACGGGTCCCAGACGAAGGAGACGGTGTCGCGCCCCTCGACCGTGAAGCCGTCGCCGGGAAGAGGGTTCGGCGCCTGGGATGACTCGGCGTCGAGATACTCGAAGATCGGGACCGCCGCCCCGGCGTCGTCGCCGAACTTCTCGAACACGAAGGCCAGGTCGGCGAAGAGGTTGTCGGGCCGCCGGTAGTCGTCGTCGCGGAAGAGGTTGACCCCCGTTCCGTCGTCGACGACCAGCACCGCGCCGCCGTCGCCGGCGAAATCGACGATGTCGCGAAGCACGGTCGGAAACGCGCCGGAGAACACGAGCAGAGGGGTGCCGAGATTCGCCATGAGGTCGATGTCGGCGGGTCGACCGGAGCGCACCGGACCGACGAGGGTGGGCCGGCGGGAATGGAAGATCGCCGCGAACCGGGTGGCCCGGTCCTCGATGCGCTCCTCGATCACGACATCGGCCTGTTCGATCCCGACGAGCGCGTCGAGGCTCGCTCGGTCGTTGTTCGAGATCTTGACCATGATCGCGGCCTGATCGAGCACCTCCTCCCGATCGCCGACCGGGAGCGCGGTCAACGGCGCACGCGGGCCGATCGGGACCGTCGTGGTGGTCGACGTCGAGCTCGCCGGCGCCTCGGTCGTCGTCGGGGCGACGGCTGTCTCGTCGGCATCGTCTCCGCCACCACACGCAGCCGCGGTGAGCGCGATGAGGAGAGCGATCGCGACCGTTCGGCCGCGTCGGAACCTCGGCATTCAGAGCTCCCTGAGGGTGTCGATGCGTTCGGTCAGGTCTGGCTGCACGACCTCGGTCGCGACCCGGGGACCCACGAGCCAGAGATGACGCGATGCCGGTCGGTCGGGAACGCCGTCGGAGCGTGCGGCCTTCTCGAACGCCGACGCGAGCGCCGGCGGGTAGCGGGTCAGGCGAACCCCTTCGATGTCGGACAGGGCGAGGCGACGATCGTCGAGCACACGGGCCCGGATCCGCGGCGCCAGGGGTCCGTAGAACGGTGACACCGCGGCCAGCACGGTGGCGGCGTGGATCCCCCGGCCGAACTGCACGAGCTGCCGGGCGACGACCGCTTCGAGCTCGAGCCGGTCGAACTGGCGCAACGCCCCGGTCGTGACGACGAGCCGGGTGTCGTCGGCCTTGCCGGCGACCGCGGCGTCGGGTGCACGAGATTCGACGAGGTAGAGGCGAGGTTCGCTGATGCCGTGACTGGCACAGACGCTTTCGACGAGGCTCTCGAGCCGCGGCTCGGTGCCTTCGTCGAGAGGGCGCGCCCCGAGCGATCGCAGCGCGGCCTCCGGCGCCCGTCGCTCGAGCAACACGGTCGCCGCGAACGCCACCACGAGCCCGATGGCCGACCCGAGCACCAGCGGCAGCGGACCGGGGACGAGGAGGGCGACCAGCAGGGTCACGAGCAGGAAGACGACGAACGCGGGAGCGATCAACAAGAGGCGGGGCGCGATGGTCGGCATGGCGAAACGGTTCGGTGGGATCAGAATTCGACGGTGACGTTGCCGCGGGATTCGTCGTCGGCCTCGAAGTACTCGCGCTCGGTGAAGCGAAGCGGTCCGGCCAACATGACGGCCGGGAACGTCTGGATCGCGGTGTTGTACTTGAGCACGGTGTCGTTGTAGTGCTGGCGGGCGAATGCGATGCGGCCCTCGGTGGAGCTCAGCTCTTCTTGCAGCTCGAGGAAGTTCTGGTTGGCCTTGAGGTCGGGGTAGGCCTCGCTCACGGCGAAGAGTTGCCGGAGCGCGCCGGTGAGCATGTTCTCGCTCTGCGCCTGGGCTTCCGGCCCCTGGGCGGTGGTCGCCGCGTTGCGGGCCGCGATGACCCGTTCGAGGGTCTCTTTCTCGTGAGAGGCGTATCCCTTGACCGTCTCCACCAGATTCGGGATGAGATCGTGACGGCGCTTGAGTTGGACGTCGATCTGGGCCCACGCATTCTCGATGCGGTTCCGAAGCCGGACCAGATTGTTGTAGAGGCTCATCACGAAGATGAGCACGACCACGATGATGGCGATGATGACCAGGAGAACGACCATTCGGACAGCGTATCTGCCGCCGGTGCGCAGCCTGTCGCACCCGCGGTCAACCGCGCAGGATGGCCTCTTCGAGAAGTCGCTCGTATCGCTTCACGTACAGTTCGGCCAGCCGGGCCATGGAGAACTCCTCGGCTCGTTCGCGGCCCGACACGATGAGCGCCGAACGCCGTTCCTCGTTGCGCAGCACGTCGCGCAGCGCGGCCGCGAGCGCCTCGTGGTCGCCCGCCGGGAACAAGGTGGCGTCGCGGCCGTGCCGAGCGGCGTTGGCGTAGCCGGGGATGTCGGACGCCACGACGGGGGTGCCCGCCGCCATCCCCTCGAGCAGCACGACCCCGAACGACTCGCCCCGCAACGACGGCGCACAGAACACGTCGGCGCCCCGGAGACGGGCGATCTTCTC
Source organism: Actinomycetes bacterium (assembly GCA_024276495.1). Lineage (GTDB taxonomy): Bacteria > Actinomycetota > Acidimicrobiia > Acidimicrobiales > Aldehydirespiratoraceae > JAJRXC01. Next base: position 5,925 of record JAJRXC010000080.1, read on the forward strand.
GCCTTCGTCGATCGCCCCGAGCCACACCAATCGGGGATCACCCGCGAACGTCGCCCGCAGGGTCTCGGTCTCGGGGCCCTCCCCGGCGATCCACACGCGAACGTCGGGCGGGAGCAGGGTGACCGCGTCGAGGAGCACCCGCAAGCCCTTGCGTTCCTCGTGACGACCCACGAACAAGATGGTGGGCCCATCCGTCGGATGGGTCGGGCTCTCGTCGTAGCGCCGCACCTCCACCCCGTTGAACATCAAGTCGTAGTCTCCTCCGAGGTTCAGCCGGGCCATGGTCCGGGCGTCCTCGGAGACCGCGACACGATCATCGAGTCGGCCGGCCAGATAGCGCACCACCCGGGGCATCAGCTCGTAGGCGAGGGAGCGACCGGCCATGTGAAACGTGCCGATCAGGGGTGCCGGCTTGGTGAGGAGCGCGGTGGTGGTCGGCCCCGGGGCGAGGGGTTCGTGGAGGTGCACGACGTCGAACGCTTCGTCGCGCATCGCCCGGATGGTGCGCAGTTGGGCCGACGGGTCGGGCGCGACCGGGGCCACCGACCCGTTCGCCGCGGTCGGCAGCGAAAGCCCGAGCGGGGTGACCCCGGCGTCGGGGGGCGGCCCGTCACACGGCGCGAGAACGCGCACCGCATGCCCGTCGCGGCGCAACGCCCGCGCCAACCCGAGCACCTGGGTCTGGACACCGCAGGGCACGGTCAGGCTGTACGGGCACAGCATGCCGATCCGCATCAGTCGTCCCCGACGAGGAAGGGGGCCAGATGGTCCGGGACGGGCAAACCGAGCGCCACATAGTCGCTGGGCCAGTTCGGTTGGAGCAGATGCCACTGTTCGGGGGCCTCCGAGATCAGGATCTCGAACTCCCGGGCGAGATCCTGGGTGACCCTTGCGATGTCGTCACGGAGTCGACCCCGGCGTTCGGTGTCGAGGGCGGGCCGGACGTGACCGAAGCGGGATCCGTCCCGCCAGTACACCGCGGTGGGGAGCAACGGGGAACCGGTGCGCAGCGCGAGCGCGGCCGGTCCGGCGGGGAGCGTGGTCGTCTCGCCGAAGAACTCGACGGGAATCCCGGTGCCGGGAATATCACGGTCGGCCAACAGGCACAGGATCTCGCCGTTCTTGAGCGCGTTGATGCTCGCCTTCGCCGCGTCGGGACCCAACGGCACGATGTTCATCCCGAGCGATTCACGAAAGCCGACGAACCACTCGAACAACTCCGGGGGTTCGAGGGGTTCGACGATCGCGGTGACCTTGTACCCGGGAACCAGAGCCAACCAGAACGCGGCCCATTCCCAGGTGCCGAGATGGGGCAGGGCGAGAATCGGCCCCTGGCCGCGGGCACACGCCTCCTCGATCTGGCCGACGCCCTCGTAGCCGAACCCGCGGTCGATCTCCTCGACGGACAGATCCGGGAGCCGGAAGCTCTCGTGGTAGTAGCGGGCGTACCACTCGAAGGTCCTCGCGACCCGTCTGCGTTCCTCGATCGGGCTCAGCTTCCGGCCGAGCACCCGGGAGAGGTTTCGGGCGACGACCCGACGGCGTCGTGTCGACGCGGCAGCACCGACGCCGGCGAGACGCGAGGCGACCGAACCGACCGAGGCCGGCAGGGATCGGGCCAACAACGACCCCGCCCGGTAGGCGGAGACGGACGGCACGGCTCAGCCGTCGCGCAAGGTGCGACGTTCGCGCATGCGCTGGCGCCACATCGATTCGTTGGCGGCTCGCCGGGTGCGACGAGGCTGGCGTCGGGCCCGTCGCTGCGGCCGGGGACGGTCCTGCGAGGCCTGGCGCCACACCTTCACGAATCGCTGCCCGGCCGTGATGGCGGTGAGGACCAGCATCACCCACAGGATCGCGATGAGGAGCTCGGAGAACAACAAGGCGAGGGCGAGCACGATGATGCGCTCGGCCCGCTCCATCAGTCCGCCCTTCGCATCGAACCCGAGCGACTCGGCCTTGGCCCGTTGGTACGAGATGAACATCGCCAGGGCCATGATCGCGACCGGCAGCATCATGATGCGGCCCGGTTCGTTGCTGGCCAGGTACCAGGCGACGCCGCCGAACAGCAGCGCGTCGGTCAGCCGGTCCGACACCGAGTCGAAGAACGCGCCGCGGTCCGAGCCGGTGCCCGAGGCCCGGGCGACCGCGCCGTCGAGCGCATCGGGAATCCCGGTGAGGAGCAGGAACAACAAGCCGACCCGCAGGTAGCCGGCCCCGATCGTGAGCGCGGCGACGGTGGCCATCGCGATGCCGGTGATCGTGATCACGTCCGCCGAGATTCCGGCGCGGCGAAGGCTGTGGCCGATCGGCAGCAGTCCCTTGTCGACCGTGGTACGCCAGTTTCCGTCGAACATCGAGCACTCCTCGTGAGAACGCCTCAAGGGTAGCAGCGCGACCCTCGGGTGAGATTCAACCCTGCTGGTACGCGGTCCAGTCCTCGGGGTTCTTCTCGATGAAGGAATCGACGATCTCTCCGTCGATCCCGTCGACCAGGACGAGGCCGCGTTGCTCCGGTGACGGCTCGTTGGAATAGAGTAGGATTCGCCACGTCGGTCGGCTCCGCAGGCCGCGCCATCCGAGCTGGGCCGATGCGTGGCCCACCGGGAAACCCACCAGCCGGGTGGCGGCCTGGAGGGCGTGTTCCTCGTCGAACGCGAGGTCCCAGCCCGCTTGGAGGTGGTAGATGCCGATGACGATGAGGGCGATGCCACCGATCATGACGCCACGGTTGACGAGCACGGCGTCGTCACCCGCGGTGGCCCACAACACGATGGCCCCGACACCGATGAGGAGGTAGAGGACCCCGGGGATGCGTCGGCGACTGTTGTTCGGAAAGAGGTACGGGACGTTGATCGCGGTGGTGTCGAGATCGGCCGGCAACTCGTCGCGGACATCCCCGTCGTCGAGGGAGCTGTCGTCGAGGGCGCGGTCGTCGCTCACGAATCCGATGCTACGGGCCAGGCATCGGTGATCCGACGCCACGAATCGATCAAGGCCTCGGGGAGCACCCGCACGTCGGCGACGGTCGTCATGAAGTTCGTGTCGCCGTGCCAGCGCGGGAGCACATGGACGTGGAGATGATCCGGGACACCGGCACCGGCCCCTCGACCGAGATTGGCGCCGATGTTGATGCCCTCGGGCGAGTAGGCCGATGTCACCGCGGCCACCGCGTCGCGCACCCCGTCCCAGAGCTCACGATGTTCACCGGACGTGAGATCGCCGAGCGCCGGGACTCCCCGATTCGGCATGACCATCACGTGTCCCGAGGTGTAGGGAAACGCGTTGAGCAGAGCGAAACAGTGCTCGCCCCGCCACACGACATGGGTTTCCTCGTCGGGAAGACCCGAGCGCAGGATCGCCTCGAACAGGGTCATGCCGTCGGGCACCTCGACCCCTCCCCCGTCGTCGGCCTCGATGTACGGGATCCGCCACCCGGCCCAGAGGTGACCGACCACCGGTTCAGACCCGTTCGGCGACGTCGGTCGCCAGGCGGGTGACGAACTCGGCGACCGGCACGTCGCGTTCGGGACGATCGACACCCCGACGATTGACACCGACCGTGTCGTTGGCCACGTCGTCGTCGCCGACGACGAGCACATAGGGAAGCTTCTCGAGCTTCGCGTTGCGCACCCGCTTGCCGAGCCCGTCGACAGCACCGACCACATCGACCCGGAAACCCTCCGACCTCAACCGGGCCGCGAGCGTCGTGGCGTGGGCGTCGTGGACCTCGGCGACAGGCAGGATCCGCACCTGCACCGGCGCGAGCCACGCCGGGAACGCCCCTGCGAAGTGTTCGATCAGCACGCCGAAGAATCGTTCGACGGATCCGAACAGGGCCCGGTGGATCATCACCGGCTGCTTGCGGGTGCCGTCGCTCGCCACGTACTCCAGCTCGAAGCGCTCGGGCAGGGTGAAGTCGAGCTGGATCGTGGAGAGCTGCCACGAACGACCGATCGCGTCCTTCACGTCGACGTCGATCTTCGGGCCGTAGAAGGCACCACCGCCCTCGTCGACGACATGGTCGAGCCCGTGGGCGTCGAGCGCCCGCCGCAGCCCTTCGGTGGCCCGATCCCACAACTCGTCGTCGCCGACCGACTTCTCTTCGGGACGAGTGGAGAGCTTGGCCTGGAAGTCTTCGAAACCGAACGCCCGCAGCACGCTCAGGACGAAGTCGAGCAACGACGCCAGCTCGGCATCGATGTCTTCTCGGGTGCAGAAGATGTGGCTGTCGTCCTGGGTGAACCCGCGGGTGCGCAACAGGCCGTGGATCGCGCCCGAGAGCTCGTAGCGGTACACGGCGCCGAGCTCGAACAACCGCATCGGCAGATCGCGGTAGCTGCGTTGCGACGACTTGTAAATCATCACGTGGAACGGACAGTTCATCGGCTTCGGGTAGTAGGAGGCCCCGTCCATCTCCATGGGGGGATACATGCTGTCGGCGTAGAAGTCGAGATGTCCGGAGGTCTCCCACAACACCGATTTGGCGATGTGGGGCGATACGACGAAGTCGTAGCCGCCGTGCTCGTGACGCTCCCGGCTGTAGTCCTCCATCAGCTTGCGGATCAGCGCGCCCTTGGGGTGCCAGACCGCGAGGCCGGGGCCGAGCTCCTCGGGCCAACTGACCAGGTCCAGCTCCTGGGCCAGGCGACGATGATCACGCTTCTCCGCTTCGGCCAGCATCTGGAGGTGTGCCGCCAGCTCCTTCCTCGACGCCCACGCGGTGCCGTAGATCCGCTGCAGCATCGGGCGGGTGACGTCGCCTCGCCAATAGGCGCCGGCCACGGACTGCAGCGCGAAATGGCCGAGCCGTCCGGTGCTCGGGACATGGGGACCGGTGCACATGTCGCGAAAGGTCCCGGGGACCTCGATGTCGCCGTTGGCGTAGTAGCTGATGGCGTCGCCACCACCGGCCTCCGCCGCGTCCTCGCCCGTCGCGGATCCGGCGGTCACCCGCTCGATGATCTCCGACTTGAAGATCTCGTCGGCGAAGAACGCCGCGGCCTCGGACTGGCTGAGCTCGTGGCGGACGAAGGGTTGGTCGGCGGCGATGATCTCGCGCATCCGGGCCTCGATCTTCTCGAGGTCGTCCTCCGACAGGGTCTGACCGTCGGGCAGCTCGATGTCGTAGTAGAAGCCGTTTTCGATCGGGGGGCCGATCGCCAGCTGGGTCCCGGGATGGAGATCGAGGATCGCCTGGGCGAGAACGTGGGCGGTCGAGTGGCGGATGGTGTGCCGTCCGCGCGCCGATGCCGGCGTGACGATCTCGACGACCGCCCCGTCGGCCAGGGGCCGGTCGAGGTCCTGCTCGATGCCGTCGACGACGGCGATGAGCGCGTCGGAGGCGAGGCGGGGCCCGATGTCGGCCGCGAGATCGGCGGCGGTGGCGCCATCGGGAAGTTCGCGGGTCGACCCGTCGGGGAGCTGGACGGAGATCACATCGGACATATGTCGCCGAGACTACCGGTCGGCTGCGACGCCACGGTCGGATATCAGACCGCAGCGGACCGCAGCACCTCGGCCGAGGACCGGCGCGGCGGCATCTGCGGATCGATGGTCGCCTGCAGGGTCTCGGTCGCCTCCTGTGTGCCCTTGGTCGCGTAGTCGTCGACATAGCTCTGACCGGTGAGGGCGCGGATCTCGAACATCAACTCGTCGGTGATCTGTCGCAGCCGCATCCGCGTGTCGGACACCGTGTCGGAGGCGGCCGGACGGATCGGTCGACCAAAGCGGACCTCGACGGGGCGGAACGGCTTCGGCACCGCGACGTCGGGCGGTTGGATCGCCCGGGTCCCGAGGATCCCGACCGGGATGATCGGGGCACCGGTGCGCAACGACAACCGCGCCGCGCCGGTGTGGCCCTTGTGCAGGAACCCGTCGCGGGCGCGGGTCCCTTCCGGGTAGATCGCGAACAGCTCTCCGTCGTCGAGGAGTCCGGCCGCGGTGTCGAGCGCGCGAGCCGACGCGTCGCCGCCGCTGCGGTCGATCGGGATCATGCCCAACGCGGGGAAGAGCTTGCGGGTCTTCCAGTCGTCGAGGTACTCGGCCTTGCCCACGAAGGTGACCCGGCGGGGAAGGGTGGCCGGCATGAAGAACGAATCGATGACCGACGTGTGGTTCGGTGCCAGGATCGCCGGTCCCGTGGACGGGATGTTCTCCACCCCGACCGCCCGGATGCGCCACAGAGCGGAGAAAACCGGCTTGAGCGCCACCATCGCCGCCCGTTGCAACTGTCCGTGTTCGCGAGCCATCAGGCCCCATCATGCCAGGTCGATCCCCAAGAGACCGGCCGCTTCGGTGACGCCCTGTCCGGACCGCGCCGCGTCGTCGATCGCGGTGATGGCCGAGGGCACGTCGAGGTCGTCGTCGAGGTGTGAACGGACCTCGTCGAGGGCCCCGCGGCCGGCACCGGCGAGCCGCCATCGCTCGAGCCGGCCCTCGGCGTCGTCGAGCAGGCGATCGCTCCACTGCCACGGGCGCCGATAGTGGTGGGCACCGAGCGCCAACCGGATCGCCATCGGATCGTGGCTCCGGCGGAGCTCGTGGACGAACACGAGGTTCCCGGTCGCCTTCGACATCTTGCGACCACCGAGATGCACCATCGACTGGTGGAGCCAGTGGCGAACGAAGGGTGCGCCGGTCGCCGCTTCGCTCTGGGCCCGCACACACTCGTGGTGGGGATAGAGAAGGTCGACGCCGCCGCCGTGGAGATCGATCGTCGGACCGAGCTCTCGCAACGCGAGGGCGCTGCATTCGACGTGCCAACCGGGGCGGCCGGGGCCCCAGCGGGACTCCCAGGCGGGTTCACCGTCCGCGGAGGGCCGCCACATGACGAAGTCGAGCGGATCCCGCTTGGCCGGATCGTCCGGATCCTCCCGCCATTCCCGCGACAGCTGTTCCATCCGGTCACGGCCGAGACCGGCGAGCGATCCGAACCCGCTCCTGCCGGTCGTGTCGAAGTAGACCGTGCCGTCGACGACATAGCCGAACCCCGCGTCGAGAATCGACTCGATCACGCCGCGGATGTCGGGGATGGCGCCGGTCGCGCGGGGCTCCGACCACGGCGGAATCGTGTTGAGCGCCGCCATGTCGTCGTCGAAGCGGGCGGTCTCGCCGAACGCGAGGTCGAGATAGTGGACACCCCGGCGCCGGGCCGCGGCCAAGATGTCGTCGTCGACATCGGTGATGTTGCGCACGCAGCGGGTCTCGTGGCCGAGATCACGCAGCCGGCGCTGGAGCACGTCGTAGGTGACGTAGGTCGCGGCGTGTCCGAGATGGGTCGCGTCGTAGGGCGTGATGCCGCAGATGTACATCGTGACGACGGGTCCCACCTCGAACGGCACCACCGCACCGAGATGGGTGTCGTAGAGCCGCATCGCTCGCGCGTCGCCGGTGCTCAGATCCCGGCGGCCTCGTCGTCGATCCCGATCAGTTGCAGGGCGACCCGGGTCTTGTAGCGGACGTTGAGCTGCAAGAGCACCGCGGTGAACGCCTCGATCGCGGTCGCGTTGGAGAGCTCGCCCGCGTCGAGAGGTCGCATCCCCGGAATGTCACGGACGAGATCACTCACGGTCGCAGTGGCCTTTTGGTGATCCGAGCAGATCAAGATGTCGGAGATCACCGGTGCTTCGAGGTGCGCAAGCTCCTTCGCCGGGACATGGTGGAACGCGGCGGCGACATAGCTGTCGCGCAGCTCCGCTTGGACGCTGCCGCTCACCGATCCCCGGGGCGGCACGAGCGGCTGGAACTCGCGACCGACCTTCGACAGGGCGTTGCTCATGCAGACGACGACCTTGCCCCGTAGTTGGGTCTTCACGCTGTGGGCGGTCTCGGTCGCCGCGTTCCACGGCGTCGCGATGACGACCAACTCGGCGTCGGCGGCCCCGCCGTTGTCGGCCGCGTTGATGGTGAGGTCGAGCCCCGGCCACTTCTCGACGATCGAGTCCCGCACCTCCATCGCCCGGTATTTCGAGCGTGACCCGATGGTCACCTCGTGTCCGACGGACGCGATGCGGGCGGCGAGAGCCGTCCCCGCCGGTCCGGTAGCGCCAAGAAGCCCGATGTGCATGGCGAGGAGGCTACGGTCTCCCGAAAACGAAAGCGACGAATCCTGTGGGCCTGCTCGACGGCAAGAAGATCCTCATCACCGGTGTCCTCACCGACGCGTCCCTCGCGTTCGGTGTCGCGAAGCTGGCCCAGGAGCAAGGCGCCGAGATCGTGCTCACGGGCGCGGGGCGCGGCCTCCGGCTCACCCGCCGCATCGCCCGCAAGCTGCCGACCGAGCCCGACGTGCACGAGTTCGACGTCACCGAGTCGGGCCATGCCGACGAGCTCCGGGCGACGCTCGAGCAGAAGTGGGGGCGTCTCGACGGTGCCCTCCACGCGATCGGCTTCGCCCCGGAGGCCTGTCTCGGCGACGACTTCATGGGCGCGACCTGGGACGACGTGAAGGTCGCGGTGGAGATCTCCGCATACTCGCTCAAGGTCCTCGCCGACGCGACCGCACCCCTGATGGCCGATGGCGGATCGATCGTGGGCCTCACGTTCGACGCGACGGTCGCGTGGCCGGCCTACAACTGGATGGGTGTCGCGAAGGCCGCGCTGGAGTCGACCAACCGGTATCTCGCCCGCGAGCTCGGCCCTCGGGGGATCCGCTGCAACCTGGTGGCGGCCGGCCCGATCCGCACGTTGGCGGCCAAGTCAATTCCCGGCTTCGCGAAGTTCGAGGACGTGTGGGACGACAAGGCGCCGCTCGGGTGGGACGTCGACGACTCGACCGCCGTCGCGGAGACGACCTGCGCGCTGCTCTCGGACTGGTTCCGGGCAACGACCGGCTCGATGATCCACGTCGATGGCGGATACCACAGCGTCGGCGCCTGACCTCCTGGTCATCGGCGGCTCCGGCCTGTTGGGTCGGGCGCTCGTCACGCTCGCCTCCGAGCGGGGTGTCGACGTGCACGCCACCGGTCTCCACGATCCGTCGGGACCGACCGGCCACTGGCACCGGCTCGACCTCGCCGACGGTGGCCGCGCCGCCGCCGGGCTGATCGATCGACTCCGACCCGCCGCGGTCGTGAACGCGGCCTACGTGCAGACCGGTGACGATCTCGACGCGGTCACCGCCCGGGCGCCGGGCGCGATCGCGGGCGCCTGCGCCGGTCGGGGGCTGCGACTCGTCCACCTCTCCAGCGACGTGGTGTTCGACGGGAGGAAGCCCGGCCCGTATGTGGAGGCGGATCCGCCCGCCCCGGTGCACGCCTACGGCGCTGCGAAGACGCGGGCCGAAGCGCTCGTCGCCGCGGCCGCCCCCGCCGCGTCGATCGTGCGCACGAGCCTGCTCTGGTCACTCGACTGAGACGGCGGTCCCCAGGTTCGTCTCGTTCGTGACCCTGCCGTGTCGTTCTTCACCGATGAGATCCGTTGCCCGATCCGGGTCGATCGTCTCGCGGCGGCGATCCTCGAACTTCTCGGCCGACCCGAGATCACCGGCCCGCTCCACATCGCCGGCGCCGACGCGGTCGACCGGCTGTCGCTGGCCCGGGCGCTGGCCCCACGGGCCGGCCGGGCGCCCGACGAGCTCCGGGGCGCACCGGGCGATCCCGATGCCGCCCGCCCTCGACGACTGGTGCTCGACTCGTCGCTGGCCCGGTCGCGGCTCGCCGCGCCACTTCCGGGAATCCACGCCGACCGCCCGACGACCTGACCGGCGCCGTCGTCCCGGCTCATCTGCCTCACCTCAGCGCGGTGTCGGCATCGGTCTCGTCGCGGATGTCGCCGACCAGGGCCTCCAACGCGTCCTCGAGCGTAACGAGCCCCAGCAGCTGGCCGTCGTCGGTGCGCACCAAGGCGACGTGGCGCCGCGCCTTGCGCATCGTTCGCATCAGCTCGCGCACCGGCTGATCCGGCGGCACGATCAGCATTCGCCGCATCATCTCGAGCGGCACCTGATCGTCGCGGGCGTCGGGTGGGAGGCGCAGCAGATCCTTCGAGTGGACGAAGCCGATGATATCGTCGGGACCGCCGCCTTCGATCGGGATCCGGCTGTGTCCGCTGCTCGTGACGAGCCGCTCGATCTCGGCGACCGACGTCGGGCGGGGGACCGTCTTCATCTTGTCGCGCGGGGTCATGATCGAGCCCGCGGTTCGGGCCCGGAAGTCGAGTGCCCCGGCGAGCAGCTCGTGCTCGACGTCCTCGATGGTCCCCTCCTGGGCCGCGCCGGCCAGCAGAGTGTGGAACTCGTTGACGGTCAGGGCCGACGCGAGCTCGTCGACCGGTTCGTACCCGAGGAGGCGCACGATGACGTTCGAGCACGCGTTCAGGAACCAGACGACCGGTCGGAGCAGCGCGACGAACGCGGCGTGCGGCGGTGCCAGGAGACGGGCGACTCGTTCCGGGCTGGCGATGGCGAGGTTTTTCGGGACCATCTCGCCGAGCACCATGTGCAACGTGACGACGATGCTCAACGCGATCACGAACGAGACCGTCTTCGCCACGCTCTCGGGGAGCTCTGCGAATTGCTCCAGCGCCGGCTCGAGCAGCGCCGCGACCGCGGGTTCCGCCACGTAGCCCAGCCCGAGCGACGCCATCGTGATGCCGAGTTGTGCTCCCGCGAGCTGGGGTTGGATGTCGCGCACCGCGTCGAGCGCGGCCACCGCGCCGGGATCGTCGCCGTCCTCGGCCATCGGTTGCAGGCGGGAGACCCGACTGGCCAGCAGGGCGAACTCGACCGCGACGAAGAATCCGTTGGCGAACAACAACAGCACCGCCGCGATCAGGAATCCGGCGGTCACCGGTCGTCCTCTCGCGGCGCGATGACACGAACGTTGGCGATGCGAAGCCGTTCCATGGCCACGACCTCGAGTCGCCACCCGTCGACGGTGCACATCTCACCGGGCGACGGGATGTGGCCGAGGCGGTCGAGCACGAGACCGGCGAGCGTCTCGTACTCGCCCTCGGGCATCTCGAAACCCGTGGCGGCCCGGACCTCGTCGGGATGCAGCGACGCCGGGATCACGTCGGATCCCCTCGCCTCGACCCGGGTCAGCGATGTGGCGATCTCGTCGTGTTCGTCGTCGATCTCGCCGACCAGCTCTTCGAGGACGTCCTCCAGCGAGATGATGCCGGCTGTTCCCCCGTGTTCGTCGATCACCACGGCCAGCTGCTGGCCGCCCTCGCGAAGATCGACGAGGAGCTCGTCGAGGTCGCGGGCTTCGGGAACCGCGAGAACCGGAGCCATGAGATCCACGACCCGGGTGTCGGCGCGGGCGTCGATCGCGACACCGTGCACCGATTTCACGTGGACGACGCCGATCAGGTCGTCGAGGCCCTCTCCCATCACCGGAAAGCGCGAGTAGCCGGTCTCCAGGGCGAGGCGGACGAGATCGTCGACGGTCGCGTCGCGGTCGATCGCCACGACCCCGACACGGGGCACCATCGCGTCGTCGGCCGATTTGTCGGCGAGCCGGATCGACCGGGTCAAGAGGTCGACCTCGCCCGCGTCGAGCGTCCCTTCCTCACCCGAGCTCCGGATCAGGTGCTCGATCTCGTCGCGATCCGGGATTCCCTCGATCTCCTCTGCCGGCTCGACCCCGATGGCACGGGTCACACGCGCCGCGAAACCGTCGAGGACCGCGACGACGGGATGGGCGAGCGCGCCGTAGACGACCGTGGGGCGGGAGAGGGCCAATGCCGACTCCAGTGGGCGGCTCGTGGCCAGCGTCTTCGGGACGAGCTCGCCGAACACCATCTGGACGATCGTGGCGATCAGCAGGGCCAAGGCGATGGAGACGCCGCCGGGCACCGTGCCGAAGACCGCTTCGAGTCCGGGCTCGATGACCACCGCGACGGCGGGTTCGGCCAGAAAGCCGAGGAGGAGTGACGTGACGGTGATCCCGAGTTGGGCACCCGACAGGTAGTAGGAGATTCGCCGCAGGAGCCCCTCGACACGACGCGCCGAAACGTCGCCCTGGCGGGCTCGTTCGCCCACCCGGGTCCGATCGACCGCCACCAGGGCGAACTCGGCGGCGACGAAGACCGCATTGGCCGCGACCAGCGCGATGGCGGCCAAGAGCCGTAGGGCGATGTCGATCGGGACTCCTCGAACTCGATCTGCGTTCCCGAAGAATGTACCCGTAGGTTGTGGGCAATGCCGCCGTCCCCGCTTTCCGTCCCCGACGCACCCGCGCGGATGCGGCCCACGACCCGCAGTCGATACGACCGTCCCCGACACGGAATCGACCCCGACCGGGAGCGGGGGTGGCTCCGCCGGCTGTGGCCCGTCGTCGCCGCTCAGCGACGGTTCTTCGTCACCGGGATCGCCAGTGGGCTCCTCGCGACCGTCGCGACCGTGCTCGTACCGCTCGCCGTCGGCGGCGGCATCGACGCGGTGACCGTCGGCGACTCCCCCACACCATTCGTCGTGGCGCTCTTCGTTCTCGCCGCCGGCCGGTTGCTGTTCGGCTTCTTCTACCGCTACAACCTGTTCCGGGCCGCCCACCGGGTGGAGGCCGACCTGCGCAACCTGATCTTCGAACGGCTCACCGAGCTCTCGTTCGGCTACTGGGATCGGGTCCAGAGCGGCCAGGTGATCAGTCGGGCCAACACCGACATCCGTTCCATTCAGTTGTTGTTCTCGTTCGGCCCGCTGATCGCGATGCAGCTCGTCCTGCTCGTCGTCGCGCTCGTCGTGATGCTGGCGATCAACGCGCCGCTGACCTTCGTGGCACTGGCGCCGTTGCCCTTCGTCTTCTTGATCGGACTCCGGCTGCGCAACCGGATCTTCCCGCTGTCGTGGGTGGTGCAGGCCCGCCAGGCCGAGGTCGCCACGATCGTCGACGAGAACATCCAGGGGACCCGGGTCGTCAAGGCGTTCGCCCAGGAGAAGCGCCAGGTCCAACTCCTGGCCCGAGCGGCCCGACGTCTGCGCTGGGCCGGAACGACGGTGGCCGACACCCGGGCCTCCCATGCCCCGGTGATGGAGGCGTTGCCCCGCCTCGGCCTCTCCCTCGTGTTGTTGTTCGGCGGGCTCCAGACGATCGACGGACGCCTGGAGATCGGCGATCTCGTGGCGTTCAGCACCTATGTCGTGCTCCTCGCGACCCCGTTTCGCATGGTCGGATTCATGCTGCTGCAATGGCAGCGGGCATCGGCGGCGTCGGTTCGGGTGTTCGAGATCCTCGACGAGCCACCGGCGATCGTCGACCCGGTCGACCCGGTCGGCCTGCCCGATCCGGTGGGGCGAATCGAGTTCGACGAGGTCACCTTCGCCTATCCGGTCTCCGACGGCTCGGCCGTTCTCGACCGGATCTCGTTCACGATCGAGCCGGGTGAGACGATCGCGATCGTCGGTTCGACCGGTTCCGGGAAGTCGACCATCGCCCGGCTCGTTCCCCGCTTCTACGATGTCGGTCACGGGACGGTCCGCGTCGACGGTCACGACGTCCGGGATCTGTCACTGCACGATCTGCGCCACACGGTCGCGCTCGTCACGGACGACCCCTTTCTCTTCGCCACCACGGTGTTCGACAATGTCGCGTTCGCCCGGCCCGACGCCGATCTCCGCGACGTCGAGGCGGCCCTCGCCGACGCGGCAGCGACCGGGTTCGTCCGCGACCTCCCCGCCGGCGTCGACACCGAGATCGGCGAACGTGGCCTCACCCTGTCGGGTGGTCAGCGCCAACGGCTCGCCCTGGCCCGGGCACTGCTCGCCGATCCAACGGTGCTGATCCTCGACGACGCGACCAGCGCCATCGATGTCGCCGTCGAACAGCGGATCCACGACGCGATCAGCCGCCGTCGCGCTGATCGGACCACCATCCTCATCGCCCATCGCCTGTCGACGATCGCCCTCGCCGACCGGGTGCTGCGCATCGACGGTGGCCGCGTCGTCGCCGCCGGCGAGCACCACCACCTTCTCGCCACGGATCCCCGGTACGCGGCGATCCTGGCCGACACGACGGCCGGTGACTCCTGATGTTCGCGATCGGTGGTGGTTTCTCACCCGGTGGGGGCGGTCCGACATCGATCCAGGCCAACGCGGCGGCCGGGCTTCCCCACGCCGACGTTCCCGGCGAGTTGCGCGAGAAGGTCCGGCGGGTCCTCGAGAACGAACCCGAACACGTCGTCGAATCCGTGCCGTGGAGCCACGACGAATGGGACCGCCGGCCGTTCTCGCTGCGGCTCTTCCTGTGGCCCCACCGATTCCGGCTCGCCGGCGCGATCTTCTTGGTGTTGTTGGAGACGGTCGCACTGCTGATCGGCCCCGTGCTGACCCAGATCGGGATCGACGACGGCGTGCGCAAGGAGAACAAGACCGTTCTCCTCGTCGCCGCGACGATCTATGTCGGTGCCGTCGCCGTGTCCGGCGTGCTCGGGTGGGCCCGCGTGTCCTACACGGGGCGGCTCGGGGAACGCCTCAACGAGGCGTTGCGCATCCGGGTGTTCAGTCACCTCCAACGCCAGGGGATCGACTTCCACACCGAGGAGAAGGCCGGGGTGCTGCTGACCCGGATGACCTCCGACATCGAGGCGCTCGCGGTGCTGTTCCAGGAAGGGATCATCAACCTGCTGGTGCAGGTGTTCACCCTGACGGTGATCATCGGGGCGCTGTTCTACTACGACCCGCTGCTGGCTTCGATCACCCTCGCGGTCGCCGTCCCGCCGACCCTGATCGGTTCGCTGTGGTTCCGCGGCGTCTCGGCCCGTTCGTACATGCGGGTGAGGGACCGCATCGCCGCGTTGCTGTCGAATCTCCAGGAATCACTGGCCGGGATCAGGGTCATCGCGGCGCACAATCGGCGGGCGGTCAACATCGCCACCCACCGTGATGCGGTCGGTGACCATCGCGACGCCGGGATCGCCGCGGCGAAGGCCAACTCGACCTACGCGCCGCTCACGGAGTTCATCGGCATCTGCACCCAGGCCACCCTCCTCGGCGTGGGCGGCGCCATGGTCGTCTCCGGGCGGATCACCATCGGTGAGATGTCCGCGTTCCTCCTCTTCTTGACCGCGTTCTTCGCGCCGATCCAGTCGTTGGTCCAGCTCTACAACTCCTACCAGCAGGGTGGCGCGGCCATCATCAAGCTGCGCGAGCTGCTGGCGACCGAGCCGACGGTGCGCCAGCCCCCCGACGCGATCGAGTTGCCGCCCATCGAAGGGGAGATCGTCCTCGACGACGTGACGTTCGGCTACGAACCCGACCGGCCGGTGCTGCGCCACGTCGACCTGCGGATCGCCCCGGGTGAGACCGTCGCCCTCGTCGGTGAGACCGGCGCGGGAAAATCGACGGTGGCGCGTCTGCTGACCCGTTTCCACGACCCCGACTCCGGCACGGTGCGCATCGACGGACACGACCTGCGCGACGTCACCCTCACGAGCCTCCGACGCCAACTCGGCGTCGTCCCCCAGGAGCCGTTCCTCTTCGCGGGCGTCGTCCGGGACAACGTGGCGTTCGCCCGCCCCGACGCCGACGACGAAGAGCTGCGGGCCGCCCTCGAAGCGGTCGGGATCGACGACCTCGTCGAGCGGCTCGGCGGGCTCGACGCCGCGGTCCACGAACGCGGCGCCTCGCTGTCGGCCGGCGAACGACAGCTTCTCGCGCTGGCACGGGCGTTCGTCGCCCGCCCCCGCGTGTTGATCCTCGACGAGGCCACATCGAACCTCGATCTGCACTCCGAGTCGAGAGTCGAGCGGGCCCTCGATGTCGTCCTCGAAGGGCGCACCGCGGTGATCATCGCCCACCGTCTCGCGACCGCGCGCCGAGCCGACCGCATCGCGGTCGTGCACGACGGTGAGATCGTCGAGATCGGGAGTCACGAGGAGCTCGTCTCCCACGAGGGCCGCTACGCGACGATGCACGCCACATGGATCGCCCACGGCGGAGCGCGGTGACCGTCGACATCGACGTCATCCTCCTCGCCGTCTTGGTGATGACGGTCGCGGCGGTCGTCCAGGGGTCGGTCGGCTTCGGGGCCAACATGCTCGCCGCGCCGGTCCTCGCGCTGCTCGACCCCGATCTGGTTCCCGGACCGATCTTCGTCGCGGCGGCGCTGCTGACCTTCGCCACCGCGTTGCGCGAACCCGACGCGATCGATTGGCGAGTGGTTCGCCGTGCCACCGCGGGCCGGGTGCCCGGCGCGATCATCGGGGCGTTCGTGTTGGCCGCGGTCACGGATCGCACCCTTCAACTCATGGTCGGCCTCACGATCCTCGTCGCCATCGTCTTGTCCAGCGGGGCGCTGGCCCGCCGCGTCGATCGGGTCCGGGACAACCGGGCCACCCACGTCGGGGCGGGCTTCGTCTCCGGTTTCGGGGCGACCACCGCGGCCATCGGTGGCCCACCGATGGCGCTCACCCTCGCCCATCGTGGCGGGCCGACGCTGCGGGCCACGATGGGCGCGTACTTCGCGATCGGCACGACGATCACGTTGCCGGCGATCGCCGCCGCCGGACGCCTGGGCCGCGCCGAGCTCCTGGCCGGCGCCGCCCTCGTTCCCGGTGTGCTGATCGGCTTCGTCGTGTCGGGTCCGTTGCGCCGTCATGTCGATGCGGGTCGCGTCCGCCCTCTCGTGCTCGGGCTCGCCGGCCTCGCGGCGACCGTGTTGCTCGTGCGCACGATCTGACCAGTCGGCTCGCTGAGTATCGTCCTCCCGATGAGCGATCCCGTGTTGCAGCTGGACGACGTGCACCGCACGATCGACGGGGTCGAGATCTTGTGCGGGATCGACTGGCGCGTCGACCCGGGGCAGCACTGGGTCGTTCTCGGACCGAACGGCTGCGGGAAGACCACCCTCGTGAAGATCGCCTCCATGTGGCTGCATCCTTCCTCGGGAACCGTCGACGTGCTGGGCGAACGGCTCGGTCGCACCGACGTGCGCCGCCTGCGCCGGCGGGTCGGCGTCGCCAGCGCGTCGATGGCCGATCTCTTGCGACCCGACCTGCTCGTCCGTGACGTCGTCATGACCGCGCGCAACGCGGCCCTCGAGCCGTGGTGGCATTCCTACGACGACCGCGACCGCCGTGCCGCCCAACGTTCGCTCGAACGGGTCGGAATCGGTTCGCTCGCCGACCGCCGCTTCGGCACCTGTTCATCGGGTGAACGCCAACGGGTCCTGGTGGCCCGGGCCCTCTCGACCGAGCCGGGTCTGGTGCTGCTCGACGAACCCACCGCGGCGCTCGATCTCGCCGGGCGCGAGCAGTTCATCGGCATGCTCGCCGATCTCGCCGCCGACGCGGCCACCCCGCCGATGGTGCTGGTCACCCACCACGTCGAGGAGATCCCCGACGGCTTCACCCATGCGTTGCTCCTGCGGGCCGGGACGACGCTCGCGCAGGGAACGATGGCGTCGGTGTTGTCCTCGGCGCTGCTGTCGGAGTGTTTCGGGCTGCCGCTGACGATCGAGCGACGCCGCGGCCGGTTCACCGCGTGGGCGAACTGATCGCCAGCAGCACCCCGGACCCGACCTCGATCTCGGGACCGGCCACCGCCACCTCGTTCGCGATGCCCCGGGCGACCATGGCCTCGAGTCGTTCGTCGTGCAGGTCGAATCGCAGTCCCCGGGTGCGCACCCCTTCGGCGGGGCCCCCGATCGAGTGAAGGGCCACGTGGGCCCCGCGGTCGAGCGGGAGCACCCGTCGGTCCCGCACGACCCACACCCGGTCGCGTCCCACCACCGCCGACAGGTCGGCGCGAGCCCACCGGGGCGAGGCGAGCACGAGCAGGTTCGCGAGCTGATGATCGAGGCGACCACCGACCGCGAGGTGCACGACGACCACGGTGGCCTCCCGATCGATGGCGGTGGCCAGGGCGAGCTCGAGGTCCGACTCGTCCTTGTCCACACGATGCCGCTCGATCGCGATGCCGGCCGCGGCGGCGCGGTCGAGGGCCGTGGGGCTGACCGAATCGAGATCGCCGACCACCAGGTCGACCCGTCGATCGGCGGCCAGCGCGACGTCGAGACCTCCGTCGGCGCAGATGACCAGGTCGGCGGGCTCTGCTCGGCGCACCTCACCGGGGTCGGCGCCGCTGGCGATGACGAGGGCGCTCGGGGCGGACACGGGCCGACCCTACCGGGCCCCGCTCACGCCGTCTCGGGGCACGTTCCGGGCACGACGTCGGCCGATCCGATGGTGGAGAGATCGGGGAGGGCGACGATCAACGCCGTGTCGGTCGAGGTCTCCTTGGCAACGACGAGACCGACGATCGCGCCGGTCGAGTCGACGGCGGGACCGCCGGAGATCCCGGCATCGATCGACACGTCGACACCGACGATCTCGCCGCTTCCTCCGCCGGCTTCGACCGCTGGGGCCAGCTCGACGACCGGACCGACCGCGGTGCTGAGGATCCCGCCGCCGCTGTGGCCGACCAGGGTGAGGGGTCGACCGGGTTCGGGGACGGCACCGACGGCGACCGGGCCGGCGAGTGGGGCGTCGAGGGCGACGAGGGCCACGTCTCGCCCGTCGCCGAGAACACCGAGCACCTCGCCGGTGACGGTCACCCCTCGATAGTCGATGCGCACGAGCCCGGCATTACCGACGACATGGGCCGCGGTGAGCAGGAGTCCGTCGGCGACGACGACGCCGGAGCCGAGCGAGCGGGCATCGCAGGCGCTCACCGACACCTGGACGACCACGAGCTGGTCGGTGGGAGCCGGTTCGCTCGACCCGTTCCGGCGCAGCGACACGGCGTCGGCGATCTCGGTCCGCGGCGGGTCCGTGGCGGGTCGGTGGACATCGGGGCCGGCGATGACCACTCCGGTGACCTCGGCGGGAACGGCACCGCTCGCGGCGACGGTGGAGGGGGCGAGCAGCCGACCGAGCGCGATTCCGAGGGCCAAGGCGACGACCGCGACGACCGCGCCGGCGCCGATCAGCCGCAGGCTCGTCCACGACCCCGCCCGGGGGCCCGGTACCCGACTCCCACTTCGCCACTCTTCGTGCACGTTTCGCCCACTCCTCGTGAGGAGGGTAGCGCGCGCGGTGTGCGGGAGGGAAGGCGGCTCAGAGATAGGGCTCGGGATCGACCGCGACGCCGTCGATCCGCAGCTCCCAGTGGAGATGGGCGCCCGTCGACCAACCACTCGATCCGACCCGGCCGATCGCGTCGCCGCCTGCCACGGTGTCACCGGTCGCCACGAGCAGTTCCGACTGGTGGGCGTAGAACGTGGTGATGCCATTGCCGTGGGACAACAACACGGTCCAGCCGTAGCCGTTCATCCACCCCGCGCTGAGCACGGTGCCGTCGGCCGCGGCGGAGATCGTCTGACCCATCGAGCCGCGAAAGTCGAGCCCGTAGTGGGTTCGGACCGATCCGAAGATCGGGTGGACCCGAGGCCCGAACGAGCTCGAGATCGCGCCGGGAACCGGGCGGCTGGTCACCGCGAACGGTCCCTCGACGGGCGGTGGTGGGTCGCCCGCCCCGTCGGCCTCGGCGACGTCCGCATCGGCCGCCTCCGGGCCGGCCGGCTCGGGTGTGCTGGCCGCGATCCGGGCCTCCTCCTCGGCCTCGAGCGTGCGGATCCGACGGGTGATCTCGGCGTCGGCCTGTTCGTATTCACGGCCGAGGGATTCCCATTCACGGATGCGTTCGGCGACCGCCGCCCGCAGGGTCTCGACCTCCCGGCGACTCGTGTCGAGCTCGTCGAGGCGCTCGACGAGCGCTCGTCGCTCGGTCTCGGCGTCGGCCGCGGCCTGTGCCGCGAGCCGTTCGGCCTCGTCTCGCGACGACCTCGCGGTTCGGAGTCGATCGATCAACTCGTACTCGTCGCCGACGAGCTCCCCGACATAGGTCTGCTTGATCTCCGCCTCGAGCAGGTCGTCGTTGTTGAGCTGCTCGATCGCGTCGAGGCGGGGCGACACGAACGCCTCGACGGCACGGCGCCGGAGTCGCGTCCGGATGGCTTCCATCTCGTCGTCGAGCGCCGCCGCGGCAGCCGTCGCCTGATCGGCCCTCGCCTCCGCGTCGGCGATCGTGAGCTCGGCTGCGTCGATCAGTGCTTCCTGCAGGGCGATGTGGGCGTCGAGCGCGGCGACGGCATCGACCAACTCCTGGTCCTCTGCGCCGAGCGCATCGAGCTCGGCCGCGACCTCCGCGGCGTCGCGTCGCGCGTCTTCGCGTTGTCGGCGCAGGTCATCGACACCGCTGTCCTGCGCGGTCGCGAACCCGAGCGCCATCGGCGTCGACACGATGACGAGGGCCAGGGCGGCGACCAGGATCGGCCGGAAGGACCGTGGAACAGCACGCATCGGAGGCCGAATCGTAACAGAAATGACATGAACTTCTCCGGCCGGGCCGACAAGGATGCACCCTCATGGCGCTCTCGGACTATCGCATCGAATCGTTCACCCACTCGGGCCCCGATGGCACGACCATCACCCACGACGTGTACCGGCGAGGCGAGGGCCCGTGCGTGCTGGTCGCCGCGGAGATTCCCGGCATCACCCCCGAGGTCAGCCGCTTCGCGGACGAACTCGTCGCATCCGGGTTCTCGGTGGCGATGCCCTCGATGTTCGGGACGCCGGGCCGGCCACCCACGACCTTCCTCATCATGCGCACCATCGCCCGAGCCTGCATCAGCAAGGAGTTCCACTGCATGGCGACCCGCGACGACTCGCCGGCGACCGAATGGCTCCGGGGCCTCGCCCGAAAGCTCCACGAGGAGCACGGCGGGCCGGGCATCGGGTTCGTCGGCATGTGCCTCACCGGCGGGTTCGGCCTCGCCATGCTGCTCGACGACGCGGTGATCGCACCCGTGCTGAGCCAACCCTCGTTGCCGTTCGGCGTCGGCCGGACCCGCAAGGCCAGCGTCGGCCTCGACGACGAACAACTCGCCACGGTGAGCGCCCGGGCCGCCGACGGATGTTCCGTCCTCGGGTTGCGCTTCACCGGCGACCCGCTCGTGCCCGGCGAACGGTTCGCCACGCTGCGCGAGGTGCTCGGCGAGAACTTCGTCGGCGTCGAGATCCCGAGCCCCGACGCCGCCCACGACATCGGCAAGGCCGCCCACAGCGTGCTGACCGAGGAACGTTCCGATGTCGATGGCCATCCGACCAAGGACGCGTTCGATCAGGTGCTCGCCTTCCTCACCGGCCGCCTGATGGCGTCCTGAAGATCAGGCGATCTTCCAGAAACGGGCGAGGAACGCGGCCATTTGCTCGCGGGTGACCGCCGCGGCGGGGTCGAAGGTGCTCGACGAGGTGCCGGTCGTGACGCCGAGCGCGTAGATGCAGGCGATGTCGGCCGCCGCGAACGAACCGCCGATGTCGACGAACGGCGTCGGATCCGTCGCACACGAGTTGCCGAGGCCGCGGCACAGCCGAGCGAGAAACGCGGCCATCTGCTCACGATCGGAGGCCC
>JAJRXC010000081.1 GCA_024276495.1 Actinomycetes bacterium
ATGGCATCAACCACTTCAGGTTCGAGCGCGCGCATGATGACAGAGACTCCACTTGGTCGTTGGGCGTTGGGATCAACCCCGACATCAAAATCGGGCCAGCACCACGACCGGTGGATGCTCACCTACCCGCGCGGCCCCTTAGGTGCGCGTGACGGGCTTGTACTTGATGCGCTGAGGACGCATGGCGTCGACGCCGTGTTCACGTTTGCGGAACTCGGCGTAGTCGGTGAAGTTGCCCTCGAACCAGCGCACCTGGGAGTCGCCCTCGAAGGCGAGGATGTGGGTGGCGACCCGGTCGAGGAACCAGCGATCGTGGCTGACGATCACCGCGCAACCGGCGTACGCCTCGACGGCGTCCTCGAGGGCCCGCAGGGTGTCGATGTCGAGGTCGTTGGTGGGCTCGTCGAGCAGGAGGACGTTGGCGCCCTCCTTGAGCACCTTGGCGAGGTGGACGCGGTTCCGTTCGCCGCCCGAAAGGGTGCCGACGAGCTTCTGCTGGTCCGACCCCTTGAAGTTGAACGACGCGACATAGGCCCGTCCGTGGATCTCCCGGCCGCCGACGGTCAGGTTGTCGACGCCGCCGGTGATCTCCTCGTAGACGGTCTTGTCGGGGTCGAGGCTGCGGTCCTGGTCGACGTAGCCGAGCGTGACGGTCGGGCCGATCCGCAACGTGCCGTTGTCGGGCAGGGAGTCGCCGCTCTCGGCACCCTCGGCCGCGGCGATGATCATCTTGAACAGGGTCGACTTGCCGGCGCCGTTGGCCCCGATGACCCCGACGATCCCCGCGGGGGGAAGCGAAAAGGTGAGATCGTCGATCAGGAGCTTGTCGCCGAAGCCCTTCGAGAGGTGCTCCGCTTCGATCACGACATCGCCCAGCCGGGTGTCGGCGGGAATCATGATCTCGAGATCGGCCGAACGTCCGTCGGCCGCCTTTTGTTCCTCCAACAGCTTCTCGTACTGCTGTAGCCGGGCCTTGCCCTTGGCCTGGCGGGCCTTCGGCGCCATCCGGACCCATTCGAGCTCTCGTTTGAGCGTACGGGTTCGCTTGTCGTCGTCTTTTTTCTCCTGGGCGTAGCGGGCTTCCTTCTGCTCGAGGAATCCCGAGTAGTTGCCTTCGAACGGCATGCCCTTGCCGCGGTCGAGCTCGAGGATCCAGCCGGCGACGTTGTCGAGGAAGTAGCGATCGTGGGTGATGGCGACGACGGTGCCCTGGTACTCCTGGAGCGTGCGCTCGAGCCAGGCGACCGACTCGGCGTCCAGATGGTTGGTGGGCTCGTCGAGCAACAACAGGTCGGGTTTGGCGAGCAGCAGCCGGGCCATCGCCACACGGCGCGCCTCGCCTCCGGAGAGGTTCGTCACAGGGGTGTCGCCGGGTGGTGTGCGCAGCGCGTCCATCGCGATCTCGACGTTGCGTTGCAGGTCCCAGGCCCCCATCGCCTCGATCTTCGACTCGACATCGGCCTGCCGGGCGCCGAGCTTCTCGTAGTCGGCGTCGGGATCGGACCAGCCGGCCATGATCGCGTCGTACTCGCGCAACAAGTCGGCGGCCTCCCCGACACCGTCCATCACGTTGCCCATCACGTCCTTGTCGGGGTCGAGGGTGGGCTCTTGTTCGAGCATGCCGACGGTGAAGCCGTCGGTGAGCTTCGCCTCACCGCTGTAGTCCTGATCGACCCCGGCCATGATCCGCAACAAGGTCGACTTGCCGGCACCGTTGGGCCCGAGCACGCCGATCTTGGCGCCGGGATAGAACGAGAGCGTGATGTCCTTCAAGACGTCACGGTCGGGCGGGATGAACCGACCGACCTTGTACATGGTGAAGATGAACTGGGCGGCCATAGGCGGCGAATCTATCGGCGCTTGGTGGCCTTCTTGGCGGTGGTCTTCTTGGCCACGGCCTTCTTCGTGGCGGCCTTCTTCGCCGTGGCCTTCTTCGCGGTGGCCTTCTTGGCCACGGCTTTCTTCGCGGTGGTGGCCTTCTTCGCCGTTCGGCTCGCGGTTGTCTTCTTCGCCGGCTTGTCGGCGGCCCGTTTGGTCGTGGACCTCGCCGCGGTCTTCTTCACGGCCCGTTTGGTCGTGGACCTCGCGGCGGCCTTATTCGTGGCCTTCTTCGCCGTCGGCTTCTTCGCGGCGGCCTTCTTGGCCGAGGTGCCGCGGCCCGAGCGGGTCCGACCCGCGGGCGCGGCGCCGGGGGCGGGGATCAGTCCCGCATCGATGCCGTGGCGGTCGCTGTCGTAGCGATGCACGATGAAGTCGATCGTGGCGCCGAGCTCGAGGACGTCGCGGGCCTTGGTCGGCGGGGGGTCGCCGAGAAGGCGATTGGGGAGGTACACGACGATGCCGTCGACGGACCCGTAGGCGCCGTGCGACGAGAAACGATCGACCGTCGCCGCGATCGTGCTTCCCACCGGATAGTCGTCCCTGAACCTCGTCCAGCGTGACTGGTCGTTGCTGCCGTCGCCGCCGGTGGTGGCGGTGCGCGGCTTGCGTTCACGTCGGACCGCCGGTTCGCGGGTCGACTTCGCCGCGGGCTTCTCACGCTCGGTCTTCTTGGCGGGGGTGGACCGCGTGGCCGCCTTCGTGGCCGCTTTCTTGGCCGCGGTCTTGCGGCCCTCGGAGGTGGCCCGCCGACTGACCGGGCCGCGCACCGGTGAGCGGGTCACGTAGATCCAGCCGACGCCGGGCACCGGCTTGCCGCCGATCAGCCGGCCTTCGTCGAACAGCCAGTCGTAGGTGCCGTGGAACTCCTGGAACGAGTCGTTGGAGAACACGACCGCCTCGGCCCGGTCGGCGACCTGCAGGATGAACGCGTCGCCCCGGCCGATGACCCCGGCCGGTGGGGTGATGATGTCACCGTCGTCGATCGCGGCGCGAGCGGCCTTCGTCTCGGACTTGGCGACGCGATGCTCGAACGTCGCATCCACGATGACGGTGATGTTGGCGAAGTCGTACTCGGCGTCGATCGCGCGGACAGCTTCGTCGAGTTGCGCGAGGCTCGGTTCCTTGCGACCTTCGGTGGCGAGATTCGACCCGTCGATGACGGCATGACCCTTTGGCATTCGGCCAGTCAACCACGCCGCCGGGGCCGGTCCTCGGACCTCACCGCATACGCTGCCCGTCGTGATCCGCGCGGCCCTCTTCGATTTCGGTGGCGTGATCCTCTCGAGCCCCTTCGAGGCGTTCAATGTCTACGAGGCGGAAGCCGGGCTCGAACCCGACACGATCCGTCGCCTCAACGCCACCAACCCCGACGTGAACGCGTGGGCCCGGTTCGAGCGGGGCGAGTTGGACCCGGCTGGTTTCATCGAGGCCTTCGAGGCGGAGGCGGCCGCGCTCGGCCACACGGTGGATGCGAGGCGGGTGCTCGACGGGCTGCGTGGTCACGTCCGTCCCGAGATGGTGGAGGCGGTGCGCCGGTGCGGTGAGCGACTCAGGACCGCGATGCTCACGAACAACTTCCGCGACCCGGCCGGCGGCTCGTCAGACGATCCCGCTTCGGAGACCCGGATGATCTTCGAGATGTTCGACGACGTCATCGAGTCGAGCGTCGTCGGGGTTCGCAAGCCCGAACCGAGGTTCTACGAGATCGCCTGTGAACGTCTCGACGTGCGCCCTGAGGAGTGTGTGTTCCTCGACGACCTGGGCATCAATTTGAAGCCGGCTCGGGCGATGGGCATGACGACGATCAAGGTCGAGGATCCGGCCGCGGCGATCGTCGCGCTCGCAGAAACGGTCGGGTTTCCGCTGAGTTGACGATGTTCGTCAGTTCGTGGAGAAATGACGATATTCGGCATCTGAGCTTGAAATGACGTTTTTCGTCAGTACCATGGACGAATGCGCTGTTCGCCCGGTCAGGGATACGCCGCCGTGTTGTGTGACGTCGTGGGTTCGCGTCGCCATCCCGACCGTGCCGTGCTGCAGGCCGCCGTTCGCGCCGCGGCCCAGGCGGTGAACGAGAGGATCCGCGCCCTCGACCCGCTCACCGCGACGGTCGGCGACGAACTGCAGGCCACGTACCACGACCCGGTCACCGCCCTGCGCGCCGTGGTCCACCTCCGCCTCGAGCTCATGGGGGTCGTACAGATCCGGGCCGGAGTCGGCTGGGGAGACATCGTGATCCACGACCCGGACCGCTCCCCGTTCGGTCAGGACGGGCCGGCCTGGTGGCTGGCCCGCAAGGCGCTCGACGACATCGCCGCAGCCAACTCGCGGTCCACGAAAGCCGCAGCCATGGCGCTCGCGGTCGACGTCGGGGGCGACGACGATCCGGCGGCGACCGGAGAGCGGGCCCACCCCGAATCGGGGGGGAAACCGCTACCGCCGCCCCAGCCGTTTCGGGTCGACGCCGTGGGGCTGCTCCAGTCCGAGTTCGCGTTGTTCGACCAGGCGCTGGCTCGCCTCGATGCCACGGAAGCGGCGATCGTCGTGGCCGATCTCGACGGGGTCAGCACCCGCACGATCGCGGAGCGGCTCGGGGTCGGCCCGAGCGCGGTCTCTCAGCGGCGGCACCGAAACCACCTTCCCGAGCTCGTCGCCGCGCTCAGGCACCTGGAGGGAGCGCCGTGATCGCGTTCGCCATCATCTTGTTGTCCATCGGGGCGGGCGACGCCGCGCACGGCCTCGCCGGCATGCCGCTCACCCGCAGACGGGCGATGCTCGCGACGATCGTCTCCGTGGTCACGGCCATCGTCGCGGTGGCCGCGGCCAGTCCGACCGCCGATGGCGTCGGCATCGTGACGGTCGTTGTCGTCGTTGCGGGCGCCTGGCAGTTCGTTCGGGTCTCGTTCCCGATCGCGGCCCTGCAGTTGGCGACGATCGCGGCCGGAATCATCGCGGCCGCGCTGGTCTCGACCGTCTGGGACAACACCGACGCCGGCCTCTGGGGAGACTTCATCGCAGAGACGGAGATCAGTGTCCTGCGTCGCCACGGCCCGGCGATCGTGTTGCTGGTTCTCGGCCTGAGCGCGGTGATGGTGGCGACCGCGAACGCGGTCGTTCGGATCGTGCTCGAGATCGTGATCGACGGCACGCCGCCCACAACCCGGATTCGCGGTGGCCGCGTGATCGGACCGCTCGAACGGCTCCTCATCGTGGGTTTCGTCATCGCCGGCACGCCGACGACCGCGGCCCTCGTGGTCACCGCCAAGTCGCTTCTTCGCTATCCCGAACTGCGTCAGCACGACGATGTCGACATACATGCCGTCACCGAGTACGTGCTGATCGGGTCTCTGGTCAGCTGGTCGCTCGCGCTCGTCGGGTCGCTGCTGGTGGCATAGCTCGGTCGCGGCTCAAAACGTCAACGCCCGGGCTAGCAGCTCCTGATGCTCCTGCGCGTGGACCTTGCCGCTCCCGCAGGCCGGACTTCCCGACTCGAACCGGCTGACCCGGCGGATGCGGTGCGTGTTCTGGTGGCGTTCGTAGAGCCGACCCTTGATCGCGTTCCACGGACCCATGTTCTCCGGCTCCTCCTGGAGCCACACGATCTCGTCGGCGTTGGGGAACCGGGCGATCTCGGCGGCGACCGCGTCGAAGGGCCACGGATAGAGCTGCTCGACCCGGGCGATCGCGGCCGGTGCGCCCAGCCGGTCTCGTTCGGCCATCGCGTCGTAGGCGACCTTGCCGCTGCACAGAACCACACGACGGATCGCG
Organism: Actinomycetes bacterium; assembly: GCA_024276495.1. Classification (GTDB taxonomy): domain Bacteria; phylum Actinomycetota; class Acidimicrobiia; order Acidimicrobiales; family Aldehydirespiratoraceae; genus JAJRXC01. Next base: position 5,650 of record JAJRXC010000081.1, read on the forward strand.
CCCGGATCGTCGACCGACGGATCCCCGAGAAGCTCCTCGAAGGTGCCCGACAACAACTCGCTCACGGGTGAGCGGGACTCCTTCGCCCGCAACAAGGACTTCGGGGTGAACACGATGAGCGGCGTGCGATGGTTCTGCACCATCTGACGGCGCAGCAGATGGAAGAACTGGGCCGCGGTCGTGGCGTTGCAGATCTGCATGTTGTCCTCCGCGGCGAGCAACATGAACCGCTCGATGCGAGCCGACGAATGCTCGGGTCCCTGCCCCTCGTAGCCGTGGGGGAGCAGCAGCACCAGACCCGACTCCTGCTTCCACTTGTCCTTCGCGGCGACGAGGAACTGGTCGATGATGATCTGGGCCCCGTTGGCGAAATCACCGAACTGGGCCTCCCAGATGACCAGCGCGTCGAGGTTGGTGATCGAATAGCCGTATTCGAACCCGAGCACGGCGTATTCGCTCAGCAACGAGTCGTAGCTCCAGAAATGGGTGTCGCCATCGGCCAGCGTCGCCAGCGGAACATGTTCCTCCGTCGTCTCGTAGTCGACGAGCGTCGAATGGCGGTGGCTGAACGTGCCCCGGCGGGAGTCCTGGCCGGACAGTCGAATTGAGGTTCCCTCGATCAACAGCGAGCCCATCGCCATCGCCTCGCCGAGCGCCCAGTCGATCTCGCCGGCGGCGAACATCTCGTCGCGGCGAGCGAACTGCTGGGCCAACTTGGGATGCACCACGAAGCCCTCGGGCGGCGTCGACAGCGCGTGGTAGATCCGGTCGACGGTCACCCGGTCGATCGACGTTCGCAGGTGGGGGAGGACACCGACCGGTTCGACCGGCGGTTGCGCCTTCGCATCGGGATCCTCGGGGATCTCACGGGTTTCGTCGAGCGCCGACTGCAGCCGGGCCCGGAAGTCCTCCAGGGCGGCCTCCTCCTCCTCGGGCGTGAGGTCTCCCCGCTTCACCAACGAGGTCGTGTACTGCTCGCGCACCGACGGCCGGGCATCGATGCGGCGATACATCTCCGGCAGGGTGTAGCTCGGATCGTCACCCTCGTTGTGCCCGTGGCGTCGGTAGCAGATCATGTCGATGACGACGTCCTTGTTGAACTCCTGGCGGTACTCGTAGGCCAGGCGGGCGACCCGGACACATGCCTCCGGATCGTCGCCGTGCACGTGGAAGATCGGCGCCTGGATCATCTTTGCGACGTCGGTCGAGTACTCGGTGGAACGAGCCACGTCCGGTGTGGTGGTGAACCCCAGTTGGTTGTTGATGATGATGTGGATCGTGCCGCCGACGCGATAGCCGCGGATCTGCGAGAGGTTGAGGGTCTCGGCGACCACGCCCTGTCCGGCGAAGGCGGCATCGCCATGGAGCAGGACGGGCAGGATCGGGAACTCGCCATGTTCGGAACCGACCGGGGTGGCGTCCATGCGGGCCCGCGTGATCCCGACCACGACCGGGTCGACCGCCTCGAGGTGCGACGGGTTCGCCGCCAGCTCGACGGGGATCGTGTTGCCGTTGCGGCTCTCGAAGACACCGCTTTGTCCGAGGTGGTACTTCACGTCGCCCGAACCCTGGGTCATCGAACTGATCGACCCGCCCTCGAACTCGTTGAACAACTCGCCGTAGGTCTTGCCGACGATGTTCACGAGCACATTGAGCCGTCCCCGGTGGGCCATGCCCATGACGACCTCGGCCATCCCGCCGTCGGCGGCCGCGCCGAGCACCGCGTCGACGAGCGGGATCGTGCTCTCCGCCCCTTCGATGCCGAACCGCTTCTGGCCGACGTACTTCGTGCCCAGGAACGTCTCCAGCGCCTCGGCGGCGTTGAGGCGCGACAGGATGTGGCGCTGTTCGTCGGGTTCGATCGCCCCGGAGGTCCCCTCCAGCCGCTCCTGCATCCAGCGTTTCTCCGCCGGGTCCTGGATGTGCATGTACTCGACACCGATCGTGCGGCAGTAGGCATCTCGGAGGACGCCGAGCAGGTCCCCCAACGCCATCTTCGGTTTCCCACCGACCCGGGCGTAGATGCCGGTCTCGGAGCCGGTGAGGAACTCCCGGTCGAGATCCCAGATCGTCAGGCCGTAGGTGGCCGGATCGAGCTCGGCATGCATGTGGGGTTCCTTGACCTGGAGTGGGTCGAGGTCGGCGATGAGGTGCCCCCGCACCCGATGCATGTTGATGAGCTGGTTGACCTTCGCCTGCTTCTCCAGCAGCGCCGTCTCCCGATCGACCGGGTTGATGTCGCGCCGCCACCTCACCGCTTCGTACGGGACGTTCAGCGACCGGAAGATGTCGACATAGAAGTCGTCCTCGCCCAACAGCAGCTCGTGGACCTTCTTGAGGAACATCCCCGACTCGGCGCCCTGGATCACCCGATGGTCGTAGGTCGAGGTGAGGGTGATCACCTTCGACACGCCGAGATCGGCCAGCGTCGCCGGATCGGCGGCCTGGAACTCGGTGGGGAACGCGATCGACCCCACCCCGACGATCAGCGCCTGGCCGGGCATCAACCGGGGCACCGACTGCAACGTGCCGATCGTGCCCGGATTGGTGAGGCTCACCGTCGTCCCGGCGAAGTCGTCGGGACTCAACTTGTTGTTGCGGACCTTGCCGATCAGCTCCTCGTAACGGTCGACGAAGGCCCGGAAGTCGAGGGTGTCGGCCTCCCTCACACACGGCACCATCAGCGTCCGGGATCCGTCGGACTTCTCGACGTCGACCGCGATCCCCAACCCGATGTGCTCGTTGCGGATCAGACGGGGCTTGCCGTCGGCATCGACCTCGTAGGTGTTGTTCATCGCGGGCATCTCGTCGGCGATCGCCCGAACCACCGCGTAGCCGATCAGATGGGTGAACGACACCTTGCCGGTCTGCTTGCGGGCGAGGTGGCCGTTGATGACCTTGCGGTTGATCTCGAGCAACTTCGCGGGGATCTGGCGGAAGCTTGTGGCCGTCGGGACGCCGAGCGAGGCCTCCATGTTGGCCACGATCCGCGCTCCCGCACCACGGATCGGCTCGCTGTTGTCGTCGTCGGTGTCGTCGTCGCCGGCTGTGGGGGGTGTCGGGCCGGTCGGGGCCGTGGGGGGATTCGGGGCCGTGGGAGCCGTGGGGGGTGCCGGGGCGGCGTTCCAGTCGATGATCGGGGCGACGGCTGCCACGGGGATCTCGCTGGAGCCGACATCGATCGGCGGTGACGGAGCGGTGCCGTTCTCCACCGCCGACTCGGCGGCCGTCTCGTCGAACAGGGCGCGCCACTCCGGCGCGACGGCCGAGGGATCGACCTCCCACTGCGCTCGCATCTCGTCGATGAGCCAGGCGTTGGGGCCCAGATCCTGCGGGTCTTCCGTGGTTGCCACGTCGAGAGTCTAGGACCAACCCGGTCGTGTCACCGTTGAGCGAACCCGGTCGGCCAGGCCGGATAGTGTGCCCCGGTGCGGATCGTCACGTGGAACGTCAACTCGCTCAATGCCCGCCTCGACCGGGTCGAACGATGGCTGCGAAAGTTCGAGCCCGACGTGCTTTGTCTCCAGGAGACGAAGCTCGCCGACGATGCCTTTCCCGCCCTCACCTTCGAGGCGCTCGGCTATCGATCGTTCCACCACGGAGAGGGCCGCTGGAACGGCGTCGCGATCCTGAGTCGGGTGGGACTCGACGACCCGGTGGCCGGGTTCGCCGACGGACTCGACGCCGATCCCGACGCCCGGCTCGCCTGGGCGACCTGTGGCGGGGTGCGCATCGCCACCTGCTACGTCCCCAACGGACGGGCCCTCGACCACGAGCACTACCAGTACAAGTTGCGATGGCTCGACCGGCTGCGCGCCGATCTCGACGGCCAGTGCACCCCCGACGACGACATCGTCGTGTGCGGCGACTTCAACATCGCGCCCGACGATCGCGACGTCTACGACCCGGCCGCGTTCGAGGATCAAACCCACACGAGCGTCGACGAGCGCGAGAGGATCGCCGCCCTCGTCGACTGGGGCCTCGTCGACGTCTTCCGTGAGCACCACGACGAGGGAGGCCTCTACTCCTGGTGGGACTATCGCGGGGGCAACTTCCACAAGAAGCTCGGGATGCGCATCGATCTGCTCCTCACCTCGAGATCGGTCGCCGACAAGGTCGACACCGTGCTGGTCGACCGCAACGAACGGAAAGGACCCAAGGACGATCCACCGAGCGACCATGCACCGGTGCTGATCGACGGGACTGGTTGAACTGATGCTGACCCCACTCGACGAACACCAACTGCTCGTCTTCTGGACCCAACTCCTGGTCCTCGTCGCGACGGCACGAATCTGCGGCTCACTGATGCGGCGGATCAACCTGCCGTCGGTCATCGGCCAACTCGGCGCAGGCGTGATCCTCGGCCCCTCCATCTTCGGCCGGGTCTGGGAGGACGGTTTCGAATGGTTCCTCCCCGACGACGAGATCTCCTCGGGCGCGCTGTTCGCGGTGAGCTGGCTCGGCGTCGCCCTGCTGCTCGTGACCGCCGGATTCGAGACCGACCTCGGCCTCATCCGCCGCCTCGGACGGGCGGCCGCGCTCGTCACCGGATTCAGCCTCGTCGTCCCACTCTTCGGCGGTCTCGCCGTCGGGTTCCTGCTGCCGGAGTCGTTCATCGGAGCCGACAGCGACCGCACCGTGTTCGCGCTGTTCGTCGCCGCGGCGCTGTCCGTGTCCGCCCTCGCCGTGATCGCCAAGATCCTCTCCGAGCTCGGTCTCATGCGCCGCGACTTCGGGCAGATCACCGTCGCGGCCGGGATGGCGAACGACGTCGTCGGCTGGGTGATGCTGGCCGTCTTCACCGGCTTCGCGGCATCGGGTGAGGTGTCGGTACGGGCCGTGCTCGAAACGGTGATCGGTCTCGGCCTCTTCCTCGCGGTGGCGATGACGTGGGGACAACGGGTCGTCGACCGGGCGTTGCGATGGGTCCGCCGCGACGGCACCAACGTCACCGGCGCCATGTCGGTCGTCGTGTTCACCATGTTGATCTACGGCGTTGCCACCCAGGCGCTCGGAATCGAGGCGGTGCTCGGCGCGTTCGTCGCGGGGGTCGTGCTGCACCGCTCGCGGTTCCAACAGCCCGAGGTGCTCCACCACGTCGAGTCGTTGACCACCACCTTCCTCGCCCCGGTCTTCTTCGCTACGGCCGGGCTCCGGGTCGATCTGGGCCTGCTCGGCGAAGGCGACGCGTTGACCTGGGCGGGAGTGGTCGTCGGCGTCGCGATCGTCGCCAAGTTCGCCGGGGCGTTCGTCGGCGCCCGACTGGCCGGGCAGAGCAACCGGGCCGCGGTCGCGCTGGGCGCGGGCCTCAACGCCCGCGGCGCGTTGGAGATCGTCATCGCGTCGGTCGGCCTCTCGCTCGGCGTCTTCAACGAGACCGCCTACACGGTGATCGTCATCGTTCCGTTGGTCACGTCGGTCTTCGCCGCGATCAGCCTTCGCATCGCGGTTCGTGACTGGCTGGGATCACACGACGAGCAGCAGCGGCTCGAACGCGAGGAGGCGCTCAGCCGCAACCTCGTGGTGAAGTCGTCGCGGATCCTCCTGCCCTCGCAGGGCGAAGCCGCGTCGATCGCCGCCGCGCAGCTCGTCCAGTTCGCCTGGCCGAAGGAGGCGCCGGCAACGATCGTCTCCGTGCGCAGCGATGGCGACTGGCCCGACATCTCGGTGGTCGAGGCCGTGCTCGACGAGCGCGAAGTCGACCACCGCCAGGTCAAGGGCGACGACGTCGCGGCCGCCATCCTCGCCGAGTCGCTGCTCGGCTACGGCGTGATCGCCGTCGGCGTGGCCGCCCGCCACGAAGGCCAGCTCTACTCGCCGATGGTCGACGAGCTGCTGCTCGAGGCCACCTTGCCGCTGGTGATCGTGCGCCGGGCCCGGGGCCTCGACCGGCCGCTGCCCCCCGCGTTCAGCCGGGTGATCGTGCCCGTGACCGGCACCCGGTCGAGCCGTTCGGCCCAGGAGGTCGCGTTCGCGATCTCGGCCGAGCTGGGAACCGAGGTCGTCTTGACCCACGTCTTCCATCGCGCCTCGCCGTTGCCGCGGATCTTCGGGCGCCGGGGACGCGAAGACGACCCCTCGATGGCGGTCGCCGAGCAGCTCGTCGGTGGCGCGACCGCGCTGGCGGCCGAGGCGGGGCTCACCCCCCGGACCCTCATTCGCGAGTCGGCCAGCGCCGGCACCGCCCTGGTCGACGCGGCCCGGTCCGAGGCGGCCGATCTCGTGGTGCTCGGGGCCCAGCTCCGCAACGTCGACGGCCGCCCGTTCCTCGGTCACACCGTCGAGACGGTGCTGGAGCAGTCCGACGCCACGGTCGTCGTCGTGGCCCACCCCCGCGCCGCTCGAGGCGAGTCCGGGGGGTCGTCGAACTGAATCCTTTTCCTCCCGGGGAAGTCGGCGTAGAATCGAACCGGAGGTTGAGTGAGAGTGGTTGTGAAGCGGTCTTTTTCTGTACTTCTTTTCGGCGGAGCGGTCCTGGCGGCGGCGTGTGGAAACGAGGTCGACGGTGACAACGCCGACGCCGCGCCCGTGGTGAGCGAGGCGCCACCCGAGATCGCCGACGACTCGCCGCCCCCGGAAGATCCGCCCGCCGACGATGCGACGGACAACGGGCCCGTCGCCGACGAACCCGCCGACGATGGTCCCGCGGACGGCGACGGGACCGGCGACGACCCGGCCGAGTCGGACCCCCCGGCGCTCGACATGAGCGGTGAGACGGTGATGGTGAACTGGGCGGCGACAAACCCGACCTACATCCCCGACGCGGGAGGCGCCGACGATCCGTTCTTTCAGATCCACACGAGCAACGAGCTCGACGGGTTCTATCTCGACTTCGAGCTCTTCACGGTGTGGGGCAGTGCCTGGACCGGCGAGACAGGGACGTTCCCGATCGGGTGCAACGATCCCGTCAACGACACCGGCATCTGTGTGCACTTCGTGCCGGACAGCGAGGAAGGTGTCAACCTCGGCGCCGACTTCGGAGCGACGGGAACGATCACCATCAACCAGCTCGACGCCACGGGATACGACCTCGTCGTGAGCGGGCTCACCTTCTCCGACGGCACGACCTTCGAAGATTTCTCGATGGTCGGCTGAACGCTCACTCGAGCGGTGCGCTGATCTCGAGGAGACGCGGCCCGAACCGCCGTGCCTTGGCCCCTCCGACCCCGGGTACGTCGGCCAGCTCGGTCAAGGAGCCGGGCCGGAGCTCGGCGATCCTGCGCAGGGTGTCGTCGGACAGGACCGCGCCGGGCGCGACCTTCGCGGCGCGCGCCGCAGCGGTCCTCCACTCCTCGAGGGACGCGACCACCGGTGCGATCAGGTCGGTCAAGTCGATGTCCGGCGTCTCCTCGCCGACGTGTTCGCGAAGCACGCCGACCGGTGGCGAAGCGACGGGTTCCGCGTCCGGCCCGGCGAACGCGTCGAGCCACGGAGACGGCGGTCGACGTTGGAGGGAACCCCCGACGGTGCGTTGCGGGCACCAGGTCACGTGGAGCTCGCGTTCGGCCCGGGTGGTCGCGACATAGAGCAGTCGTCGTTCCTCGTCTCGCGCGGCGCGGGTTCGGGCGAACGAGATCGGGACGAGACCGTCCTCCAGCCCGACGAGATGCACGATCGGCCATTCGAGCCCCTTGGCCGAGTGGAAGGTGGCGAGCTCGACCGCGTCGGTCGCGGTGCCGACGCGGTCGTCGAAACGAAGTGCCGACACGAAGTCGTCGACGGTCGCGTCGGGTTCGAGCGCCAGATGGTCGCGGGCCATCGCGAGGAAGGCGTCGACCATCGCCATCCGTTCCTCGTCGAGCTCGCGGTGGCCGTCGGCCGACCGCTCGTCGGCCAGAACCGCGGCGAGGATCCCGGTCTTCGGCCAGCGATCGACGAGGTCCATGATCTCGGGTCGCCGCAGCAGTGCCCCCTCGCCCCGGCTCCGGGTCGGTATCCCGGCCGCCTCCAGGGCGACGCGAAACGCCGGAAGCTGCGCATTGGTCCGGGCGAGCACGGCCTGGTGACGCCACGGCGCGCCCGGCTTGTGACGGGCCCGCACCGCGAGGGCGACCGCCGCCGGCTCCCGGTCGGCTTCCGCCGCGGTGAGGGTCGGCGGGTCGCCCCGGAACCGGGCGGCCGGCTGCGGCTCCTTGTCGAGGATCCGTCCCGCGGCGGCCAGGATCTCCGGCGTCGAACGGAAGTTGGTGCGCAGATGCACCACCGCCGTGCCGGGAAGATGACGATCGATGTCGTCGAGGAACTCCGGTTCGGCACCGTTCCACCCGTAGATCGCCTGATCGGGGTCGCCCACGACGACGAGAGTGGAGTCCGGACCGAACAACGACCTGAGCACGGCGAACTGGAGTGGGTTCACGTCCTGGAACTCGTCGACGAAGAGGTGTCGATGCCGCCACCTCTGGGCGTCGGCGAACGCCGTCTCGCGCTGCATCGTCGCGTGGCACAGCGCGAGCACGTCGTCGAAGTCGATGAGACGACGCAGGCGCTTCGTGTCGCCGTACTCGGCGTAGGCGCGGGCGACGAACTCCGCCCCGCGCGATGGTCGCCGTCGGGCCGCGGCGGCCGCGTCGCAATAGTCCTCCGGATTGATAAGGCGGGCCCGGGCCCATCCGATCTCGGCGTCGAGGTCGGCCACGGCGCTCCGGTCGAGTTTCGGATGCTGCGCAGCGAGAAACGAGAGCCGCCGATCGAGCAACGTCGGGTGACGTCGCCCCGTGTGGTCCCAGAAGCGACGGAGGATGGCCAACGCGGCCGAGTGGAACGTGCCGGCCGCGACCTCCTCGCGAATCCCGAGCCGGCGGGTACGGTTGCGCAGCTCGGCCGCGGCCCGGCGGGTGAAGGTGAGGGCGAGCACGCGGCGGGGGTCGATGCCGCCCTCCATCGCGTGCCACGCGATTCGACGCGTCAGGACGCGGGTCTTTCCCGAACCGGCCCCCGCGATGATGCACAAGGGGCTCGCCGCGGTGGTGACCGCGTCGCGCTGCTCAGCGGTGAGCCCATCGAGAAGGCCATCGGATTCGGACACGGGCGAACACTAGCGAGTCCGTCGCTAGTGTCTTCGCGGTGGAACCGGTGAGCGTCTCCCGATTCGAACGCCTCGTCGGAGCCGCGCTCGACGCGCTTCCCGAGGAGCTCGGTCGGCTCATGGAGAACGTCGCGGTCGTGGCCCGGGATCGTCACCCCGACGAGGACCTGCTCGGGCTCTACGAGGGGATTCCCCTCACCGAGCGCGACGACTACGGCGGATTCGCCATGCCCGACGTCATCTCGCTCTACCGACTGCCGCTGTGCGAGATCTCCGCCGATGAAGACGAGTTGGTCGACGAGATCGCGGTGACGGTGGTTCACGAGGTCGCCCACCACTTCGGCATCGACGACGACGCACTTCACGCCTGGGGATGGGCGTAGCTACGATCCTCCCATGCCCTTCCCTCGTCACCTCCTGACCGACGACGAAGACCTGGTGCTCGACCTCCGTCCCCACTGGTGGTTTCTCGCCCCGGCGGGGGCGCTGCTGTCGGTCGCGGTTCTGCTCGGACTCGCCTCCCTGATCAGCGACTGGCCGAGCTGGCTCAAGTTCCCGGTGGGAATCCTGGTTCTCGGTTCGCTCGGCTGGTTCGTCCTGCGGTACCTCACCTGGACGACCACCAACTTCGTGGTGACCAACGAGCGGGTCATCTCCCGCACGGGTGTGGTGTCCAAGCAGGGAATCGAGATCCCGCTCGATCGGATCAACACCGTCTTCTTCAACCAGACCCTGTTCGAGCGCATGATCGGTGCCGGTGACATCGGCATCGAATCGGCCGGCGAAGGTGGCCGCCAGACGTTCACCGACATTCGCAAGCCGAACCTCGTGCAAAACGAGATCTACCGCCAGGTCGAAAGCCTGGAGAACCGCAAGTTGCAACGGATGGGGCAGGCCGCGTCGGGAAACACGCCGGCCACCGACTCGATCCCCGAACAGATCGAGAAGTTGGACCAGCTTCGACGGCAGGGAGTCGTCACCGACGAGGAGTTCGAACGCAAGAAGCGTGAGCTCCTCGATCGCATGTGAACCGATGGAGATCGTCGATCGTGCGCTGCGTGAGCTCGACGCGGGCGAACTGTACGGCATCTTGAAGCTGCGAATGGACGTGTTCGTGGTCGAGCAGAACTGCGCGTATCCCGAGCTCGACGGACGCGACGACGAGCCCGGCACCCGCCACGTGTGGATCTCCGACGGGAGCGGGCCGATCGCGTGTGCCCGCCTGCTCGACGACGGCGACGCCCGCCGGATCGGTCGGGTGGCCACCCGGGCCGACGCCCGCGGCGCCGGCCTGGCCGGTGCGCTCGTCGATCACCTGTTGGCCACCAGCGACGGACCGTGGGTGCTCGACGCCCAGACCGGGCTCGTCGGGTGGTACGAGAGGCGCGGGTTCGTCGCCAGCGGCCCGGCGTTCGTGGAGGACGGCATTCCCCACGTCCCGATGCGTCGCGACGTTTGACCGTCGATGACCGCCGTCCTCGCCCTCGTGTCGGCGCTCGTCATCGGCGGCTCCGACTTCGGCGGTGGACTCGCGACCCGTCACGACAACACGTTCCGGGTGACCGCGATCGCCCAGATCTTCGGCGGGGTCACCGCAATCGTGTTGGCCCTCGCGGTGGGAGCCGACGAGGTGGTGAGAGGCGATGTCATCGGTGGCCTCGTCGCCGGGGTCTCCGGCACCTTCTCCTTCATCTGCTTCTACCGGGCGCTGTCGATCGGCGTGATGAGCGTCGTCGCGCCGACAACGGCCGTCGTCGGCGCGACCATCCCCGCCGTCGTCGGCGTCGCCCGCGGCGAGGACCTCTCGCCGGCGACCGGTCTGGGGATCGGCGTCGCGATCGTCGCGATCGTGCTCGTGGCCCGCACCGGACCGATCGGGGCCGGAGCGGGCGACCGGTCCCCCCGAATGGCGCTGCTCCTCGCGGTCACCGCCGGGGTCGGCTTCTCGGCCTTCTTCATCGCGTTGGCCGAGACCGAAACCGCCGCCGGCATGTGGCCGCTCGTCATCGCCCGGCTCGTCTCGGTCCCCGTCGTGTGCGCGATCGCATGGCGGATGGCCGGTCGGATCTGGCCGGTCGACTCGCGGTCGCGGCGCCTCGCCGTCGTCACCGGCGTCAGCGAGATGATCGCCAACGCGATCCTGGTCGTCGCCTTGCGGCGAGGTCCCGTCGCGGTGGCCGCGGTGTTCGGTTCGCTCTATCCCGTCAGCACGGTCGTGCTCGCCTGGATCGTCCTACGGGAACGGATCACGCGGCTTCAGATGGCGGGGGTCGGGCTCGCCATCGGCGCGCTGGTGCTCGTCGCTCGTTGAGTCCCGCGCGGGAAGCGGCCGTCGCCCGAACCTCACCCGCAGCACGAGCACCAGGAAGATCTCGGCCACCACCACGATCGCGACGGTGGCCACCAGCGGATTCCCGATGTCGGTGCCGATGAGCCACCCGTGGAGCCCGGCCGTCACGAAAAGGGGGGCGCTCAGCAGATGGAGGCCGCGCCACCACTCGATTCGGAGGCGGCCCCGTGCCCACGAGGAGATCTGCACGACGAGGAGCAGGTACAGGCTGATCACGCCGAGCGCCACGGCGAGGCGATCGACGTCGCTCGCGAACGGTACGAGCACCTCGCGCCAGGTGTAATCGACGAAGTCGTCGGCGATGATCGCGCCGACGTGGACCGCCGTGAGCACCACGGTGAGAGTGCCGAGATGGCGGTGGAGGTCGAGCAGCCACGCGGGTGAGGGCCGCCGCTCGAGGAGGCGGCTCGTGAGGAGCAGCCCCCACAATGTGGCCGCGGCGAGGAGCAGCCATCCGACGAGCCCGCTCGTGCGGGTCAGATACCAGGTGAACGCGTCGGTCACACGACCCATTCTCGACGCGCCGGCTCGTCGAGCCAGCCACCGTCGAGAACGAACCTCTCCGGGCGGCCCACGGCCACCACGTCACCGTTCGCCTCGACCAACCAGGCGGTCGCCCCTGCCCGGTCGATGAGATCGCAGGCCGTGGTCAGCGGGGCGATCGCGGCCGCGGTGGCCAACATCTCGGCACCCGCGGCCGACGCGGCCACGACCACCGCCACCCGAGGGTGCAGAGACGGCGCACCGGTGAACGGATCGATCAGATGGTGACGGCCGTCGGCGTCGCGCCGCCGAGTCGGGCCCGAGACGGCGACACCGCCGTCTCGCAGACCGATCCGCATCGGTGAGCCCGGCTCGTCACCCGGGGCGACGACATCGACGATTGCCCGGTCATGGCTCCGCACCCGGACGTCGCCGCCGATGTCGACGCCGACGAACGCCGCACCGCTCTCGAACACGGTCGTGGCCGCGAGATCGGCCGCCCACCCCTTCGCTATGCCCCCGAGGTCGAGAGAGATGCCGGCCGGGACCCCGACCAGCGCGGTGTCGGCATCGACGGTGACCTCACCCCGATGGCGGCGCGGCGTCGGCCCCCGCTCGCCCCAACCCTCGGTGAACGTTCGCCCGTAGCCGGCCGCGACCAACTCGGCCCCCCGGGTCGGGTCGAACCAGCCGCCGGTGGCCGCGCGCCCGGCCAGGGCGACTTCGATCACGTGCGCGGTCAACGGGTGGACGACCACGGCGCCGCCGCTCCGGTTGGCGATCGAGATCTCGCTGCTCGGCGAGAACCGCGACCAACGCCGCTCCAACGTCGACACGATCGTGAGCGCGGCCCTCACCGCAGCCGTGGGAGCATCGGTGGTGATGGTCACCTCTGCACCCATCGCCGGTTCGGTCACCGAGCACACGGTCGGACGCTCAACTGACACCGGCGCTCCCGAGCCGCGGTGGCAGCAGCGGCGGGCTCACGGCGTCGCCCGCGGTGACGCCGGGTGCGTCGCCGGGGTCGGCGGCCGCCATCAGCTGGGCCGCGGCGACCTCGCCGCGGTAGCGGGCCACGGCACCGAATGTCGCACCGACGTTGTCGACCTCGGCCTTCTCGGCCGCGTCGGCCATCGCGCCGACCGATCCGACGGTGACGGCCGCGGTGAGCCCCGTGGCGACCCAACGGCTGATGCGGGCCGGTCGGCGGCCTCTCGGGGTCGTGGACGTCATGGCGCCATTGTGATCAGCCGGACATGAAGAAACCATGATGGATCGACCACGTTCGCACCAGGACGGGCCCGACCGGGCGCCGATCCCCGCGCCGTCGGGCATCCTGTTGGGCATGCGCACCACCAACGGCCCGATCGAACTCGAGTACGAGACCTTCGGTTCGCCCGACGACCCGTCCATCATCTGTCTCACCGGCCTCGGAAACCAGCTCCTCTTGTTCCCCGAGGAGTTCTGCGCGGCGTTCGTCGGCCGCGGCTTCCACGTCATCCGCATGGACAATCGCGACTGCGGGCTCTCGTCGGCGACCACGGCCGACAACGACTACACGCTCGACGACATGGCCGACGATGTGATCGCGGTGCTCGATGCCGCCGAGGTCGACGATGCGGTCGTGCTCGGCGTGTCGCTCGGCGGCATGATCGCGCAGGCCACCGCGATTCGTCATCCCGACCGGGTTCGCGCCCTCGTCTCGATCATGTCGACCACCGGAGAGCGCGGGGTCGGCGAGGCGACCGACGCGGCCATGGACGCGATGACCCGGCCCGCGGCCGACACGATCGCCGACCAGATCGCCCTCGACCTGCAGGCCCGTGCCATCTGGTCGAACCCCGACTGGTTCGATGCCGAGCAGATGGCCGCCTACTTCGCCTCCTGTTACCAACGGTCGTGGATGCCGGGCGGATCCCAACGGCAGTTCGACGCGATCGTGCGCAGCGGTGACCGGGCCGCGGGCCTCGCCGCGCTCACGATGCCGGCACTCGTCGTCCACGGCCGAGCCGACACGCTCATCGCCCTCTCCGGTGGAGAACGCACCGCCGAGCTGATCCCCGACGCCGAGCTCCTGGTGATCGACGAGATGTCCCACGACTTCGTCGCCCAGGCGTGGCCCCCCATCATCGAGGCCGTCACCGCGCTCACCGCCCGCACCTTTTCCTGAGCCGGATAGGGTCCGCAACGATTCAGCGCCGAACGAGGAGAGATTCATGGGGCCGTTGGCGGGAGTGAAGATCGTCGAGATCGCGGGGATCGGGCCCGGTCCGTTCTGCGCCATGATGCTGGCCGACATGGGAGCCGACGTCATCCGTGTCGATCGCGCCGGCAACGTCCGGGGTGGGGATCCCGACGTCCCACCGGCCGACCTGATCAATCGCGGTCGACGTTCGATCGGTGTCGACCTCAAGTCGCCCGCCGGGGTCGAGACCGTTCTCCGCCTGGTCGAGGCGGCCGATGGTCTCATCGAGGGGTTCCGGCCCGGCGTCGCCGAACGCCTCGGGATCGGGCCCGACGAGTGCCTGGCCCGCAACCCGGCCATCGCCTACGGGCGAATGACCGGCTGGGGACAGGATGGCCCGTATGCGCCCACCGCCGGTCACGACATCAACTACATCTCCCTGGCGGGCGCGCTCGAGCCGATGGGTCGACGAGGTGAGGCCCCGGTGCCACCCCTCAACCTCGTCGGCGACTTCGGCGGCGGCGGGATGTATCTCGCCTTCGGGCTGGTCTGCGCGATTCTCGAAGCTCGCGGGTCCGGCCAGGGGCAGGTCGTCGACGCCGCCATGGTCGACGGTGCCGCATCGCTGATGACCTTCTTCCACGGATTCCGAGCCATGGGGATCTGGAACGACGAGCGGGGCACCAACATGCTCGACACCGGGGCCCACTACTACGACGTCTACGAGTGCCGCGACGGCGCCTACGTCTCCATCGGCTCGATCGAGCCCCAGTTCTACGCCGAGCTCCGGGACAAGCTCGGGCTCGACGACCCCAAGTGGGACGCCCAGATGAGCCGAAGCGAATGGCCCGCGTTGAAAGAGGAGCTCGCGACGATCTTTCGCACCCGGACCCGAGACGAGTGGTGCGAGCTCCTCGAAGGATCCGACGTGTGCTTCGCGCCGGTGTTGACGATGGCGGAGGCGCCCGAGCATCCCCACAACGTCGCCCGCGGCACGTTCACCGAGGTCGCCGGGATCACCCAACCCCGACCGGCCCCCCGCTTCAGTCGCACTGACGGCTCGATCCGCCGCCCCCCGCCGCACGCCGGCCAGCACACCGACGAGGTTCTCGCCGACTACGGGTTCGAGGCGGCAGAAGTCGCGTCGCTCCGCGATGCCGGCGCCATCGCCTGACATGGCGACCACCGTCTTCTTCCACGCCCACCCCGACGACGAGGCGATCGCAACGGCGGGCGTGATGGTCCAGGCCGCGGCACGAGGTCATCGAGTCGTTCTCGTCTGCGCGACCGACGGCGCGCTCGGCGAAGCCCCCGACGACATCGTGCCCGCCGGCACGACCCTCGCCGCGGTGAGGGCCGGCGAGCTCGCCGACGCGGCGGCGTCGCTGGGCGTACATCGCGTCGAGTTCCTCGGCTACGGCGACTCCGGGATGCAGGCCGAGGCATCCAACGACGACCCGTCCTGTTTCTGGCAGGCCGACCGCGACCAGGCGGCCGCCCGCCTCGCGAAGATCCTCCGGGAGGAGTCGGCCGAGCTGCTCACGGTCTACGACGCCCACGGCAACTACGGACATCCCGACCACATCCAGGTCCACCACGTCGGGGTGCGGGCCGCCGAGCTCGCGTCGGTGCCCCGCGTGTTCGAAGCGACGATGAACCGCGACCGGATGCGGGAGTTGGCCGACATGGCCTTCGAGGAGGTCGACGACGACCCCGAACTGATCACCCGGCGCGCGGAGATGCGCCAGACCGAGATGGGAACGCCGGCGGCCGAGATCACCCACGCCGTCGACGTCGCCGCTCAGATACCGCAGAAACGCCGGGCGCTGGCCGCGCACCGTTCCCAGATCCCCGCCGACTCGTTCTTCATGAAGATGCCCGATGACGCCTTCGCCGCGGCGTTCGGCACCGAATGGTTCATCGAACGGGGCGCGGAACGCGCCGGCGAACCGTTCCAGGACGACATCTTCGCCGGGCTCACCGACACGTGATCCGCGGCAGGCGTTCACCTGTTGTTCCCCCGAACTTCTCGCGAACGGGCTGCGAGCGGCGAGAATGAGCTGCCGACAAGGAGCTGCCGACATGTCCCAGGTCATCAAGATCAACGCCATCACCGTTCCCGGAGAGCTGGGCGACGAAGTCGCCCGCCGATTCGCGGCGCGCGCCGGCGCGGTCGACGGCATGGACGGGTTCGAGGGGTTCGAGCTGCTCCGGCCGACCGACGACCGGGAGACCTGGTTGGTCCTGACCCGCTGGCGCGACGAGGAGTCGTTCCACGCGTGGACCCGCTCGAGCCGGTTCCGAGACGGTCACCGAGACGCGCTCGCCGCTGGTGACCGCGCCGCGGGTGACGACGTCGCCCCACTGCCGATCTCGGCCGAGCTCTGGAGTTTCGCGGTCGAAGTCGACCGACCCGGCGCGTGATCCGCGAGCTGCACTTCTGGGTGAGCCGGGCCTTCGTCGTCGGCAACGGTCTCGTCGGACTCTGGGCGCTCGGCGCCCACCGGTGGCCGAAGCTTCGCCATCGCGCCGGCTGGGTCGCGATCGTCATCGCCGAGCTGATCGTCGTCGCCCAGGTCGTCTTGGGGGTCATGCTCCAGGTCAACGAGGACATCGAGGGGGACCAGCACCAGCTCTACGGATTCTCCGCGTTCGCGAGCGTCGGCATCATCTTCGCCTACCGCAACGAGATGAAGGACAAGCCGTACCTGTTGTACGGGCTGGGAAGTCTGTGGCTGATGGGGCTCGGCATCCGGGCGATCTATCTCGTGTGACGGTCCACCGCGAAGCGGCCGGCCGCCCGATCAGATGTTGACGATCGGACACAAGAGGGTGCGCTCGACCCCGGCGATCGCCTGCACGGCGTGGACCACGACCTGCCCGAGATCATCCATCGTGTCGGCCTGGGCCCGGGCGATCACGTCGTAGGGGCCCATGGCGACCTCGGCGGTGATGACCGAGTCAAGCGCGGCCGTGGCGGCGGCAACATCGACGGCAGTGCCGACGTCGGCCTGGATCAGGATGTACGCGGTGACGGTCATGATCCGCGACGTTAGGCCCAATGGCGCTGATTTGTCGCCCGAATCGGCCGGTCCATCATCGCGTCGCTACCCTGAATGATCGACCAGGTTTCGCTGACCTCACGTTGTGTGACGCTGGTCGTGTCCGAGAACAACACCGCGGAGACACCAATGAGCACTGCAGCGCAGGCAGCGGCCCAACTCGAGAACGCCTTCGGCCTGGTCGGCCCCGAGTTGCGCTTCGGCCTGAGCCAGGACGAGCTGTTTCGTCACGCGATCGCGAACGATCGGGGGCGGGTCGAGCCCGACGGTCCCGACGACGTCCAGAAGGCGTTTCCGACCGCCCTCGGGGTCGACGGTCCCCTCGTCTTCTTCTCCGATCCGTCCTGCACCGGTCGCCCCGTGCAGGACACGTTCTGCGTCAATCGCGAAAGCGTCACCGACCGGGTCTGGTGGAAGAGCGGCTTCTCGAAGTTCGATCCACGCATTTTCGACGAGCTGCTGCCGCGGGTGATCGCCCATCTCAACGAACGGGATCGCCCTCTGTATGTCACCGATGTGTTCTGCGGCTGGGACACGAAGTTCTCGGAGCCGTACCGCTTCGTCGGCGAGTACGCGACCCACGCCTACTTCTGCAACATCATGTTTCCGAAGAACGTTCGGGACGACGCAGATCGCGCGGAAAGTGGTTGGACCCTCATCAACGTCCCGTCCTTCGAGTGTGATCCCGAACGCGACGGCACCCGCAGCGGCCGGGCGGTCATCATCGACATCGAGAAGCGGGTCGGCCTCGTGCTCGGAAAGGCCGACTATTGCGGTGTCAACAAGAAGACGATGTTCACCATCATGAACTTCGTGCTTCCGGCCAAGGGACAGCTGTCGATGCATTGTTCGGCCAACGTCGGCGCCCGGGGCGACACCGCGATCTTGTTCGGCCTCTCCGGAACCGGCAAGACCACACTGTCGGCCGATCCCGACCGTGAGCTCATCGGCGACGACGAGCACGTGTGGACCGACCAGGGCATCTCCAACTTCGAAGACGGCTGCTACGCGAAGCTGATCGACCTCGACAAGGCCAACGAACCGGTGATCGCCGCGGCCATGTCGATGAAGGGCACCCTCATCGAGAACGTGCCCCCGCTCCCCGGCAGGGCGATCGAGGAGACCGATCCCCAGGAACTGGATCTGACCGACGGCTCGATCACCGAGAACACCCGCTTCGCCTACCCGCTCGCCGCGAACCCCAACGTTCGTGAGGGCGCAGCGGGCCCCCACCCCGAGACCATCGTCTTGTTGACGGCCGACGCGTTCGGGGTGCTTCCGCCCGTCTCGGTTCTCGACACCGACGAGACGATGTACCACTTCGTCATGGGCTTCACCTCGAAGCTCGCCGGGACCGAAGTCGGCGTGACCGAGCCGGAGCCGTCGTTCTCCGCGTGCTTCGGTGCCGCGTTCATGTCGCAGAAGGCATCGGTCTACGCGGAGTTGCTGTCCCAACGGATGGCGGAGAACGAGACGCGTTGCATCCTGCTCAACACCGGATGGAGTGGCGGACCGTACGGCAAGGGCGAACGCATGCCCCTCAAGGCCACTCGGGCGCTGCTCAACGCCGCGCTCGACGGACGTTTCGACGATGGCGAGCTCGAGATCCAGCCGATCCTCGGCCTGAAGATGCCGACCACCTGTGACGGCGTCGACGACGCGATCCTCAACCCCCGGGGCACATGGGACGACGCCGAGGCCTACGACGAGGCGGCGACCCGGCTGCGCGACATGTTCCGCGCCAACTACGAAGAGCAGGGCTACGCCGCGCTCGGCATCACCCCCGCCATGTGAACTGCCCTCCCGCTTTTCCCGCCCCCTGCTTTTCTGACGCGTTGATCGCGCCATTCGCGATCAACGCGTCAGAAAAGCAAGGGGGCAAAGGGAGGCGAAAGGGACGCAAGGCCGGGAGGCCGGGAGGCTGTGACGAGCGTGGGGGCGACGCGTGCGATGTCACACGGGGCTGATGGAATGGCCGGATGCGAGACCTCACGGATCTCGTTCGGCAGGCCACGAGTCAAGACGGCCTCCTCACCACCGCCCAGCTCCGATCCCTCGGATTCAATCGGTCAGCCCAGTTCCGGTTGGCGGCGATCGGTGTGCTCGCGTCGGTTCATCGCGGGGTTCATCGCCTCGTTGGATCTGAGCCGACCTGGCGCCAGGCAGTCCGGGCGGCCGCTCTGGCTGCCGGGCATCGGTCCGCAGCCAGCCATCGCAGCGCGCTTCGGATCTGGGATCTCCGAACGGTCGACCCGCAGGTGGAGATCGCGATCCCGTATCCCTCGAGTTGCCGATTGGTGGGCGTGACCGTTCACCGGTCGGTGGATCTTGTGCCGGCCGACGTGACCGTTCGGGAAGGTATCCCGGTGACCACCCCGGCTCGGACTCTGTGCGACGCCGGCCTGCTGTTCCCCGAGCGAGAGGTCCAGCGAATGACCGACCATGCGGTGGCCACCGGACTCGTCTGTCAGTCGGAACTGATCGGGATTCGACGACGAGTCGGCGAGCACGGTCGCAACGGTGTGGTCTGCCTCGATCAGGTCATCGACGGGCTTCCTCGCGGCGCCGACGCGACCGACTCGGGCCCCGAGGTCGAACTGCTCAGACTCATCTTGCGCCACGAGCTCCCGAAGCCGGTGTTGCAGCATCGCGTGCTACTCGGTGGGCGTTCCCGGTTCATCGACCTCGCGTATGTCGACGAGATGGTCGCGCTCGAGTACGACGGCAACGATCCCCATACCCGCGTCGACCGTTTCGTCGACGACCGACGTCGTCAGAACGAATTGGTGCTCGCGGGGTGGAAGATCTTTCGCTACACGAACGAGGAGCTCCGCGACCGCCCCCATGTCGTGATCGCCCAACTCCGAACAATCCTGGATCTCTGAGCACTTGATCGCGTCATGCGCGATCAACTCGTCAGAAAAGGCGGGAGGCGAAAGGCGGGAGGCGAAAGGCGGGAGGCGAAAGGCGGGAGGCGAATAGGAGGGGGTGGGGGTTCAGAGGTCGGGGGTGGTCATGTCGATCTCGGAGCCGAGCCGGAGACGGGTGGCCCGGCCGGCATCATCGAGCTCGAACTGGACTCTCTGGCCCTGGCGCAGCATTCGAAAGACCGAACCCTCGAGGGCATCTTCGGCGAGGTCGACATCGCCGAGACCGGCCTCGTTGATCAAGACACCGTCGCCGGTGCCGGGGTCGTAGCTCTTGATCACACCCTGCATGGCTGCGCAGCGTAGCGCCCAGAGGTCACGCGGGCGACGTGGGACCGGTACGATCCGCTGCCGTGCCGAAAGATGTTCTCGACGCCAACGATCTGCGAGCGCTCGTGGTGGTGTTTCGCGACGCGTTGAACGAACATCGGGAGGCGATCAACAACCTGAACGTCTACCCGGTTCCCGACGGTGACACGGGAACGAACATGTCGCTCACGCTTCGCTCCGTCGTCGAGGAGCTCGACGAGTTGGTCGCCGATGCGGACATGACCATGGTGTGCGGCGCGATCTCGCATGGCTCGCTCATGGGTGCCCGGGGCAACAGCGGGGTCATCATGTCCCAGATCCTGCGGGGCTTCTCCGGGGTCGTCGCCGCAGCCGACACGATCGACGGCACCGTCTTGGCCGAGGCGTTGGCGGCCGCGGCCGAGGGGGCCTACGGCGCGGTCGGCAATCCGGTCGAAGGCACCATCCTCACCGTCGTGCGTGAGTCATCGGTCGCCGCCTCCTCGGCAGCCGGCGCCGGCGCCAATCTCCTCGGAGTGCTCGAAGCAGCACGGACCGAGGGAGGCGACTCGCTGGAGCGAACCCCGACACTGCTGCAGGCGTTGGCCGATGCCGGAGTGGTCGACGCCGGCGGCGCCGGGTTGCTGCTGTTTCTCGACGCGGCGCTCCATGTCGTCGACGGGCGCCCGCTACCCGAGCCGGAGGTGACCGCGCCGGTCGATCTCGTCCGCCCCGACGGCGACGACCACGAGCCGTCAATCGCCGATCTGCGCTACGAGGTCATGTTCCTGCTCGACGCGCCCGACGACTCGATCGACGGCTTCAAGGAGGCGTGGGCCGAGGTCGGCGATTCGATCGTCGTCGTCGGTGGCGACGGCATCTTCAACTGCCATGTCCACTGCGACGACATCGGCGCAGCGATCGAGTGCGGCATCGCCGTCGGACGACCGCATCAGATCCGGGTGACCGACCTTCTCGAAGAGCTCGAAGAACGCGACTGGGTCCGGGCCGCGACCGGCGACGACACCGGACCGGTCGGTGATCCGGTTCCCACCGCGGTGGTCGCGGTGGGGGTGGGGCCCGGCGTCGTCGCGATCCTGCGATCGATGGGTGTGCACGCCGTGGTCGCCGGCGGCCAATCGATGAACCCGTCCACCGCGGAGCTCGTGGCCGCGGTCGAGTCGGTCCCGGCCCCCGAGGTCGTCATCTTGCCGAACAACAAGAACATCATCCCGGTCGCCGAACAGGTCGACACCCAGACGAGTCGAACGGTGCGGGTCGTGCCGACCCGGGGGGTCGCCGAAGGCCTCGCGTGTCTGATGGCATACGACCCACAGGAGAGCGCGGCATCGAACGCGGCGCGGATGACCGAGGCCGCGTCGGCGGTGGTGGCCGGTGAGGTCACCCGGGCGGTGCGGGACTCCACGAGCGACGTCGGCCCTATCTCGGCCGGTGACTGGATCGGAATCTGCCGAGACGGCATCCAGGCGGTGGAGCCGACGTTGATCGAGGCGGCGACCGTGCTGCTCGACCACATCCTCGACGACGACCACGAGCTTCTCACCGTGATCGCGGGCGAGGACGCCGACGACGACACCACCGCGGCCATCGCGGCATGGATCGACTCGACCCACCCGGAGGTCGAGGTCGAGGTTCACCACGGTGGGCAGCCCCTGTACCCGTACTACTTCGGACTGGAATAGCCGCCGGTGCCCGAGGGTGATCCGCCGCTGACGCTGCGGGACCTCGCCGACATCCCGGTCAGCCGGCTTCGTGGCGTGGGGGAGAAAAAGGAGAAGGCGCTCGCGTCCGTCGGGATCCAGACCGTGCTCGATCTGGTCCAACACTATCCGAGGCGCCATCTCGACCGGACCCGCGAAGCGAGAATCGCCGAGCTGCGAAAGGGTGACGAGGCGACGGTGTTCGGCGAGGTTCGGTCGAGCTCGACCCGCCAACTGCGCGGCCGCCGCACGCTCACGGAGGTGGTGATCGGCGACGGGGGACATCAGCTGACCCTGACGTTCTTCAATCAACGATGGCGGGAGAAGCAGCTGCAGCCGGGAATGACGCTGATGGTCCACGGCAAGTGCGACTTCTTCCGGGGAAATCGACAGATGACCGGTCCGGTCGTCGATCTCGTCGGCGATCAGACCGGCCGGATCATCCCCGTCTACCCCCAGTCCGAGAAGTCGGGCCTGTTGACCCGTGATCTCGCCTCGTTCGTCAGAGAGGCACTCGCGAGGGCCAGGATCCGGGGCTTCGCCGACCCTCTCCCCGACGACATCCGGTCCCGCTTCGGGTTCGTGACCCGGGGCGCGGCGATCGAGGGGATCCACGAGCCCGAGACGATGACCCAAAAGGACGAGGCCCGACGTCGACTCGTCTTCGACGAGCTGCTGCGGGTGCAGCTCGAGCTCGTCCGACGCAAACGCCGCATCGAACGGGAGACGGCGGGGATCTCCCACCGTCTCGAGGGCGAGCTCGTCGAGCGGTTCCACGAACGGCTGCCGTTTCCCCTCACCGCGGCCCAGGAACGGGCGATCGCCGAGATCGGCGCCGACCTCGCGCTCGAGCGACCGATGCATCGGCTTCTCCAGGGCGACGTCGGGTCCGGCAAGACGGTGGTGGCGGTGACGGCGCTGCTGGCCGCGATCCAGGGCGGTCACCAGGGCGCCCTCATGGCCCCGACCGAGGTGCTGGCCGAACAACATCATCTCGGTGTCACCTCGTTGCTGGACGATCTGATGGTTCCCGACCCGACGACGCTGATGGGGGATCGTCCGCTGCGCATCGAGCTGCTCACGAGCCGGATCGGGGCCGCCGACCGTCGCAGGATTCTCGCCGATCTCGTCATCGGCAGGGTCGATCTCGTCATCGGTACCCATGCGCTCATCCAGGACCGGGTCGAGTATGCGTCGCTCGGTTTGGTGGTCATCGACGAGCAGCATCGTTTCGGCGTGGAGCAACGGGCCGCGCTGCGCGACAAGGGTGATGCGGCGGCAGCGCCCGACGTCCTGGTCATGACCGCGACGCCGATCCCGCGAACCGCGGCGATGACGGTCTACGGCGACCTCGACGTCAGCGAGCTCGACGAGCTCCCACCGGGCCGCACGCCGATCGTGACGACATGGGCGCGGCGCGAGGCCGAGGTCGCCCGGGTGTGGGAGACGGTGCGAGACGAGGTCGGGGCCGGGCGCCAGGTCTATGTCGTCTGTCCGCTGATCGGTGAGAGCGAGGCGCTCGATGTGAGCTCGGCGACCGAGACCTACGAGTCGTTGACCGGTGGCGAGCTGCGGGACCTGCGCGTCGAACTGCTCCATGGCCAGATGCCGTCGACCGAGAAAGCCGAGGTGATGGAGCGATTCCGGACCGCGGCCACCGACGTGTTGGTCGCGACGACGGTGATCGAGGTGGGTGTCGACGTGCCCAACGCGACCGTGATGGTCGTGCTCGACGCGGACCGGTTCGGCATCGCCCAGCTCCATCAGCTACGCGGCCGCGTCGGGCGGGGGGCGACGGCGAGTCGGTGTTTCTTCGTCGCCGACCCGACGACGGCCGACGGCGAAACCCGGCTCGAAGCGATCGTGGCGAGCACCGACGGCTTCCATCTGGCGGAGGTCGATCTCGACCTTCGGGGCGAGGGGACGATCATGGGTGAGCGCCAGAAGGGTCGCAACGACCTGCGGTTGGCGTCGTTGGTGCGCGACCGGGAATGGGTCGGGACCGCCCGCGAGGTCGCCGTCGCGCTGATCGACGCCGATCCCGAGTTGGAGGACCATCCTGGGCTCGCCGACGAGATCGCCCTTCTCCTCGGCGACGACGAAGCCGAGTTCCTCCTGAAGAGCTAACCGGGTGGTTCGTCCTCGAGGTCGGCGGCGGTGAGCTCGACATCCCACCGGTCGAGGCAGTCGCGGCAGCGGTAGGCGACGATGTCGCCCGGCTCGAATCCCTCGTCGGGGGCGTAGCTGATGAGGCCACACTCGCCGCCGCAGTCGACACAGGTGATGGATTTCGGTACAGGCACGGGGTGACGGTACCGCGATCCGCCACACTGGGCCCATGCGTGTCGTCGCCGGTTCCGCTCGCGGTCGTCGTCTCGACGTGCCCGATGGTGATCACACCCGCCCGACCGCGGACCGGGTTCGTGAAGCGATGTTCAACTCGTTGTACTCCCGGGGGGCGGTCGAGGGGGCGGTCGTCGTCGACTTGTTCGCCGGTTCCGGGGCCCTCGGGCTCGAAGCCTTGTCGCGGGGGGCAGCCCGGTGCATCTTCGTCGAGAACGACCGTCGTGCCCTGGTCGTGCTCCGCGACAACATCGATCGGCTCGGGTTCGACGCGTCGGCGCGGGTCGTCGCCGGAGACGGGCCGACGTTCCTCGCGTCCGCGCCGTCGTGTGATCTTCTGCTTCTCGATCCCCCCTACGCGTTCGACGACTGGTCGACGCTGCTCGATCGGGTGACCGACGCCGACGTGGTGATCGAATCCGATCGTGAGATCGAACTTCCCGCCGGGTGGGAGACCCACCGGGTCCGCCGCTACGGGAGTACCGTGGTGACCCTCGCTACCGCGCCTTCGGCCATGGAGACTTCCGCATCATGACCCGCGTCCTCTATCCCGGTTCGTTCGATCCCGTGCACAACGGCCACATCGAGATCATCGAGACCGCATCGACGCTGTTCGACGAGGTCGTCGTGGCGGCGATGATCAACACCACCAAAGACGGCGTGTTCGAGCTCGACGACCGGGAGGAGATGATCACGGTCTCCACCGAGCACCTCTCCAACGTCTCGGTGAAGATGTTCTCGGGACTCGTCGTCGACCTCGCGAGAGAGATCGACGCGGACTTCATCGTCAAGGGTCTGCGAGCCGTCTCCGACTTCGAGAACGAGCTCCAGATGGCGCAGATGAACAACGCCGCGTCGGGGATCCACACGCTGTTCATTCCGTCGGCGTCGCGCAGCTCCTTTCTCGCATCGAAGTTCATTCGTGACTTCGCCCGCTACGGCGGCAACATCTCCGGCATGGTTCCCGAGCCGGTGGCGATCCGGCTCAAGGAGCGCTACGGGTGAGCGAGGACCCGGTGCCGGCCGCGGAAACCGGCGAGGGCACGGCGCCGAGCTATCGGGCGCCGCAGGACGAATCGCTGCTCCGGCAGGCGATCGAACTGGTGGAGGCGGCGCGGCCGATGCCGCTGTCGGCTTCGTCGATGATCAACAAGGAAGAGGTGCTGGCGCTGCTCACCGCGGCGGTCCAGGGCCTTCCCGAGGAGCTGCGTTCGGCCCGCTGGCTCCTGAAGGAACGCGATGACTTCCTTGCCCGGGTGCAACGGGAGGGCGACGAACTGATCGCCCGGGCCCGGGCGAGAGCCGAGCAGATGGTCCAGCGGACCGAGCTCGTCAAGGCGGCCGAGGAGCGGGCCCGCAAGACGGTGGCCGACGCGGAGGAACGGGCCAAGAACCTCCGTCTCGAGACCGAGGACTGGTGTGATCAGAAGCTCGGTGGCATGGAGGTCGTGCTCGACCGCACCTTGCGAACGGTGGCCTCGGGTCGGGCCCGACTCCAGGGCGCGTCGGAGAACCGGGAGCCAGTGCCGGATCCCGCGGCCGACCTCGCCGACGACCTGGTGTTCGACCAGGACGAGTGATGGCCGCCGAGACCGGGGGCGACGTACCGGTGACACAACTGGTGGTCGACATCGTCGACATTCGTCGTCGCCGTGGCAGTCACAAGCCGTTCCAGGCGGTCACCACGCTCGATTCCATGGAAGCCGGCGAGTTCGCCGTGGTCGACGGTCGGCTCGACGTCGATCTGGTGATCGAGGCCGTGACCGAGGGGGTGGCCGCCAGCGGAACGGCCAGTGGTCGGTGGACCGGGCCGTGTCGTCGGTGTCTCGATCCGATCGTCGCGCCGCTGGAGGTCGAGATCCACGAGGTCTTCGAACGGGTCCCGACCGAGGGCGAGACGTGGCCGATCGTCGATGAGCGGATCGACCTCGCGCCGCTGCTGCGTGAGGCCGCGCTGCTGTCGTTTCCGTTGGTGCCGCTGTGCCGAGACGATTGTGAAGGCCCCGAGCCGAGCCGCTACGCGGCAGCGGTCGAGGCCGACGTCGACTTGACCGGGGCCGCCCCGGACCCCGACCCTCGCTGGGCGGCCCTCGATGAGCTCCGTTTCGACGAGTGAGCCCGAGGGCCCGGACCGGGCCCGGGTCGGAGCGGAGGGTGGCGTCCTCGCGGGTCGTCGATAACCTCAGTCGGTCGGCTTGTGCCGATCTCCGTACGCACCGAGCAGGAACGCCATGGCAGTCCCCAAGAAGAAGATGTCGAAGTCGAAGAGTCGGAGCCGCAAGGCGTCGGCGTGGACCGTCGGCACGACGGCCCGGAGCGCCTGCCCCCGGTGTGGGGCGACGAAGCGCCCGCATCGGGCGTGCGGCAACTGTGGTTGGTACGCCGGCCGTCAGGCCATCGAGGTCGACTGAGTCGATGTTGCCCATCGCGGTCGACGCCATGGGCGGCGACCACGCGCCGGGGGAGATCGTGCGCGGCGCCCGCCGGGCCGCCGAGGAGCTGGGCCTGCCGGTCGTTCTCGTTGGTCGTTCCGATGATCTCGGCGACACCGGCGATCTCGAGGTGATCGAGGCGTCCGAGGTGATCGCGATGGACGCCGAACCGGGGTCGAGCGTGCGACGGATGAAGGATTCGTCGCTGGTCCGGGCGGCGGAAGCGGTGCGCGACGGTCGCGCCTCGGCGATGGTGTCGGCCGGCAACACGGGGGCGACGATGGCGTCGGCGCTGTTGCGAATGGGCCGGATCAAGGGCACCAGTCGGCCGGCGATCGCGACTCCGATTCCCGTGCCGGGGAGCACCCCCACCACCTTGCTCGACGCCGGCGCCAACGCGGAGTGCAAGCCGGAGTGGCTGGTCGAGTTCGCTCGAATGGGCGCCGTCTACGCCCGCGACCGGTTCTCCATCGAGACGCCGCGGGTCGGCCTGTTGTCGATCGGCGAAGAGGCGGGCAAGGGAAGTCCGTTCGTCAAAGAGTGCTTCGGTCTGCTGTCGGACCCGGCGTGGGCGTCGGCGGCCGGGGCCGAGTGGATCGGCAACGTCGAGGGCCGCGACGTGATGACCTCCGATGTCGATGTGATCGTCACCGACGGCTTCACCGGAAACGTGACGTTGAAGACCCTCGAGGGAGCGATGAAGGCGCTGATCGGACGCTTGTTGGTCGCGCTCGACACCGACGACGACACCCGGGCCGCGGGGGCCACGCTGGCCGGCCCGCTCGATGAGATGATCTCCGAGCTGCACCCGGATTCGGTGGGTGGCGCCTTGTTGCTCGGGGTGAAAGGGGTGTGCGTGATCTCGCACGGTTCCAGCTCCGCGGATGCCATGGTCAACGCGATCCGTGTCGCGTCGGAGATGGTCGACGTCGAGATGGTCGAGCATCTGGCGGCGGCCGCTCGACCTGTAGACTGATTTCAGTCCGCTAGGCCGAAATCAGTCTTCACAAGCGCACAAGCTCGCCGGCCCGATAGTGTGCCCTCCGGTTCCGGCAACCATGGAGGGGTGAAGTGCCCGCAGAAACGCACGTAGAACACACGCCGTTCGGCCGCGACGAGGTCCTCGCGATCGTGAAGGACCAACTCGCCGACATCCTCGAGATCGAGCCGTCGAGCATCAACGAAGGCGACGCGTTCGCCGAAGACCTCGACGCCGACTCGCTCGCGCTGATCGAGCTCGTCGAGGCCCTCGAGGAGGAGATCGGCGAACGTTCGACCGGCTTTCGGATCGACGACGAAGACCTCGAGGATCTCCGGACCGTGCGCGACGCCGTCGACTACGTCGTCGCGAAGTTGGGCTGAGGCGCTGACTTCGTCGTCCACGGTCGTCGCTCTCGAGGAGCGGCTCGGGTATCGGTTCACCGATCCCGCGCTGCTGATGGTCGCGCTGTCCCACCGGTCGTGGTGTTCGGAGAACCCCGGCGCGCCGTCGAACGAACGACTCGAGTTTCTCGGCGACGCCGTTCTCGGTCTCGTGGTCACCGATTTCCTGTACGCCCGTTTTCCCGATCAGCCCGAAGGACAGCTGGCCAAGACCCGCGCCTCGGTGGTCAACGCCTCGTCGCTGGCCGAGGTCGGTGTCGCCCTCGGACTCGGCGACGACCTGCGTCTCGGCAAGGGTGAGGACGGATCGGGCGGACGCGAGAAGGCCTCGATCCTCGCCGACGCGGTCGAGGCGGTCATCGGTGCGGTGTATCTCGACGGTGGACTCGACGCGGCCCGCACCCTCGTTCTCGGCCAACTTGATCGGCGCATCTCCGACGCGGCCAGCCGACCCGGCGCCCGTGACTACAAGACCCGCCTCCAGGAGGTCGCCGCGGCCGATGGCGAGGAGCCACCGGTCTACGTGATCTCCGAGAGTGGGCCCGATCACCACAAACGGTTCGAGGCGTCCGTCTCGATCGGCGACGTCGTGAGGGGAACCGGCGACGGCTCCTCCAAGAAAGAGGCGGAGCAACGGGCGGCCCGGGCCGCCTGGGAAGCCCGCGCCCGCGAGGATGGAGCATCCGATGTTTGAGTTGCCCGAAGTCGAGACGGTTCGCCGTGACCTCGACCGTGACCTTGTCGGCAAGAAGGTGAAGGATGCCGCCGCGATGAGCATGAAGGTGCTCGGTCGCTACAAGAACCGGAAGGCGTTCACCTCCCAACTCGAAGGGATGAAGATCACCGCCGTCGAACGCCGCGGCCTGTTCATCACCATCGTTCTCGACGGCGACTCGACCCTCGTCGTCGACCTCGGCTCGACGGGGTCGCTGCGCCGCCACGCCAACAAGGACCCGATCGATCCCGACACCGAGATCGTCATCACGTTCACGCAGCACGGACAGCTGCGGTTGCTCGACGCGCAAGGGACGGCTTCGGCGTTCGTCGTCGACACCGACGCGCTGGCCGACGAGATTCCGGAGCTCGACGGCTACGGCCTCGATCCGGTCGACGAGCCGGTGTCGTGGACCGCCTTCGGACGAACCCTGCTCCAGACCCACACGAAGCTGAAGACGCTGCTCACCGACTCGTCGTTCGTCGTCGGAATCGGCGACATCTACGCCGACGAGATCCTCTACCACGCCGGTCTGCGTCACGACCGTTTCAGCGATTCACTGTCGAGCCAGGAGATCCGCCGACTGCACCGGTCGCTGGTCGGCACGCTGCACGACGCCATCAAGTACCGCGGGACGTCGGTGGAGGCCCGACCGTTCGTCGATCCGTTCGGTCAACCCGGGGAGTACGCGACCCATCTCGAGGTGTGGGGAAAACACGGCGACCTGAGTGGTCGCAGCCGGCTTCCGATCAAGCGGGTGAAGTTCGCCGGATCCTGGACCTACTACTGCGACACGCAGGTCTGACGCGGCGCAGGCGGCGAGATCCACAGGCTTTCCACAGGGTTGGGACTACACAGATGTAATTCGGGTTGCTACCGTTCGACCCAATGCATCTGAAGAACCTGACCCTGAAGGGCTTCAAGTCGTTCGCCGACACGGCCTCGATCGACCTCGAACCCGGGGTCACCGTCGTCGTCGGCCCCAACGGTTCGGGCAAGTCGAATGTGGTCGACGCGATCGCGTGGGTGCTGGGTGCCCAGGCGCCCACCGCGGTGCGGTCGGGGAAGATGGACGATGTGATCTTCGCCGGCACCACCGGACGGGCCGCCCTCGGTCGGGCCGAGGTGTCATTGACCATCGACAACCATTCGGGAACGCTCCCCGTCGAGTTCAACGAGGTGAAGATCACCCGGACCCTCTTCCGGTCGGGCGACTCGGAGTATGCGATCAACGGGGTGCCCTGCCGGTTGCTCGACATCACCGAGCTGTTGAGTGACGGTGGCGTCGGGCGCGAACAGCACGTGATCGTCTCGCAGGGCCAGATCGACGCGGTGCTCAACGCCCGCCCCGAGGACCGCCGAGCCATCATCGAAGAAGCAGCCGGCGTCTTGAAGTATCGCAAACGCAAGGACCGCGCCGAACGGCGCCTCACCGCCTCCGACGCGGATCTCACCCGGGTCAAGGATCTGATGCGCGAGGTCCGTCGCCAGCTCCGGCCGCTCGAGAAGCAGGCCGAGGCGGCCCGCCGCCACGGCGACCTCATCGAGGAGCTCACCGGGTTGAGGATCCACCTCGCCGGCCGCGAGATCGACGACCTCCGGTCGGCGCTCCACACCGTCGGTGAGCTGAGGACGGCGCGTGCGGAGACCGAGCAGTCGACGAGGGCCGAGCTCGAACGCCTGGCCGCGGAGGTCGCCGCGGACGAACGCCGTCTCGCCGACCACGGTGGCGACGATCTCGGCGACGCGCTGGTCCGGCTCGAATCGATGCGCGAGCGGGCCCGAGGCCTGTCCGCGGTGCTGGCCGAGCGTCGTCGCGGTGTCGACCGCGAGCGGGCCGCGTTCACCGACCGTGGCGTCATCGCCAATCTCGAGGCCGAAGCCGCCCGGTCCCGTGAGGATCTCGAGCGGGTCGAGGCCGAGCTGGCCGAGCTGATGCCCGACATCGAACGGCTCGAGTCGAGCGAGCGCGAGCTGGCCGCCGACCGGGCCGCCTTCGAAAGGGAGTGGGGCGACGGTGTCCCGGTGCGGAGCGGGGTGGCCGCCGAGGTCCGCGGCGAGCTCGGGGTTCTGCGGGCCTCGACCGAACGTGGCGGAAGCGAGCTCGGCCGATTGCAGACCCGGCTCGACGAGCTCGACGAGCGGCGCAAGGTCCTCGACCGCGATGCCGTCGATCGTCGGGCCGAGCTGGGCGCGCTCCACGACGAGGAAGAGCCGCTGGTCGCCGCCCTGGAGGCCGCCGAGGCGGCCCGTCTCGCCGCCGAGGACGCGCTCGCGGCGAAGATCGCCGCCCACGCCGATACCGAGGCCGATCATCGCCGCTGGACCGCCCGGGCCGAGGCCCTGACCCTCGCCCTCGACGAGGCCCGCGCCGACGCCGGCGCGGCCCGCCTCGCCGACATCGACGGTGTCATGGGAACCCTGCTCGATCTCGTCGCGGTCGACGACGGTTGGGAGGCGGCATTCGAATCGGCGATCGGGGAGGCCCTCGGCGCCGTCATCGTGCGAGACCCCGACACGGCGCGGCGCTCGCTCGAACGGTTGAGCGACCGCGACGCGGTCGGCGCAGTCCTCGCACTGGGTGGTCCCGATGGTGGCGCCCCCGCCGGTCCCCGGTCGATCCGGGCCCGGGTTCGGGGAACCGAACCGGGTGTCGATTCCCTGCTCGATGCGCTCGTCGGCCAAATCGACGTGATCGAGGGCGACTGGCGTGCCGCCGCCGACGTCGCGCTCGCTGATCCGGCCCGCACGGTGGTCACGAGATCCGGCGATCGATTCGGCCCCGACGGTTGGCGGATCGGCGCGCGAGGCAGCGGCGCGACGGGCGCCGCCCTGGCCGAGGCACAGGAGAAGGCCACAACGTCGCTGGCGGTCTGTGAATCCGTCGACCGGGAGGTGGCCGCGGCTCGCGACGAGCTCGCCCGCCGGCTCGAGTCCGCCCGCGACCTCGCGGCGCGGCTCGACGGCATCGATTCGGGGCTCAGCGCCGCCACCGACGCGTTGCAGCGCATCGAGGCCGACCGCCGTGAGGTCGTCACCGAGTCCGACGCGCTCCAGAGCCGGGTCGACGAGCTCTCGACCCGGGTCGAGCGCGAACGGTCCCGCGTCGAGGAGTTGGAGGCGAGTCTTCCCCTGCTCGAGGCCGACGAGTCGGAGTCGATCGAGAAGGGTCGCCGTCTGGCGATCGCCCGTTCCGAGATCGAGACCCGCGCCGCCGCAGTCGGATCTCTGCGCACCGACATCGAGGTTCGCACCGCGGCGCTCGAAGAGCGCCAGGCGTTCCTGCGGACCCGTCTGGATGAGATCGACACCCGACTCCAACGCGACGCGCAGGAACGAGCAGCCGCCGGCGAGCAACGTGAGTCACTCGACCGGACCGCCGCGGTCCTCCAGCGGCTGGCGGCCGCGGTCGCCGATCGAGCCGAGATCATCGATGGTCGCCTCGGTGATGTTCGTGAGCGGCGGCGTCGACAATCGGTCGCAGCCCGCCAAATCGCCCAGCGCCTCGACGACCTCCGGCGGGCCCGCACCGACGCCGACACCCGACTCGAGCACCTCCGCGTGCAGTCGGCTCGGGCCGAGGTCGAAGAGGCCGAGCTGCGGACCCGCCTCCAGGGTGCGGTCGAACGGCTGCGGGCCGAACACGGGCTCGCGCCGGACGTGGCCGTGTCCGCCGAATGCCCCGCCCTCGACGACGGGATCGATGCGCACCAACGGGCGGCGCAGCTGGCGGCCGAGCTGGAGATCATGGGGCCGGTCAACCCGCTGGCCCTCGAGGAGTACCAGTCGCTGCAGGAGCGTCACGGGTTCCTGCAGGGTCAACTCGACGACATTCGAGGGACCCGCCGGGAGCTGGCGAAGGTGATCGCCTCGATCGACGAGGAGATCGTCACCGTGTTCGCGTCGGCCTATGCCGACGTGGCCGTGAACTTCCAGCAGCTGTTCGAGACCCTCTTCCCCGGAGGTCAGGGGTCGCTCGCGTTGACCACACCCGACGACCTGCTCAACACGGGAATCGAGATCAGTGCCCGACCATCGGGCAAGAACGTCCGCAAGCTCTCCTTGCTCAGCGGAGGCGAGCGGACGCTCACCGCGCTGGCCTTCCTGTTCGCGGTCTTCCGCAGCCGGCCGTCACCGTTCTACGTGATGGACGAGGTCGAGGCCGCGCTCGACGATGTCAACCTGCACCGCTTCTTGTCACTCGTGGAGGAGTTCCGCGCCGATGCCCAACTCCTGCTCGTGACCCACCAGAAGCGGACCATGGAGGCGGGCGACTATCTCTACGGCGTGTCGATGAAGCCGGGTGGATCCAGCCGGGTCGTCAGTGAGAAGGTGGCGTCTGCGACCGCCGACGTCGCCTGAGCGGTTCGATCACCAGGAGACGACGATGAAGTTCGGGGCTGCCATCTTTCCGACCGCCGACGCGATGCATCCCGCCGAGCTCGGCCGGGCGCTCGAGGACCGAGGCTTCGAGTCGCTGTGGGTGGCCGAGCACACCCACATCCCGGCGAGTCGCAAGAGCCCGTGGCCCGGCGGCGCAGAGCTCCCGCAGATGTACTACGAAGCGATGGATCCGTTCGTCGCGCTCACCGCGGCTGCGACCGCGACGACCACGCTGAAGGTCGCGACGGGAATCTGTCTCGTCGTCGAACGCGATCCCATCGTCACCGCGAAGGAGGTGGCGTCGATCGATCGGATCTCCGACGGGCGTTTCTTGTTCGGGATCGGCGGAGGGTGGAACGCCGAGGAGATGGAGAACCACGGCACCGCGTTCGACACCCGCTGGAAGCTCGTCCGTGAGCGGGTCGAGGCGATGAAGCAGATCTGGACGACGGACCCGGCCGAATACCACGGTGACATGGTCGACTTCGATCCGATCTGGTCGAAGCCCAAACCGGTGCAGGCGCCGCATCCGCCGATCCACGTCGGCGGCGCGTCTCCCTACGGCCCCCGGCGGGCCGCCCGCTACGGCAATGGGTGGATGCCGATCAACGGGCGCGGCGACATGCTCGAAGAGCTCCCCGTGCTCGCCGCCGAGTGCGAGAAACGCGGGCGTGACGTCGCCGAGATCGAGCTGTCGCTGTACTTCGCGCCGCCGAACATGGCGGAGGTGGAGCGCCATGCCGAGGCCGGAGTCGCCCGGTTCATCTTCGGTCTCCCGCCGGCCGGTGCCGACGAGTTGCTCCCGATGCTCGACGACCTGGCCGAGGTCATCGAGGCGGCCGCCTGACCGATCGGCGACGGGGTCGACCGTTCGCCGCACATGCATCCCCCGCCCCCGACGGGCGCGCCCGTGCGATGCTCTCGACATGAGATGGACCGAAGAGGACATTCCCGACCTGCGCGGCCGGGTCGCGTTGGTGACCGGGGCGAACAGCGGAATCGGCTACGAGACGGCCCGGGCTCTCGCCGCGCACGGCGCCCATGTCGTGCTCGCCTGTCGCAACGCCGAACGAGCGGCCGACGCGCAGACCCGAATCGCGGCGGTGGCGCCGGAGGCGTCGACGGAGATCCTGTTGACGGACATGGCCGACCTCGACTCGGTCGCCGGATCGGCCGCCCAGTTCTGCGCGGCCCACGAGCGTCTGGACCTGCTCATCAACAACGCCGGACTCATGGCGACCCCGAAGGGTCGGACCGCGCAGGGGTTCGAGACCCAGTTCGGGGTCAACCATCTCGGCCACTTCGCCCTGACGGCCGCCCTGCTCGCCCCACTGCTCGCCGCCGGTGAGGGGTCACGGGTGGTGTCGGTGAGCAGCACCGCGCACCGGATGGGGAAGATGCGTTTCGACGACCTCATGGGTGAGAAGAAGTACGGCCCGTGGACCGCCTACTGCCAGAGCAAGCTCGCGAATCTCCTCTTCGTCCGCGAGCTTCAACGCCGGCTCGACGCCGGTGACCACCCGACCATCGCGACCGCAGCCCATCCCGGCGGATCGAGGACCGAGCTCGGGCGGGAAAATCCCGGAGGGATGCTCGGACACGGGTTCCGGCTGCTGCGGCCCTTGATCGATGGTGTCTTCTCGCAGTCGGCCGCGATGGGCGCGCTGCCGACGCTTCGGGCCGCGGTGGGGACCGATGTCGTCGGTGGCGACTACTACGGTCCGGACGGCATCGGCGAGGCGAGGGGGCACCCGAAGAAGGTCGGAATGACCGCCCGGGCCCGAAACGATGCCGACGCGGCCCGACTCTGGGACGTCTCCGTCGAGCTGACCGGCGCGAGCTACGGCCCCCTCGCCGAGGTCTGACGCCGCCGCTTTCGGGGCCGTCGGCCCTACCGTGCCCCCATGGGTCGGAGGACACTCGCGGTCGTGCTCGTCGTGATCGTGATGCTGCGGGCGTGCGCGGCGAGCCCACCGGAGTTCTGCGACGTGTCGGGTCCGTCGTTGCCGGCGCTCGACGGCGAGAACGACGCGAACCGGTGGCGAGCGCTCGAGGCGGCCGCCGGGGGATCGGTGCGGGCCGACGTGCAGATGCTGCGGGTGGCCGCCGAACAGATCGAACGATTGGGCCCGGCGGCGGAGTTCGAGCTCGTCGCCGCCCTGGCGCTTCGTCCCAAGGTGGTCGAGGCGCACGCTCGGGTCGTCGCCCACGCCCGCCGCGCCTGTGGATGAGCCGCCCGGCGGGGTTCGCACCGCGCGTGGCGGTGAGGCATGATGGCGCTTCCGATGTGATGCCCCAGGCACGAAAGGTGACGTCATGAAGATCGTGGTCGACTATGACCTCTGCGAGAGCAATGCCATCTGCATGGCGATCGCCCCTGACCTCTTCGAGGTCCGCGACGACGACTTCCTCTACGTGTTGGTCGAGGAGCCGGGGGAGGACCGGCGGTCGGCC
Source organism: Actinomycetes bacterium (assembly GCA_024276495.1). Lineage (GTDB taxonomy): Bacteria > Actinomycetota > Acidimicrobiia > Acidimicrobiales > Aldehydirespiratoraceae > JAJRXC01. The sequence continues at coordinate 41,401 of JAJRXC010000081.1, forward strand.
CTCGAGGAGTGCGTGCAGCGCTGCCCGAAGCAGGCCATCTCCATCGCGGAGTGAATCGTCGTTCGATCACGATCGTCGGCGCGTCGCTCGCCGGCCTTCGTGCGGCGGAATCGCTTCGACGTCACGATTTCGACGGGGTCATCACCCTCATCGGCGACGAACCCCATGCGCCCTACGACCGGCCGCCCTTGTCGAAGCAGTATCTGGCGGGGGAGTGGGGGGAGGACCGTCTCGCGCTGACCGGGCCCGAGAAGCTCGCCGAGTACGGTCTGGAGCTTCGCCTCGGCACCCGGGCGACCGGCTTCGACCTGTCCCGCCGTCGCCTGACCCTCGACGACGGAGAAGATGTCGATGTCGACGGCCTGCTGATCGCGACCGGTGCCCGTTGCCGCCGACTTCCCGGAACCGAGGACATGGACGGGGTCTTCGTGCTGCGGGGGCTCGACGACTCGTCGGCGCTGCGATCCGCGCTCGACGCCGGCCCGGGTCGGGTCGTCGTGGTCGGCGGCGGCTTCATCGGCGCCGAGGTCGCGTCGACGGCCCGTGAACGCGGGCTCGAGGTGTCGGTGATCGAGGCGTTGCCCCAGCCCCTCGCCCGGGTGCTGGGCGAGGAGATAGGCGCCGTGTGTGCCGAGGTGCATCGTGCGCACGGCGTCGATGTCCACACCGGTGTCGGGGTGGAGGCCGTCGATGGCGACGGACGGGTCGAGCGGGTCCGGCTGCGCGACGGGCGGGTGATCGAGGCCGACGTCGTGGTGGTCGGGATCGGCGTCGTCCCCAACACCGAGTGGCTCGAGGGATCGGGTCTGGAGATCGACGATGGTGTCGTCTGCGACGCGACGTGTCTCGCCGGCCCGGGCGTCACCGCGGCCGGCGACGTGGCTCGTTGGCCGAATCGCCGATTCGACGAGGTGATGAGAGTCGAGCACTGGGACAATGCCGTCGAGCAGGGCGCCCACGCCGCGCACCGGCTGCTGGTCGACGACGCCGACGCGGAACCGTTCACACCGGTGCCGTGGTTCTGGTCCGACCAGTACGACCGCAAGATCCAACTTGCCGGACGGATCCGGCCCGATGACGAGATGCGGATCGTGACCGGCTCGCTGGACGAGCGCAGATTCGCGGCGCTCTACGGCCGGGCCGGGCGTCTGGTGGGTGTGCTCGGGTTCAATCGTCCCCGCCACGTCATGCGCTACAAGGCGCTCATCGAGCAGGGCGTGTCGTTCGCCGACGCGCTCGCGGCCGACGTGTGACGCGACCGTGACCACCACCGCATATCTGTTCCTCGCCGTGGCCGGTGTCGCCGCGTTGATCGACTGGTGGTCGGTCCACACCGATCGACTCGGCGTGGAGTTCCTCGCGAAACCCGCGGTGATCATCTGTTTGATCGGTGTCGCGCTGGCGATCGAGATCGATTCCGGCGCAGCGACCAACACCGAACGAGGAATCATCATCGCCGCGCTCGGCGCCTCCCTCGTGGGTGATGTCGTCTTGATGACGCCCGACGCCCGCTTCGAGGCCGGCCTGGCCGCGTTCCTCGTCGCCCATCTGTTCTACATCGCCGCACTGGCCCCCGACTTCACCCTCGGCCCGGGCCTCGTCGCCGGCGGCGTCATCGTCGCCCTCGGGTTCGGGATCGTGCCGCAGCTGCTCGGTGCGGTCCGCGCCCACGGCCCCGTGATCACCACCGCGGTCGTCGCCTACATCGTCGTCGTCGCCACGATGGGAGTCGTGGCGGCCGCGACCGCGGTCGTGATCACCGGGATCGGTGGTGCCCTTTTCGTCCTGTCCGACGCGCTGCTGGGGTGGGGACGGTTCGTGCGGCCGGCGCCCGGCGGACGCACGCTGGTCCACACCACCTACCACCTCGGCCAGGCGGGAATCGTCTTGTGGCTGGCCGCCTGATCCCTCTCCTCACGGCGATGGCGCTCGTGGCGGTGGGTTGCGCCGAGCCCGCTCCGCCCACCCTCGCGACCGAGACCGTCGCGGCGGCGCTGCCGTCGGCCGTCTGGCCCGCCGACCCGTCTCTGGTCACCGAGGTCGAATGCCCGGACCTCGACCCGGTGCGCATCGCCCAGACGGGTCGCTGCCGGGCCCGGATCGCCGGTGATCGGGTGACCATCGACGTCGTCATCGACGATCAGGCCCGAACGACCGCGACCGTTCGCGAGCCGCTCTTCGATGCCGGCGCGGCGGGGACGCAACTCGCCGAACGTCTTCGATCCGATCTCTCCATCGATGCCGGTGTCCCGCTCACCGTTCGCTGCGAGCCGGCCGTGGTGGTGGCCCGACCCGGCGCCCTCGTCACGTGCGTCGGTGACCGATCCGGCGACCTGATCGACTTCGAGATCGAGGTTCTCGACGACACCGGCGCATGGTCCCTGCGCGACGTGGGGTAGAACCCTCGGCGCCGTCGAGCGTTTCCCGAGGCAGCGCTGATACCCTTGTCACGTCCACACGGACATGTCCGATCGAGTCGATCGGCGGCTGCGGCCCACGCACGGCGGGGCCCTCAGCTGGGTACGACACCCGAGAAAGAAAGAAAACCGAACGACACATGGCTACCAATCTTGCCCCGAAGGCCGAAACGATCGCCGACATGGCGAAAGCGTTCGACCTCGCCGAGAACGACACCGGCTCGCCGGAGATCCAAATCGCGTTGCTCTCGGCTCGCATCTCGCACCTCACCGAACACATGAAGGCCCACAAAAAGGACCATCACAGCCGGCGGGGCCTGCAGATGCTGGTGGGAAAACGTCGTCGTCTCCTCGACTATGTCAAGGACAACGACGTCGAACGGTACCGAGCAGTGATCGCCCACCTCGGGCTGCGTCGCTGACAAGATATGGGAGCGGTCCTTCCGGGGCCGCTCCTTTCGGTTTGCGCAAGAGCAAACCCGACGAATCCCAGTAGCTGGAACGTCCAGCAACGTTGTCTCAGGACAATGACGAGCGCATGGCAGTTGGTGCTAGTCGAATGTGACCCGGACCCGGGTCGCATTCGACTGGGAACTGGCAGTCATGCTCTCAGGAGCCCTTCGCTCCAGGAGAAAAGAGAAAATGACTGAAACCCAATCCTTCACCGGCGCGTTCACGCGCGGTGAGGGCAAAGATGCAACATTCGAGATCGGCAAGTTCGCCCCGCTCGCCGGTGGCTCTGTCACCGCCAGCATCGGCAACACCGTCGTCCTCGTGACCGCCACCGGTGCCAAGTCGGCCCGCGAAGGAGCCGACTTCTTCCCGCTGACCGTCGACATCGAGGAACGCATGTACGCCGCGGGCAAGATCCCCGGCTCGTTCTTCCGTCGTGAGGCCCGCGCCGGAGAGCAGGCCATCTTGACCTGTCGTCTCATCGATCGGCCCCTGCGTCCGGCGTTCCCCGACGGCTACCGCAACGAGGTCCACGTCGTGGGCACCGTGCTGGGCGCCGACCAGGAGAACCCCTACGACGTGTTGGCCCTCAACGCTGCATCGCTGGCGCTGAGCCTGTCACCGATCCCGTTCGACGGTCCCCTCGGCGCCGTGCGCATGAGCTGGTCGCCCGAGGGCGAATGGATCCCGTTCCCGACGTATGAGGAGTCCGAGGAGTCGGCCTTCGAGATGGTCGTGGCCGGCCGCCTCGACGGTGACGACGTCGCCGTGATGATGGTCGAGGCCGGTGGCACCGGAAACTCGTGGAACCTCTACGAGAGCGGCACCCCCAAGGTCGACGAGGACGTCCTCGCCGGCGGCCTCGAGGCCTGCAAGGTGTGGATCCGCGAGATGATCGAGCTGCAGCAGCAGGCGATCGACGCCGCCGGCACCATCGTGAAGATGGACCCGCCGACGGTCACCGACTACACCGATGAGATCTTCGCGGCGGTGGAGGCCGCTGCGGCCGATCGCATCGCTGAAACCCAGAAGATCGCCGACAAGACGCAACGGCAGGACGCCGAAGGCGAGCTGAAGGACGCCGTCGTCGCCGAGCTCGAAGCTCAGTTCACTGGTCCCGACGGTGAGGTCAACCCCGATGCGGTCAAGCAGATCAAGAACGCGATCCGTGCGGTCACCAAGGCGATCGTGCGCAAACGAATCGTCGAGGAGGGCATCCGCATCGACGGCCGCAAGACCGACGAGCTGCGGACCGTCACCGCGGAGGTCGGGGTCATCCCGACCGCGCACGGTTCCGGCCTCTTCCAGCGTGGCGAGACCCAGGTCCTGAACTTCACCACGCTCGGCATGGGCCGCAGCGACATGATGATCGACGACCTCTCGCCGACCGACAAGAAGCGCTACTTCCACCACTACAACTTCCCGCCCTTCTCGACGGGGGAGACCGGCTTCATGCGCGGTCCGAAGCGTCGTGAGATCGGCCACGGGGCGCTCGCCGAGCGGGCCGTGTTCCCGGTCGTCCCGTCGTTCGAGGAATGGCCCTACACGGTGCGGACCGTTTCGGAGGTCATGGCCTCCAACGGGTCCAGCTCGATGGCGTCGGTCTGCGGATCCACCCTGTCGCTGATGGACGCCGGTGTGCCGATCAAGGCGCCGGTCGCCGGCATCGCGATGGGTCTCGTCCACGCCGAAGGCGAGTACGTCACCCTGACCGACATCCTCGGAGCGGAGGACGCGTTCGGCGACATGGACTTCAAGGTCGCCGGTACCACCGATTTCGTGACCGCGCTGCAGCTCGACACCAAGATCTCCGGCATTCCCGCCAGCGTGCTCGCCGGTGCCCTGCAGCAGGCCAAGGAAGCCCGCCTCGACATCCTCGACATCATGGCCGAGGCCATCGCCGAACCCCGCGACGAGGTTCGTGACACGGCGCCGAAGATCCTCGCCTTCGAGATTCCGATCGAGAAGATCGGTGAGGTCATCGGCCCCAAGGGCAAGGTCATCAACTCCATCCAGGCCGAGACCGGCGCCGACATCTCCGTCGACGACGACGGCATGGTCGGCGTGGTGTCCATCGCGTCGGTCGACAGCGCCAAGGTCGCCGAGGCCGAGCGCCAGATCCAGCTGATCCTCGATCCGCCCACCGCCGAGGTGGGTGCCACCTATCAGGGTCGAGTGGTGAACATCACCAAGTTCGGTGCGTTCGTCAACATCCTTCCCGGACGCGACGGACTGCTGCACATCTCGAAGATCGGTGGCGGCAAGCGCATCGACCGGGTCGAGGACGTGCTCGAGCTCGGCCAGGAGGTCGCGGTGGTCGTCGAAGACGTCGACCCCAACGGCAAGATCTCGCTGAAGCCCGAGGGTGCCCCCGACTCCGACAACAAGGGAGGTGGGGGCCGTGATCGCGGCGGTGACCGCAACCGGGATCGTGACGGTGACCGGGGTCGAGGCCGCGATCGTGGTCGTGACCGCGATGGCGACAGTGACGACGACTCGCCGTCGAGCGACGACACCGAGACGGTGTCGTTCGAAGCTGCGTTCGACGAGGAGCTCTCGGCCGAGTACGGCGATCTCGGTCCCGACGCTCCCCGCCGTGGCGGCGGTGGCGGTGGGCGCGGCCGTGGCCGTGGCGGCCGCGGTCGACGCTGATTCCCACGCTCGACCACACACCGTTGACGACGCAGGTCTCCCGGCTTCCGGGGGGCCTGCGCGTCGCGACCCAACACGACCCGAGATCGTCGTCGGTGTCCGTCGGCGCCTGGGTGGGCGTCGGCAATCGTGATGAACCCGAACAGATCGCCGGGGCGTCGCACTTTCTCGAGCATCTCCTCTTCAAGGGGAGTTCCACTCGTTCGGCTCGTGAGATCGCCGAGGGTGTCGATGCCGTCGGCGGTGACCTCAACGCGTTCACGTCGAAGGAGTACACGGCGTTCCACGCCCGGGTGCCCGCGAAGGATCTCGACTTCGGTCTCGACACCCTGCTCGATGTACTCGCCGATCCCGGCTTTCGCGCCGATGAGGTGGATGCCGAGCGTCTGGTGATCCTCGAGGAGCTCGCGTGGGGAGCCGATACGCCCGACGATGTCGTCCACCAGAACCTGGCCTCGAGCCTGTTCCCCGGACATTCGCTCGGCTGGGAGGTCCTGGGGACCGCCGAGTCGGTACGGGCGATGACCGCGGCCGACGTCCGTTCGTTTCACGAACACTGGTATCGCCGCTCGAACATCGTCATCGTGGTGGTGGGGCCGGTGGATCACGACGAGATCTGCGCGCGGGTCGATCGTGGCCTGGCCGCGCTCGCCGCGGGTGAACCGCCGTCGAGGATCAAGCCGGTCGCTGCGGTCCGCGAGGAGATCGTCGTTCGCCGTGACATCGAACAGGCCCATCTCTCCCTCGGGTGGCGGGCCCTCGACCAGTTCGACGACGACCGCTTCGCGTTGGCCGTCGCCAATCAGCTGATCGGCGGAGGGTGGTCGAGCCGGTTGTTCCAGGAGATTCGCGAGAAGCGGGGGATGTCCTACACCGTGTTCTCGTCGATGGCGGGCTATGTCGACAGCGGAACCTTCTCGATCTACGCGGGCACGTCGCCGGACCGGGTGACGGAGCTCTGTGAGGTCGTCGAGGCCGAGCTCGCCGATCTGGTCGAGAACGGGCCGAGCGAGCGGGAGATGGAGATCGCCCGGGGCGGTTTCGAAGGGGCCACGGTGCTGGCCCTCGAAGACGGCAGCAGCCGCATGGCCCAGATCGCCACGAACCTCCTGGTGCGGGACCGGGTCGTCGAGGTCAACGAGTATCTCGCAAAGGTGCGGGCGGTCACCGCCGCCGACGTGCGACGGGTCCTGGCGACGATCCTCACTGGTACCCGGGCCCGTTCGGTGGTCGAGCCTCGCTGACCGTCAGCTGTCGGAGATCCCCCCTGGATCGTAGAGCTCGATCGGATACGGATCCCGTGATGGAGTCACCTGCGCGGTTGCGGCATGGTTGACGCAGCTCGCCGTTCCACGCGAGGGTCGACGCGTTGGGGTGGGGGGCTCTACCGGATCGGGGGCAGTCATGAACGGAGTCGGCGTTGGGGCGATGGGCCTGCGCAGATGGCTTCGTGCCATGGTCGCGGCTGCGGCTGCGGCCGCTGGGCTCGGGACTGCGGCCGGGGGCCTCTCGGTGGCGGGCGCGGCGATTCCCGGTTGTGACGGTGTGGTGTGGTCGGGCACGACGACGGTGCAGGATCTGTGGACCGCAGCCGACAGTGGCATGGAACGGTCCAACATCACCGACCTGATCGACGGCATCACCGACCCGACGAACAACTTCGATCCTCAGTGGTCGTCTGACGGAACCCGCATCGTGTGGAGCGGCTCCGATGGCACCACCGATCAGATCTGGGTGGCGGATGCCGATGGCACGAACCGGGTCGAGATCTCGTCGAGGTCGAGCGGCTCCGATCCGACGGGCAACGCCGGCCCGTAGTGGTCCCCTGATGGAACCCGCATCGTGTGGAGCGGCTCCGATGGCACCACCGATCAGATCTGGGTGGCGGATGCCGATGGCACGAACCGGGTCGAGATCTCTTCGACGTCGAGTGGTCCCGATCCCACCATCAACGTGGACCCGCAGTGGTCGCCCGATGGCACCCGTATCGCCTGGGAAGGCAGGAGCGCCGGTACCTCCAGTCAGATTTGGGTGGCAGATGCTGATGGGGCGAACCGGGTGGAGATCTCGTCGGTGTCGGGCGGCACCTATCCCACCGGCAACGAGGATGTTCAGTGGTCGCCTGACGGCTCCCGTCTCGTGTGGAGTGGCTCCGATGCCTCCACCCTTCGAATCTGGGTTGCGGATGCCAACGGCACGAACCGTTAGGAGATCTCGTCGGCTTCCGGGGGCGTCGATCCCAGCAACAACTTCGACCCGGGATGGTCCCCTGACGGCTCACGCATTGTGTGGGCCGGCAGCATCGGCACCAATCTGATCTTTGTTGCTGATGCCGATGGTGAGAGTCGCACCGAGATCTCGTCGGTATCGGCGGGGTTCGACCCCGGCGCGAATGTCAGTCCGCAGTGGTCTTCTGATGGTGCTCTGATCGTGTGGAGTGGTGCCGATGCCCTCACCAGGCAGATCTGGGTTGCGGAGGTTGATGGGTTGAATCGTCGGGTGGTGTCGGCGGACACGGATCCGGTCGGGAACTCTGATGGCCGGTGGTCGCCGGACGGCTCTCGTGTCGCCTGGAGCGGGTTCGATGGTTCCACCGATCAGATCTGGGTTGCGGATGGTGATGGTCGCGATCGTGTGGAGGTGTCGTCGGTGTCGGCGGGTGTCGATCCGACCGGCAACACGAGCTCGCAGTGGTCGCCGGATGGTTCGCGGCTCGCGTGGACCGGTTCGGATGGCGGGACCGGTCAGATCTGGACGGCGGATGCCGATGGCGCGAATCGGATCGAGATCTCGTCGGTGCCCGGTGGTGTGGTGCCGACGACGAACATCGGTCCGCAGTGGTCGCCGGATGGTTCGCGGATCGTGTGGGCCGGGTTCGACGGTGCGACGTTCCAGGTGTATGTCGCCGATGCCGATGGTGCGAATCGGGTGGAGATCTCCTCGGTGCCCGGCGGCACCGTTCCGACGTTCAACACCAGTCCGCAGTGGTCGCCGGATGGGACACGTATTGCGTGGGGTGGCTCTGATGGCGGTACCGGTCAGATCTGGGTGGCGAATGTGGATGGCGGGAATCGGGTGGAGGTGTCGTCGGTGTCGGCCGGCACCGATCCGGTGTTCAACTCGGGCCCGCAGTGGTCACCGGATGGGACCCGGATCGCGTGGAGCGGATCCATTGGTGGCGTCTTTCAGATCTGGGTTGCCGATGCCGATGGTGCGAATCGGGTGGAGGTGTCGTCGGTGTCGCCGGGTAGCGATCCGACCGGCAACTCGCGTCCTCGATGGTCGCCTGATGGTGCCCGTCTCGCGTGGAACGGATCGAGCGGTGGTACGAACCGAATCTGGGTCGCCGACGCCGATGGCACGAACCGGGCCGAGATTTCGTCGGTGTCGGCGGGCACGGATCCGACCGCCAACGTCGGAGTGGATTGGCGGCCGCGCACCGCCGATCTGGCCTTGTCGAAGGTGTCGACGCCGCTGGTCGAAGGCGAATCTGCCACCATTGCCGTGACGGTCACCGCGCCGTCTTCGCAGCGGACCACGACGATCACCGGGATCGTGTTGCCGTGCCTGAGTTCCACCGACGTTGTCGTCACCGCAGGATCGGTCTCGGGCGGCGTTTGGACCATCGATTCTCTCACCGGTTCCGCGACTGCCACTGTTGCCGGCGTCGTCGACTCGACTGGGGCCTGCGCCACCACCGTCGCCGTCACCGGGTCCTATCCGGCGTTGACGTCACCGGTCACCGCGACCATCGGCTATGCGTGCCCGGCGGGTGGTGATCCGTTTGTCGATGTGTCGGTGTCGTCGTTTGCGCGGGCCGATGTGTCGTGCATCTACGGGTTGGGGATCACGACGGGGACGTCGGCGACGACGTATGACCCGGGTGGGAATGTGACTCGTGAGCAGATGGCGGCGTTTCTGGCCCGTTTGTGGCGGGCGACGGGCAATGGGTGTCCGGCGGGTGGTGATCCGTTTGTCGATGTGTCGGTGTCGTCGTTTGCGCGGGCCGATGTGTCGTGCATCTACCGTCTGGGGATCACGACGGGGACCACAGCGACCACCTATGATCCGGCCGGCAACGTCACCCGCGAACAGATGGCCGCCTTCCTCGCGCGCCTCATCCGCGCCCTACCCTGACGTTCAGGACCAATCGCCGACCCGCACGCAGCGGTTGGTCATCGTGCCGATGCCTTCGATCTCGGTGGAGATGATCTGACCGTCGGTGAGGGTCTTTTCCTTGGGGGAAACCGATGCCCTCTGGGGGGTCGGTTCAGATCACGTCGCCCGGGGTCAGGGAGGTGATGTGTGAGAGGAACGACACGAGGGCCGGGATCGAGAAGATCAGGTTGGAGATGCGGTCGCGTCGGCGTTCGTCGCCATCGACGAAAGTGCGCGGGGCGAGATCGTCGGGGTGCCGGTCCGGTCATGAGCTGAGCGGACCGGTCGGAGATGTCCCCGCCGACGGTGGGACCGGCGACGCGGCCCCATGCTTCGTCGGTCGCGATGTCCTGCCCCTCCGGCCGATGACCACGACCAACCCGCCTTCGTCACCGACGCCGTCACCGCGCATCTCGACATCAGCGTGGAGGCCGACGATGCACGACGGGAACTTGATGAACACCATGGGCTGGTCGGGCAGGGCCATTTCGGATTCCACGGCGTGGGAGCGGTAGTGCAGCCCGATGCCGAACGAGCTCCGGGGCCGAGGTGATGGTGCGCCCAGCGCGCCGGTCGGGGCGGTGTTTCACGGACGATGCCATTCAGAGTCGTACGGCGACCGGGCGACCGACACGCTCGCGCCGCGAGGGCGATCTCCGCCGAAAGCGCGTGAGCGCCGCGTAGCCTGCGGGCATGACACGCGTCGGAGTCGTCGGTGCCGCAGGCCGAATGGGCCAGGAGGTCTGTCGGGCCGTCGAGGCCGATCCCGAGCTCGAACTGGTCGGCCGCGTCGACGTCGACGACGCCCTCGACGCGCTGGTCGATGCCCGATGCGAGGTCGTGGTCGATTTCACCGTGGCCGACGCGGCGCGCGACACGATCGCCTTTCTGGCCATCAACGGCATCCACGCGGTTGTGGGCACCTCCGGACTCGGTGAGGCCGACCACGAACGGTTCCGGGCGATGTTCACATCGTCGAACTGTCTGATCGCCCCGAACTTCGCGATCGGCGCCGTCCTGATGACCCGGTTCGCGGAGCTGGCTGCGCCGTTCTTCGACACCGCCGAGATCATCGAGTACCACCACGACGGGAAGGTCGATGCCCCGTCGGGCACCGCGATCCACACTGCCGCTCGTCTGGCTGCGGCCTCCGACGAGTGGGCACCCGACCCGACCGCCAATGAGGTCCACGGAGGAGCCCGTGGCGGGCTCGGCCCCGGTGGGGTCAGGATCCACGCGGTGCGAATGAGAGGGGTTGTCGCGAACCAGGAAGTGCTCCTCGGGACCACCGGGCAGACGTTGTCGATCCGCCACGACACCGTCGACCGCACCTCCTTCATGCCGGGCGTCGTCCTGGCGTGCAAACGGGTCGCCGACTTCCCCGGCGTCACCGTCGGGCTCGACGCCTATCTGGGTCTCTGAGCTCCGCCGATGCGAGTGTTCCTCTCCCCGAGATGGCTGCTCTCCCACCTCTTCGTGGGATCCATGGTGGTCCTGATGGTGTACCTCGGGTTCTGGCAGCTGTCCCGTCTGGCCGATCGCAAGGAGCTCAACGACGAGGTCCGCACCGCCATGGCGGCCGAACCCGTCGACGTCGAGGTCCTGCTCGACGCCGACCCGCTCGACAACACCGCGGCGCTGGTGGCGGGGGAGTACCGGCCCGACCTGGCGTTCTTCGTCGCCAATCGCACGCTCGAGGGACAGGCCGGTTCGTGGCTGGTCACCCCGGTGGAGCTCTCCGACGGCCGCATCGTCGTCGTGAGCCGCGGCTGGGTGCCGAGGCTCTACGCTGCCGGTGAGGTCACCGAGCCGGTGGAGACGCCGACGGGAAGGATCGAGGTGCTCGGCCGGATCCGACGATCGGTCGACGACGGCCGGATCGGCACCAGCGCCACCGCGATCCTCCCCGAGATCAGCCGGCTCGACCTCGACCGGGTGGAGGAGCTCCTCGGGATCGAGGTCGAGGACCGGTGGGTCCAACTCGACGTCCAGGCGCCGCCGGTCGGCGCCCTTCCCGTCCCCGTCCCCCCGCCAGGGCTCGACGAGGGGACCCACCTCTCCTACGCCGTCCAGTGGTTCTTCTTCTCCGTCTCCACCGTCGTCGCCTATGGGCTCATCCTCCGTGGCCGGCGTCGGGAGATCGACCGCGACCGTGCGCTCGCACGCGAGGTCGAACCCGACCCGCAGGCCGAGCTCGCCCACTGAGCCGATGGCGGGTCGCCGAACGGGGACCAACGTCCTTCGGAGTCCGTGCCGCTCACCGCTACCCTGACCGCGTGCTGTTCGCATTGGCCGACGCCCAGCCCGCGGAGGTGATGTTCACGCTGCTGTTGGCGACGGGGCTCGTGGCGACCATCGGCGTCTCGGTCCTCGGCCGCGACGGCGTGAAGGCCGAGTTTCGCGTGATGGCGCTTCCTCTCGCCGCGATCGTCGCCGTGGGAGCCATGGCCGGCAGCCTCTACTTCTCCGAGATCCGAGGGTTCGTGCCGTGCGAGCTGTGTTGGTTCCAGCGCATCGCCATGTACCCCCTCGCCTTCGTGCTCCCGGTCGCGGCCTGGCGCCACGATCGGGCCGTGTTGCCCTATGTCATCGGCGCGACCGTCATCGGTGCCGGCATCTCGATCTACCACTACCAGCTGCAACTCTTCCCCGATCAGGGGTCGGCATGCTCGGCGGAGGCCCCCTGCAGTGCCCGATGGGTCGAGGTCGCGGGCTTCGTGAGCATCCCGTTGCTCGCCCTCGGCAGCTTCGTGCTGATCGCCGTGTTGTCGATCATCGGGCTGGGGGCACCAGACTTCACCGACGCGGACGAGAAAGGAACGTCATGAATCGCCAATCGAGGTATGTCCTGTGGGGTGGCTTCGGCCTCCTGCTCCTTGTCGCCGTGGTCGTGGGCTTCGCGGTGGCCGGAATGAGCGACGACGAGGCCGCGGATGGCGTGGCCGCCGTCGAGACGGCACCGGCCGAAGCGCTCGGCACCGCGCTGCCACTGTTCGACGGCACGGCCGCCGGGGTCGGCGCCGTCGCCCCCGACATCGAGGCCCGGACGACCACCAGCCACGAGCCGGTCCTGTTCGACATGGACGACGGCACGGTTCGTCTGGTCGAGTTCTTCGCCCATTGGTGCCCGCACTGCCAAAACGAGGTACCCCGCCAGACCGACTGGTTGGCCGAGAACCAACTGCCGGACGGAGTGGAGATCGTGACCATCTCGACCGCGGTCGACTCCGGCGCCCCGAACTACCCGCCCTCGTCGTGGTTCCGGCGTGAAGGATGGCCCCTGCCGGTCTATGTCGACTCGCCCGACGGCGCCATCGCCCGGGGTTACGGCCTCGGAGGATTCCCGTACTACGTCCTCGTCGACGGGTCGGGAACGGTGGTCGAGCGGGGGGCGGGTGAGCTGACCGAGGAGCAGTTCGCCGCGTTGATCGCCCGCGCCGGGAACGTCAGGTGACACGAAGTCGGTGAATAGGGTCGGGAATCCCCGGCCGACGTGGCACCATTGCGTGATGGACGCACGATTCGGCCGGGTTCTCACCGCCATGGTCACGCCGTTTCACGACGACGGCTCCCTCGATCTCGACGGGGCCCAGGCGTTGGCGAACCACCTCACCACCGTCGGCGGCAACGACGGTCTCGTGGTCGCCGGCACGACCGGGGAGAGCCCGACCCTCACCCATGACGAACAGGTCGATCTCGTGACTGCGGTCGTGGAGGCGACCGAAGGTTCGGTCGTCGCCGGTGCGGGCAGCAACGACACCGCCGCGGCGATCGACCTCACGAAGCGAGTCACCGCGGCCGGCGCCGACGGGGTGTTGCACGTCGCCGGCTACTACAACCGGCCCTCGCAGACCGGGCTGAGCGAACACTTCCGGGCGTGTGCCGCGGCGACCGATCTCCCGATCCTCCTCTACGACATCCCGAGTCGTACCGGTCGCAAGATCGAGACGGAGACGATGGTCGACCTGTTCACCGACGTGGAGAACATCATCGGGGTGAAGGACGCCGCCGGCAGCCCGGGGGAGACGGCCCGTCTCCTGTCGCTGGCACCCGACGACACCGAGGTGTACAGCGGCGACGATGGCCTCACGCTCGCCCTCCTCGCGGTCGGTGCCGTCGGTCTGATCGGGGTGGCCACCCACTGGATCGGATGTGAGACCAAGGACATGGTCGACGCGTTCTTCTCGGGCGACGTGCAGGCGGCGGCGGAGATCAATCGACGCCTGGTGCCGTCCTACGGGTTCGAGACCGGTGATCACGCACCCAACCCGATCCCGACCAAGGCGATGATGCGGGTGCTCGGTCTCCCCGGCGGTCCGACCCGCATGCCGATGGGCCCCGAGCCCGACTTCGTCGAGGGTGACGCCAAGGCGATCCTCGCCGATCTCGGTCGGGTCTGAGATGGCCCCGAGACCCGACGCCGCCCCGGTCCGGATCACCTTTCTCGGTGGGCTCGGTGAGATCGGCCGGAACTGCGCCGCGATCGAGACCGAGGGCCGGATCGTCGTCCTCGATTGTGGTCAGATGTTCGCGGGTGATGATCTTCCCGGTGTCGACGCGGTGCTTCCCGATCTCGACTGGCTGATCGACAACGCCGACCGCGTCGACGCGATCATCGCGACGCACGCCCACGAGGATCACATCGGTGCGCTGCCGTATCTGATGGCCCACCTGTCGGTACCGATCTACGGGTCGGCCTTCACGCTCGGCATGATCGAGCACAAGCTGCGTGAGGTGCGTCTCCTCGACAGGGCGGAGCTCCGCGAGGTCCACGACCGCGACCGGATGCCGGTCGGGCCGTTCGACTGCGAGTTCCTTCCGGTCACCCATTCGATTCCGTCCGGCAACATCACCGCGTTTCACACCGACCAGGGTGTGATCCTCCACTCGAGCGACTTCAAGCTCGACCTCACCCCGGTCGACGGTCGCCGTACCGACCTCTCCCGGATCGGTGCCCTCGCCAACGATCCCGGCGTGCGGCTGCTGCTGGCCGACTCCACCAACGCCGACCGCCCGGGGGCATCTCGTTCGGAGAAGGAGGTCGGTGCGGTCATCACCTCCCTCATGCGCGGGCAGGAGGGCCGGCGGGTGATCATCGCCTCGTTCGCGAGCCACATCCACCGACTCCAACAGATCGCCGACGCGGCCGTCGCGACCGGACGCACGGTCGTCACCCTCGGTCTGTCGATGCGCCGCAACGTGAAGTTGGCTCGGGAGGTGGGCATCTTGCGGATCCCCGATGCGGCGATTCGCGACATCGAGGACATCGACGACCTCGACCCGGCCCGCGTCTGTGTCATCTGCACCGGTTCACAGGGCGAGCCCCGCGCCGCGCTCACCCAGATGGCGCTCGGTGAGAGTCGCTGGCTCAAGCTCGACGACAACGACACCGTCGTGTTCAGCTCGCATCCCATCCCGGGCAACGAGGCCGCGGTCGCGTCGGTCCGCAACGGTCTCGCCCGCATGGGTGCCCGGGTGCTGCACAGTGGGCAGGTCGATGTGCACACCAGCGGCCACGGCAAGCAACAGGAGTTGCGCACCCTCCACTCGGTGGCGGTGCCGGAGTGGTTCGTGCCGGTCCACGGCGAATACGCCCATCTGGTCGCCCACCGTGACCTGGCCCACGAGATGGGGATGTCACCCGACCGTGTCGTGTTGTGCGAGGACGGAGATCAGATCGAGCTGACGTCGCAGGGGGTGACGCACCTGGGTTCGATCGGCGGTGACCATCTCTACGTCGACGGCACGGTCGGCGATCTCGGCCGGGCCGTGCTCGGTGATCGTCGGGTGCTCGGCGACGACGGGTTCGTGGCCATCGTCGTTCACGTGGATCTCGAGCGGGGCGAGATCATCGCCGGTCCGGATGTGATCTCTCGCGGTTGGGTCGAGCAGCCGGCGCTGCTCGCGCACGAGACCGCGGTGGCCGATGCGGTCGAGAAGGATCTGATGAAGGCGTTGGCCGACCACGAAGAGGACCTCAACGCGTTGAGTCAACTCGCCCGGCGGGCGGCGGGGCGCACGGTCAACGACCGCACCCGACGCCGT
Source organism: Actinomycetes bacterium (assembly GCA_024276495.1). Lineage (GTDB taxonomy): Bacteria > Actinomycetota > Acidimicrobiia > Acidimicrobiales > Aldehydirespiratoraceae > JAJRXC01. The sequence goes on from JAJRXC010000081.1 coordinate 57,126, forward strand.
CCGATGATCGTGCCCATGATCCGCGAGGGCTGAGCGCCCCCCGAGCCGATCATCCACACGTTGCGCGCGATCTCACTCGCTCAGCGCGCGAGGTGCCCCGGTGGTGACCGACCCCGCTGGTAGCGTCGATGCCATCGTGGCCACCAAGACGAAGTCCAAGAGACGCGCCCCCGCCAAGAAGACGGGTTCACGGCGGACCGCGGCCAAGAAGGGACCATCGGCGTCGCGCCAGGCGGTCGGCTCGGTGCTCTCGGCCCACCAGGCCGACATCTGGGGCGTCGGCGCCGTGCTGTTGGGCCTGTTGACCGCGGTCAGCGTCTGGTTCGGTGCCGCCGGCGTCATCGGCGAAGGGCTCGACGACGGCCTCGCCCTGGGCCTCGGGCTCCTGCGGGTGGTCGTCCCGATCGGGCTCGTGGCGCTGGGGATCGGTCTCATCCGCGGCGGCGACGTCGAAGAGAACGAGGCCGAGCGGTTGGCCCGGGCCGCGGTCGGCGGCGCGTTGATCGTCATCTCGCTCACCGGCCTCCTCCACGTGGTTCGTGGCCGCCCCGGAATCGACGACCCGGTGAGCGAGATCGGCGCGGCCGGCGGCGTGCTGGGGATGGCCGTCGGCGGTCCGCTCCACGGCCTGATGGCCCTGGTCGGATCCGTGCTGGTCCTCGTCGCGATCGCCGTCGTCGGGCTCATGGTCCTGACGGGGGCGAGCGCACAGGAGGTCGGTCGGGGAACCGGACGGATCCTGCGCCCGGTGTGGGCAACCATCGTTCGCGCCGTCCACGGTCTCTTCAGCGACCCCAACGCCGACGACACCATCGATCTCCGGGTCGAGGAGACACCGGCCGCCCCGCCGGTGCCCGAGGCCGAGCCCACCGTCGAGACCGAGCCCCCCAGGGCCAAACGGGCCCGAAAGGCGAAGCTTCCCGCCGAGCCGGTCACCGAGCAGGAGCAGCAGGCCCTGCCCCTCAACCCGGGCAAGTGGACCCTCCCACCGCTTTCGATGCTCGCACGCAGCGACAAGCGGGAAGTCGACGCGGCCGAGGTCGCCGACCGGGGCCGGCTGCTGCAGGGCACCCTCAGCCAGTTCGGGGTCGAGACCACGCTGCTCGAACCGGTCGTCGGCCCCACCGTCACCCGCTACGTGCTCGAGCTCGGCGAAGGAGTGAAGGTCTCGAAGCTCGAGAACCTCCGCAAGGACATCGCCTACGCCATGGCCTCGCCCGACGTCCGGATCCTCGCGCCGATCCCCGGTCGACGCGCCATCGGCGTCGAGGTCCCCAACACCAGCCGCGACATCATCACCGTCGGCGACATCCTGGCCTCCAAGGAAGCACGCCAGGCAACCCATCCGCTCGAGGTCGCGATCGGGCGCGACATCAACGGCCGCAACCTGATGGTCAACCTGGCGACGATGCCCCACGTGCTCATCGCCGGGGCCACCGGCGCCGGCAAGTCGTCGTGCCTCAACTCCCTGCTCACCTCGATCCTGATGCGGTCCACGCCGGATCAGGTGCGGATGATCCTGGTCGACCCGAAACGGGTCGAGATGGGCCAATACGACAAGGCCCCGCATCTGCTCACCGCGCCGGTGACCGATCCCCGCAAGGCGGCCAACGCGCTCGCCTGGGCCGTGCGGGAGATGGAGCGTCGCTACGACCTGCTCCACAAGGTCGGCTTCCGCGACATCACCGGCTACAACAACGCGGTCGACAACGGCACCCTCGAAGTCGGGCTCGGAGAGGTCGATGACAACGGAGAGCCCCTGATGTATCGCCGTCTCCCGTTCATCCTCATCGTCGTCGACGAGCTGGCCGATCTCATGATGGTCGCGGCCCGCGACGTCGAGGATTCCATCGCCCGCATCGCCCAGATGGCCCGCGCCGTCGGCATCCACCTGGTCATCGCCACCCAGCGGCCGTCGGTCAACGTCATCACCGGCGTGATCAAGGCGAACGTGCCGGCCCGCCTCGCGTTCGCGGTGTCGAGCCTCACCGATTCCCGGGTGATTCTCGATCAACCGGGCGCCGAACGCCTCGTCGGCAAGGGCGACCTCCTCATGCTCGGCCCCTCTTCCTCCTCCCCCCACCGAGTTCAGGGTTGCTGGGTCGAAGAGGTCGAGGTCCGCGCCATCGTCCAGCACTGGAAGGACCAGGCCCCCGAGTTCGCCCCCGACACCTCGGTCGCGACCGACGGCAGCGACGCCGCGGTCGATCACGGCGAACCCGGAGCCACGGGCCCGGCCACGTCCGGCGGCGTCACCGACACCCCACCGTCGATGGACGCGATCACCGAGGCCGCGCCGGAAGCCGACGACGGCGACGAGTTGTTCGTCCAGGCGATGGAGCTGGTCGTGCAGACCCAGCTCGGCTCCACGTCGATGTTGCAACGCAAGCTACGGGTCGGATTCGCCCGGGCCGGCCGCATCATGGACCTGCTCGAAGAACGCGGGGTGGTGGGGCCATCGACCGGTTCGAAGGCCCGCGACGTCCTCATCACACCCGAGGAGTTGGCGGCTCGCCGCGGCGAGGGCTGATCCGCCCGTTACCTTCACTTCGTCATGATTCTCGGTCTCGTCTTCTCGCTGGGTGGACTCGCCGTCCTGACGCTGGCATCCGACCAGTTCGTCAAGGGCGCGTCGAGGTTGGCGGTGATCTTTCGAGTCGCGCCGGTCATCGTGGGCGCGGTCGTGATCGGATTCGGGACGAGCGCCCCCGAGATGATCGTCTCCGGTCTGGCCGCGGCCAACGACGATCTCGACATCGGCGTGGGCAACGTCATCGGATCGAATGTGGCGAACATCTCCCTCGTTCTCGCCGCCGCCTCGTTCGTGGCCGTGCTGCCGGTCCGATCCGCCACGATCCGACGCGAAGCACCCCTTTCGATCGCCGCCGTCGTCGTTTTCGCCGTGCTCATCCAGGGCGGTCTGCAACGATGGGAGGGAGTGGTGCTCGCCGTGCTGCTGGTCATCGTCCTCTCCATGGTGCTCCGACTCGCCCGCCGCGACGACCCGCTCACCGAAGAGGTCGAGGAGATGCTCGGCCACGAGGTCCACTCGACGCTCGTCGAGGCGACACGAACCCTGCTCGGCCTCGTCATCGTGGCCGTGTCCGCGTGGTTCATCGTCGACGGTGCCTCCCGGATCGCCGAGGAGCTCGACCTCTCCGGCGGGTTCGTCGGCTTCACCCTCATCGCGGTCGGGACATCCGCGCCCGAGCTCGTCACCGCCCTCGCCGCCGCCCGCCAACGCGAGACCGATCTCCTCATCGGAAACCTGCTCGGCTCGAACGTGTTCAACAGCCTCGCGGTCGGTGCGGTGATGGGTCTTGTCGGTCCGGGGCCGGTGTTCGACACCCGTCTGGCCCAGTGGGGCTCGGTGATGATGATCGTGATCGTGGTGATCAGCTGGCTGATGATGATGTCCGGGAAGGGCGTCACCCGACGCGAAGGTGCGGTCCTGTTGACGCTCTGGATCGTCAGCGTGGTCATCCTCTCCGGCGGGGAGCCCTCCGAGCCGGCGGCCGCGTTGGCGCGCTGAGATCAGTCCCGAAGCAGGACCCGGGCCAGGCCGTCGACATCGGGCAACTCGCCGAGCGGTCCGATCAGTGAGACCTGGTCGTCGGCACACAGCACCAGACTGTCACCGGCCCGCACCACCTGCCCGTCGCGGCGGATCGCTTCGAGTCGGTAGCCCGCCTCGACGGAGAGCTCGTCGATCCGATGGCCGATGAGCGCGCCGGTCGACAGCTCGGGGAGCAGGGTGTACTGGCCGATCGAGAGATCAGGGAGCAATGCCTCCTTCACCTCGGCCTCGTAGCCCGCCTCGGCCACCGCGGTGGCGCCGTCGGCATGGAGGTAGGCGGCCAGCTCCCCCGCGAGGCGAAGGGCCCGGCCCGGGGCCTCTGCACAGCCGGCGAGAAAGAACAAGGCGTTGACCCGCTCGCCCCGTCCACCCCACTCGGCCGGGATGCGAATGCCACCCTCGGCCCGCACGATCACCAGATGATCGTCGTCGGTGTCGAAGAAGGCGAGCGGCGTCGCCGTGGGATGATCCTCGCTCGGCTGGATCCACAACGAACCCGACTCGAGGAACCGGTCGCTCACCTCGTCGGCGCCGAGGCCGACGCGCGCGCCGAGCACCTCGGCCGCCCGCCGGGCCGCCTCGGCGATGTCGTCGGCCGCGGGAACGCTTATCACCGCGGCCCGGGCGATCAACCCGGGGTACTCGTCGTCGGCCCGGAGCCCGTGGCTCTGCATCGCCTCGCTGATCTCGCGGTCGAGACCCCGATCGACGAGACGACCCCAACGCTCGAACACGTGGTAGATGGCCCCCGCGTGCTGGGCCCGCGTCCGGGCGTAGAACAGATACCAGGCGATGCCGACCACGACGGTGGCGCCGGTGAGCGACAGGGCCAACGCGCCGAGCTCGACGATCAAGAAGATGTCGACGACCAGCCCGAAGATCTGGAGATACGGGAACAGCGGTGCCCGGAACCCCGGCGCGTACGAGGAGATTCGGGCGGCGCGGAGCACGATCACCGCGGCGTTCACCATGCCGAGCGTCAACAGCACGAACGCGCTGGCCAGCTTGGCGATCGCGGCCACGTCGAACGCGACGACGATCACCGCCATTCCCGTACCGGTCGTCAGCACACCCCACAACGGCGTGTTCCAGCGAGTCAGCTTCTGGAACCGGGGCGCGAGGAGTCGGTCGCGGCTCATCGCCAGCGGGTAGCGCGCCGCGGCGAGGATGCCCGCGTTCGTCGCCGACGAGAACGCCGCGAGCGCGGCGAGCGCCACCAGCACCGCACCGGCGGTCGGCAAGAAGAGCTCACCGGCGGTGTAGATCGGGGCGAGGTTGGTGAGCAGGTCGTCGGTGGGCACCGCGGCCACGGTCACCAGCATGCCGAGGGTGTAGATCGCGGTGCTGACCAACAGCGACAACGACATCCCGAGTGGGATGTTGCGGGAGGGATCCTCGATCTCCTCCGCCGCGGAGGCGACCTTGGTCAGTCCTCCATAGGACACGAAGACGAGACCGACGACCGCGGCGAGACCGGCGACTCCCTCGGTGTAGAACGGACTGAGGCTGCCGGCGCCGTCGCCGAGCGCCACCACCCCCGCCGTCAGGAACCACGCCAGCACGGCCAGCACGAAGCCGACGAGCCCCATCTGCAGTGCCGCGCTCACCCGGGATCCGAGGATGTTGATGACGACGAAACCGGTGATCAGCACGAGGGCGAGCGGCTTGGCCGGAATGTCGAAGGCGAGGTTCAGGTAGGCGCTCATGCCGATGAGCGCGAAGGCGTCCTTGAGGACGAGTGAGAGCCAGGTGACGATCCCGGCAACCGTTCCCACCGCCGGGCCGAACGCCCGCTCGAGGAAGTAGTAGGCCCCACCGGCGCGCGGCATCGCCGTGCTCAGCTCCGCCACCGAGAACATCGCCGGAAACGCAAGCAGACCGGCGATCCCGTAGGCGAGGACCGCGCTCGGTCCTGCCTCGGCCGCGGCGAGCCCGGGAAGGAGGAACAGACCGGAACTGAGCATCGCCCCGGTGCTGAGAACGAACACGTGCCGGAGTCCGAGTGAGCGGGTCAGCCGTCGGTTGTCCTCGGCGGCAGGGCGAGCCATCCGCCACCCTAACCAACCGGCACTAGGCTGATCGGATGTCCGAGCCGGCCCGCACCTACGCGATCGTCACCCTCGGATGTCCGAAGAACGAGGTCGACTCCGACAAGCTCGAAGAGACCCTTCTCGCCGACGGGCTCGCGGCGGTCGACGAGGTCGGCGAGGCCGACCTCGTCGTCGTCAACACGTGCGCGTTCATCGAAGAGGCCCGGGCCGAATCCGTCGACACGATCCTGGCGGTGGCGGCGGCCCGTCGGCCCGGCGCCGAGCTGGTCGTCACCGGATGCATGGCCGAACGCCATGGGGCCGAGCTGGCCGACGAGCTCGGTGAGATCGACCGGATCGCACCGTTCGGGGCCGCCCTGGCGCCGTCGTCCGCCGTGCCGGTCACCCTCGGGGCCACCCGTCGCGCCCCCGACTTCGACCTGCTCAACCTGCCCCGGCCGGCCTCGGCTCGCCCGTGGGCCTACGTGAAGATCGCCGAGGGCTGTGACCGGGCCTGCGGGTTCTGCGCGATCCCGACGTTTCGCGGACCGCAGCGAAGTCGCACGATCGCCCAGATCCTGACCGAGGTCGAGCAACTCGACGCCCGCGAGATCGTGCTCGTCGCCCAGGACCTCGCCGCGTACGGGCGGGATCAGGGCGTGGGGGAGCGGGCCATCGTCCCACTGATCGAGAAGGTCGCGGCCGAGGTGGATCGGGTTCGGCTGCTCTACCTCTACCCGTCGGATCTCGACGAGCGTCTGATCGACACGATCTGTGCCACCGGTGTTCCCTACTTCGATCTGAGCCTCCAACACGTGTCACCGCCGTTGATGCGACGGATGAGACGCTGGGGCGACGGGCCGCGATTCCTCGAACGGATCGACGCGATCCGCGGGCGAGAGCCCGACGCGGCGTTCCGGTCGAACTTCATCGTCGGGTATCCCGGCGAGACGGAAGCCGACCACGACCAACTGCTCGGGTTCGTGGAAGCGGCCCGCCTCGACTGGTGCGGCTTCTTCGCGTACTCGAAGGAGGACGGCACCCACGCCGCGACCCTCGACGGGGCCGTCGATCCGGACCTGCGCGACGAGCGTCTCGCCGAGTTGCGTGAGCTCCAGGACGCGATCACGGCCGAGAAACGTGACGAACTGATCGGCCGTGAGGTCGAAGTGCTCGTGGACGAGCCCGGCGTCGGTCGCACCCATCGAGAAGCCCCCGAGATCGACGGCGTGGTCGCGGTGCCCCAGACTCTTCCCGTGGGATCGTTCGCCGTCGTGCGCATCACCGGAAGCCTGGGCCCGGATCTGGAGGGGTCGTGACCGAGCTGGCCGAGCCGCGGCAGGCCGGACTGACCCATCCGGCCAACCTGTTGACCATCACCCGCCTCGTCTTCGCGCCCCTGCTGTTCTGGCTGGTGCTCGACGCCGAGGACACTCGTGGCGTCTCGTGGGCCGCGTTCGGGCTCGGCGTGGCGCTGGCCAGCACCGATTTCCTCGACGGGAAGGTCGCCCGACGGGCCAACGTCGTCAGCCGCAGCGGCGCGTTCCTCGATCCGTTGGCCGACAAGGTCGTGATCCTGGGCGGCGCCTTCGCCCTGGTCGCGGTCGAACGCTATTGGTGGGTCCCGGTCACCATCATGGCCGTACGGGAACTGGGCATCACGGCCTGGCGGGCCCGTTGGGCGGCTCAGGGGCTGGCGCTCCCGGCCCGCCGCTCGGCCAAGTACAAGACCCTGGTGCAGGGGCTGGCGTTGGCGATGGCGGTGATGCCGACGTTGGAGGACCAGGACACCTTGATCGACGTGGCGCTCTGGGTCGCCGTCGTCTGGACGGTGGCCACCGGTGTCCAGTATCTGATCGATGGGCAGAACGCCCTCAGCACCACCGGCGACTGAAGGCCGCCCGAAAGGTTCGCGATGAAGTGTGAAGTCGTCGCGGTCGGAACCGAGCTGTTGCTCGGCCAGATCGTCGACACGAACTCCTCCTGGATCGGTGAGCAGCTGGCCCTCGTGGGGATCGACAGCCACTATCAGACCAAGGTCGGCGACAACCTCGATCGGATGGTCGAGGTGTTGCGCCACGCGGTGAAACGAAGCGATGCCGTCATCGTGTGCGGTGGACTCGGCCCGACCCAGGACGACATCACCCGCGAGGCGATCGCCGAGGTGATGGGGGTCGAACTGGTCCGCGACCAGTCGATCGTCGAACGGATCGAGGCGATGTTCGGCGGTCGGGGGCGGGTCATGCCGGAGAACAACCTGCTCCAGGCCGACGTGCCGGTCGGGGCCGTGATCAATCCGGCGATGCCGGGCACCGCGCCCGGGCTGATCTGTCCGCTCTCCGGCGAGGACGAGGGCAAGATCATCTATGCCGTCCCCGGAGTGCCGTGGGAGATGGAACAGATGGTCACGGCCGGCATCCTGCCGGACCTCCAGACCCGCGCCGGGATCACCTCGGTCATCCGGAGTCGCACCCTGCGGACCTGGGGGAAGTCGGAATCGGGGATCGCCGAGGAGCTCGACGACGAGATCCGCCGGCTCGACGCGGCCGGAACCGCGACCATCGCGTTTCTCGCGAGCGGCTGGGAGGGTCTCAAGGTCCGCATCACCGCCAAGGCGCCGAGTGAGGCCGAGGTGGTGGCCATCCTCGACGAGGAGGAGCAGCGGGTGCGCGAGATCATCGGCGACGTCGTGTTCGGTCTCGACGACGACACGATGGAATCCGTCGTGCTGGAGCTGCTCCGCGAACGTGGCCTCACCCTGGCGCTGGCCGAGTCGTTGACCGGCGGGCTGATCTCGAGCCGGTTGACGGCGCACCCCGGGTGCAGCGACGTCTTCCGGGGCGCGGTCGTGCCCTACCACCGGGACCTGAAGCAGTCGGTTCTCGGTGCCCCCGATGTGCCGGCCGTCTCCGAGGAGATGGTCGAGGCGATGGCCGAAGGGGTGTGCCGGCTTCTCGACGCCGATGTGGGGATCGCGGTCAGCGGCGTCGCCGGCCCCGACCCCCACGAGGGTCTCGATCCGGGTGCCCTGTGGATCGGCATCCATCTCCACGGTCGATCCGAGGCGGTCAACCTGACCCTGCCGTTCGACCGGGAGCGGATCCGCCAGTTCACGTGCATCATGTCGCTCAACCTGTTGCGAACCCGAATTCTGGAGACCTGAACATGCGGACCGAAGTCGATCTCGAGCTCCTGGGCCAGACCGTCCAGGATCTCTACAAGATGAAGCAGGGAGAGGTGATGAGCGCGGTCGTGCACCTCGGTGTGCGCCTCGGTCTCTTCGATGCGCTGTCGGAGGCCGACGGTTCCACGAGCGAGTCGCTGGCCGCGGCGACCGGCCTGCACGAACGATGGGTACGGGAGTGGCTCCACGCGATCTCCGCGGCGGAGTTGGCCGAGCACGTCGACGGCGGTTTCACGATGACCCCCGAAGCGAAGGCGGTCCTGTGCGAGCCCGATCATCCTGCGGCGGTCGGTGGGGTGTTCGGGCCGCCGATCACCCATGAGGAGATCGACCGCACCGCCGACGCGTTTCGCACCGGCATCGGCCTGACCTGGGACCAGCACGGGGCCCACACCTGCCACTTCCAGGCCGCGATGGGCGCCGGTGGCCAAAAGACGTGGCTGGTCCCGGTGATCCTCGACTCGATCGACTCGATGACCGAACGGTTGACCCGCGGCATCACGGTGGTCGACATCGGCTGCGGGGCCGGGGTCGCGGCGACCGTCGTCGCCCGGGCCTTCCCCGACTCGAAAGTGCTCGGCCTCGACCCGTCCGTCCACGCCATCGGGATGGCCAACGAGCGCGCGGCCGAGGCGCGGCTCGACAATCTCTCGTTTCGGACGGGAACGTTCGACGATCTCACCGAGATGGACGGTGTCGACCTGCTCTTGACCCTCGATGTGCTCCACGATCTGCCGCGACCCGGCGACGCGGTCCGGGCGGCGCGGTCGTGCCTGGCCGACGACGGCGTGTGGATGGTGGCCGACATCAAGACCCGCGGTGGGCTCGAGGACAACCGGCGGATGCCGATCCTTCCCTTGATGTACGGCATGTCGATCCTCTACTGCATGTCGTCGGCGATGTCGGAGCCCGGCGGGGCCGGACTGGGAACGCTCGGCCTGACCGAGGAGGTCTTCGGTGAGTTGGCCGCCGCGGCCGGCTTCGGGTCGGTCGAAAGTCGCGAGTTCGAGATCGATCCGCTCAACCGCTACTTCGAGGTGCGGATCTGAGCGTGGGCCGGCTCAGCCGAGCCGGGCGCGGTAGGTCGAGATCGGGGCCTGCCAGGCCCCGAACACGGCCGCCTCGCGGAACCCCATCGCCACGTTGATGGCCAACATCGCCTCGTTGCTCTCGGCGTTGCCGGTTCGCAGCCGGGTGACCGCCGGCTCGGCTTCGCGCAGCCAGGTCCACATCTCGGCCTTGAGCCACCGTCCGATTCCCCGGCGCCGGTGCTGATCGAGCACGACGGTGTCCCACTGCCACGAGGCGGCGGGGCGGTGGGTGTTGACGTGGATGGTCGTGTGGCCGACCGGTCCGCCGTCGGCGTCGACGGCGAAGAGGTTCATCACGTCGGTGCCGAGCGCCCGGCGTGCGTCTTCGTCCTCCCGAATGTCGTCGGCATCGAGGAACACGTCGTTGACGTCGAGGTCTTCCATCGGTGCGTCGTTCATCGCGGTGCGGCTGAGGACCCACGAGTCGAGGTGGTCGTCGGGGCAGGCGCCGATCCAGCGGACCAGTTCGACATCGGCGGCCCGCTCCTTGCGCCGGTCGACCCAGGTTCTCATCAGGGTCTCGTCGACCGCGGCGACGGCGAGGGCCGATCTCCGTTCGGTGTACCGGCGTGGCGCGCCCAGTGAGGTCCAGAACTCGTCCTCCGTGGAGATGTTGGGACCCCACCCCATCAGAGATGTTCGATGGTCGGCCTCGGCGAGATCGAGGAGGGCGGCGAGGGCGACACGGCCGGCTTCGTGATCGAGCGAGGCCCCGAAGACCTCCGCCGTCGCGAAATGGGCGTTCTCCTCGCTGGTCTCCAGCTCGAGATGGGCGACGGTCCGAACACCGCCCCCGTCGAGCACGGCGAGCCGTTCGTGGCGGTTGCTGTCGCTTCGGTCGTCGGCCGCGAGCAGGCGGAGCTCGGCCTCCGTCATCGACGGCGCGTCCGGTTCGGCGGCGACCTCGTCTCGTTGCACGACGGCGAGAGCCGAGGCGAAGAGCCGATCGTGAAGATCGGAGAGAGGGACGACCCGCATGGCGACCAGTGTCGCGCCCGGGCGTGCTCCGGCGGGGGGAATTTCCCGACGAGGACCGGGGCCGCGCCGTCACCATCGCACCGCTAGCGTTGTGCGGTGCCCCGTTTCTTCATCGCCGTGTGGCCGTCCGCGGAGGTGATCGACGCGCTCGAGCGGCTCGTTCGCCCCGACGAACCCGGGGTTCGGTGGACGACCCGCGACCAGTGGCACATCACCCTCCGATTCCTCGGCGCGGTCGACCCCGGCCCGGCCGGCGACGCGCTCCGCGCCGTCTCGGCCGCCCCGGCCGACGTGACCCTCGGGCCCCGGATCGAGCGACTCGCGGATTCGAGCGTGGTGGTCCCGGTGACCGGGCTCGACCCGGTCGCCGCGGCGGTCCGTGCGGCGACCGCCGAGATCGTCGACCGGCCCGACGACCGTCCGTTCGTCGGGCACCTCACCCTCGGCCGACGACGTGACGGCGGACCGACCGCGCTCGACGGTCACGCGTTCTCCTCCGGCTTCACCGTCACCGAGCTCGCCCTCATCCGCAGCGACCTCCACGCCGACGGCGCCCGCTACACCACGCTGGCGACCCGATCCCTCTGAAGCCGGGCGAGAGGCTGCCCGGGACCGCGCCGGGACCGCGTCGGCTACCGTGCCAACCGGCGAGTCCGGCAGTCGAGTGGGATCGAGGATCGAGATGACAACGGAGCCGACGTGAGTGGAGGCGCCGACGCCGAGTCGTTTCTCTCCGGACTGCGGCTCGTCGTCGCTGCCGACATCGAAGCCCACTTCGAGGTCATCGCCCCGATCGACCCGACCCGACCGGCATGACCAACTCTTCGCCCCGCGACCTTGCCCGCAACAAGGCGAACGCCCAGGCGTTCTACGACCTGATGTTCAACCAGTCGAATCCCCGGGAGGCGATCGACCGGTACGTCGGCGACGAGTATCGCCAACACAGTCCAGAGGTGGCGGACGGCAAGGCGGCCTTCATCGAGTACTTCGAACGAATGGCCCGCGACCACCCGGGAAAGCACGTGGAGTTCATCCGGGCCGTGGCCGAGGGTGACCTCGTCGTTCTCCATTGTCGACAGTCGTGGCCCGGCGACGCCGTCTACGCCGGGATCGACATCTTCGGTTTCGACGACCGGGGCAGGATCGTCGATCGCTCAGCGTGAACGCCCCGAACCGCCCTGGCGGCTGCGGTTCTTGCCGCCGCCCTTCCCCTTGCCGCCGCCCTTTCCCCTGGAACCGCCCTTCCCCTTGGGTCCGCTGGGGCCGCCCGACTTCGCACCGGTCTTGTTGCGGCTGCGTTGTCCGGGCTTCGAACCGCCCTTGGTGCTGCGAGCCGTGCCGGCCTGACGACCCTTGCCACCGGTGCGACGGGTCCGGGGCTTGCCCGACCGCCCGCGGCCCCGGTTTCCCGGGCGGGGACGATCCTCGCGTTCGGGACGGGCGTCGCCGTCGTCGTCATCTCGGGTGAGCGCCGGCAGGGGCCCACCTTCGACCTCGGGTGGGGGAGCGATCCTCTGATCGAGCTTCAGCCGCTGGATCATCTTGCGGACGTCTTTGACCTGACCCGGGTCGACGAACGAGATCACCTTGCCCCGCGCGCCGGCCCGGGCGGTGCGGCCGCTGCGATGGACATAGGCGGAGTCCTCGTCGACCGGGTCGTAGTGGACGACACACTCCACACCGTCGACATGGATGCCGCGGGCCGCGACGTCGGTGGCGACGAGGGCATGGGCCTTTCCGCGAGAGAAGTCGTCGAGCGCCCGGGTGCGCTGCGACTGTGAGCGATTGCCGTGGATCGCGGCCGACTTCACCCCGTGGCGGCCGAGCTGCTTCGCCAAGCGGTCGGCGCCGTGGCGGGTGCGGGTGAAGACGATGGTCGGGCCGAACGTGGCGATGACCGACGCGCACAGCGGCACCCGATCGGTTCTCGGCAACTCCCAGAAGTAGTGCTCCATGGCCTTGAGGTCCGGCGAGGCCGGACCGACCTCGTGGCGCACCGGGTCACGCTGGTAGCGGGAGATCAACGTGCCGACGTCGCCTTCGAGAGTGGCGGAGTACAGGGCGGTCTGGCGTTTCTTAGCGGTCTGATCGAGCAGCCGCTTCACGACCGGCATGAAACCCATGTCGGCCATCCGGTCGGCTTCGTCGATCACCACGATCGACGCGTGATCGAGGGTGAGCGCTCGGCGGGCGAGAAGATCCTCGAGCCGTCCGGGTGTGGCGACGAGGATGTCGACGCCCCGGCGCAGCTTCTTCACCTGCGGTTCGATGCCGACTCCGCCGTAGACGGCGAGCACGGTGCGGTCGACTGCCTGGGCCAGCGGGGCGAGATCGGAGGCGATCTGCTCGGCGAGCTCGCGGGTGGGGGCGAGCACGAGCGAGGCGGGCTTCGTCGAGTCGGCCTTTCGGACCCCGGCGACCAGCGGGAGGCCGAAGGCGAGGGTCTTGCCGGAACCCGTCGGTGCCCGGCTCACGACGTCGCGGCCGGCCAGGAGATCGGGGATCGTGGCCGCCTGCACCTCGAAGGGCGCCAGGATGCGTTGTTGTTTCAGAACCGCGACGAGTTGTTCGGGGACGCCGAGATCGGCGAACGTGGTGGCCATCGGAGACGCCTTCGCAGCGGGATTCGTCGACGGGCGAACGCCCACGACCTGAGCCGGTGCCAACCCAGGCTATCGGGCCGTTCCCCAGGGTGAGCACCACGTCGCTCGTCGGGTCGCGTTCGCGACCGGCGCGCTACGACTCGTCGGGCGGGTCCAGATCGAGGCGCAGCGACGCCGAGTTCATGCAGTAGCGCTGCCCGGTCGGGGGCGGGCCGTCAGGGAAGCGGTGACCGAGATGGGCCCCGCAGTGGGCGCACACGGCTTCTTCGCGCACCATGCCATGGCTCGTGTCGGTGTGGATCTCGACCACTTCGTCGCCGACCGTGTCGAAGAAGCTCGGCCATCCCGAACCGGATTCGAACTTCGTGTCGCTGGTGAACAACGCGGTGTCGCAGACGATGCAGTGGTAGGTGCCGTCGTCGTGGCAGTCCCAGTACTCACCGGTGAACGGGGCCTCGGTCCCGGCCTGTTGCGTGACGGCGAACTGCTCGGGGGTGAGGCGCTCGCGCAGTTGATCCTCGGGGAACTCGACCTGGGTCATGGGGGTCCTTTCGCGGTGTTCGTGGTGAGGAAACGCCGTGGGGGAGATCATGGTTCCAATTCCGCCGAGAATCCATCGGACCGCCGCGGTGGGCGTCGTGTTGTGCTGCAATCAGGCCCGATGATCCTCTCGGCTGTCGATGTGCTCGTGTGTGTCGGCGTAGTCGCGGTCGTGCTGGGTGCACAGCTCGTGGCGACGATCGACGATCCGCCGGGGGGCGCCGACGAGGGCTACCTCTGGTACGGCGTGCTCGCGGTTGCCCGCGCAGAGGTGCCCCTGCGCGACTTCCGCAGCTACGAACCGGGCCGGTACTGGGTCTCCCTGCCGTTCCTGGTGCTCGGCCGGGGACTGCCGTCGATTCGGGTCGCGGCGACGGCGATGCTCGCAGCGGGGACGCTTGCCGTCGCCTTGGCGCTGCGGGGGACCGGTCGGGGGTGGCCGGTCGTGGTCGTGGCCGTTCTGATCGTCGCCGCCTGGTCCCCGATCTTCCAGAAACGCCACGATCAAGCCGTGCTGCTGCTCGCGGCCGCGGCGCTGGTGTGGGTCATGGCCGATCCGGCCCCCGCATCGTTCGTCGCCGCGGGGGCCGCAGTCGGACTGGCCCTCGTCTTCGGCCTGAACCTGGGGCTCTACGCGGGAGCCGCCACGGGACTGGCGCAACTCATCGTGGCGCGGCGGGTCGGGGTCGACCTCCTCCCCGCATCGGGCCGGGTCCTGTTCGGCGCGTTCGTCGCGGGATCACCGCTGCTGGTGATGACCCTCGCCGTTCGGGGCTTCGGACGGGCGCTGGTGCAGCGGCGCGTCGTCGACACGACCCGCCGGGGCGCGACGAATCTCGCCCTGCCCGTCCCCGTGCCGTGGCGGCCCCCGCCCCGCCAGGTCCGCATGGTCGTCGGTCGGTTCGGGGCCCGGCTCGCCCCACTCCTGTTCGTCGTGGTCCCGACCGCCGCGGCGGTCGTCGTCGCCGTGGCCCTGTTCGGACCGGACGACTGGGCCGGTGCGCATCCGGTCCTGGTCGGGAGCGCGGCCCTCACGCTTCCGGCGTGGCATCACGTCACGAGCCGGGCCGACATCGAACACCTGTCGAACGTGATCGCGGTGCCGCTCATCGGGTTCGTCGCCTTCGCGGACGCCGGCGTGGTCCCGCTCGTCGTGGCGATCGTGGCCGTCGCCGTGGCCACCGGTGCGGTGTCGATGCCCCGTCATCCGTGGGTGAAGCGCCGGCGGGAGCCCGCTGCCTACGTGCGGCGTTCGATTCGGGGCCGTCGGGCGCTGTGGTTCCGCACGGTCGACGCCGTCCTGGTCGACGCCGCGGTCGGTCTCCGCGACGAGATCGCGGACGACCGCCCCTGGCTGGCCGTTCCCATGACCCTGTGGCTGTTGCCCTTTCTCGGGTTGCGCTCGGCGGTCTACGACAGCTTCTGCGTGTATCCCGCGTCGCCCGACGCGCAGGAGCGGATGATCGGGGAGATCGACGCGACCGCCGCGCCGGTCGCCGTCGTCGGACTCTCCGCGCTCGATGGCCGCGAGGATCTGCGGTTTCCGGCCACGCACCCCCGGGTGTGGGCCCACCTCTGCGACCTCTACGACCCCGTGGTGCCCGATCGGTCGCTTCCGGGCTCGGTTCGGATCCTTCGCCGGCGCGGCACCGTCGGTCAGGCCGCGGATCCCGCGATCACCTGAAACGACGACAACGGCCCGGGCAGGCGGAGCCGATCGAGGCCGTCCTCGATCCGAGCGCCGCCCCGGTTGGCGATCACCGGCGGGAACAGGCCCGTCCAGCGGTGGCGGATCGAGTCGAATCCGGCGGCCGCCATCGCGTCGATCAGCGCGCCCCGCCGCATGGCGAACACCCCCTTGTCGGAGCGCCAGCTCATCTTGGGAGTCATCGTGATCTGGATCGGGAAGAGCGGGCTGTAGGCGTTGGGTTCGAGAAAGCAGGCGACACCGCCCGGGCGCAGGCACCGTCGCACGCCACGGAACCCGGCCGCGAGATCCGGCAGGTGATGCAGCACGAAGAACCCGACGACGGCGTCGAAGCCTCCGTGGAGCTCCTCGGGTGGATCGAGGACGTCGCCGTGGTGGAGGTCCATCGGTGCACCGTCGAGATGGGTCCGGAGCGCGTCGAGGAGATCCGGCGAGAGGTCCAGCCCGCCCACGTCGTACCCGCGGTCGAGCAGTCGCAGGGAGAACTTCCCCAGTCCGCAGCCGACATCGAGGATCCGTTGGCCGGGCACCAGCCCCGCGGCCGCGACGACGCGGTCGAGGTGGCGTTCGACATAGGCGCCGCGGGAGGGAACCATTCGTGGGTTGCGGAGCGTCGCGACGTCGAAATGGGCTCGCTGCCGATCATTGTGTCGGCGGTGGGGAACGGACTCGTCACCGGATCCGATGCTCATCGTCGCCGAGACTCCCGAATCGCACCGAACGCACCGACGGCGAGACGGACGCGGGTGCGGCTGGTGGTCGCGCTGCGTCCGATCGGCCGGGCCCGCCGCACGACCGGCAGCGACATCGTCGGACGTCGGGTCGCGGCGATGTCGGCCAGCAGATAGGGACGTCGAGAGTCGCGGGCGAGGATCGCGTCGACGAGGGCGCGGGTCATCACGACATAGGCGCCGGCATCTCGAGGGGTGCCGGTCAACCGGTGGAGCATCCACTTGAACGTGCGGCCCGTGGCGAGCCGACCCCGGCCTTCGTAGGCCCCCCGGCGTCCGGCGAAGACGGCATCGCAGCTCGATCTCCGCAACGCGGCCAGCAGCGAGGGGATCGCCTCGGGCGGGTCCTGGAGATCGCCGTCGAGCACGACCACCTCGGCGCCGGATGTGGCCCGCAATCCGGTGCGGATCGCCTGGTGCTGGCCGCGGTTGGTGCGGTGGCGCAGGGCGGTCACCCGGTCATCGGCGGCGGCCAGCGCGACGACGGCATCGCCCGACCCCTGATCGCAGGCGTCGTCGACATAGACGAACCGGACGGCCGTCTCCGCGTCCAGGGCGGCCGAGAGACGTTGGTGCAGCTCCCGCGCGGTCGTCGCCGTGCGATACATCGGCACGACGACGCAGACGCCGGTCATGGTCGGGTCACGGGTTGTTCGAGCCCGGCGACGATCCGGGCCAGGCCGTCGCGAAGCGACCGCGGGGCGCGCCCGAGCAGCTCGGACGCTGCGCGGGAATCGCCGAGCCATGTCGCCCGATCGTGGGAGCGGGCCGGGAACGCACCGATCCGGCGATCGACCGGCCGGCCGGTGACCGCTTCGACGAGATCGACGACGGCCTCGTTCGTGGTGCACACCCCGGTCGCGATGTCGATCGGTTCGGCGGCGACGAGGCGCCGCGAGATCGCTGCGGTGATCGCCTCGGTCACGTCGTCGACATGGACGAGATCGTGCCCGAGTCCCGCCTTCGTCAGCGGGAGCGGCGATCCGGTCGTCGCGGCCCGGATGGCCCGGGGAACGAGCCGCCCGGCCGGTTCGTTGCCGCCGTAGACGTGGAAGAGGCGCAGCGTGCAGCCGTCGAGCCTCCCGGTGCGGACCATGTCGGCGAGTCGGCGCGACGCTTCGAGCTTGGTGATGCCGAGGGGCGTCGCCGGGCGGCACTCGACATGGGCGCCCAGGGCCTCGTCGTGGGGCCCGTACTCGAACGAGGAGCCGGCGTGGACGACATGGGCGCCGATCTCCGCCGCCGCCTCGATCAGGCTGGTGAAGCCGGCGACGTTGACCCGGCGGGCCGCGTCGAGGTCGTCACCTCGAACCACCGCGAGATCGATGATCGTGTGCGGCGTGTGGCCGATGACGAGCTCGCGTACCTCGGCGGGCGTCCCGAGGTCGCGTTCGGTGACGGTGACGCGATCGTCGAACAGGTGTGGCGGCACGGGGCTCCCCGGCCGGACGGTGGCGATCACGTCGTGATCCGCGGCGGTGAGCAGAGGGAGAAGCGACGAGGCGATGAAGCCGCCGCTCCCGGTCACCAGAACTCGACTCATGCCGGCACCCCGATCAGTTCGGGCGCGAGGGCCGCGATCGCCCGGTGGGCGGCGCGGCGATCCCGTTCGATCTCGTCCGCCGTGCGACCGGCGGCGCCGGCGAGCCCGTGTCTGATGGCGTCGCAGATCTCGGCGGCCGTTCGGTGCTCGAGCGCGTGGAAGAACGACCGGCGCAGGAAGGTGTAGTCGCACCCGATCCGCGCGAGCTCGTTGATCAGGTGGCGACAGGGGAGCGGGTCACCGAGGTCGGGATGGGTGAGCCCGGCCACGCCGAACGGTGTCGAGGCGAACCGGCCGGCCAGCGTGTCGATGGTGCCGTCCACGAACGGGTCGAAGCGGTGGCGGCCCCGCCGGTCGATCCACAAGTCGTTGAGCCCGACATAGACCCGCGAGAGCGGCAGCGTGGCGAGCTCGGCGGCCTGGTCGACCGCGTCCGTGGTCTCCACCATGATCCCGACGCCCGCGCTCGTGCCCACCTGGGCCATCACCTCGGTCACCTCCTCGGGCCGGCGGACCATCGGGATCAGGATCTCGTCGACCCCGGCCTCGAGCACGGCGTCGACCTGGGCGCGGCGGTGCGGGCCGTGGCCGTCGATGCGACACACCAGGGGAAGGTCGGTGGTGGCGCGGACCCGGCGGACGTCGTCGATGCCGTTCACGGAGATGTCGGTGTCGACGCCTCGTTGGCGGGCCGGCTTCCCGCGGCGTTCGAGGTCGACGACGACGGCGTCGAGGCCGAGGGTCGCCGCGGGCGCGACGAGATCGTCGCGGGCGAAGACGAAGAGCCGGGTCATCGGGATGGCACGGCCACGGCGATGAGCGAGGATCCGACGGGGAGTCGCAGACCCCGTTCGGCCAGGGAGGCCTCGGCGCCCGTGACCGCCGACAGGACCCGGTTGACGACTCGACCGGGATGGTCCTCCATGTCACGGGTCGCGGTGGAGCGACGCCCGGCGATGCGACTGGCGGCGAGGAGAGGGAGCAGGACTCCATGGAACGCGGTGCAGCGCTCGACCGTGAAACCGGTCGCCTCGAGCACGGTCCGGACGCCGGCGCGGGTGTAGCGCCGGAGATGCCCGGCCTCGTCGTCTCGGGCGCTCCACAGGCGGGGGCCGGCGGGAACGGTCATGACCAGATGCCCCTCGGGCCGCAGGACCCGGCGGACCTCGACGAGGCCGGCCGTGTCGTCGACGTGTTCGAGCACGTCGAGGGCCAGCACGACATCGGCCGAGGCGTCGCGGATCGGAAGATCGAGGATCGTTCCCTGCGCGAAGGCCGGGGCGTCCTTCCTGTCGTTCATGTGGGCGCCGAGCGGGTCGATCCCGATGCGGGTGTCGGTACGGGGGAGTCCGCTCAGCACGGCTCCCGTCCCGCACCCGACATCGACGACGACGGCGGGGTCGGGGCGCGGGAGTCGACGAAGGGCGTCGTGGACGATGCGGCGGCGGGCGGTGAACCAGAAGTGTGTCGGCTCGATCTCGGCGATCCGGTCGAGACGCTCGATGGTCATCCCCCCGCTCATCGGGCGACACCCTACTTCCACCATCCGGATCTTCTTCGGTGATCTTCTTTCCGAGGATGCTTGATCGAACAGCTGTTCGCAATTACGTTCGTGTCATTCGTTCCGGCCTCGGATGGGTGTCACACCCCCTTCGTAGGTTCGAGCCCACGACACACCATCCAAACACACCCCCTCAATCAGTAGCGCCACGGGCGCAGACGTCAGGAGACAAAGTGGAGCGAGACAAGGCACTCGACATGGCCCTCGGGCAGATCGAGAAGCAGTTCGGGAAGGGCTCGGTCATGAAGATGGGCGAGAAGAGCACGATGGGCATCGAATCGATTCCCACCGGTGCCCTGGCGTTGGACCTCGCCCTCGGGATCGGCGGTCTGCCTCGTGGCCGGGTCACCGAGATCTACGGCCCGGAATCGTCGGGCAAGAGCACTCTCGCCACCCATGTCGTGGCCGAGGCCCAGCGCAACGGCGGCATCTGCGCCTACATCGATGCCGAGCACGCGATGGATCCGGTCTACGCCCGGGCGATCGGTGTCGATGTCGACGAGCTGTTGATCTCCCAGCCCGACACCGGCGAGCAGGCGCTCGAGATCACCGACATGTTGATTCGCTCCGGCGCGCTCGACGTGATCGTGATCGACTCCGTGGCCGCGCTCACCCCTCGGGCCGAGATCGAAGGCGACATGGGCGATCACCATGTCGGTCTCCAGGCCCGGTTGATGTCGCAGGCCCTGCGCAAGCTCACCAGCAACCTCAACAAGTCCAACACCGTCTGCATCTTCATCAACCAGCTGCGGGAGAAGATCGGGGTGATGTTCGGTTCGCCCGAGACCACCCCGGGTGGCCGGGCGCTCAAGTTCTACTCGTCGTGCCGGCTCGACATCCGCCGTATCGAATCGATCAAGGACGGTGTGGAGGTCGTGGGCAACCGCACCCGGGTCAAGGTCGTGAAGAACAAGTGCGCGCCGCCGTTCAAACAGGCCGAGTTCGACATCATGTACGGCGTCGGGATCTCCCGCGAGGGGTCGGTCCTCGACCTCTCCGTCGAGGAGGGCATCGTCAAGAAGTCGGGGGCCTGGTACACCTACGACGGCGAACAGCTCGGGCAGGGCCGCGAGAACGCCAAGAAGTTCCTCCAGGAGAACCCCGAGGTCATGGTCGAGATCTCCGACCGGGTCTGGAAGGCCGTGATGCCCGACGAGGAAGAGATCGACCTCACCGACGCCGAGGAGTTCTCCGACGCCGACGATCTTCCGATCGCCCTCGACGACTGACATCCCCCCGTCAGGTCGACGAGTGGGTCGCCCCTCGGGCGACCCACTCGTCGTTTTCGAGCGCGGGCAGGGCCGCACGGTACCCTTCGTGTCGTGGGAAAGTCGTACGTGATCCGCACCTACGGGTGCCAGATGAACGAACACGATTCCGAACGGATCTCCGGACTTCTCGAGGCCGACGGGATGTCTCGGGTCGACGACGTCGCCGACGCCGACGTCGTCGTGCTCAACACCTGCTGCATCCGTGAGAACGCCGACAACAAGCTCTACGGCGCGCTCGGCCACCTCAAGACCCTCAAGGACGCCAACCCCGGCCTCCAGATCGCGGTCGCGGGCTGCCTCGCCCAAAAGGACAGGGACCTGATCACCGAGCGGGCCCGACACGTCGATGTCGTCTTCGGCACGCACAACGTGCATCGCGCGGTGGAGCTGCTCGACCACGCCGCCCAGAACGGTCCGATCGTCGAGATTCTCGAAGCCGCCGTTCGTGACGACGCCGACACGTTCCCATCGGCCCTGCCGACCCGTCGGGAGGTCGATCACTCGGCCTGGGTCACGATCCAGATCGGATGCGACAACACGTGCGCGTTTTGCATCGTTCCCTCGGTCCGGGGGCCGGAGATCAGCCGCCCGTTCGGCGATCTCGTCGCCGAGATCGAGGCACTCGCCGCCGACGGAGTGAGTGAGATCACCCTTCTCGGACAGAACGTCAACAGCTACGGCCGAGACCTCACGCTCACCCGCCGGGCGGCTCCGCCGGAAGCCGACGACCGGCACTGGTGCGGGCCGGGATGGGTCGCCGACCGGAGGGCCCGGCCCTTGTTCGCCGATCTCCTCCGGGCCGCCGGCGCGGTCGAAGGAATCCACCAGGTCCGGTTCACCAGCCCCCACCCGAAGGACATGCGCAGCGACGTGTTCGAGGCCATGGCGGCCACGCCGGAAGCATGCGAGCACCTTCACTTTCCGCTCCAGTCGGGCAGCGACACGGTTCTCGCCGCGATGCACCGCGGCTACACCGGCGACCGGTATCTGGAGAAGCTCCGGGAGGCCCGGGCCACGATCCCCGGCCTGTCGGTGACCACCGACATCATCGTCGGTTTCCCCGGCGAGACCGACGACGACTTCGAACGGACCCTCGAGGTGGCGGCCGAGGCCCGCTTCGACGCGGCGTTCACCTTCATCTTCTCACCGCGCCCCGGCACCGAGGCGGCGGCGATGACCGACCGGTTCGTCGACCACGATGTCGCGGTCGACCGCTACGAACGGTTGCGGGTCGTGATCGAACGGTCGAGTCGAGCCGCCAACGAGCGTCGAGTCGGTGAGATCGAAGAGGTCACCGTGGAAGGGCCGTCGAAGAAGAACCCCCGCGTGCTCACCGGCCGGACCCGACGCAACACGCTCGTGCACTTCCCGGCTCCGTCGCCGATCCGGGCCGGCACCTACGTTCGAGTCGAGATCACCGACGCCCGGGTGAACCATCTCCTCGGCTCGTTCATCGAGGTGACCCGTGCGGCCCGCCACCGGACCCGCATTCCCGTCACCGCGGGCTGAGATGGCGCCCGAACACCCGCCGGCGTTCGGGCCGGGGATTCGGGAGGTCCTCGGTGAGGACGAGCTCGTGGAGGTCGGCGACGACGACGGTGTGACGTTGCTTCGCCCGACGATGGCCGGTCGGGCCCTGCTGGTGTTGCACCAGACCGGCCCGCAGACCGCGCCCGTGCTCGACGAGGCCGACCGGGTCGGTTGGTTGGCGGGTCGGATTCCGGGCCCCGCGCTGGTCGCGACGGGCCGCGCCGATGGAGGCGCCGAGACGCTGGTGATTCGCCTGGACCGCGACGCCACCCCGGCGACGCTCGGGCATCCGATGGGAGCCGAGGCGCTCGTCGAGGCACTCGCCGGCGCACTCCGGGCGTTGCACTCGATGGAGATCGACGTGTGTCCGTTCGTCGCCGACGAGGAACAGCTGCGAAGGCGGGTTGCCGATCGACTCGCACACGGAGAGCTCGTTCCCGCCACCGATGGTCCGTACGAGGGCCGGACGCCGACCGACCTGATCACGATCTTCGACGAGTTGATCGCCGAGCTCGGCCCGACCGACGACCCTGTGTTCATCCACGGCGGACTTCGGGCCGAGCGGGTGTGGTTCGAGCCGACCGGCTCGGTGATCTTCACCGGGTGGCGCCACGGCGGGGTGGGCGACCGGCATCTCGATCTGGCCGCGGCGGCGGCGCTGGTGACCGATGTCCACGGGCCGGCGCTCGTTGCGCCGCTCATCGATTCCTACGGGTTCGACGACGTCGATCTCCGTCGTCTCGACGCCCACCAGCTGCTGGCCCACCTGCTGAGATGAGCGCCGTCCGTCGCGCCCGGCCGCTCGTGATCCTCGGACCCACCGCGTCGGGCAAGTCCGAACTGGCCCTCGCCGTGGCGGAGTTGATCGATGGCGTCGAGCTCGTGTCGATCGATTCGATGCAGGTGTATCGCGGCATGGACATCGGCACGGCAACACCCTCGGCCCGTGAGCGACAGCGGGTACCGCATCACCTGATCGATCTCGTCGAACCGACCGAGCCGTTCGCGGTCGGAGAGTTCCAACGACTCGCCCGTCTCGCGATCGACGACATCCGGTCCCGCGACGGGATACCGGTCCTGGTGGGGGGAACCGGCCTCTACCTACGGGCGGTGATCGACGATCTCGACATTCCCGACCGTTTCCCCGCGGTCCGGGCAGAACTCGAGAAGGAGGCCGACTCGACGGTGCTGTACGAACGACTCGTCGAGCTCGACGGGGTCGCGGCGTCGCGGATCGAGCCGACCAACCGGCGCCGTGTCATTCGGGCGCTCGAGGTGACCATCGGGAGCGGTCGCCGGTTCTCGTCGTTCGGGCCGGGGTTGGAGACGTATCCTCCGACCCCGTTCGTGCAGATCGCCCTGCGGTGGCCGCGCGCGACGCTCGACGAACGGATCCGTCGCCGCTACCGGGCGCAGCTGGAGGCGGGCTTCCTCGATGAGGTGCGGGCGCTCGCCGAAGGCGGCCTGAGCACGACGGCCGCCCACGCGCTCGGCTATCGGGAGCTGCTGGCTCATCTCGACGGGGAGTGCACCCTTGACGACGCGATCGAACGGGCCGTCGTCCGGACCCGTCGTTTCGCCCGTCGGCAGGTTCGCTGGTTTCGCCGCGATCCCCGTATCCGGTGGATCGACATGCCGGCGTCGGCCGAGAAGCTCGTCGAGACCTGGGACGCGGTTCTGACAAAGGCCGGGGAATGACCGCCCCGACCTGCGACAATGGATGTCCATGAGTGCGCGCTACTCGAAACACCACGGACTGGGGAACGACTTCCTGATCGCCTTGACCGACAGTCTTCCGCTCGATGCGGCCGAGCGGGCCGCGGCATTGTGTGATCGTCACACCGGAATCGGTGCCGACGGGTTGATCTTCGGCATTGAGAAGTTCGACGGATCGGTCACCATTCACCTCCTCAACTCCGATGGCAGCCCCGCCGAGCTGTCCGGCAACGGTCTGCGCTGTTTCGCCCAGGCGGTGGCCCGGGCCCGGCGCAAGCCGCACCTGGAGCTCGATGTCAGTACCCCCGCGGGGGTGCGACACTGCTCGGTCCACGCCACCGACGACCCGTCGACGGTCATCGCCACCGTCGACATGGGAGTGGTCTGCCCCGGCCCCGATCCCGATGTCGACGACCTCATGGCCGCGGTCGGTGCCCCGGTCCGGATGGTCAAGCGTTGGGAATCCGGCGACATCGGCAACCCACACGTGGTGTGCGAGGTCGATGACCCCGACGAGGTCGACCTGGCCGTCGCCGGTCCTGCGATCGAACGGCACTTCGAGGGGGGCATCAACGCCCACTTCGTGCGGGTCTCGGGTCTCAACGAGTTGACCGCTCGGGTCTGGGAACGGGGCGCGGGCATCACGAACGCCTGCGGCACCGGCGCCACCGTCGCCGCCGAGGTCTTTCACCAATGGGGTCTCGTCGGCCCCAAGGTCGTGGTCCGCATGCCCGGCGGCGATGCCCTCGTCGATCTCTCGGGCCCGGTCACGCTGACCGGCCCGGCCACCCACATCGCCGACATCGAGGTTCCCGATGCCTGAACCGGACACGGGCTTGGGTGACGAACCCGAATCCGATGTCGATGACGGCGACCGGAGTCACCGTGGCGCCTTCGGCGAGTACGGCGGTGCCAGCGGCGGCCTGATCGAACGAACGTTTCGTGAGCGGATCGTGCTCGTCGGTGTCACCCGGGACGGCTGTGACACCGGCACCACCGATGCCTCGCTCGACGAGCTGGCCCGATTGGTCGACACGGCCGGAGCCGACGCGGTCGAGCGGGTCCACCAGAACCGCGCCTCACTCGATCCAGCGACCTTCGTTGGGTCGGGCAAGGCGCAGGAGATCCGAGACATCGCCGAGCGGGTCGATTGTGACACCGTCGTGTTCGACGACGAGCTGACTCCCGCGCAGCAGTTCAACCTCGAGAAGATCCTCGGGCGGTCGGCGCTCGACCGAACCGCGGTGATCCTCGACATCTTCGCCCAAAACGCCAGCACCCTGGAGGGCAAGGCGCAGGTCGAGCTCGCGCAACTCCGCTATCGGCTGCCGCGGCTCCGTGGGTCGGGGCGCACGCTCTCCCAGCAAGGTGGCGGCATCGGCACCCGGGGTCCCGGTGAGACCCAACTCGAAGTCGACCGGCGGCGCCTCGTGCGTCGGGTCCACAAGCTCGAGGCCGATCTCCGCAAGGTCCAAGCCCACCGGGCCACCCAGTCGAAGGCCCGTCGCCGCACCCGCAACCGCGCAGTGGCGCTGGTCGGCTACACCAACGCCGGAAAGTCCTCCTTGCTCAACCGGCTGACGGATGCCGACGTGCTGGTCGAGGATCGGCTGTTCGCCACCCTCGACGCCACCACTCGGCGCCTCGCCCTGCCCGGCGGTGAGATGGTCTACGCGACGGACACGGTCGGCTTCGTTCGCAAGCTCCCCCATCAACTCGTCACCGCCTTCAAGACGACGCTCGACGTCGTTCGCGATGCCGACTTGTTGATCCATGTCGTCGACGGGTCCGCGGCGGATCCCGAAGGGTCGATCGATGCGGTCCGCGATGTGTTGGAGGAGATCGGCGCCGGTGAGGTTCCGGAGCTGATGGTCTTCAACAAGTCGGATCGAGGCGACGGGGCGGCCCGTCTCGCCGCCCGCGTCGAAGGATCGGTCGCCGTGTCGGCGCACAGCGGTGAGAACCTCGAGACCCTGATGGCCACCATCGGCGACCGGGTGCGGTCGATGACCGAGCTGACCGAACTGGTCGTCCCCTGGGACCGTGGTGACGTGATGGCATCGGTTCATCGCGAGGGACAGGTGCTGAGCGAGGCTGCCGAGGAAGGCGGCATGCGGCTCAAGGTCCGGCTCGAGCCGTCGTCGCTCGGTGCGCTGCGTGACTATGTCGTCGACGAGGAGACCGCACCGTGAGCGGGTTCGTTCCTCCCGCCTACCCCTACGATCGGCTCGACGACCTACGATCGCTCGCCGAGAAGTTCGAAGGTGGGCCGATCGACTGCTCGATCGGTACGCCGTTCGATCCGCCGCCGCCGGCGGTCATCGAGGCCCTGGCGACATCGGGGGCCGAACGCGGGTATCCGGCGTCGATCGGGACTCCGGCGTTTCGCGAGGCGGCCGCCGACTGGCTCGAACGGCGCCTCGGCGTCGTGGTCGACCCGGTCACGGCGATCGGCGCCTGCATCGGCACCAAGGAGTTCGTCGCCGGTACCCCGCAGTATCTCCGGCTCCGCGCTCCCGACCGCGACACGGTGCTCTATCCGGCGGTGTCGTATCCGTCGTACGCGATGGGGGCGACGTTGGCCGGCTGCCGGGCCGTCCCCGTCCCGGTCGATGCGCAGTGGCGCATCGACGTGTCCGCGATCGACCCGGCCGACATCGACCGCGCCCTGTGCCTGTGGGTCAACACTCCCGGCAACCCGGCGGGCGGGCTCGACGATCTCGCGGCAGTGGCGGCATGGGGCCGCTCCCACGACGTTCCCGTGCTCAGCGACGAGTGCTACGTGGAGTTCACGTGGACCGGCCCGGCCCGGACGATCCTGACCGAGGGACTCGATGGCGTCCTCGCCGTCCACTCGTTGTCGAAGCGCTCGAACCTCGCCGGAACCCGCGCCGGGTTCTACGCCGGCGATCCCGGGCTCGTCCACTATCTGCGTGAAGTTCGCAAACATGCCGGTTTCATGGTTCCGGGGCCGGTGCAGGCGGCCGCGGTCGCCGCGTGGGGCGACCAGGACCATGTCGATGAGCAGCGGGCGCGCTACCGCGCCCGGATCGAGGCCGGCATCGAGCTCTTCGCCGCCCTCGGCATCGAGGCGGTGATGCCGGCGGGCGGCTTCTATCTGTGGGTCGCGGCGCCGGGAGGCGACGCGTGGGGCCTGGCTCGTCGGCTCGCCGACGAGACCGGGGTCATCGTGAGTCCCGGCGAGTTCTATGGCGACGAGTCCGCTGGCCACGTGCGCCTCGCGGTGGTCCAGCCTCTGGAGCGCATGCGCCTGGCGTGCGGTCGGGCCCGGTGAGCTCCGCGTTGCCGCCCCCGCCCGCCCGGCCGCTTCCCTCGCCTCCGCGAGCCTTCCCGGCGCACCGGCCGGGCCCTCATCGGCTCCATCGGGGTGTCTTCGTGGGGTCCGCGATGGCGTTGCTGGGGCTGGTCGCCGCCACCGTCTGGTTCGTCGCCCGGGTTCCCGCGATCGCGGAGGATCTGCGTGCGCTCCAGGAGAGCACCACGGCGCAGCCGCTCGAGTTCGATCTCACCGAACCGGTCGACTGGACACTGTTCATCCAGCCGTCGTCGGAGTCGTTGTCGGGAGTTCGGTTCGCGATCGTCGACGTCGACAGCGGCGAAGAGGTTCTGCTGACGGGCTCGCCGGGAAGCTTCACCTACAACTGGTTCGGCCAGTCGGGCCGAGCGGTCGCCCGAGCCGACATACCCCCGGGGCGGTACCGCCTCGTCGTCGAGGGCGACGTGACGATCGCGATCGGGCCGAACCCGAGCGGCGGGATCCTGTGGGCCATCGGCGGGGCCGCCCTGATCGGGATACCGCTGGTCCTCGGCGGCATCGCCGTGGCCGTGGTCAGCTTCGTGCGGGACACACGGCGGCGCACGGCCGAGGCCGAACCGCCACCGCCGTCGCCGTGGTCGGCCGGCGAGTGGCCCGCCGATCAAGGCCGGTAGGGTGCCGCCCATGTCCGATCTGCAATCCCGAATCGAGGGCCTGTGGGCCGAGCGAGACACCATCGACATCGACGATGCGGATGTGATCGCCACGGTCCATGAGGCGATCGACCGACTCGACACGGGAACGGCCCGTGTCGCCGAGGTCGGGGCCGACGGAGGCGTCGTCGTTCATCAGTGGTGCAAGTACGCCGTGTTGTTGCTGTTCAAGATCTCGAAGATGGCCACCGTGGAGAACGGCCCCTTCGAGTACGCCGACAAGATCCCGCTCAAACACGACTACATGGCTCGCGGGGTGCGGGTCGTTCCCGGGGCCCAGGCCCGTTGGGGGAGCTACCAGGCGCCCGGTGTCGTGATGATGCCGAGCTACATCAACATCGGCGCCCATGTCGACGAGAACACGATGGTCGACACCTGGGCGACGGTCGGGTCCTGCGCCCAGATCGGCAGGAACGTCCATCTCTCGGGTGGTGTCGGGATCGGTGGTGTGCTGGAACCGGCCCAGGCCGCGCCGGTCATCATCGAGGACGAGTGCTACATCGGGAGTCGCTGCATCGTCGCCGAGGGGGCCCGGGTGGGCGAAGGCACGGTCCTCGGGGCCGGTGCGATCCTCACGAGGTCGATCCCGGTGATTGACGTCGAGACCGGCGACGAGATCAGCCGGGGCGAGATCCCGTCGTGGTGCGTCGCCGTTGCCGGCACCCGTCCCCGCACGTTCACCGGCGGAGAGTTCGGGTTGCCGGCGGTCCTGGTGATCAAGCGGTTGACCGAGGGTGAGCGTCACGACAAGTCCGCGCTCAACGACATCTTGCGCGACCACGGAGCGGCAACCTGACACCGATGGGGTTTCGTCGATGACCGCGCTGCCGTCCGGTGATCTGTTCGCCCTCACCGCCGCGCTGGTCGACATCTCGTCGGTGAGCCACGACGAACAGCGCATCACCGATGCGCTCGAAGCGGAGTTGCGCAGGCTCACCCACCTTCGCGTCGATCGTGTCGGCGACAATCTCGTCGCCCGCACCGGGCTCGACCGCCGCCGCCGGTTGGTGCTCGGCGGTCACACCGACACGGTGCCGGCGGACGGCAACGACCGGGCCCGCATCGTCGGGGATCGCCTCTACGGCGTCGGCGCCACCGACATGAAGGGCGGGATCGCGTCGATGCTCGAGCTGGCCCGCACGGTCACTGCGCCGGCCGTCGACGTCACCTACGTGTTCTACGCCCGCGAGGAGGTGGCCGTGGTCCACAGCGGGCTGCGCGAGATCGATGCGGTGCGGCCCGACCTGCTCGAAGGGGACGTGGCGCTGCTCGGTGAACCGACCCTCGGCGCGATCGAGGCGGGTTGTCAGGGGACCATGCGCCTCGAAGTCACCTTGCGTGGAGCCCGAGCCCACACGGCCCGGCCCTGGATGGGTCGCAACGCCATCCATCGTCTCGGTTCCCTGCTTCGCCTCGTCGAGAGCTCGTCACCTCGAGAGCCGGTGGTGGAGGGATGCGCCTACCGGGAGGCGCTTCAGGCGGTCCATGTCGAAGGTGGGGTCGCCGGAAATGTCGTACCGGACCGTGCGATGGTCCGCCTCCATCACCGTTTCGCACCGGATCGGACCCTCGATGTGGCCGAGGCGGAACTGCGCGCCCTGCTCCGGCCGGGGCTCGACGACGGGGACACGATCGAGGTCGTCGATCGGTCGCCGGCGGCCCGGCCCGGACTCGACGATCCGCTCCTCTCGGCGCTGGTGCGACGGGCCGGGCTGGAGGTCCGGGCCAAGCTGGGATGGACCGATGTGGCCTTTTTCGCCGAGCGGGGGATTCCCGCGAGCAACTTCGGTCCCGGCGATGCGGCCCTCGCCCACACCGCGGACGAGTATCTGGAGCGGGGCCATCTTCTCGCCACCCACGGCGCGTTGAAGGATCTCCTGACCCGCGGCGCCTGACCCGCCGAGCTCAGAGCTTGCGCATCACGGTGACGACCCGGCCGAAGATCCGGACGTCGTCGGCGTCGAACACCATCTCGGAGAGCGAGGAGTTGGCGGGGACGAGCACGACCCGGCCCTCGCGCCGCCGGAGCGTCTTCACGGTGGCCTCCTCGCCGGGAATTCCCGCGACGACGATGTCGCCGTCGGCCGCGTCGTCCTGGCTGCGGCAGACCACGAAGTCACCGTCGAAGATGCCGAGCTCGATCATCGAGTCGCCCCGGACCCGGAGCATGAACAGCTCACCGTCGCCGGTGAGATCGGCCGGCATCGGGACGAACTCCTCGACGTTTTGCTCGGCGAGCACATCGGTACCGGCCGCGACATCGCCGACGAGGGGCACGTGCTTGACCGGTCGCCGCTCGGCACCGAGGGCATCGCCGTTGTAGTGGACCTGGATCGCGCGGGGTTTGGACGGATCACGAACGAGATAGCCCGCGTCGCGGAGGTTGTCGAGATGGGATTTCACGGTCGCGGGGGAGCGGAGCCCCACTGCCTCGCCGATCTCGCGCACCGAGGGTGGATATCCCTTGTTCTGCTGGTGTTCGACGATGACGTCGAGGATCTGGCGCTGTCGGGGGGTGAGGGTCTGGGACATGTGCGCCTCCGGGGGTGGCTCGGTCGGTTGGGGAAAACTCTGTGGACGGTGTTGACAACGAACAGGTGTTCGGGTTCACTGGTGACGAACGACTGTTCGCCGCACACATGTTCGCCAAACATTCGTTCGGAGTCAAGTACCTCTTGCGAATCGCACGAGATCTCGCCTCACCGCTCCCCCCTCGGGGGCGGTGTCACACCCCCGGAGCACACTCCAGACCATGACTGCAGCCCTCGTCTTCACCCCGTCGATTCCTCCTCCGTCGACCCCGGTCTCGTCGGCGCCCGCCGTGTGTCCCGAGCCGTCCGTCGTCGGGCGTCGTGTGCCGGCGCCGCCGGAGATCTACCGGCGCCGCCGTCTCGTCGTCGGCGCGGTGGCGGTCGGGTTGGTGCTCGGCCTCGCCTCCTTCGGCCGCCAGGCCGACGCCACCCCGACTCCCGAGGTGCGCACGGCCGAGGCCGTGTCCGTGGTGGTGGAGCCCGGCGACACCTTGTGGGGCATCGCCCGGGATCTCGCCCCCGGCGCCGATCCTCGCCCACTGGTCGCCGCGTTGTCCGACCTCGCCGGCGACGGTCCCCTGCAGCCCGGCCAGTTGTTGCGGGTTCCCCGTGAGATGGTGGGCTGACTCAGACCCTCACGTAGCGGGCGAAGAGCAGCTCGTCCTGCTCGAGGAGCCGATCGAGTCGGAATCGAGTTGCCAGTCCCTCCCCAGCGTGGGCCACGACGCGAGGGGAGGATCCGCCCGCCATCGTCGGCGACAGGGTCAGGCAGAACTCGTCGATCACCGCTGCGCCGTGCAGGATGCCGTTGAACCGGGGTCCACCCTCGGCGAGCACCACCCGTGCCCCGCGCTCGCCGAGCTCGGCGAGAATCGCGGCGGGCTCGGGTCGCTCGGCGTCGAGGCGCACGACGTCGGCGTCGAGGTCGCGCAGATGGTCGTCGTCGGCCGAGGATCCGGTGACGACGACCGGCACCGGATCGGTGTCGGCCCGCGCGGCCAAGGCCGGAATCGACGGGTCGACCCGGCCACTGGCGGTCACGATCGCGAGCCGTGGGGAGGGCGTCCGTCCCGCGGCGACGCGCCGCTCGGCGATCTCCGCCGTCACCGTCGGTGCGCGGTACTGCTCCGCCGCGGCGGTCGCCGACGCCACCAGGATCCAGTCGCTGCTCGCCCGGATCGCCCGGAAGACGGCCTGATCGGCGGGGCCACCGAGTCCGCCGCTGACACCGTCGAGCGACGTCGCCCCGTCGATCCCGGCGATCATGTTCACCAGCAACCAGGGCCGCGTCCCCCTCGCGGGTCGGGCATCAGCGAGGTAGAGGTCGAGCGGGTCGACATCGTCGATCGGATGCGGGAGAAGTTGGCGCACGACGGCCGACCATACCCTCGACGGGTTGTCCACCGCCCGACACGGGGATTGTGGACAGGACCGTCGAAATCCACCGCGAATCCACATGTGGTCCCCTGTCGGTCCACATGCACCTGGCCGTATCGTGCACGCTGCCGTGCGGAACGGATCGCCAGGATGGTGGTGGCAGACGTCTCGCTCAGAGCCGAATCGCTCCTTGGGGGCCCTGCGCCGGGGGGTGTGGGGAGAACGACACCGACGGTGTCGCCCTCTTACCCGGGATGGTCCGTCCGCACGGCAGCCTTGTTCTCTACTCTCGACCTACACCTCCTCCATCCTCTCTCTCGACATTCACGCATCTCACCTCATCGGGCGTGACGAAGGGTCCCTGCACATGGCACTCCTACCGGATCAGGCACGGCTCGGAATCGGCCGACGGTTCACCTCCGAGGCCGAAGATCCCTTCGACGCCGTCGAGTGGGAACACCGCGATGCCCGTTTGACCGACTATCGGGACGGCTCGGTCGCCTTCGAGCAACTCGACATCGAGGTGCCGGTCGAGTGGAGCAGAAACGCCGGCAACATCTTGGCCCAGAAGTACTTCCGGGGGACGCTCGGCACGCCGGCGCGCGAGCGTTCGCTGCGCCAAGTCGTCTCACGCGTCGTCGACACGATCACCGAGTGGGGCGAACGCGACGGCTATTTCGTCGACGCCGCCGAGGCCCAGACGTTTCGCGCTGAGCTGATCCATCTCCTGATCACTCAGAAGGCCGCGTTCAACTCCCCGGTCTGGTTCAACATCGGCGTCGAGGGTGTGCCCCAGCAGGCCTCGGCCTGCTTCATCTTGTCGGTCGACGACAAGATGGACTCGATTCTCAACTGGTACGCCGAAGAAGGTCGGATCTTCAAAGGGGGCAGCGGCGCGGGCGTCAATCTCTCCCGGATCCGGGCCTCGGTCGAGGGGCTCGACGGCGGGGGCACGGCCAGCGGCCCGGTCAGCTTCATGCGGGGAGCGGATGCATCGGCCGGCACGATCAAGTCGGGCGGCAAGACCCGGCGAGCCGCGAAGATGGTCATCCTCGATGCCGATCATCCCGACATCGAGGAGTTCATCTGGTGCAAGGCCCGCGAAGAGCGCAAGGCCCGGGCACTCGAAGCGGCCGGGTTCGACATGTCGCTCGACGGCGTCGACATCCATTCGGTGCAATACCAGAACGCCAACAACTCGGTGCGGGTCACCGACGAGTTCATGCAGGCCGTCGTCGACGACGGCGACTGGGAGTTGACGGCCCGCGGCGACGGATCGGTTCTGTCCACGGTGAAGGCCCGCGACGTGTTCCGCCAGATCGCCGAGGCATCGTGGCAGTGCGCCGATCCCGGCATCCAGTTCGACACGACGATCAACAAGTGGCACACCGCGGCCAACACGGGTCGCATCAACGGCAGCAACCCCTGCTCGGAGTTCCTCCACCTCGATGATTCCGCGTGCAATCTGGCCTCGTTGAACCTGTTGGCCTTTCTGACCGAGGGCGAGGACCTCGACGGCTTCGACCTCGACGGCTTCATCCACGCCATCGAGGTTCTGTTCACGGCCCAGGAGATCCTGGTCGGCAACGCCGACTATCCGACCGAGAAGATCGGGCAGAACAGCCACCGTTTCCGTCAGCTCGGAATCGGCTACGCCAATCTCGGTGCCCTGCTGATGACCCTCGGCATGCCGTACGACTCCGACGACGGCCGCACCACGGCGGCGGCGATCACCTCGCTGATGACGGGCGCGGCCTACCGGACATCGACCAAGCTCGCCGCCCGCATGGGACCGTTCGCGGGGTTCGCCGAGAATCGTGAACCCATGCTGCGGGTGCTCGACCAGCATCGGGCCGCCGCCGCGGAGATCGACGAGGAGCGGGCCCCCGCCCGCATCCTCGAAGCGGCCCAACGGGCCTGGGACGACACCTGCGAACGAGCCGCCGATGCGGGAGTCCGCAACTCCCAGGCGAGCGTGCTGGCCCCGACCGGCACCATCGGCTTGTTGATGGACTGTGACACCACCGGCATCGAACCCGATCTCGGGCTCGTGAAGTTCAAGCGGCTCGTGGGCGGAGGCACGATGAGCTTCGTGAACCGTTCGGTGCCGCGGGCGTTGCGCAATCTCGGCTACGACGAGGCCGCGACGGAGGCGATCGTCGCCCACATCGACGCCCATCACACCGCCATCGGTGCACCGGGTCTCGATCCCTCCCGCCTGCCCGTGTTCGCCTGCTCCCTCGGCGACGACCCGATCCATCACCTCGGTCACGTGAAGATGATGGCCGCCGTCCAGCCGTTCATCTCGGGCGCCATCTCCAAGACCGTCAACCTCCCCGAAACGGCGACGGTGGAGGAGATCGAGCTCTTGTTGATCGAGTCGTGGCGGCTGGGGCTCAAGGCCGTCGCCTTGTATCGCGACAACTGCAAGGTGGCCCAGCCGCTCTCGGCCGGTGACGGGTCCGGCGAGTCGGCGCCCCTGGCCGGCGGCACCACCCAGATCGTCGAACGCGTCGTCGAGAGGATCGTCCATCAGCCGGTGCGCGAGCGCCTGCCCCGGTCGAGGGCTTCTCGTACGTTCGAGTTCCGGGTCGCCGACTGCAAGGGGTTCGTCACCGTCGGCGAGTACGACGACGGTCGACCCGGCGAGATCTTCATGCGGGTGTCGAAGCAGGGATCGACCCTGTCGAGGATCATGGACGCCTTCGCGATCTCACTGAGCCATGGTCTGCAGTACGGCGTCCCCCTGTCGGCGTTCGTCGAAGCGTTCGTGGGCATGCGCTTCGAGCCGGCGGGGATGACCGACGACCCCGACATCAGGATCGCCAACAGCTTGATGGACTATCTCTTCCGCAAGCTCGCGGTGATGTACATCGACCACGACGAACGGGTCGGGCTCGGCATCCTCACCACCGGCGAACGGACCCAGCCCACGCTGCCCGGCGTCGAGGAGCAGGTGACCGCGACGGTGCAGGGCTCGGAGATCCCGCCGGATCCGCCGACGGTGCCGTCGCCGTCGGAGCTCGTTGCCCGGCTCGAGTTCGGTGCCGACGATGCACCCGAGGAACCGGCCGCCGACGATCTCTCATCGGTGCCGACGACCGTTCGCCCCGCGGCGGCCGATGCCCCGTTCTGCATGACCTGTGGAGTGCCGATGCAACGCGC
Organism: Actinomycetes bacterium; assembly: GCA_024276495.1. Classification (GTDB taxonomy): domain Bacteria; phylum Actinomycetota; class Acidimicrobiia; order Acidimicrobiales; family Aldehydirespiratoraceae; genus JAJRXC01. The sequence goes on from JAJRXC010000081.1 coordinate 92,252, forward strand.
CGGTGCCTGTTTCGTCTGCGGCGACTGCGGCACCACCAGCGGCTGCAGCTGACCCGTCAACCGCGGAGCTCGCGGGCGATCTTCTGACAGGTCGGGAGGTTTCGGGCGGTGGCCACCGTCGACAGTCGCTGGTCGACGAGGTTCACCGTCAACGTGCTCCGGGCCGAGCCGTGCGGATAGCGAACATGGATCTCGGCCCCGTCGACGACATAGTCGGCTCCCGGCGTGTGGTCGCCCAGCCGATCCCGGGCGTCGGTCGGGGCCGCCGTGGCCAGGAAGATGATGTGGTGGAGCTTCGGTTCGATCCCGGCGGGCGTCCAGGGCATCGTCTGCAACGCGGCCTCGACCGCGTCGGCCGCTCGCAGGATGACCGGGACGTCGACATCGAAGCGGTCCGCGACCGCCCCTCGGATCGTGGATCGGATCACGTCGGGCTGGTCGTCGCTGTCGAAGCACACGTTGCCGCTCTGGCCGATGGAGGTGACGTCGACGTAGCCGAGCGCCGCGAAGGTCGCGCGAAGCGGTGCCATCGGCACCTTGTTGCGCCCCCCGACGTTGATGCCGCGGAACAGGGCGACCAGCCGGCTCACGGCCGGGTCCGTCCCGTGCGGCCCGTCGTCACCGGCCGACGGCCGCGCTCATCGCGTGGAGATGCTCGTCGGTGCCGAGCACGATCAAGATGTCGCCCACTTCGATCACGAGCTCGCCGGAAGGGTTGGTGAGGAAGTCGCCGCCCCGCCGTACCGCGACGAGCGTGGTGCCGGCGTGCTCCGGGCCGAGGAGCTCGCGGGCGGTTCTGCCGACCCACGCCGATCTCGCGGTGGCCTCGATCTCCGCCATTCGGACCTCGAGCGCGCGGTCGTGCATGACGACGTCGAGAAAATCGGTGACGTCGGGCTGGAGCACCATGGCCGCCATTCGACTCCCGCCGATCTCATGGGGGTTCACGACCCGGTCGACGCCGACCCGTTCGAGTTTGTCGACCACGTGGGCGCTGTTCGCCCGGGAGACGATGAACAGACCCTCGTTCTCGGTTCGGGCGGTGAGGGCGACGAAGAGGTTGTCGGCGTCGCTGTCGAGGGCGACCACGAGCGTCTGAGCCCGAGACAGACCGGCCCTCGACAACACGTCGTCCTCGGTCGCCTCGCCGACGACGACGTAGACCCCGTCGGGGAGGTCGTCGAGGTCGAGATCGGTGCGGTCGACGACAACGACATCGCGACCGGACCGGTGCATCTCCGCGACGATCGCCCGGCCGACCTGGCCGTAGCCGCACACGATGACGTGCCCCTCGAGTCGATCGATGCGGTGTTGCATTCGTTGCCTCCGAAATTGGTCGTCGAGTTGGCCTTCGAAGAGGGTCTCGAGGAGTACGCCGAGTGTGTAGAGGGCAGTGCCGGTGCCGAACAGGATCAAGAAGATCGTGAAGACCTCGTAGCGGGGGTCGACATCGCCGATCTCGCGGTAGCCGACGGTGGAGACGGTGATCACGGTCTGGTAGATCGCGTCGAGCCAGCCCAGGCCGAGCAGTGTGTAGCCGACCGAACCGATCACGAGAACCAGGCCCAGGAACAGCAGACCGATCCGAAACCGGGTCCACGGGTCGCGCCCGGCGATACGCCGACGCTGCCGCTTTCCGAAGATGGCCATGCCGCAGCTTACGGAAAACGGCGACGCCGCCCGACGACACCGGCATCGCCACCCACGAGGGGGCGGGCCGGGCGTCGGACGGCGCCGTCGCCTGGAGGAGGCTCAGTCGTGTTGGTGGCCGTGCTGGTCGGCGACCTCCCGGATCCGGATCGACTGGAACCGAAGGACCTCGATGATCGTGCCCAGGCCGAAGGTGATGCCGGTCAGGAAGAAGGCGACACCGAGCCGGCGCAGCGCCGATGCGGTGACCGCCCAGGTCCGACTGTCGATGATGTCCGCGGCGGTCACACCGTCGAAGGATGCGGCGGCGACGATGTTGACCACGATGCCCGCGATCATCACCATCATCCCCATCATCATCAGAGCGAGCATGATCTTGGCGGTCGGCGGCATCGCCAGGGTGTGGACCTCGGCCCCGCTCAGCTCCTGGACGTCGCCGCCTCCCTTGCGGAACGATCCCAGGATCCGCGCGATCGTGAACGTGATCGCCGAGAAGACGCCGGCGAAGCCGATGAACATGAACGCCGGCACGAGATGGCCGAGGTCCTGAAGGGTCGCCAGATCGCCCCGGTCCGTCCCGGCCTCGACCAGGGCCAGGGCGAACCCGACGCCCCAGCCCATCAGGGCCATGGCGAACATGGGAAGCCAGAGGCGGCGACCCACTTTCTGGGGGGCGTTGTAGCCGGGCGACGTGGTCGTGGCGATGGTGGCGAACCCGTCGGGTCGCTTGACGGGGCGGACCTTGCTCGCCCGTGGCTCTTTTGTGGTGGTGGTCATCAGATGCTCCTCAGTAGCCGTTGTGGATGATCGACTTCACCCGATCGAATTGGAAGGCAAGGACGTCGCCGATGGCGACCAGGGCCAGCACGATGCCGGCCAGGATCAGCCCGAGCGAGAGCTCGCGGAAGGGGCCGAGCCAATTCGACCAGCTCGAGAACGACGCCGGGTCGTCGGCCACCCCGATGGCGATCAGGTAGCCCACGAACTGGGCCAGGCCGGCCATGAGACCCATCATCATCAAGACGACGAATCCCTTCGCCAGGATCGGCATCTTGAGCGTGGTCACCGGAAGGCTGAGCGCCGATTGCACCTCACCGCCGCCCTCGCGCAGTCCCGCCATGATCGTGCCGAGAAGGAAGGCGATTCCGGAGAGCAGGAACGCCTCGCCGAGGAACTCGATGCCCTGGGTGAACGCACCGGCTTGGCGGAACGACTCGGTGCCGGGAGTCTCCCCGGCCCAGACGAGCGACGAGATGAGACCTGCCGTCACGAACATGACCCCCATGGCGAGCATCGGCCGCCACATGACCCGGGCCATCTTGTTGATGGGTAGCAGCTTCGGTGGACCGTCGGTGACTTCCGCCGGCCCGAACGGCGTCGAGATCGCGCCCCGCGCCGTCGGTGCGGGTTCTCCGTGGCCGTGCAGCGATCCGAGCGACACCTTCAAGGCATCGACCCGGAACCAGAGCCGCACGAGGATGCCCACCAAGATGATCGCGATGGCGAACTTCATCGTGCCGAACGAGAAGATCGTGAGCCCGAAGGTCCACGCCAACGTCTCCCCGTAGGAGTTCTCGGCGTCGATTCCGCCGGCGGCGACGAAGTTGCCGATCGCGGCGGCCATCGTGCCCATCAAGCCGACGACGGCGAGCGCGAGACCCACCGTTCGATATCGGGCCTTTCGAGACCCGTCCTCGGCCGGTCCCGGCCGAGTGGCGAGCGAGAGAATTGCTCCCATTTGTTCCTCCTTGTTCTCCCTCCCCTGTGCGGGAGTGGGCTCCCCTGATTGGGAGCGACATCGGTGGGAACCGGGGGCGGGCCGGTGAACGTTCGCAATGACGCCATTTGCGTCATTCAACATTCGCGTCATTCAAAACGCGTCGCTCGAGTTCGGCGGCGATCGAGATTCGCGTCGATCAAGGACGATCGACGTCTCGGCGCGTCGCCGGACATGGTCCGGTCACTCGTCGAGATCCTCGATCAGGGAGAGCAGGCCGGCGGGGTCGGTGAGGGTGATCCGGCGGTAGCCGAGCTCGAGCAGTCCGGCCGCTTCGAGCGACTTCAGCACCCGCTGCACGCTGGTTCGGGGCGCACCGAGCATCTCCGCGAGCCGACCGTGGGTGAGGACCACCGTTTCGTCGTCGTCGGCTTCGCGCAACAGGAGCGAGGCGAGTTGGGATTCGAGTCCGCCGGCGAGCAGGTCGACCAGGCGGTTCTGGAGGCCGGCCATCCGTTCGGCCAGCGAGATGAACCAGCGTCGGGCGACCGCGGGCCGGGTCTGGAGCAGCTCGAAAAGTGAGGACGCCTCGATGGACAGAACCGTCGCGTCCTCCGTGGCCCTCGCGTCGAAGGGTTCCTCCTCGCCCAGGAACGCGGGCACGTCGCCGAAGACGTCGCCGGGCCGAAGGAGCTGCAGGGTCACGGCTCGGCCGCTGACCGTGCGGGAGAGCTCGATGACTCCGGATCGCACGACATGGATCCGGGCGGCGGGGTCACCCCGGCGAAACACGAAGGTGCCGCCGGCGTAGCGTTCCTCGCCCATCTCGCCGGCGAGCTCGGCGATGTCCTTCTCGCTCAGGGGAGCATGGTGGCCGCGGCTGAGACAGCAGGCCAGCCAGTTCCCGTATCTCGAAAGTCGTGCACCGATGAAGGCCATCGAAGGGAGAACCCCGTCCGGGGCGTCTCATTCCCGCCGGTCGCGATCTCAATCGGGCGGGCCCTGACTCACCAGGACCCGCCGCCGCCTCCGCCGCCACCACCGCCGGAGCCGCCACCCCCGCCGCCCGAGGACGAGGGGGCAGTGGACGCGGTGGAGAACGACCGGGAGAACGCGGGCGCCGCGGCGACCCAGGCGGCGTGGCGGGGGAGCGACGCGGTCGTGGAGGTGGGCTCGGCGAGGGCGGCTTCGACGGCTCGTTCCCAACGGTCGACCTCGCCCAGCGCAACCGCCCAGGCGGTGTACTGGCGAAGCAAGCCCATGTCGGCGGCCCGTTCGACATGGGCCGCCTCCGACTCGTGGAGGAAGCGGCGGAACGACTCGACGCGGATCCACGCACCCGTCCCCTGCGGGGTTCGCACCCGAAGTTCCCACGCCCGCAGGAGCGAGGCGAACCCGGCGCCGGCGGCGATCGCGGCGACGACGAGGAGGGTGAGCCAGCCCGATCCGGAACGGTTGGCGAAGGCGGCGGCGGCCACGGTTCCGATGAGCCCGGCCAGCAGTCCGAGCGCGCCGAATCCCAGCGCCTTCATCCGGCGCCGCCGGCCCTGTTCGTCCCAGAGGCCGGCGCCTCGACGCCACTCCTCCAGGGCGGTGCCGAGCTGCCCCCAACCCGACGCGAACGCCGGGTCGTACTTCGCGAGGGAGATCACGTCGTTCGGACCGAACATCGAATCGAGGACTTCGGCGACGGCCGGGTTGGGCGTGGCCGATCCTCGACGGATCGTGGGCGTCTTCGCATCGATGTCGAGCTCGACCTCTTCGCGAATCGCGCATTCGAGGAGCCACGCGGTCTTGTGGTCATCGAGCACCCGCTCGGAGTGGACGACCCCGCCGAGTGCGGCGCTCAGATCGCGGGGGGCTTCGAACTCGATGGTGGTCATCTCCCTGAGCTCGTCGTGGTCGGCCAGTCGGCGGGTCGCTCCGGCTTCGTCGTCGGGCCCGAAGGCGGCGACAACGGAACCTCCGTCCCATACCCACTCGCGTCCGAGTCGGCGGAACACCGGGGAGATCATCGAGCCGCCGCCGAGCGCGGCGAGAAAGGCCAGCCAGGTCGGGGTTCTCCAGCCGGCCCCCGGATCCGGGGCCGGTCCGGTCGGCGGGGCCGGGAGGTCCGGCGTGACGGGAGAACCGAGGGTGGCCCGGATGGTCAGGAACTCGCCGGGATCGACGCGGTCGTGGGTGACGACGATGTGGCCGGGTCCGGTCACCTGAACGGTGCAGCCGCCGCTGGTTCCGAGCACGCCGGTGTCGCAGCTCGGGTTTCGCAGCTCCCGTGCCGACGTGAGATGGATCTCGATGTCGTTGACCGGTACGTCCCAGCCGTCACCTACCGCGTTCCAGACCACGTCGGGGCCGAAGATCAGCCCGGTGTGCGGATAGTTGATCGTGTAGCGGTGACGGTTGCTGATGGTGACATCGGGGTCGCCGACCCTGAGCTCGGTTCCCAGCCACCACGAGTTGACCGCCACCTGGTCGGGCGCGGTCGGTGATTCGACGGAGAACGGGGCACTGGGGGCGACGTCGGGGATCTGGCGAAACAGCCCGTGTCTGCGGGCGGATCCGAAGTCGTAGTCGATCACCTCGGTTATCTCGGCCGCGCCGGTCGCGTCGATGTCGGCGTGGGCCCAGAAGGCCCCGATGCGTTCGGTGTCGCCGGCGAACGCGCCGATCAGGGCGGCGACGCCGATGACGGCCGCGCCGGCGGGCAGCAGGAATCGGTCGAGTCGGCGTCGTTGTTCCGGTCGCAGGGCCACGGGGGGCAGCGTATTCGGCGAGAGGCACTCAGGCTTCGGCGGCTTCGGCCAGCTTCTTCTTGTGGGCCAGGTAGCCCTTGACCATCTCGGCGAAGTGGGCCGGGTTGTAGATGTCCTCCTCGGAGCTCCACAGCCCGTTGCCCGCGTACTTGAGGATGGTGATGTTGGCTTCCTGCCACACCGATCCGTCACCGGGGTCGGCGAACCGGTTGAAGACCCGGCAGATGACCCAACCCTTGTCCTCGTCGATCGTGTACCAGTCGATCGGGAAGTAGATCATCTCGTTGTTGGGCCACTGATCCATCGTCGACTGGATCCAGTTGTAGATCGCTTCCCGTCCACCGATGGTGCCGTAGTGGTGTTCGACATAGGTGGCGTCTTCGGTGAACTGGTCGGCCCACTCCCGCCAGTCGTGAGACGTCGCGGCGCGCCGCGCTCGGGCCTGGTACTTGTCGAACTCCTCTTCGAGCTCTTCTCGACTCCATCGTCCCATCGGGTCCCCCTTGTCGGTGCGGGTCGATTCTGGCCCACCTCGACGTGGGGCACCAGACCGGGCCGTCACCAGGCGCAGAGCTCGCGGCAGGAGTCGGCGATCGTGGCAGCCGACGGACGGTAGGCATCCTCGAGTGGCGGGCTGAACGGGACCGGCACGTCGAGGCCACCGAGGCGTTTCACCGGCGCGTCGAGGTCGGTGAAACAGACGTCGGCGACCGTGGCCGCGATCTCGGCGCCGATCCCGGCGAGGCGGTTGGCGGCGTGGACGACCAGGACCCGGCTCGTCTTGCGGACCGATGCGGTCACCGTCTCCAGGTCGAGCGGCTTGAGCGTGCGGAGATCGACGACCTCCACGTCGATTCCTTCGGTCGCCAAGTGCGCGGCGGCGGTCGTCGCCTCGTGGCGCATGGCGCCATAGGTGACGACGGTGCAGTGCGAGCCGGGCCGGGCGATCTCGGCGACCCCGATCGGAACCGGCGCGTCGCCGCCCGGGACCGATCCCTTGAGCGCACGGTAGAGCGGCTTCGACTCGAAGTAGACGACCGGGTTGTCGTCGCGGATCGCCGACAGCAACAGGCCGTACGCGTCGGCGAGCGTCGACGGGGCGACGACTTTGAGACCGGGGGTGTGGACGAACCACGCCTCGGGGTTCTGCGAGTGGAAGGGGCCGGATCTCAGGTTGCCGTCGGCGGGCGCCCGCAGCACCCACGGCACCGCGCCGCCCCACCGGTAGTGGGCGGTCGCCGCGAACTGGACGATCGAGTCGAAGCCGGTGCTGATGAAGTCGGCGAACTGCACTTCGATGACGGGTCGGAGCCCCATGAGGGCCATGCCGTTGGCGGCCCCGATGAAGCCGAGCTCGGTCATCGGCATGTTGCGAACCCGGGACTCGCCGAAACGTTCGGCGACCGGTTTCGTCACCTTGAAGGCGCCACCGAACGGCCCGGCGACATCTTCGCCCATGACCAGCACTCGGTCGTCGCGGTCCATCTCGTGGAGCAGCGCGGCGCTGATCGCATCGAGGTAGGTCCCGTCACTCATGTCCGGGCCCGGTCGCCCACACTCGTGCCGTGACCTCGCCGGGATCGGGCCAGGGGCTGTCGCGGGCGAACGCCACCGCGTCGTCGACGACGACACCCACCTCGTCGTCGATCGCTCGAATCCGGTCCGTTTCCGTCTCGGCTGCGGCGAGCCGGTTCTCGAGAAGGGTCAGCGGGTCGCGTTCGTGCCATCGTTCGAGGAGAGCGTCGGGCACATACTCGAATCCGTCGTGAATCGCGTGGCCGAGCATGCGCATCGTCTCGGCGACGACCACTGTCGGGCCACCACCGTCGCGGGCCCGATTCACCGCGGCTTGAACCGCCCGGTGGACGGCGATGACGTCGTTGCCGTCGATGTCGACCGCGTCGACACCCATCGCCCGCGACCGGGCCGCGATGTCGGGATTGGCGGAATGTTCCGCGATCGGGGTCGAGTAGGCGTACTGGTTGTTCTCGACCACGATCACGACCGGGGCGCGATCGAGAGCGGCCAGATTGAGCGATTCGGTGAACAGCCCGGTGATCGATCCGCCGTCGCCGGTGAAGGTCAGGGCGACCCGCGGCTCTCCGCGGTGACGAAACGCCATCGCCGCGCCGACCGCCACCGGGAGGGACTGTGGGAGATGTGAGACGAACCCGATGATGCCCAACGAGAGGTCGCCGCAGCCGTGGATGTTGGCGTCTCGGCCGCGGCTCACCCCGGTTGCCCGCCCGAGTTGGTGGGCGAGAAGTCGACGAGGCGACATTCCCCGCACGAGATACGCACCGAGGTCGCGATGCATCGGGGCGACCACGTCGTCGCCGGCCAGACACAGGGCGGCCCCGACGGAGATCGCTTCGTGTCCGCGTTGGTTGAACGTCCCGCCCACCCCTTGACCGGTCAGCCAGAGGTTGCGGATGGCGTCGTCGACCGCGCGGGTCAGGCGCATCCACCGGTAGGCGACGAGGAGGTCGAGTTCCATCGGAGCCGAGTCTGACCTCAGCCGCCGTACTGCGCCACCGTGGTCAACGGCGGTCGTTCCCCGACCTGGGCGTCGACCGGCTCGAGGTCGGGACGTTGCAGCACATGGCTCCACTCGGGCTGCCACTCGACGTTCGCCCGTCGAAGGGCGACGTGGAGGATCTCCATGGCCTGAGCCGAGAGCTCGTGGAGCGGACGGTTGCGATGCACGCGCACGCCGAGATCGACCTGCGCCAGTCGCTCCAGGCCCACCAGGTCGGCGATGTCGATCAGCAGGCCCGTCTCGACCCCGTAGCCCATCGCGAACGGCACCTGCTCGAGGATCTCGCGACGGCCGGCGTACTCGCCGCCGAGAGGTTGGCGGACGGAGGTGAGGTGGGGGAACAGGGTCGCCAGCAGGGGCCGCGCCATCAGTTAGGTGGTGCGGCCGCCGCCGGTGCCGCCGATCTCCGGCCGTTCGTAGTAGCCCTTCACCATCGCGACCGACGGGTCGGTGAGCAGTGGGCCGACGAGGCCCGTGACACAGGCCGGCGTGAAGGATGTGAGGTCGGCATCGATCCAGACGATGAGATCGCCGGAGCAGGCGGCGAGGCTCTTCCACAACACGTTGCCCTTGCCGCTTCCCGGGCCGCATTCGGGAAGGACCTCGGCCACCTGGACGACCTTTGCGCCCTCGGCCCGGGCGACGGCCGCGGTGTCGTCTTCGCTTCGGTCGTCGATCACCAGGATCTCGTCGACGAACGAGTGTCCGTTCGACGTCAGATGCTCGTGGATCGCGCCGACGATCGTGCCGACGGTCGCCTCCTCGTTGCGGGCGGGGATGCACACCGAGATGGTGTGCGTCCCCTTCGCGTCGCGCAGCATTGGCAGCGGGAAGTCGAAGGCGGAATGGCTGCGAACGTCGGACATGGCGCCATCAGCGTAGGACGGCGCGGAACGCACGGTGCCGGTCTGGTGACATCGCCGCCTCGCCGCGCCTACGGTGGGTCGATGTCGCTGCGTCGCCGCTTTGCCATGTTCTCGATGCTCGCCCTCGGCGTGACGCTCTGGTTCGATGTCGCCGCCGAACCGCCGCTCGGCGCGTCCTCGTCGTCGGTTCTCACGGCCGGGTCGAGCCCGGCGGCACCGCCCGTTGCCGGGCTCACCGTCGCGAGCTCGACGACGAGCACGACCAGCACCACGACCAGCACCACCTCCACGACCACGACGACGACCACACCGCTGGATCCCTACGAGACGTTCGTGGCCAACATCCGCCCCGAGATCACGGTGCTCGACGCGTTCGAGACCCCCGACGGCGAACGCGCCGTGTTCGAGTACGCGATCACCAATCCGACCTACTTCGGGAATCCCCTTGCGTTGATGATCACCGATCGGACAGACGACGGGACCTGGCTCAAGGTGCAGATTCCCGTGCGACCCAACGGGACCGAGGCATGGATCCGCGCCGACGACGCGGTGATCACCTCCCACCGCTTCCGCGCCGAGGTGAACCTCACCCAGCGGTCCGTGACGGTCTGGAACGGGGAGGACGTCGTCGTCGAGACGGCCGCCGTGATCGGAGCGGCCGACAGCCCGACCCCGCTGGGCAGCTTCTTCGTCAACGATCTCGTCGAGAAATGGGATTCGAGCGCCTACGGGCCCTACATCCTCAGCTTGTCGGGCTTCTCGGAGGCGCTCGAGACGTTCGGTGGTGCGATACCGGTGATCGCGATCCACGGCACCAACCGTCCCGAGCTGATGGGCGGCGCGTTCTCGAACGGGTGCATTCGGATTCCCAATGAGGTGATCAAGGTCCTGGCGAAGACGGTTCCGATCGGGACACCCGTCGACATCGTCGCATGACGCGCCGGTCGTAGCCTGCGAATCGATGGATCGAACCCGGGCCGCGCTGCAGTGGACGCTCGACGTGATCAAGGAGGTCGCGAGCGAGTGGTCGAAGGACCGTGTCGGCGGGCTGGCCGCCGAGATCGCCTTCTTCGCGCTCCTCGGGTTCTTCCCGACCGTCGTCGCCCTCGCGGCAGCGCTCGGCTCGGCCGACGCGATCGTCGGGCAGAACACCGCCGCCGACGTCGAGACATGGGTCGTGGACCGGATGGTCGAGGTCTTCGGGGGTGACAACAGTCTCGAAGAGACGGTTCGTCAACTGTTCTCGGGGAGCAACGGCAGCGCGTTGACGCTCGGCGCCGTCATCGCCATCTACGCCGCGTCCCGCGGGTTCATCGCGGTGGTCCGGGCGTTGGACGTCGCATACGACCACAAGAACCACCGGGGCTGGCTGTCGACCCGCCTCGTCGGGTTCGGCTTGACCGTTCTCACCGTGTTCGCGGCCGCGGTCGTGTTGGTCCTCATCGTCGTCGGCCCGCTGTTCGGTGGCGGGTCCGATCTCGCCGAGAGCCTCGGAGTGGCCTCGATCTTCGGCACGTTGTGGACCTGGTTGCGATGGCCGGTGGTGTTCATCGTGCTGGTCGTGTGGGCGGCGTCGGTGTACCACATCGCTCCGAACCATCAATCGCCGTGGCGCTACGAGTTCCCGGGGGCGCTCGTCGCCGCGGTGTGGTGGGCCGCGGTCTCGGCCGGTTTCAGCACCTACCTGTCGCTGGCGTCGTCGGGGGCCAACGCGATCTTCGGGTTCCTCGGTGGTGCCATCAGCTTGTTGTTCTGGCTCTACCTGATGGCGATGGGGCTTCTTTTCGGCGCCGAGATCAATTCGATCAACGCGGTCCGTCGAGGGGTCGACCTCGAGCGCCCGATCGACGCCCAACCTCGCCGCCGCTCACTCCGACGTCACAAGTCGAAACCGGTCGAATAGGGTGGCGGGGTATGATTTTCGCAGCGATCTCCAGCCCCTCGAGTGACGCCATCGAGCTCGGCCCGCTCACCTTTCGGTTCTACGGTCTGGCGATCGCGTTCGGTGTGCTGGCCGGGGTCTGGCTCGCCCAGAAGCGGTGGACCGCGGTGGGCGGAGGGCCCGACGACATGTCCCGGGTCGCCATGTGGGCCGTACCGGCCGGCCTGGTCGGGGCGCGCCTCTACCACCTGACCACCGACTGGCGTTTCGACGAGGGGCTCGTCGAGGCGCTCAAGATCTGGGAGGGCGGGCTCGGGATCCCGGGAGGGATGGCCGCCGGCATCTTCGCCGCCCTCTGGGTCATTCGCCGGGAGGGTTGGGACCGTGCGAAGTTCCTCGACGCGGCAGTGCCCGGACTTCCGTTGGCCCAGGCGATCGGCCGGTTCGGCAACTGGTTCAACCAGGAGCTCTACGGAAAGCCGAGTGATCTGCCGTGGGCGGTGGAGATCGCACCGGAGAACCGCGAGAGCGGGTTCGAGCAGTTCGACACCTTCCAGCCGACGTTCTTCTACGAATCGTTGTGGAACTTCGCCCTGGTCGCGTTCTTGATCTGGGTTCACAAGAAGAAGAAGGTCCGCGCCGGGTCACTGTTGGCGGTCTACGTCGCCGGATACCTGATCGCCCGGCTCTGGCTCGAGACCGTACGAATCGACAACGCGACCGAGATCGCCGGCGTTCGCGTCAACATCTGGATGAGCGTCATCGGCATCGTGCTCGCCGGTGGCTGGCTGTTGCTCCGAGGCCGCCCCGAGGAGCAGTCGGACACCGATCACCCCGACGACGACCGCTCAGACGACAGCGACGGCGCCGCAGACGACGAGGGTGGGTCGGACGACGGCGAGGGTGGGTCAGACGACGCCGGCACCGGTGTCGAGGAGATCGAGATGGCTGCTCCCGACGACGGCGCGCCGTAGCCGATTCAGGGCGTGGTTCTCGTTGAGCTGGTTCGCGGCGGCCGGCGGTGGGAACATCGTGAGATCCCGGATGTCGTAGGCGATCGCGTAGAGCCGGAGCCGATCGAACTGGCGGGGAACGTCGAAGAGCTCCGGATAGTCCTGACGGAGCCACCAGGGCACCGGGGCGTAGTCCTCGGCTCTGGTCTGCGCGACGAAGTCGTCGCCGACGTGAAGATGCGGCAGACAACACATGCGCAAGAAGACGTCGAGGTCGACGTCGGCGGGCGACGTGCGTGACCACTCGAAGTCGAGAACCGCGGTGATCGTCGTGCCGTCCCAGAGAATGTTCTCGAACGTGAGGTCGCCGTGGATCAGGAAGTCGCTGTCGAACGGTTCGATCGCGGGGGTGAGGTCGTAGACCATCCGTTCGACGTCGTCGATCAGGCCCCGGTCGACGTGGGGGAGCGAACGGGCCTGGTCGAGCGCGACGAGCAGCGACATCACCGGGGAGAGGGTTTCTCCCCGAAGCATCTGGGGAGCGTCGATGACCGGCAGGTTCGCCGGACCCGGTGTGTGGTGCAGGCGCCGCAACTTGACGGCGAGCTGGGAGACCGCGGATCGTCGCTGATCGGTGCTCATCGTCGGCCAGCAATGGGCGAGTGGGCGGCCGGGCACCCGTTTCAACACGAGATAGTCGGCGCCCATTCGTCCCCCGTAGGCGACGACCATCGGATACCCGATCTCCGCGGGCAGACTCGGCCCGAGGATCGCTTCGCGTCGAAGGCGTTGGTTCGGGCGCCGGTTCACCCGCACCACGTGGGTCGCGGTGAGCCAGACCTCGTTCGTGACGCTGCTGGCCGGTTCCAACGGCACGGTCGAGTCGAGTCCGGCCTGCAGGAGGGCGTGGCGGGCGCGGGCCATCGCCATCGGATTGCGACGCTCGCTCACAGTGCTGCTCGGTCGCGCGACGGCACGGCTGGACTCATGCGGGTCCATCGGCATCGGGCGAGGTGAACTTAGCGGGGCCCGGCCGTTCGGCCCATCGGGATGGGCCGAACGGCCTACCCGGCGAGCACGGTGGCGGCCAGCCGCGGCCACGCGTCGACGGCCCACGGTCCGAACGGGCGATCGGTCAGCGCGACCAGGACGATGTCGGCGACCGGGTCGATCCA
>JAJRXC010000082.1 GCA_024276495.1 Actinomycetes bacterium
GCCGCACCGGGGGGTGGAGGCGGCGGATGGGTCGCGGACGCCGCGTTGTTGCTCGACGTTCCCTCGAGCATCGCGGCGGGGACCTACCAGGCCACATTGACGATCGTCGCGGTCTGATCTTGGTGGTCGGCGGCTCGGGCATCGCGCCTCGCCGGTCCCCGGCTCGGCTTCTGGCAGCGCTGGTGGTCGCCGCGCTCGGCGTACTCGCCGCCCCGACGACCGCCGCGGCCCAGGGAGGCGACTTCAGCGTCACACCGGTGGTCGACGACGTCGGCGAACGACCCTTCTTCGCCTACGACCTCCAGCCCGGCGACGTGATCGAGGACGCGCTGCGCCTGACCAACCTCTCGGCCGACCCGCGGACGTTCCGCGTCTTCGCGGCCGATGGCTACAACACCTCCGACATCGGAACGTTCGCGTTGCGCCAGGAGGACGAGCCGCGAACCGACATCGGCGCCTGGGTCGATCTCGGCCTCGACCAGTGGACCCTTTCGGGTGCGAGCCAGATCGACATCCCGTTCCGGTTGGAGGTCCCGGCCGATGCCTCTCCCGGGGACCACGTGGGCGGAATCCTGGCCCTTCAGCTGCCCACCGGCGCCGCCGCGGACACGGAGTTCGGGCTCTCCGTCCAACGAGGCATCGGCGTGAGGATCTATCTCCGGGTCGTCGGCCCGACCCGACCGAGCCTTGCCATCGACGAGCTCCGGACAGTCCGCTCGACGCCGCTGTCGCCGTTCGACTCAGGTGAGGTGACCACCAGCTTCCGAGTCGCCAACACCGGCAATGTCCGACTCAGTCCGACCGTTGGTCTGCAGGTCAGCGGACCCTTCGGGGAGATCGAGCGAACCGACCTCGGCCAGTTCACCGACCTGCTGCCGGGCAACAGCGTCGTCGTCCGACACACCTACGCCGGGCTTCCCCCCGGTGGAAAGGTCACGCAGTCGATCACCCTGGCCGAAACCAATCTGAACGTCACACGCACCGTCTCGTTCTGGGTCGTGCCATGGTGGCTGCTGGGTCTGACGGCTGTCGCAGCCGCCGCGGCGGTCGTGCTGGTTCGCCGACGTCGGGGCCGAGACGCGCCAACAGCAGAGTCCCGCGGCCATGCGGGCGCGCTGTCCGCCGCGGTTCTCGGATTGCTCGTCCTCCAACTCGTCGATGTGCCCGAAGCCGGTGCGGCCACCGACGAGGCGACCGTCACGCCGGACTCCCGCGTCGACGTCGGCGAGCTCGTCACCGTGTCCGGGAGCGGCTGGCCGGCCGGCGCCAACCTGGTCGTCGAGATCTGTGGCGCCAACGCGGCACGGGGCACGCTCGACTGCGCGCTCGAAGCCGGGAGGACTGTCGCGACCGACCTCGATGGCCGCTTCGCGTTGCAGATGACGGCCGTCGCGCCGCCGAGCCCGTGTCCGTGTGTGGTCCGGATCTGGGCAGTCACCGGGGATTCATCGTCGGCTCGGATCCCGTTGGATCTTCGATTCGACGACGAATCGCCGCTCGGGGAGGCGGAGCCGGATCGCTCGTCGGGCGACGCACCGCCGGCGCCGCCGACCCTTAGTGTGGATGCCCGCCTGGAGGGTGCGGGCGATTGGTGGAGTTGGCTCGGTGGCAGCATCGATCGGACACTTCGGCTGACCGCCGAGAACACCGGGGACCGGACCGTCTCCGACGCCGTCGTCTCACTCGTCTGGGGTTCCGAGGAGCTGCCGACCGGCTATCTGCCGCTCGTTCCGCTCGGCGCGATCGAGGCCGGCGAGACGGTGGAGAAACGAATTCCTCTGGAGTTCGATGCCTTGACGTTCGGGGAGACCCGGGTTCGGGGCGAGGTCCTCCATCCGAACGGGGTGACCGGGTTCCAGGCGACGACCAGCACCTACCCGTGGATCCTTCTCGGCGCCGCCGCGGTGATCGCCCTTGCCGGCGCGGTCGCCCTCCTCGGGTGGGCGAACCGTCTCGTGCGGTGGGTCGTCCGCACGAACGCGGCTCGACGCGACGCTCGGACCCGCGCCGCCGTCGCCATGGTGCCCGCCCCGCCGACGGTCGAGCCCGAGGACAGAGCCGACGAGCTCGCGACGATCATCAGCGAGGAGCTCGCCGTTGTCTTCGGTACCGCGCTCGAGTTTCCGGTCCAGGACCGAATCGACGACGATCTGTTCATCCGGCGGATCGTGGAATTGTCGATCAAAGCCGCCGATCGGGCGGCCTCGCGCATGCTGTTGACGATCGAGGAACGCGACGCGCTCGACGAGTTGATCACCGACGCGATGCTCGACGCGTTCGGGTTCGTGCCGACCGGCATCCGCTGATCGGTCGCCTCGTCTTTGCCGCTGGTCGCATACGCTTGCGAATCCACGATGAATCGGCCAATCTGTCGGATCTCGAAATTCTGGAGAATCATGGGACGCTTTCGACCACTGCTCGTTCTCGTGGCCTTCGCGCTGGTCGCGTCGGCCTGCAATCTGCTGATCGACCCCTGGGGTCCGGGCGGGATCAGTCGCCCGTACTACTGCGACCCCACCGACACCGCGATCAACGACGGCCACACCGGCCCGATGGTTCCGGGCGCCCCGCCCACGCCGTTCCAGCTCGCCTACACACAGCCGAAGGGGCCTCTCTCCGCGGCGGACTGCCAGAGTGTGACAACCGATGTCCGGGCCGCCACCGCGTTCGTCTCACAGTTCCCGACCGTCGCCGACGCCGAGGCGGCGGGGTGGAAGCAGGCGGCGGTCTGGACTCCCGGACAAGGCATCCACTATGTGGATCCCGCGCGTCTCACCGGCCCTCTGGATCTGCAGAAGCCGAACTGGTTGATGTACGACGGAACTGCGCCCGACTCCAAGCTCACGGGAATTATGTTCCTGACCGACACCGGGAGCACCACTCCCCCGGCCGGATTCGCCGGGGGCAACGACCAGTTCCACCAGCACGGCCCGCTCTGCACCGATACGACACCCGGTGCGTATCCGTTCATCATCGGTGAGCAACTGACCTCTGCCGAATGCACCGCGATCGGCGGAATCAATCTCGTCTACAACACCGTCTGGATGGTCCACGTCTGGCTGCCCGTCTACGACGGGTGGCTGCCGACCGATCTCTTCAATCGCACCCACCCGTTTATTCCTTAGAGGCCCTACCCCGACAACCAGTGACCATATAGCCACTCTGAGTGGCGAGATCGGGTGGATCCTGCTATACCGGGGAGATGAGTGCGCGGGCGTCAACCACGAGGATTTCGCGCCTGCTGCTCGGGGTCGCGGCGGTGCTCACGATCCTGGTCGTCGCGACGCCGGCGCGGGCCCAGCGAGACTCGCCCGCTCCGGCGGGTGGGCTTCTCGTCGTCGATGCCCACATCGAGGGAACGGGACCGTGGACATCGATCTTCGGTGCCGCACCCGACCGGGAGCTCGTGATCGAGATCGCGAACACCAGCGATGTCCCGATCGAGGATCCGGAGCTCATCTTGACGTTCGGCAAGGGTGCCAATCCGACGGGATCCGTGACCCCACCGCCGATCACACGCATCGAGCCGGGCGAATCGGTCGTCGTACGGGCCGCGCTCGACCTCCCGTCGTTCGCCTACGGCACCTACGCCGTCGAGGGGACGTTTCCGGGATTCGACCCTCCCGTCCGGTTTCGGGCCGAGACGAGCCACATCCCCTGGCTGCTGTTCGTGGCTCCTCTCCTGATCCTCTTCCAGTTGGGACTCGTCACCCTTCGCAACCTCGTCCGGCGGAGGATCTTCGCGCCCTCCGGTGAGCTCGCACCGACGACGAACGACGCGCCGGCCGACATACCCGACATCGTTCGGACGGTGATCGATCTCCGTGATGACCGCCCTACCGGGGACGAGTTCGATCTCGTCGACGACCTCCCCGAACCCGAACCGGAACCGGCCATCGACCTCACCCCCGAACCCGAACCGGTCACCGACCCCGACCCGGTAACCGACCACACCCCCGAACCCGAACCGGAACCGGCCATCGACCTCACCCCCGAACCCGAGCTCGACACGATCATCGGCGAGGAGCTCGGGGTGGCATTCGGGCGGGTGTTCATCGACCACGCGAAAGCCGGCGACCGAGATGAGTTCCGTGCCCTCGTGATCTCCCTCACCAACGCGGCCGCAGAGCGAGTGGCCGAACGTGCGCAGCTGAGCGCGAGCGAGCGGAAGGTGCTCGGCACCGAGATGGCCCAGGCCGTTCTCGAGACCTTCGAGTCATCGGACGCGTCGACCTGACGGAGCCCATGTCGACCGGTGTCGGCTCAGGCCGTTTCAGTCGCCTGTCTCCAGCCTCGAGCATGGGCCAAAAAGGCTCGGGCCCGGTCGGCGGAATCCGTCGACCGGGCCCCAGTTTCCCTGGAGGGGGACGGGAACTGAGTTCCCGGATCGATGCCACTCGGCCCTGCATCCGTGCGACACTCAACCCACGCCGACCTTAGTCCACGCCCCCGAAGATTTCACATCTATCAGCAAAGAAACTGCAACCGAACAGCAAACTTGTGGAGACAATCCTCAGAAACTCGTCCATCCATTGCGTTTTCCCCGGCGTTCTCCACAGCCTGTCGCGGCAAATGCGTCGGCTACGTTGCGATATTCCGACAATGATCGCAAAAACTCGATCGTGGGTAGGATCGCTTCGAGCTCACCTCGATCGATGCGATCGAGCGCGTCGGTCGGGCGTTCCCACCAGGCGTCGGTGAGTTCGACCTGGTCGGCGACAACGCTCCCCCCGCGGTAGCGGGCCAAGAAGAAATGGGTGTCGTATCGACGCGGCGGCCCCACCGGGGTGATCATCCGGCCGACATGGGGGAAATCGTTCGGATCGACCGGCGCCGGGCCTGCGATGTCGAGCGCGACCTCCTCCTCGGTTTCTCTGATGGCGGCGTGGAGGAACGAGGCCGCCTCGGAAGGATCGAGATCGGGAATCGAGGCAGCGGGAACCCGGCGCCGAGCCGCGGCGTCGCGATCCTGCGGGTCGACACCTCCTCCGGGAAACACGATGAGCCCGCCGACGAAGGCCGAACCGGGTCTGCGTCGCCCGATGACGACATGCAGATCGGGCCGGTCGTCGACGATCAAAACCGACGCGGCCGGGAGCGCAGGAATCACGTGTCGTAGAACTCGCCGGCGTTGACCAGGAGCCGCTGCCCGGTGATCATGGCCGACCGGTCGCTGGCGAAGAAGATCGCCGCCTCCGCGACGTCGGCATCGGTCGGCATTCGGCGCAGCGCCATCGTCGCGGCGATCTCGTCACGAATCTCCTCCGCCGTGCAGCCACGCTCGGCTGCCTGCCAGTCGCAGTACATCTTCACGTTCGGGCCCCACATCCAGGTCGGCACCACCGTGTTGACCCGAATCCCGGACGGGCCCAGTTCCGTCGCCATGTCACGGGCCAACGCGAGCAACGCCGACTTCGCTGCCGCGTAGGCGGACTGGGGCATCGCGTCGACCGGTTTCAGTGATGCCTGCGACCCGATCAGGACCACCGATCCGCCCCCGTTCTCGATGAAGACCGGTGTCACAGCCCGCACGACGTGCACCGCGCCGAGCACGTTGACTTCGAGGTTCTTTCGCAACGTGTCATCGTCGAGATCAGCGAACGGCGCGTGGGCCGTGTCCAACGCGGCGACGTTGATCACCGCGTCGAGACCACCGAAACGTTCGACGGCGACCGCAACCGCAGCGTCGAGCGACGCCGGATCCATGATGTCGGTCGCGATCGCTGCCACGCGCGCACCACTCGGGTCGAGATCCGTCGCGATCGCGACAAGTCGTTGCTCGTTGCGAGCCCCGATGACGACATTGGCGCCGTCTCGAAGCGCGGCCGCCGCGCAGGACGAGCCGAGCCCGGGGCCCACGCCGACCACCATCACCGTCTTGGTGTCCAGAATCATGGGCGTGATCCTGCCACGCCGTCAGGGACGTGCCCATTCCACCGGCGGGCCGACGTCGGCGCAGCCGATGTCGAGTTGCCGCAATGGGTCGGCGACGAAGAGCTGAACCAGCTCCGCGATGCACTCGTCGCCGTACCAGATGCCGTGGCCTCGACCTTGTTGCTCCACGATCGTGGCGGCGTCGAGACGATCGGCGACCTCCTCGGCGTAGACGCCGGGAGTGATCGGGTCGAACTCCCCGGAGAGCAACAGTGTCGGAATGCTGCTGGAGACCGGAGAACCGGCCACCTCCGGGGCCGGGGGCCGTGACCACTCATCGCACACGGCGGCCAATGGCAACGGGGCGATCGCCGCCGCGAATGGAGAACGATCTGCGCCGATTCCTTCGGTGAACGGCAGACGGTCGCGGCACTGCACGGCGAAATAGGTGCCCTCGTCGTTGGCGGCCTGACCGCTGATCACGAGTCGGGCGCCGTTGCGGGAAAGCCACCGCGCCGAGGACGGATCGCGTTCGTCGAGCCCGCCGAGCACGGCCGGCAGGTACCGAAGCAACGACTCGTGGTACATCGTCGCGAACACGAACTCGGCAACCCGACGGCCGTCGAGCAACAGGTCGATGGATTCGGTGTAGCCGATCTCGTTGCCGCCGAGCGGGACGACCATCGGATCGGCATCGAACTCGACCATCACCCGCTCGAGCGTCGCTCGTACCGACCCGTCGGCGAGATACCCCCGGCAGTCGGACTCCGCCGCACAGGTCGCGTCGATCACATCGAGCGCCCGGCTCGCAGAGAACTCCAGGCCGGAGTCGGTGTCGAGCTCCGGAGGATAGACACCGTCGAGCACCACACCGACGAGGCCGGCCGGTTCGTCCCGCAGCAGCTCGAGCCCGATCGTCGTTCCGTAGCTGACGCCGTAGGCGACCCAGCGCCGATACCCGAGGGCGGTCATCGTGTCGACGACGTCAGCCGCGTGCGCCTCCGAATCGGTGTTCTGCAACACGATGTCGTCTTGGAGGCGAAGGGCGCACGCGTCGTAGGCATCGTCGGCGAGCTCCTCTGCGTTGGCGGCGTCGGTGGAGAAGATCAGACCGAGGGCGGCCGTGATCTCCGGACAGTCGAACTCGGGCCCTTCGAACCCGGTTCCGCGTTGATCGATGAACACCTGGGTGAAGGGCTGTTGGGGAAACCACGCGCCGAGCGCCGAGCTGGCTCCGCCCGGTCCTCCCTGGAGCACGGCCACCGGCGTCTCGAATCCCGGGTCGTAGCCGGCGAGCGTGGCGACCGTGATGGATGTCGTGCCGATTGCCCGGTCGGCTCGGTCGATCGGCACGGTGACGACGCCGCAGGCCAGCTCGAGTCCGTCGCTTCGGTCGAGGTCCGAGGGGCAGCCGATCTGGGTGATCGCGACCTCGGGGACCCCGGGGCCCGACGGTGGCCGGTTCGTGGGGGTCAGTTCCGTGGAGGAGGGGGTCGGCGCCGTCGAGTCCCTCGATTCCGTCGAGGGAGCCGCGGTGTCGGCAGCGGCAACCGTGGTCGTGACCAGCGGCGGAGGGTCGGCCGTGCGCCGGCTGCACGCCGCGGCGACGGAGGCGATCACCACGACGACGGCGATCGCCCGACGGCGGGTCACCAGAGCTGGTCGGTGTACGTGTCGGTGCCGACGATCGTCGGGAGGAACGGCGCGGCGAAGACCACCGTGCCCTTGCCGCTCGCACCCAGCTCGTCGGCGTAGTCGCGGAAACGATCCCAGACCGTGGTCGGCTCGGCGTCGAGGAAGAAGAGTTGGAGATGGCGGTCGGGTGGCCCTGGGGGCATTCCCAGATCCATCGGCGCCTTGTCGGTGTCGCCGCTGCCCGCGTCCTGATAGTGCCACGACACCATGCTGGCCACTCCCGAGTCCTTCATGAGCGCGGGCAGTGCCGTGTCGTGCAGATGAGCGGAGAGCGCGTCGTCGTCGACCCCGTCGGCGGGGTCCACGGCGAGCACGGCGAGTCCTTTGTACGGGTGGTCGAGCGCGAGTTCGATCGGCACCGGATCGTCGTCTCGGTAGTGGGCGCTCGGCCGCTCCAGGAGCACCGTGTGGGCGTGATGTCGGTTCATGAATCCACGATTGTCGGAATAGAGCTCGACGACCTGGTCGGCGGCCCAGGCGAAATGATCGCGGTGTTTGCCCTCGAGCACGTAGTAGATCGCCAGATACGACCCCTTCTCGACGGGGCTGGCCACCGGGGTGTCACCACGCGGGAAGCGGAGGTCCTTCAGCTCCTTGGTCGCCACCCAACGCCTTCCCGCGAACAACCATGGGCCGATCATGCACCCCGCGTAGAAGTGGTCGCGTTCGTACCATCGGTTGTATTCGACTTCGTAGCCCTTCTCGGGGTCGACCATCGTGAACAGCATCGAGCCGACACGAATCGGATAGTCGTTCACGGTTCCGTCATCCTCAGCTGTCGAAAACGATGCGGCCGATCCACTCGGCCACGAGAGCCGGCTTGTCGACACCTTCGATCTCGACGGTGATCGTGCGGGTGCTGTTGATCGCCGCTCCCTTCAGCTCCACGCTGCTGATGACGCTGTGGGCCCGGACCCGCTTGCCGGAGTTGACCGGATTGACGAATCGGACCTTGTCGAAGCCGTAGTTGATGCCCATCATCACGCCGTCCATCGGCGGCAGTTCCTGGTCGATCGACGAGGTGAGATGTACGAGCATCGACAAGGTGAGGAAGCCGTGGGCGATCGTGCCGCCGAAGAGCGGGGTGGCCCGTTCGGGATCGATGTGGATGAACTGATGGTCGTGGGTGACGTCGGCGAACTGGTCGATCTGGTCTTGGGTGATCTCGAACCACTCACCGTGGCCCTCGTCCTTGCCCTCGCTCGCTTTCATCACCTCATAGGCGGCGGCTGCGTTGCTCATTGTGGTCGTCTCCGGTCGTGCAGTGAACGACGGCGACTCTAGGCGCGCCGCATCCGAAGTACCGAGCCCGTCCCCGATTCGATCGGGATGGACTCAGATGCCGAAGTCGGCGAGGTCGAGTTCCCTGACCGCTCGGGCGAAGCGGGTCGTCATCACCTCGAGCAGGCGCCGTTGACGGGAATCGTCGAAGTCCATGCCCCGACTGGCGACGATGGGATAGACGAGACAGAAGTACGCCGCGCGGCGGTACTGCTCCCACAGATCGGCGGTGTCGGCCGGGGCGACGCCGTTGGCGATGAGGGCGGCGACCCACCGATCGAACAGGGTCCGCTCGCTCTCCGCGGCCAGACCCGCGTCGAGGCTCTGGGTGATGAAGTAGGCGAGGTCGTACGACGCGGAGCCGTGGCCGATGAGTTGGAAGTCGAGCAGCACAACCGATCCGTCGTCGGCGAACAGAATGTTGTCGCCCCGGTAGTCGCCGTGGTTGGCGGTGGTGGGCCCGACACAGAGATCCTGCATTACCTTGGGCATGGCATCGACCCAACCCGGCCCGATCTCGAGGATCTCGGCCGGTAGGTCCAGCCCGGCCGTGCACTTTTCCCATCCTTCGGCGAAGACGATGGGAAGCACCGCGGGATAGATCGGGTCGGCCAGCGACACGGCCGCGCCGGAGGCGAGCAGCGAATCGCAGCCATTCCAGAACGTCGCCTGCCAGGCGGCGAGGGCGTCGACCGCGATCTCGGCGTCGGAGAGGGCCATCGCGTCGATCTGGTCGATCATGCGCAGATCGCCCATGTCCTCCATCAACACGACGAACTTCGAGCTCTCGGGATCGACGTGGGCGTGGAAGCAGCGGGGCACGGTGATCGGCACCTTCGCGGCCATCATCTCGAAGAAGCGGACCTCTCGGATGTACATCCGCAGCATCGTCGATGTGAACACCGCTTCCTCGGCGAGGGCGGGCAGCTTCGTCACGATTGTCTCCGGTACACCCTCGCCGGTGAGCCGGCTGCGGTAGACCGCGCTGCTCACACCGATCCCCTCGCCGATCAGATGATGATCGACAGTCTCGATGGAGAGCCCGGTGACGGCGCTCATCCACTCTGCGGTGACGTCGTCGATCGAATCGGGAAGGTCCGTGGCTGCGTTTTCCATCCCGGGAGTGTAGGACCCCTTCGCTCGACTGTCCTGAGCCGAAACCGTCACCTCGGTCTTGTTCCCAGCGACGTCAACAGGAGCTCGACCGCCGGGTCGGTGGCCGCGCTCCGGCGGGTGGCGACGACGAGATCGCGGGTGCCGATCACCCGACCGTTGGACAACGCGTCGGTCCCGATCTCGCCCTGTACGACGGGGAGCACGGTCCAGCCGAGACCGAGGCCGACCATCGCTCTCAACACATCGGGTTGATGCGACTCCGCGACGATCTCCCGCGGTGCGCCCAGTTCCCGCAACGCGTCGTCGATCAGTGCACGCGTGTGGGAACCCTCGGGAAAGAGGACCCACGGTCCCCACGTCGCGGGACGCCGGGGCCGAGTGCCGTTCGGGGAGTACACCGCGATCTCTTCGGTCTTCAGGTGGGCGGTCTCGATCCCCCGCCGTGGCACACCGGGCTCGACGCACACGACGACATCGAGCGTGCCGCGCTCCAACTCGTCGAGCAGTTGGCCGGATGGGCCGACCGACAGCCGGAGGTCGAGGTCGGGATGGGCGCCACGAAACGAACGTAGCTCGGCGGAGAAGTGGCCGACCGCGGCGGCGTCGATCATGCCGACCCGGAGACGACCGACGGCGCCTGACCGGCTGCGTTCGGCCCACGCCGCGAGATCCGCGGTGAGCCCGACCACCTGGCGGGCATGGACGAGCACCTCGGCGGCCGACGGCCGCAGTGTGCGCCGCCGTCCATCGCGGTCGAAGAGGGGAACTCCCACTCGCCGTTCGAGCTCGGCCAACCCCTGCGACAACGCCGACGCACTCACGCCGACCGTCGTCGCCGCGGTCGCCCAGTTGGGGGCATCGGCCACGGCGACCAGGTATTCGAGCTGCCGGATGCTCAGGTCGGGAAGAGCGGTTCGCACTCGTTGCAGAATAGTTCAGTCTTTCTTCATTATCTTCGAAATACTTGAATAGTTCCTTATGGTCGCACCATGACTGCACGTGACATCGCTCCCGCCACCGGCAAGCTCGGTGTGCTCACGCCCGGAATGGGCGCCGTTTCATCCACCTTCATCGCCGGCGTGCTCGCCGCCCGCCAGAGCGGCCAGGCCCCGCTCGGCTCGGTGAGCCAGATGGCCCACATCCGCCTCGGCACCCGAGAGGACGGCCGCAACCCACTGATCAAGGACTTCGCTCCCCTCGCCTCGCTCGACGACATCGTCTTCGGTGGCTGGGATCCGATCTCGGCCAACGCCCTTGAGGCCGCCCGCACCTGTGGCGTGCTCGAGGAGAAGGACCTCGCCCCGATCTCCGCAGAGATGGAGGGCATCGTCGCCATGGATGCGGTGTTCGACCAGAAGTGGGTGAGCCGCCTCGACGGCACACGGGTCAAGGTCGAGACCAACATGTGGGATCAGGCCATGGCCCTCATCGCCGACATCGAGAACTTCCGCACCGAGAACGGGTGCGACCGCATGGTGATGGTGTGGTGCGGCTCCACCGAGGCGTTCCAGGAACCGAGCGCCGTGCACAACACGATCGCCGCGTTCGAGGCCGGCCTGAAGGCCAACGACGACAACATCTCCCCCAGCCAGATCTATGTCTACGCGGCGCTGCAATCCGGCGTTCCCTTTGCCAACGGCGCCCCGAACCTCTCCACCGATCTGCCCTGCATGATCGAGCTCGCCCAGCGCAACGGCGTGCCGATCGCCGGTCGCGACTTCAAGACGGGCCAGACCCTCATGAAGACCCTCATCGCCCCTGGGCTCAAGGCCCGCATGCTCGGCCTTCGCGGGTGGTACTCCACCAACATCCTCGGCAACCGCGACGGTGAGGTGCTCGACGCCCCCGAGAACTTCAAGACGAAGGAGGAGTCGAAGCTCGGTGTGCTGCACAAGATCCTCGAGCCCGAGGTCTACCCCGACCTCTACGGCAACATCGACCATGTCGTGCGCATCAACTACTACCCGCCCCGCGGCGACAACAAGGAGGGTTGGGACGCCATCGACATCTTCGGATGGATGGGCTACCCGATGCAGATCAAGATCGACTTCCTGTGCCGCGACTCGATCCTCGCCGCCCCGATCGTGCTCGACCTCGCCCTGTTCATGGATCTCGCCATGCGGGCCGGCGAGTCCGGTGTGCAGGAATGGCTGAGCTTCTATCTGAAGGCCCCCCAGGCCGCGGGCGACGCCCCGGCCGAGCAGGACCTGTTCATTCAGCAGTCGAAGCTGAAGAACACCCTGCGCGAGTGGATGGGCGAAGAGCCCGTCACCCACTCCGAGGCCGGATAGCCCTCCCACCCCGAAATCTGTGGTCTGGGTGTACACGGCGTGTGCACCGCCACCACAGATTTCGGAAAGGGCGGACGGTGACGCGGAAGATTCCGGGTCGAAGGCGACTCTGCGGAGCGGGAACCAGACCGAGCGCGACGTCGTCACAACAGCATGACCCGCCGACTGATCCCCCTCTTCGTCGCCCTGGCCCTGTTCGCCGCCGCCTGCGGCAGCGACACGATCGACACCGAGACCGGCCAGGGCCCTGCCTCCACGACGACCTCGACGAGCACGACGACGACGACCGCACCGGTCGAGGACGATTCGCCCGCCGGTCAACTCGCCGCGGCGCGGGCACGATGGGCCGAGCACGCGCCCGCGTCCTATGTGCTCACCACCCGACAGCTGTGCTTTTGTCCTGAATCCGTCTGGGCCGACACCGTGGTCGACGGCGAGGTCGTGGGCCATGTCGCCCTCTCCGACGACGCGTTCTTCGACCCCGGAGGGACGACGATGGAAGGGTTGTTCGACGAGGTCGACGCGGCGATCACCTCCGGGTTCGCCGCTCTCGACCTCGAGTTCGATCCCGACACCGGGGCGCTGGTGCGCTACTGGGTCGACGTCGACGAACGTACGGCCGACGAGGAACACGGCGTCGAGGTCATGCTCCTCGAACCGCTCGACGACGACGCGACGGACATCGATGTGCCCACGCTGACCGATGACTACCCGTGCGGTTTCGGCTTCGCCAAGGGCAGCCCGAACGAGGACCTCGCTCTCGTGATCCAGTTCGATGGCTTCACCTCGCCGGACCTCGGCGAACCGATCGTCTTCCCGACCGATCGGTGGTTCGGCGAGATCCGGATCGGATCCGATCTCTTCTCGAACTGGTGCGACGACGTGATCGAGGAGTCCGAGCCGACGCCGGTCGTCGATCGCCGGCTCCGCCTCTCCGGCGGCACTCTCACGATCATCCGACCGGCGGACAGCACCGACTGCGACGGCACGACGGTGACGGCGACGCTCAGCGGTGGAACGGTGAGAACGCTCGACGGCACCGTCGTCGAACTCGGCGACGTCGACCTGGCCAACGCCGGCTGGGGCTGCTTCGCCGGCTGACGCCTCGGATCAGGCCAGGCGGTCGAGCACCGCGGCCCAACTCTCGTGGGCCGGGTCGATCACGTCGAAGTGCCCGGCGCCGTCGAACACCAGCACCTCCAACCGCTCCGGATCATCGACGAGCACCGCATACGCGGCAGCCCGATCAGCAGGCACGATCCGATCGTCGGCCCCCTGCACGATCAGCTGACGTACGTCGATCGGCAACAATCGGGCCGGGTCGGCGACCGCGTACCGGTCGGGCTCGTCGGCGGGGCTCGCCCCCATGAACCGTTCGACGGCGCCGCCGCCGAGGTCGAGGTTGGAGGCGAGGTCGGCAACCGGGGCCTGGCCCACCACGAGCGCGGGGACGACGACCGGACCGGTACCGGGCGCGCCGTTCGGGATCCGGGAACGCTGACCGACCCAGAAGGCCAGATGCCCACCGGCGGAGTGTCCGACCATACTCACCCGGTCGAGGTCGAGGTCGTACTCGTCGGCCAGACCGGCGAGGCGGTCGATCGCGGCCGCGATGTCGTCGAGCGTGCCCGGGTAGCCACCGCCGGCATCTCCGACCCGCCGGTACTCGACGTTCCAGGTCGCATATCCGTTGGCGACCGCGTCGGCCGCTTGGGGTTCCGCCAGTGTGAGGTCGAACTGGTTCAGCCAGAACCCGCCGTGGATGAAGACGACCACGGGATGGGGACCCGTCCCCGCGGGGACGGTCAGATCGCCGAACTGGCGCGCATCCGTGCCGTAGGTGATGCGTTGGGTCACCGCGGCCGCCGGAGCATCGATCGCGTCGGCCACCGGGGCGTCACCACAGGCCGACGCGACCAACGCCGACGCCAGCATCGCGGCGGCCCATCTCACTCAGCGGCGAACGGTGGGTCGGTCTCGAGCACGCCGGCCACGATGAGCTCCTCGATCTCGTCGGCGGGAAGACCGAGCCCGTCCGCCGCGATCTCACGGGTGTGCTCGCCGAGCCCGGGTGCGGGAAAGATGTCGGGGCCGATCATCGCCGACGCGTGGAAGGCGGCTCCCTCGAAGATCATCCCGCCGATCGGAGGCTGGTGGAGCTTCACCAGATAGCCCCGCGCCTCGAGGTGGGGGTCGACGGCCTGGGTCGCCCCGGTCAACATCGGCCCGGCCGGGACACCGGCGGCAAGACACGCGTCGGTGATCTCTGCGCTGGTACGAGACGCGGTCCACTCGGCGATCCGGGCTTCGATGTCGTTCTCGGCCCTTCGCCGGTCGCGCTCCGTCATCGTCGGGTCGGCCCACTCGGGCGATCCCATGACGTTGACGAGCGAGGCCCACTCCGCGTCGGCGCGCACACAGATCGCGACCCACTGGTCGTCGCCCGCGCTCGGAAACAGGCCCCACGGGGTGCCGTGGTCGGAGTGGTTGCCGCGAGGCACGATCGAGCCCGGCACCAGCGACTCCTTGGCGAGGAGATCACCCATCACTCCCACGACCTGCTCGACCTGACACACCTCGACGTGCATGCCGCCGTCACGGTTGCGTCGATTGCCGAGGACACCGGCGAGGGCCGCGACCGCCCCGGACCGACCGGCGAAGTGATCAGGGAAGATCGCCTGGCTCCCGGCCGGTTCGGGATCGTTCTCGTAGGACCACAGGTGGGTCATGCCACCGGTCACCTGGGTGTTGGGTCCGTAGCCGAGCCAGTCGGCCCACTTGCCCCGCGACCCCATCAGTTGGCTCGACATCATGACGATGTCGGGGTTCTCGGCGGCCATGACCGAATAGCCGAGCCCCATCGCGTCCATCGTGCCGGTCGAGTTGTTCTCGATCACCACATGGCTGTCGCGGGCCATCTGGCGAAGCAGTTCGACCCCCCGGTCGGTCTTGGCGTTGACCCCGAAGCTGCGCTTGCTGCGACTCGACGATGCGAACGAGGGTGACATCTCCCCTCCGAGCACGACCCGGATGAAGTCGGGATAGGTCCGGCTCTCGATCTTCACGACATCGGCGCCGTACTCGCCGAACAACCGGCCGGTCTCGACCCCGACCCCGCCGTGGCCGAAGTCCATGACCCGCACACCGGCGAGGGGCGGCGCCTTCTCGAGCGGAGCCGTCGGGGCCGGACGGGCCTCGCCGAGGTTCGCGAACACTTCATCGGTGTGTTGCCCGATGTGGGGCGGAGGTCCGGTCGGGCCGACCCGTTCGCCGTCGATCTCGAACCACCCTGATGGAAGCTTCATCGTCCGCCCGTCGTCGAGCACCACGTCGTCGAACGTTCCCCGACTCTCCAGGTGAGGGTTGACGAGCACCTCGGCGGGTTTCAGGATCGGGGTGCAGACGATGCCTCGCCGCTGCGCCTCCTCGCACACTTCGAGCATCGTCATCTCCGCCCACAGCTCGCGATAGAGCGGGTTGAGCACGGCGTCGGCGATCATCATCCGGCCGAGAAAGCCGTCGAGCTCGGGGTCCTGGAGATAGTCGGGCTCGCCGAGCCATTCCCGGATCGCGTGCCATTGACGGGTGCTCAACACGACGAGTCGGACATGGCCGTCGGCACACGGGATGATCGTGTACACCGGACCGGGTCCGGCCCGCATCTCGAGGTGTGGCGTTCCCTCGTCGTCGGCCCGGCTCCAGTTCGACAGCGACCAGTCGGTGATCTGGGCCAGCGACTCGTTGGTCGACACGTCGACGAGCTGTCCGGCCCCGGTGTCCTCCTTTTGCCACAGCGCGCACAACGCGCTCCACGTCCCGATGAGGCTGGCGGTGTCGTCGCCGATCAATCCCGGAGGCAGGATCGGGCCTCCCTCGTGCGTGCCGGCCTTGAACGCCATGCCGCCGGTCGCCTCGATGACCGCGTCGGGCACGTCACGCCCGGCGTAGGGCCCGGTCCGTCCGTAGGCGGTGATGCTCACGACGATCAGGTGCGGGTGCCGTTCGGCGAGCTCGGCTGCGTCGAGCCCCGTCCCGTCGAGCGTCCCGGGTTCGGCCGAGGTGAGGGCGACATCGCTGTGGCCGAGCAACTCGTGCAGCCGATCCCGCTCGGCGGCGTCGTCGAGATCGAGGGCGACGCCGAGCTTTCCCGCGTTGCGAAACGTCCAGAACAACGAATGATCGCCGTCGCGTGGGGCCATTGCCCGTGACGGCGAACCCGACGGGGGTTCGACCCGAATCACCTCCGCGCCGAGATCGCTCAGGAAGCGACCACACAGCTCACCTCGCGCGATGGTGAGGTCCACCACTCGAATCCCGCTCAATGATCGACGCGGCACAAGTCCCCCTGATTGGTCGGCGTGGGCGGGATCGTAGATGGCCGGCGAGTTCGGAGCACGCCGGTCGGTTCCGCGAATGCCGAGTAGGCCACGGTCGGAGGCCACGCTGATCGCCGGCGATCCCGACGAGACCCGAAGATCGGTCGGCGCGTTCACGAACAACGGGTCCGTCTGCACTTCGCAGAACGCCTCGCGACAGAGGTTGAGCTCGACGGTCGCGTTCGTCTCGATCTCGATGCCGGGACCGGTGTTGCCCCAGCTGATGTCGTTGCGAAAGACGATCAACGGGTTCCCGCCGGTCGGGCGGGCTGGGCTGCAGTGTGGGCTGTGCCGCATTGACATGTGCGTTTCAACGCATGCGAATGCTATAGTTTACGCATGCGCACGACCATCGAGCTGGATGACGACACCGAGGCCGAAGTCCAACGTCTACGCCGAGAGGAGAACCGGGGAGTCAGCGAAGCCGTCAACGAACTGATACGACGAGGGATGTTGCGGCAACGCCATCGCGAGCCCTTCGTGCCGACAACCCACGAACTCGGGCTGAAGATCGACGTCTCGAACATCGCGGACACCCTCGACTATCTCGAAGGGCCCGAGTCGCGCTGATGCTCGTCGACGCCAACATCTTGCTCTACTCGGTCGACGAGACATGCCGCTCCCACACCGACGCCGCCGACTGGCTGACCGACGCCCTCAACGGCACGCGGCGGGTGGCGCTTCCCTGGATGTCGCTCACCGCCTTCTTGCGCATCGTCACGAATCCACGGGCGCTGACCGATCCACTCTCGCCGACCGAAGCCTGGGAGATCATCGACGGATGGCTCGGTGCCCCGACGGCATGGGTCCCGACGGCCGGAGTGGGACATCAGGAGATCCTCCGCCAATTGACGATCGATCACGACCTCCGAGCCGGGCTCGTCTCCGACGCGGTGCTCGCCGCGTTGTGCATCGAACATGGCCTCGAGATCGTGAGCGCCGACAGCGACTTCGCCCGCTTCACCGAGATCAGCTGGATCAACCCCGTTGCCCGCTGAGCACAGCCGCCGCCCGATCAGCCGGGCCCGGGACCGTAGATGCCGACGAAGCTGACCATCTCGCCGGGATAGCCGCCGAGGTTGTGGGTCAGCGCCAAGGTGCGATCCGTCTCGGGGATGCGGCGATCGTCGGGGGCCTCTCCCCGCATCTGGAGCCACACCTCGTAGACCATGCGCAGCCCCGACGCGCCCACCGGATGCCCGAACGACTTGAGCCCACCGTCGGTGTTGACCGGAAGGCGACCGTCGAGGGCGAAGTCCCCGTCGAGCACGTCCTTCCACGCCTGGCCGGGATCGGAGAAACCGAGGTCCTCCATCAACACGAGCTCGGTGGGGGTGAAGCAGTCGTGCACCCCGGCCATGGCGATCTCGGTCCTCGGGTCGGTGACCCCGGCCTGGGCGTAGGCGTCGTCGGCCGCCCACTTCGATTCGAGCAGCGTCGTGTAGTCGTAGTCGGGGTCGAGCGACCCGGCGCCGGTGCCGGCGACGAACGACAGGGCCTTGATGTAGAGCGGGTTCGGGCAGTACTTGTGGGCGTCTTCGGCCCGGCACATGATGACCGCGGCGGCGCCGTCGGCCACTCCGGCGCAGTCGAACACGGAGAGCTCACCGGCGACGGCTGCCATCTGGCAGATCCGCTCGGCGCTGGTCTCGCGGCGGAACTGGGCGAGCGGGTTGCGGGCCCCGTTGTGATGGTTCTTCTCCGCGATCTTGGCGACGACATAGCGAAGCTGCTCGCGGTCGACGCCGTACTTCTCGGCGTACGACGGCAGGATCAAGCTGAACATCGCCGCTGCGGTGAGCGTGCGCTGGGTGCCGTCGGTGGGGATCGGGAACGCGTTGAGTCCCTGGTAGCCCCCGTCCTTCACCTTCTCGGCCCCGAGTGCCATGACCACGTCGTAGGCCCCGGACGCAACCGCGTAGGCCGCGTTGCGCATCGCCTCGGACCCGGTGGCGCAGTAGTTCTCGACCCGACTGACCGGCTTTCCCTGGATCTTCAGCGGCCCGGCGAGGGCGAGACCCGACGCGGCCGATTGCGACGTGCCGAACCAGAACGCGTCGACCTGTTCCTGGCCGATTCCCGCCGACGTGTAGGTCGACCGGGCCGCGTCGATGATCAGGTCGTCGAGCGACTTGTCCCAATGTTCGAGGAAGGGCGTGCACCCCATCCCGATGATCGCGACCTGGTCCTTGATGCCGTGTGATCCCATCAGTCTGCTTCTCCTCTGACCGGGCGAACCTTCCAGAAGTAGTTGTGGATCTCGTCGCTGGTATAGAGGCGCCGGAAGGTCGGTTCGACCCGACCACCGATCTGCACCTCGTCGGGATCCACGTCGGTGAGCTCGAGCGGCGACCGGCCACCGCCGTCGAAGTCGACGACCGCGAACACCACGGGCGGGCTCGGCGAGTAGACGAGTTTGTCGACGGTGAACGCCGCGATCGTGCCCTGGGTGTCGGCCATTGCCACCGGTTCCATGTCGTCGACCGCTCCGCCCTTTTGCGACACACGGGCGGGCGGCATGTGGATCATGCCGCTGGTGCGATCACGGGTGCCGACGAAGCCGAACTTCCAGTCCTCGCGCCGGTGAGCGGCGCTGGCCGAAGGCCGGTTCGGCGGCGGCCGGTTGGGTGGCTCCACCGCGACCATTTCCCGCCACGACAGGAACTTGCCGTAGCTGACCGGTGCCCCTGCGGCGATCTGGGTGGCGACGGGCGCAGTCGGCTGATGGGTGGCGATGGCGTCGGTGGTTCGCAGCACGATCACCTCGACCCCGTCGGCCAACATGACGACCGCGATGGTCCGGCCCGGGTCGGCCTGTTCGAGAGTGGCGGTGAGCAGGAGGGCCGGATGGGCGGTGCCGGTGTTGCCGACCGTGGACGCCAGATCGTCGACCGTCTTCTCGGCGGCCGCACCGAACGCCTTCTTCCCGCCTCGCTTTGTCGCTCGGGCGTGCATGCCCGCGACGACGAGGTGGTCGATGTCGCCCTCGGTGATCCCGGCGTCGGCCAGCGCCGCGTCGAACGCGGCCTTCATCAGCGGCGCGTAGGTGACCTCGCCGAAGCGTTCCTCCCACACGCGGGAGCGCTCGGACCCCGGAACCCGCCAGCGTTCGAGAAACTCGTCGGTGGCGATGCCGGCCCCGACGTACTCGGCGATCACCGGACCGGCCGTGTCGTCGCCGATAACGAGCGCGGCCGCCCCATCGCCGCCGCCGGCCTCGTCGGCCGAGGTGGCCATACCGTCGCGGATGTCGGCACTGATCACGAGGGTCGTGCCCGTGCCCTGCAACGCGGTGCGCAACGCGCCGATGCCGGAGCGCAACGCCCCACCGAAGTCGAGGGCGCCGACCGCCGGCTCCAGCCTGAGCGCCGCGTGAA
>JAJRXC010000083.1 GCA_024276495.1 Actinomycetes bacterium
GACGACCTGCGCGACGTGCTCGTCGGCGCCAAGGGGATCGGCGACGACGGCGACGATTCCGACGGTGCCCCGATCGGTCACACCGTCGCACCGCTGACGTCGCCCCCCGCACCGGCCGGCGAACCCCCGAACCCGCCGACGGGGCCGACCCCCACCGCCGCGCCGATGAGCCCACCCCCGGCCGCGGCGCCGGCCGCGGCGACCCCGCCCGGACCGCCGCCGGATTCGGCGAGTCCGGCGCAGGACGCGCCCGACGGAAACCGCTCGCAGCTGATCTGGGTGGGCGCCGCGGTCGCGTTGTTGGCGGTGATCGGCTTCGTTCTCTTCGGGCGAGGCGGCGACGACGGCGACGTCACGGCCGGACCCGGCGACGAGACCGCCGACACCACCCCGGCGACCGAACCCGACCCGACCGACCCCCCGACGACCGAACCCGACCCGACCGACACCGCACCCACCGACACGACCGCACCCACCGACACCGCACCGCCCGAGACCGCACCGCCCGCCCCGGTGGTCACCACCCCCGCGTTCGGGGTCGGCGTGCCGGTCGATTCCGGCTTCACCCCGACCCCGTGCCCCAGCGAACCGGCCAAGGTCGCCTGCATCATCGGCGGCGTGGCCCTCGACGAGACCACCGGCGAGATGCTCGTGCCCTACGAGACGATCGGGTTCACGCCCGAGCTCGAACCGGCCGGCGACCACCTCCACTTCTATCTCGACACCGCGGTCGACGGCGACGAGAACAAGGCCGGCCGGGCCACACCCGGCGGCAGTTGGAAGGAATGGGACGGGTTCCCGCCGTTCAGCTCGTTCGGCGGCGAGAACGGCCGAACCGGGTTCACCGCGGCCGATGTCGAAGCGGCCGGCGCCCGCACCCTCTGCGTGCTCGTGGCCGACGCCGACCATGTCGCCGCCCGGGCCAGCGGCAATTGCGCCCCGATCCCCCAGATCTTCGACATCGACGACACCCTCGAACAGGTCGACCGGCTGACCGGCAACTATGTCGGCCGCTGCGCCATCGGGGCGACGCTGATCCTCCCCGCCGACTGGCGCTGGGTCGACCTCGTGGCAACGCGCCCCGCAGACGCCGCCCAGCTGATCCGCCCGACCGACGTCGAGAAGACCGAGCAGATGCTCCGGGGCCTGCTCGCGTCCGGTGCGGTGCTGTGGGCCGACGGTCCCGTCGACGACGGCTTCATCGTCAACCTCAGCATCCTGCGGGTCGCCGGCGACTACACCTCCGCCGACTCACCCGAAACGGTGCGCCAGAAGCTGGCCCAGTCGGGGATCGAGTTCGAAGGGACCGTCTCGGAGCGGACCTTCGGCGGGCGAACCGTCAACGCCCAGGTCGTCGCGAAGAACAACCACGAGCGCACCCAATACGTGATCCCTGACTTCGGCTACGCCCTGGTCCTGAACTTCGCCTCGCCCGACGCCGACCGGTGGATGGAGACCTCCGACGCCATCGCCGCCACCCTCATGGGTTGCTGAGCACGACACCCCGAACGCGACCGTCGGGCGGGTCTCAGGCCCGGGCCCGCAACCGGGTGAGCGACGTGGCCGACATCACCCGGCTGAGCCGGCCGGCGATCTCGGGCGGGGCCGACTCGACCACGTTGCCGGCTCGGGCCCACAGCGCCGTCTTCACCTGGAACGGTCGCAGCTCGGGATGTTTCGAGCGGATCAGGGCAGCGAGGCCGGCGATGTGGGGCGCGGCGTAGCTGTTGCCGGTCTGCACACTGGTGGTGTGCCCCTTCCACAAGGTCGGGACATCGATCCCGCGAGCGAGGAACTCCGTCGGCGGCTCCGGATTGGCGTGGTACCGCAACGGGTCGTCGGTCGTGTTGCACGCCACACTCACCACCGACGCGAACAGCGACGGGTAGCTGACCGACTGCACGTTGTTGGCCGCCGTCACGATCAGCGAGTTGGTGAAGTAGCCGCGGTCGCAGACATCGTGAAAGGCGAGCGCCCAGTCACGCTTGCGGGTGCCGAGCGACAAGTTGACCACATCGAACCCCTGATCGACGGCCCAGTCGAGGCCGGCGTGGAACGCGATCGACTTGCCCGACAGCCCCGGACCCAGGACCTTGACGCTGGTGATCTCGGCCTTCGGGGCGATCGAGTGGATGATGCCGGCACAGGCGGTGCCATGCCCGAAGCTGTCGTCGTGAGGCCCTTCCCGGGTGACGAGACCGCCCTCACGGTCGACGGAGAACTCGATCGCGCCGTCGGCGTCGACACAGCCGTCGAGCTCGGGATTGTCGGCATCGATGCCGCTGTCGACGATCGCGACCCGCACCCCGGATCCGTCGGCACCGCCGAACACCCACTCGTCGCTGACGTCGTCGAGGCTGATCGCCCCGGGCATGCGCAACATCACCGAGTCGCGGCTCCAGGCCGGCCGGGGACGAAACCCGCCGTCGGTCACAGCAGGGATTCCACGGCCCGAGCGACGGCGGCATAGCGGCCGGCGTCGCCGGCGGCGAGCCGTTCGAGGCCGAGGGCGAGCGAAGCGGGAGACGGAGGAGTCGACCCGGTCCCCGTCTCGGTCATCGCCGCGCCGGCCACGTCGGCCAACATCGAGACCACCTCGACGTCGTCGAAGCTGTAGGCGCCGGCCGCCGGATCGACCAACTCGACGACACCGATGACCTCCTCCGACCCGCACGGCACCGCGAGGATGGCCGACGCGGTGCCCACGCCGCCGCCCGCCCCGATGTTGTCGGCATCGTCGGCGGAGATCTGCATCGCCGCCGGCTGACCGGAGGTGGCCACGAACCCGGCCGCCCCGTCGGCGGCGACCTGCGCCCCGATCCGATCGTTGGCGCGACCGTCGTGTCCGTGCACGGCGAGCACGGTGAACGCGCCCTCGCCGACCGCGAGCAGCCAGCCGCCGGCCGAGCCGGTCGCCTCGACCGCCGCCTGGACGATCGCCTGATAGGTGGGGCGTGGAGGTTCTGTCGTGGATTGGGTCATGGGTCCTCTCTGATCATCTCATCCCGGTCGACACCGGTGGGTCGATGCCGCCCACTCGTACCTGCGGATCGACGCCTCCGGATCACTTCATCCGCGGGAACGCACCGGTGGCCCTCGTCGCCGAGGATCCCGCCATCGGCGTCGGACCCGCACGGGTGACCCGCTCCTCGGCGGCCGCGGTGCTCAACGCGGAGACCGGTCCGGCGAGGGTGAGCCGCGACAGCCGGGTCCCGCCGGAGGGAACCGGCCCGGTCCGGCGCCCGCTCAGCTGATCGGCCAGGGCCGGATCGGTGGCCGCGGCGGTGCTGAGCGCCTCGGCCGGCAGGTTCAGCAACTCGAGCGCCGTGCGGGCCCGCAACGAGCTGTGGGCCGGGGCACCGAGCGCTGCGCTCACGCCGAAGGTGTCGCCGGCGCGCAGCTCCGCGGCGACCTGTTCCCCGGCCAGCACGACCTCTCCGATCCCGTCGGCGACGACCATGAGGCCGCCGCCTTCCTCCACCGAACGGCCGGGCTCGAGACCGAACGGCGTGAGGGCGGCGACGAGGCCCTCCATCGTCGAATCCTCGATCGTGCTCAGGAACGGAACGCGGCGGAGCGCCGCGGCGGCATCGAAGGGTTCCGGCTCGGGGATCGGCGTTCCGGTCTGCTCGGCCCACAACTGCGCATACGCCCCCCTCGCCGCGACGAGCTCGTCGTGGGTTCCCTGCTCGGCCAGACGGCCCTCGACGATCACGAAGATCCGGTCGTAGTCGGTGATGCTGGCCAGCCGGTGGGTGACGGCGACGACGGTGCGGTTCTCGGCGATCCTCGCGATGGTGTCGTTGACCTGGCGTTCCGTGCCGGGATCGAGCGCCGAGGTCGCCTCGTCCAACAACAGCACCTGCGGGTTGCGGACGAGGGCCCGCGCGATCGCCACTCGTTGACGCTGGCCGCCGGACAGGGCGGATCCGCCCTCCCCGACGAGCGAGTTGTACCCGTTGGGAAGCGAATCGACGAACGCGTCGATCTCCGCGGCAGCCGCGGCGGCCTCGACCTCCGCGTCGGTGGCCCCGATCCGCCCGAACGCGATGTTCTCCCGGATCGTCGCGTCGAACAGGAAGGAGTCCTGGAAGACGACGCCGAGCTGGTCGCGCCACGACGCGAGCGAACAGGAACGCAGGTCGGCCCCGTCGACGAGGATCGCGCCCTCGTCGGGCTCGTACATGCGCATCAGCAGCCGCAACACGGTCGACTTCCCCGACCCCGACGGCCCGACGAACGCCACCCGCGAGCCCGCGGCGATGCTCACGTCGAAGTCATCGAGCGCCCGCCGCTCCGGCGTGTACGAGAGACCGACCCCGGCCAGCCGAAGCTCGCGGGTCAGCGGGGCCAACGCGGGGAGGTCGGCACCCTCGGGTTCGGGATCGGCCTCCATCACCTCGTTGATCCGAACCAGCGAACCCATCGACGCCTGGACCTGCTGGCTCAAACCGACGAGCACCGTGACCGGCGACAACACCTCGCCCATGATCGACAGGAACGCCACGAGCCCACCGGTGGTGAACCGGCCCTCGAGGATCAACCAGGCGCCGAGGCCGAGCACGACGAGGCGAAGCAACGTCATGATCAGGTTGACCGACAACCCGAAGAACCCGCCCCACAGCTGCAGGCGCCGCGTCGCCCGGAACAACCGATCGCTTTGTTGGGAGAACCGACGCTCTTCGCGGCCGGCCAGACCGAAGACCTTGACCACCTGGTTCGCCTGATAGCTCTCGGCCGCCACCGACAGGAGAGCACTGTTGTTCTCCTGAACGGCCAGCGAACGATCGCGGGCCCCGGCCGCCATCCGGCGGTACACGAAGCCGACCAGCGGCGCGGTGGCGAGCACGAGCAGACCGAGCCAGAGATCGATCGTCAACATGATGACCGCGGTGACGACCAGCGAGATCATCTGGAAGATGCCCTGTCCGATCGCTTCGGAGAGGCCGGCCTGCACCGCCCCGACGTCGCTGAACAGCCGGGACAGCACGTCGCCCTGCGGATGCTCGCGGTACCACGCGGCCGGGAGCCGCTGCACCCGCCCGAACAGCGATTGGCGGATGTCGCGCGACACGGCGCCGCTGACGTAGGCGGTCTGGTAGGCCTGCCGCACCCCGGCGACGAGCGACACGACGAACGCGATGCCGAGCCCCACGAGCAGGGTCAGGACCTGGCTGAACTCGCCACTCGGCAGCGCGGTGTCGAACAACTTCCGGGTCACGAACGGGAACGCGGCGACAAAAGCGAGGCTCAACAGCATGTAGCCGAAGATCTCGATCTGACGCAGCCGGTACGGGCGCAGGTACTTGAGCGAGAGACGCAGGAAATCGCCGGTCTTGACGTCGGGTTCGCCGGCGAACACCTTGCGCCGCCACTCCTGCTCGAGCTGACCGAGCGCGGCGCCGAACACCTCGCGGGCCGTCTCCTCGACCCGCCCGTCCTGGGCGCCGAGCAGACGCATGACCGCCTCCTCCCCCTCTCGGGCCACGAGGAAACGCACGAACGAGAGCGCGGCCGCGCCGCGCAGCTCGCCGTCGATCTCCGACAGCGCCGGTAGCGGGGTCTGGGCCAGCTGCTCGTCGGGATCCGACAGGCCCGAGCGGTGCAGACCGAACCCCTCGACGAGCAACTGCACCTCGTCCGCGCTCGGCAGGGCCGCGCCGAAGAGCAACGCGAGGACACGATGGGGATCCTCGGGCGGCGCCTCGGGGCTCACGACGACCCAGGCCTCACCGGCCCGGCCGTCGACGATCGATCCGGACGCGACGACCTCGGTCCCGTCGTGGTACGGGTCGATGAGGTTCACGACCGGCACGGTCCCCCATGGCTCCGACCCGAGCCCGGCGAGGTTGCGTCGGGCCCGCACCGCGGTCGCCAGATAGCTCTTGGCCACCTCGGCGCCGTAGGTCCCCGGGGTGAACCGGACCTCGATGTCGTCGGAACGACGGGCCTCGGTGCCGGACGCGAGGCTCGGCGGTGTGGGGGGACTCGGGGGGAGAGGCTGAGCCGGCCCCGCAGGTGACGTTGACGGCGTCGGGGGCGGGGCCGGCTCGTCCGGGGGTGTCGACATCGCCGCGGTTCGCGGGGGTGCCGGCACCTCCAGAATGTGAAGGGTGGTGTCGCCGATTCGCAGCTCGCTCCCGGCCCGACAGGCGACCGGGGCGTCGATGCGACGACCATCGACATAGGTTCCGTTGGAGCTGCCGAGGTCGGTGACGACGAGCTCGTCACCCCGGACCTCGAAACGAAGATGACGGCGGGAGACCGCAGGATCGCCGACGGTGACATCGCCCTCGTCACGGCCGATCACCAGCCCGTCGACGAGCGGATGTTCGGCCGTCCCCGCCGGGCCGGTCACCCGGACGAGGAAACGGGCGTTCTCGTTCAGATCTTCGTCCACGGTGTAACTCCTCGTCTCGTCGTCGTCTGGGACAGGAAGTGGCAAGAGCTGTGGCCGGCAAGGAAACCCGAATGACCGAAGATCCCGAAGCAACCGACCGTCTTCTCGAGAAGCTGCGCACGTTCGTCGCCGACCTCGACGACGACGAACGGCAACTGTTCGCGGCCCTCGTCGGGCCCGGTGTCGCCCTCGCCTACCGCGAGACCGACGAGGTCGTGGGGTTCGGAACGGGTTGGGGGCCGCAACAGTTGCCCGATCACTTGGCCGCGTCGGTCCGGGAATCCGGCATCCGCGTCATCGGGCTCTGAGCCGCCGAGCCCTTCGTCCGGTCCTGGCGGTCGAGGAGATCCTGTTGCTCCAGCGCGCCCCGCAGACGGCGCCGGGCCCGGTGGAGGGTGACCTTGGCGTTGCCGTGGCTGATGCCGAGCGCCGACGCGACCTCCGACGGACCGAACCCCAGGTGGACCGTCATCGACAGCACCGCGGCATCGCGGGCCGACACCGCGGCGACACCGCAGTTGATGGCCTCGGCCAGCTCACGGACCTCGGCTTCGACATCGGGGCCCGGGTCGTCGGATCGAAAGCTCGGGTCGTCGTCGGACTCGATCGGTTCCATCCGGGCGTTGCGGCGCCGGCGGAGCTCGTCGACGGCCGCGTTGCGGGCGATCTGAAGGACCCAGGGACGGAAACGAGCGGGGTCTCGTAGCGAGTCGAGTCGGGCGAGGGCCCGGGTGAAGACCTCCTGCACGACGTCGAGTTGTTGTTCGGGATCGTCGACATAGTCGCTGACCGCCATTCGCGTCGCGGGCGCGTGACGGCGATAGAGCTCCGCGAACCCGTCGCCCGAACCGGCCCGCACCGCCTCGACGAGGTCGGCCTCGGACCACGCATCAAGACACTCTCGTGCCATCCCACGTCACCCCCGTCATTGCCGTCACGACTGTTGTACGCGACGGGCGCT
The DNA here is from genome assembly GCA_024276495.1 of Actinomycetes bacterium. Classification (GTDB taxonomy): domain Bacteria; phylum Actinomycetota; class Acidimicrobiia; order Acidimicrobiales; family Aldehydirespiratoraceae; genus JAJRXC01. The sequence goes on from JAJRXC010000083.1 coordinate 7,362, forward strand.
AACCGGGCGCTAACCACGCTGTGACGGGCGGTCGGGGTGACCCGGCGAAGCCCACCCGTAGAGTGCCCGCCATGTCAGATCACGTCCTCGGCCGGCGACTCCAATGGATCACGATCGCCTGGAACACCGCCGAGGCCTTCGTCACCATGTACCTCGGGTTCACCGCGGGTTCGCTGGCCCTGATCGCTTTCGGGCTCGATTCGCTCATCGAGGTCTTCGCGTCCCTCGTCGTCTTGTGGCACATGCGTCCCGACGACGGCGGCCACCCGACCCGAGACCGGCGCGCCGGTCGCCTCGTCGCATCCGCCTTCGCGGTCCTCGCCCTCTTTCTCCTGGTGGTCAGCATCCGCACCTTGTGGATCGGCACCGAACCGGACTCCTCTACGATCGGCATCGCCTATCTCACGATCACCGCGGCCGTGATGTTCACCCTGGCCCGAGCCAAGCGCCGCGTCGGCACCCGCCTGAAGAGCGAACCGTTCCTGGCCGAGGCGTCGATGACGTTCCTCGACGGCGGCCTCGCCACCGGCATCCTCACCGCGCTGGTCCTCAACTCGGCGTTCGGCTGGTGGTGGGCCGACCCGGCCGCCGCGATGCTCGTCGCCGTGGTCGCCGCCAACGAGGCCCGCGAAGGATTCACGTCGGCATGATCGGCCCCGGCCCGAACCGGTCGCTTTCCGTCACGTCGCCGCGACCGTGACGGCGCCGCCCGATCAGGCGACGCCCATCAGGGCCTTGACCGTCCGGACGGCGGAGACGGCGTTCGGGGCGTAGCCGTCGGCCCCGATCCGGTCGGCGTAGGCCTGATCGACCGGCGCCCCGCCCACCAGGAGCACGATTCCGTCCCGTTGCCCGGCCGTGACGATCGCATCGATGGTCGTGACCAGCTCGGGCATCGTCGTCGTGAGAAAGGCGCTGATCCCGACGGCGTCGGGCCGGTGTTCGGCGATGGCGGCCACGAAGTCGGCGGCCGGCACATTGACCCCGAGGTCGATCACGTCGAACCCCGCACCCTCCAACATGACGTTGCACAGGTTCTTGCCGATGTCGTGGATGTCGCCGGCGACGGTGCCCATGACGAAGGTGCCGATCCGGGCCGCCGACTCGGCGGCCAGTCGGGGGCGCACCAGCTCCATTCCGGCCTGCATCGCCCGGGCCGCGACCAGCATCTCAGGCAGGAAGATCTGGTTCGACTCGAACCGCGAGCCGACCTCCTCGAGGGCGGGAATCATCGAGTCGAACAACACGTGCAGCGGGGCCGCGCCGCACTCGAACGCCGCAGACGTGTGCGCGACCGCGGCGTCGCCATCACCCGCGACGATCGCGTCGTAGAGCGAATCGAGCACCTCGTCCACGACGTCGGTGCCCGTCATCGTCCACCGGCCCGGACCCCGTCGGCGGCGCCCTCCACCACCGCGTCGACCATGGCGAGCACGTTCGCGGCCGGCACGTCGCTCATGACCGTGTGCACCGACGAGACCATGTAGCCGCCGTCGGCACCCAGGATCTCGACCACCCGGCGGACCTCGGCTCCGATCTCCGCCGGCGTGCCGTGCGGCAGGATGCGTTGGGTGTCGATCGCACCGCAGAACACCATCTTCTTGCCGTAGCGGTCACGCAGCGCCTCCAGGTTCGCCATCTCACCGGCCGACGTCTGGATCGGGTTGAGGATGTCGATCCCCATCTCGACGAAATCGTCGATCAGCGGGAAGACGTCGCCATCGGTGTGAAAGAACAGCGCGGCGTCGGTGCGGGACCTGATGAACTCGATCCAGTCGGCATGGATCGGCTTGAGGACCCGGCGGTACATGTCCGGCGACATCAACAGGCTCTCCTGGGTGCCGAGGTCGTCGCCGATCTTGATGATGTCGACATTGGGGCCCAGCGCGTCGAGGAAGTTCCCCATCAGCTGCTTGCACACACCCTGGATCTTCCAGAGCAGTGCTTCGGTGAACTCGGGGAACATCACAATGTTCATGAGGAAAGTGTCCATCCCCTGCATGGCGAACGCCCGTTCGAGGGGGAACAGAAGCCACGGGGTGGCGATGATGGCGAACTCGTTGTCGTCGGCCAGTCGCTGCGCCTCCGAGGCGACGTGGGCCACCCGCGACGGATCGTCCATGTCGGGCCACGGGTGGGCCTCGATCTCCTCGATGGTCGTCGCCGACGCCAGCGGATGCACCATCGGGAACCACTCCCCGGGCCGAACCTCCTTCGCGCCGGACCCCCAGGAGTCGACATAGTCCGAGTGGGGTTCGCGGGTCCGGTTTCGTTCCCGCACCGCGTCGGGCTCGCGGTCGAGCACGCCGCGCACGTCGCTGTGGAGGCGCCGCATCGTCGCCTCGTCGATCGCCGCGGTCCCCAGCTCGGGCCACTCGTAGAGGTAGTCGTCGGGTGCGTCGATGCCGAGCAGGTCCTTCAACGCCCGATACGTCGACATCTTGATGCCGGTGGCGTTGCTCACCCCGAGCACGATGGGGGGACGGTCCGGCGGCTCGTGGGCGATCGCCATCAGCACCCGTTCTCGTGGCGTGATCGTCATGGCGGCTCCCGCTCTCGAAGGATCAACGGGTCCACGTTCGATGGTCGGGTCGCCGACCGGCAGAGTCCAAGGTCCCGGCCGTTCGCCCCACCCGAGCGGGAGCAATACGCTCCCCCCATGGCGGACGAAGCCCCCGAGATCCTGCACCTGTTGAAGGCGGGTCGCATCCTGCAGTACCGCCAACAGAACGTGGCCCTCGTGTCCGCCGCGGAGGGAACCGAGTTCGACATCGGCTACGCCGAACGGTGGCTCGCCCCCGACCTCCGGGTCGCCGTCGGCGACGGCGCGATCGTGATCCTGTCGGACTCGCCCTACCGCCGGGTCGACCCCGTCCGCTACGCGACCGTCACCGCCGCCGCCGAACGGGGACGCAACGGCCTTCAGCTGACGATCAAGGTCGGCCCCTGGCCGGTGGTGGAGGACGAAGACGCCCTCACGGCGCCATTGCGCGCGCACCCGACCCAGCCGCCCTACTTCGCCTGGCGCACCCGAACCGAGGGCCTGCGGCCGCCCCGCTCCGATCACGAGGCCCGCGAGGCGTGGCGCGACGCCGTCGACCGTCTCCGGGGCAACAACTTCTACGCCGACTCCAGCTTCGCCCGCGTCGTGCGGGTGCTCGACCCGCACGGTCACGAGGTCCGCGAGCGATCGCTCGAGCTCGGCCAGATCGCGACCGCGGTGCTCGAGGTGCGCTCACCGGGCGGCGGCGACCATCTCCACTCGGTCCTCGTCGACTCCGACCCGCCCGGGGCCGCGGTCGGCGGCATCGAAGGAGAGCGAACCGACCAGGAATCCCACCTCCACGTGCCGGTCCGCCCGCTCGCCGCCGGGTCGCATTCCGTGGAGCTCTCCTTTGTTCCCGAGCCGCTTCTCTCGAGCCGGATCTCGTTCACGATCGAGGCCCACAAGGCGGTCGTCGCCCCCACCCCGCCGCCGGCAACCACGGCCTCGGGCGCAGCGTCGGCCCCGGCGACCGATCCCGGACTCGTGCAGGCGCTGGCCGAACGCCTTCGCCGCATCGACGCGGTCGAACCGACCCAATGGCTGAACCTCCTCCAGGACCATGTTCTTCCGCTCGCCCCCGACGACCCCGTCATCACCTCCATGACCGCCGAGGCGGCCTACGACATCGAAGAGTGGGAGACGGTCATCGAGCTGCTCCACGACCCGTCGCGGTTCCGCACCGGCGACGCGTTTCGGGCCTTGACCGCCGGCTTGCACTACGGGCTCCCGACCGATGTCGCGGGCCTGCTCCGGGAGATCGACTTCGGGGTGGAGTCCAACGTGGCCCGTCTCGCCAAGGAGCTTCCCCGGCTGCCCGACGGCGCGATCCGGGACATCGCCGAGGTCATCCTCGACGAGCTCGCCGGAAAGGAGGTGCTCGACCGGCTGCTCCCCGACGTGTTCCTACGCCTCCGCGACGATCTGGCGTTGCGCGTCGCCATCGAATGCGCCCCGGCCGATCCCGACGCGTGGCTCGATCGGGCGCTGCGGCGCTGGCCCGACCCCCACCGGATGCCCGACACGGCCCTCGCCGAGATCCTCACGTGGGACATCAACACCGCCGCGCTGGCCCCGTACGTCAGAGAGGCGATCGAACAACACGTCGATGCCGGCGAGGTCGACGAGGTGCTCGAGCTCGACGAACGGGCCCGCGCACTGCTCCCCCGGATCGAACAGGTCCGGCTCCGGGCCGCGACCGCCCGACTCTTCTTCGACCACGAGGGCACCGTCGACACCGCCCGCGGCCTGCTGCTCGCCGCGGTCGCCGAGGCCGCCGGTCTCGGCGATCCCGACCTCGCCGCCGAGTTGGCGTTCACGATGCGCGAGCGGTGGCCGGCCGGCGAGGACGAGACGATCGACGCCGCCGTCGACGGGCTGCGCGCCGTGCTCGACGACCTCGTCGACTTCCAGGAATGGCGGGAGAAACGCGACCACGACGCCGCCGAGGCGCTGCGACCATCGGTCAACGGCAAGGTCCTCCACATCGTCGGTGGACGGCGCCGGCGCTGGGCCGACGCGCTCGAAACCGACCTCGGCCTCAAGGACCTGCGCTGGCACGAGAGCGAGAAACGCAAACCGCCATCGCTCGACTGGGCCGGCGCGGTCGATCCCGACCGCGACCTCGTGGTGCTGATCTGGACCCACTGCGGCCATGCCACCAGTCAGGGGCTCGACGTGGCCGGGGTCGACTACCGACCGGCCACGTGGAGTCGCGCATCGATTCTCGACGCCGTGCGCGAGGCGATCAGCGCCTCAGTGTGATTCGAGGGCGGCCCGGGCGCCGGCGAGGTCGTCGGCCCCGACGACGAGCCGGGTGGACGTGGCGAGGTAGGCCAGGTCGACGTTTACCCCGGCGTCGCCGAGGATGCTGCCGATCTCACCGAGCACCCCCGGTCGATCCTCGACCGGGACGACCATGACCTCCTCGTCGGCCGCCACCTCGATCCCGACCCGGGCCAGGGCGGTGAAGGCCGCCTCGGCATCGTCGACCAACAGGTGCACTATCGCCCGGGACCCGCCACACGTCGTGGCACACATGCCTTCGATGTTGACGTCCGCCGCACCGAGGGCCCGTCCGAGGCGGGCCAGCTCCCCTGCGGTGTCGGACAATTCGATCGTCAGGTCGGTCGTCATCGGGCATCACCCTCTCGTTTCACGATCATCGCGCCGAAACCCGACGCGAACCAGTGTCGGCGCGGCGTCGCCGGTCGAGCCCGACTCGCGCTCAGCCTCCGCCCAGCCGACGCGACAGACGATCGGATCCGGCCTCGAATCCCGGAAGCTGGACCTCGAGGGCACCGGCCTTCGCAGCGGCGAGCTCGACGACGATCGCCTCCACCTCGGCCCAGTTGCGGGCCCGATGGCCACCGAACTCCCGGTTGTAGGGCTGGTCGAACACGATCACGTCGTTGCCTTCGGCCCGCAGCTCCTCCACGTTGTGGGGCGCATCATCGACATAGCAATCGGCCTCCACCTCGGGTTTCGCGCCGAGGAAGCAGATGTCGCGGTAGGGGATGCGTTGTTCGTCGAGCCAGGTGACGGTGTCGGCGATCGCCGCCGCGTGGCCCCAGTTGACATAGAGGCGATGGGTGACGATGCGGATCCACACCCCCGCGTCGGAAAGCCGCCACAGCGCGTCCGCGGCGCCGTCGACCACCGGCAGCGTCGCCAGCATGCGCAGGTCGGCGACGGCGAGGCGATGGAGACGATTGAACTCCTCGATGCTCAACCCCCACTCGTGGAAGTCCCAGGATCGCTCGTCGGGCAGCGAGTCGGGGTCCACTCCCCGGTCGTCGGCCACCACCTGGCGAAAGCCCGCGGTGTAGTCCGCCACGACGCCGTCGAGGTCCACGCCGCAAACGAAAGGCCGAGTCATGCATCGAGGGTGCCACAGATGGCACAGTGCACGTCGTGCGATCGCTACGACTCGGAATCGATCTCGACGGCGTCGTCGCCGACTTCAACGCGGGATGGACCGCCCGCTACAACCGCGACTTCCCCGACCGGATCGACCGCGACCTCACCACCGCCGACGTCACCGAATGGGACGCGCCGACGGTGTTGAGCCACTTCGCGACGATGTCGGAGTTCTGGAAGTGGGCCGAGACCTGCGCGGAGGGCCGCAGCCTGTTCGCCGGTCTCGAGCCCTACCCGGGCGCGATCGAGGCCCTCGAACGACTCCGGGCCGACGGGCACCATGTCGTCATCCTCACGACGAAGCCCCATTTCTCGATCCACGACACCTACGACTGGCTGGCCCGACACAAGGTACCGTCCACCGAGATCCACATTCTCGACGACAAGACCCGCGTCGAGTGCGACGTCTATCTCGATGACGGCGTGCACAATCTCGAAGCCCTCGTCGCCGCCCACCCCCGCTCGACCGTGTGCCGCTACGTGCGGCCCTGGAACACCTCTGTCCCGGGGACCATCGACATCCGCGACTGGAACCAGTTCACCGAGGCGGTTCGCACCCATGCGCGTACATGAAGGCCGCGCGAGCAGTTGCGCGACCGAGTCGCTACTGTCGCGGGCACAACTCTTCCTGGAGGGAACCATGACAAAGACGATGCTGCGCATTCTTGCGCTGTTGATGTCGTTCGCACTGTTCGCCGCCGCGTGTGGCAACGACAGCGACGACGACGCCACACCGGCCGACACCGACGAGGGCGCCGACGACGGCGGCGACGAGATGGCCGACGACGAGATGGCCGACGACGAGATGACCGATGAAGAGATGGCGGCCATGGACGATGAGGAGATGGCCGACGACGAGATGTCCGACGAGGAGATGGCGGACATGGAGATGGCCGACTGGCCGGACAAGATCGTCTTCGGGTTCGTGCCGAGCCAGGAGCAGGATTCGCTCCAAGACGACATCCAGCCCTTCATCGACGTGCTGCAGGACGCGCTCGGCATCGAAGTCGAGGGCATCGTGACCACCGACTACACCGGCCTCGTCACGGCGATGGGCACCGGGAGCGCCGATCTCGGCGCGTTCGGACCGTTCGCCTACACCCTCGGCACCGACCAGTTTCCCGGTCAGATCGAAGCCCTGATCCAGTCGGGCCGTTTCGGTTCGTTCACCTACCACGGTCAGTGGTTCACCAACGACCCGTCGATCTGCCCCGAACCGCCCGTCCCCGGCACTTCGCTGGAGAACGGACCCGACGGCGAGATCGTCCAGGTCGACGCCCTCGATGCCGTCGCCTTGCAGGTCGGCGTGTTCTTCGGCGATGACGGCAAGGCCCAGGGCGAGACGACCGACGACGGCGCGGTGATCAGCCCCGGCTCCAGCTGCATCGGCAGCCTCGACTCCGTGGTCGGCCGGGAAGTGGCCTTCACCAGCGAGTCGTCGACGTCGGGCTACCTGTTCCCGTCGCTGGATCTGACCAACGCGGGCATCGATCCGGTCGAGGACATCACCCCCCGCTTCCTCGGTGGGCACGACGCCTCCGTCACCGCGGTCTACAACGGCGACGCCACCATCGGCCTCTCGTTCGATGACGCCCGCCGGACCATCCGCAAGGAGAACCCCGACGTGGGCGAGAAGGTCATCGTCTTCTCGATCACCGATGAGATCCCCAACGACGTCGTCGCCGTCCGAAGCGAGCTTCCCGACTCGTTGAAGGACGCCATCTACACCGCGGTCGAGGAGTTCCTCGCGACCGACGAGGGCGAAGCGATCTTCGACGAGATCTACGGCTGGACCGACATCCGTCGGGCCGACGAAGCCGACTTCGACATCGTGCGCGAAGCCTCCCAGACCCTCGGCATCACCGAGCCCCCCGGCTGATCTGCGGTAGGGAAACGCAACCGCACAACCCGTGGTCTCCGGCTGCGGTCCGCTTCGGCGGGCCGCAGCCGTGAGGGCCCGCCCCGACTCACGGACTCGCGAGGCAGTCAGATGATCGAACTCAAGAACGTGTCCGTCACCTACCGGGGCGGGGTGAAAGCACTTCGCAACCTCGATCTCACGATCGACGACGGCGAGTTCGTGGTCGTCGTCGGTCTTTCCGGCGCCGGCAAGTCCACCCTTTTGCGGGTCCTCAACGGCCTCGTCCCCGCCACCGAGGGGTCCGCCAAGGTCGACGGCATCGAGGTCGTCGGCGCGTCCAACGCCACGCTGCGCATGGTTCGATCCCGCATCGGCATGATCTTCCAGACCTTCAACCTGGCCGAGCGCACCACCGTGCTCAACAACGTGTTGATGGGTCGTCTGGCCATGGTGCCGTCGTGGCGATCGACCTTCGGCCTGTGGCCGGCCGCCGACCGGGAGATCGCGATGCAGGCCCTCGAACGGGTCGGCATCGTCGAGAAGACCTACGTCCGGGCATCGAATCTCTCCGGTGGCCAACAACAACGGGTCGGCATCGCCCGGGCCCTCGCCCAACAGCCGACCCTGATGCTGGCCGACGAGCCGGTCGCCGCGCTCGATCCGGTGACCAGCCGACAGGTGATGGGCGACCTGGCCCGGATCAACAGCGACCTGGGCATCACCACCCTCATCAACCTGCACTTTCTCGACCTCGCCCAGGAGTACGGGCGACGACTCATCGGCCTGCGCGACGGCGAGTTGGTGTTCGACGGCGACATCGCCGACGTCGACGACGACACCTTCCGCGAGATCTACGGACGGTCGATCACCGCCGGCGACGTGCTCGCCGACACCGACACGTGACCGCCGACTCGTCGGCCCCCGAACCGGCTGCACCTGGCGGGCCCGGCGGGCGCCCGAAGAAGCCCCGCCGAAAGCCACTCACGCTCGTCGTCGTGGTCGGTCTGGTCCTGTGGACCTGGTTCACGGGTCGCCAGGTCGGCTTCGACCTCACGACCTTCATCGATCTCTGGACCAACCCGCTGTGGGAGAAGTTCTGGCCCGTGCCGTGGGAGTGGGTGCTCGACCGCGACAACGTGATCGACCCGCTCGTCGAGACCTTCCAGATCGCCGTGGTCGCCACCGTCGTCGGCTGCGGCCTGGCCTTGCCCGTCTCGTTCGCCATGAGCCGCCTCACGACCCCCAACGGTGGCACCTACTGGGTCACTCGGGTCGTCATGAACATCGTCCGGGCCGTGCCCGACCTGTTCTGGGCGAAGCTGCTGGTCACGGCGGTCGGCATCGGCGCGTTCGCCGGCACCTGGGCGCTGTCGATCTTCTCGTTGGCGGTCATGGTCAAGTTGTTCTCGGAGACCATCGACGGGGCCGATCCGCGACCGCTCGAGGCCGCGAGAGCCGCGGGCGGCCGTCATGTCCCGTCGGTGCGGGCCGGCGTGTTGCCCACCGTCTTGCCGTCGTACGTCGCCTACTCGCTCTACATCTTCGAGCTCAACATCCGCGCATCGATCGTGCTCGGCCTGGTCGGGGCCGGTGGCATCGGCCGGGTGATCGAGGCGCAGCGCCAGTACTTCCGCTTCGGCCGGATCCTGGGCGTCCTGCTCATCATCTTCGTGGTGGTGTTCGTGATCGAGCAGATCAGCGTCGCGCTGCGGCGGAGGCTCGTCTGATGACCGCCACCGTCCCACCCGACGAGCGCCACGAGGGCGCACCGGCCGGCCGGCCCGAGCGCCCGGTCGGGCCACTCGTCGCCCGGGCCGTCGTCTTCGTGATCATCGCCGGTGCCTTCGCGTGGGGTGCGAGCGGCCTCGATGCGTCATGGGCCCGCCTTCGATCGGCCCCCGGCGACGGCTGGGCCATCTTCCGGCTGATGTGGCCACCCGACTTCGCGACCGAGCTCGACCGCGGCGTCATCGGCAAGGTCCTCGAGTCGGTCTACATCGCCTGGATCGGCACCATCCTCGGCGCCGCGATCTCCCTCCCACTCGCGTTCCTCGCGTCGAACAACGTGTCGCCATCCTTCATCCGACTGCCGATCCGCCAGCTCTTCAACGCGATCCGGGCCGTTCCCGAACTGATCGTCGCCGTGATCCTGATCGCCATCACCGGCCTCGGCCCGTGGGCCGGGGCGCTGGCGATCGGGCTCCACTCGGTCGGCACCCTCGGCAAGCTCTCGAGCGAGGAGATCGAGTCCAGCGATCGTGGCCCGGTCGAGGCGGTCGAAGCCTGTGGCGGCCGCTGGATCTCCCGGGTTCGTTGGGGAATCCTGCCCCAGGTCATGCCGGTGATCATCAGCTACTGGTTGTTCCGCTTCGAGGTCAACGTGCGGGCGTCGGCCGTGCTGGGGATGATCGGGGCCGGAGGGGTCGGCGCGGAGCTCATCAGCCAACTCAACTTCCGCAACTTCCCCGAGGTCGGCGCGGTGCTGATCATCACGATCGCGGTCGTCATCTTCATCGACACGATCTCGTCGGCGGTCCGCAAGCGGATCATCGCCGGTGGAGCGGGCGACGATCAGTCCCGCATGGCGGTGCTGTTCGGCGACCTCGTCGGCCACCGCGGCGGCTGATGACGTTCGGTCAGCGTCGAGCCCGCTGATCCGTCTCGATCCGTTGGAGCCAGATCGGCTCCTGAACGCCTTTCACCGTGACCGGCCCGATGGGGCTGAGTCGCAGCGACCCGTCGGCTGCGCCTCCGGCCCGCAGCACGTCGTCCGACGCCAACAGTTCACCGGGGCCGGCCAGGGCCGACACCCTCGCGGCGACGTTGATCGTCCGGCCGACGACATCGTCGCCCCTCTCGATCGCCTCGCCATGGTGGAGGCCCATCCGGATCGCCAACGGAAACGAACCCTCCGCTCGGGCGTCATCGATCGCGTTCATCAGCGCGACGGCCCCGACGAGACCGGCGTCGGCGCGATCGAACCAGATCATCAGCCCGTCACCGAGTTCCTTGACGATACGACCGGCGCCCTGGGCGGCGAGGACCGACGACGCCATCTCGGTCTGGTGTTCGAGCACGGTGAGGGCGGCGACGTCACCCACCGAGTCCGTGAACGCGGTGAACCCGACGAGGTCGGTGAACAGAACCGCTCCGACACAGGCATTCTCGGATCCACCACCCCCGTCGGACGCCGGTTCGAGATCCGGTGGTGGGCTCATCGATTCGACACACCGATCCGGCCGTTCACCGAGACGGCCCGCACGACGCAGTCGTACCCATCGGGCCGATCGGAGGCCCCGGGCCCGTCGACCCGGTGCACCCGCACCCCGACCGGAAGCGCGATGTCGATTCGGCCGGTCACGGTTTCGGCGTCGACATCGTTGGCGCTGTCGAGTTCGACGGTGACCCGTCCGCTCACACAATGGGCGCGGACCGGACCGCTCACATGCCCGAGATCGATACGACCGCTCGCGGTCGCGGCGTCCACACCGACACAACCGCCGATCTCGATGCGACCCGTCTCGGAGCGGACCCGGCAATCTCCGGCGACACGGCCGACAACCACCCGTCCCGACGTCGAACGGGCGTCGATCCGCCTTGCTTCCTCGACATCGATTCGGCCCGACTCGGCGATGATGCTGACGTCCCCCACCGGCCCCCGCACCTCGACCCGGCCGGATGTGGCCCCGATCACGAGCGCGCAGCCGGCGGGCACTCGCACCGTCAGGCGACCGGCCACGAGGTCGACGGTCGTGATGTCACCGTCCGACCTGATCCGGCTGGGACCGTCGACAGAGACATCGTCTCGCTCCTCGGCGAGCACCCGGACTCCGTGCGAGACCGTCGATATCCGCACCGCGGCCATGGTGTCGACCTCTCCCCCTCGTCGAATGGGCCACCCGACGGTAGGACCGTCGGCCCGCGGCGACAAGCAGATGTGCCAGGTGTCGCACCGGTCCGGCCCGACGCGTGGATCCTCCTCTCGGAGGGGGCAGACTCGCGACATGGGAACCATCCCGCTTTCTCATGTCAGGATCCACGGCCATGATGTGCGCTACCGCCGAGCCGGCAACCGCCGGCGTCAGCGCATCCTGCTGCTGCACGGGTTGGCCGGCAGCTCCCGGACCTGGCAGCACGTCATGCCGGGGTTGGCCGAACGCTACGACGTGATCGCCCCCGATCTCCTCGGCCACGGCGAATCGGCGAAACCGATGGGCGACTACTCCCTCGGCGCGATGGCGAGCGGGCTTCGCGACCTGTTGGCCATGCTCGAGATCGACCGGGCCACCATCGTCGGGCAGTCGTTCGGTGGTGGCGTCGCCCTGCAACTCGCCTACCAGCATCCGGAGCTGTGCGACCGCCTGGTCCTGGTGGGGAGCGGCGGACTGGGCCGCGAGGTCAGCTGGATGTTGCGCCTGCTCTCCCTGCCCGGCGCAGAGCATCTCATGCCCGTCATCTTTCCCCGGATCGTCGCGGACCGTGGAGACGACGTCGGCCGGTTCCTGCATCGCCGTGGGCTGCGGGCCCCGCTGCTCAGTGAGATGTGGCGTTCCTACCGCTCCCTGGCGGGGGCCGAGAACCGCAAGGCGTTCGTGCGCACGATGCGCGGGGTGATCGAGCCCGGCGGCCAGAGCGTCAGCGCCCTCGACCGCCTGTATCTCGCCGCCCACCTCCCCACCCTCATCGTGTGGGGCGACGACGACCGGATCATCCCGGTCGGCCACGCCCACGCCGCCCACGAGACCATCCCCGGCTCCCGGCTCGAGATCCTCGACGGCGTCGGCCACTTTCCCCAGGCCGAAGCGCCGGAGCGGTTCGTCCAGGTGCTGCTCGATTTCATGGCGACCACGAAACGGGCGCCGAGGTCGGCCCCCGACCTCCACGACGCCCTTCTCGCGTCGGCCGGCACCTGATCGACGTCAGGTGCCCGACAGGCGGGCGACCACCGGCGCCAGCGCCTCGATCGACGCGTGGTCCTGCACGACGATGTAGCTGAACCCCCATCGTTCCCGGCGTTCGTGCAGGGTCTCGGCGATCTCGTCGGCCGACCCGATCAGCAGCATCGGCATGGCTGCGGCCGCGTCGGGGGTGATCCCGAACAGCGACGCCATGCCCTCGAGCGCGGCGGCGCGGTCGTCGGTCAGCTGGGTGCTCATGACCAGCACCTGGAGCTCGATGTCGGCGAATCGATCGCCGGCCGCCGCCCGCACCCATTCGAGCTTCTCGTCGAAGCGGTCGACGGTCGTGTCGGCCAGGGCGTCGGGACCGATCTCGCCGGCTTTCAGGTTGGCGGTGACGCCCACGATGTCGGCTTGACGTCCGGCGATCCCGAGAACCCGTTTCCCGCCGCCGCCGATGAGCAGCGGCGGCGGGGACTGCACCGGTTTGGGCAGCCCTTCCATGCCGGTGATCGTGTAGTGCTCGCCGTCGAAATCGACGGGTCCGTCGGCGAACAGGCCCCGGATGATCTCGAGGCTCTCGAGCATGCGGTCGATGCGCACGCCGGGCCGGTCGTAGACCAGGCCCGCCTTCTCGTAGTCGGTGCGCATCCAACCGGCGCCGATCCCCAGCTCCATCCGGCCGTCGGACAGCACGTCGAGGGTGGCCATCTCCTTCGCGAGAACGGCCGGGTGCCGGTAGTCGTTGCCGAACACGAGCGCCCCGAGGCGCAGGGTCGTCGTCGCTTCGGCGGCAACGGCCAGGGCCGGTCCGACCGCCAGCTGATCCTCGAAGTGGTCGGGCATGACGAGCGTCGACCAGCCGGAGTCCTCGAGCCGGCGGGCGGTGTCGGCCCAGCTCGTCCCCGGCGCGGGGGCGGTGAGTTGGATGCCGAAACGAAACGGATGGGTCATGCGGGTGGCTCCTGGCTGGTCGGGGTGTTCGGGGTGGGTGGCGGGTGGGGGCGAGGGTGCGACGGTTCGAGGCCGAGACGCGCGGCCATGAGGTCGACCTGGTGGGCGAAGAGCTCGTCGGCGTCGTCGAACACGTTGTGGAACTGGCCGAACAGCTCGAAGTTGAGCATGCCGAACAAGAGGACCCAGGCGCCGACGCCGTCGAGCATAAGGGACCGGTCGACGGTGATTCCGGCCGATGCCCGGAGCGCATCGATCTGGGTGGCCAGTCCCTCGGGAACGGGGAGGTCGCCGCCCCGGTGGGCCGGGCCGGCGGCGGCGTCGACATCTTGGAGGAGGGCCATGAGCATTCCGGGCACCCGCGTCGCCGGGTCGATGGTGTCGGTCGGCGCCGCGTAGCCCGGAACCGGCGACCCGTAGATGAGGGCGTACTCGTGGGGATGGGCGCGAGCCCATTGCCGGGCCGCGTGGGCGATGGCGCGCCAGCGGCCGAGCAGGTCGGAGGCGTCGATCTCGGCGTGGGCCGCGGCGCAGGCATCGCTCAGGGCGGTGTAGGCGTCGACGATCAGCGTGGTCAGCAGGGCGTCGCGGTTCGGGAAGTAGCGGTAGAGCGCCGACGAGGCCATTCCCAGGTCCCGGGAGACGGCTCTCAACGAGAGCCCGGCGGCCCCGTGCCGGCCGAGGTGGGCCCGCGCGGTGTCGGTGATCTCGGCGATCAGCTCGGCTCGGGCTCGTTCGCGGGCCCGTTTCGGGGCGCTCTGGGCAACCATCGCTGCCATCATCGCCCACCGCGACGGAGAGATCAATGACCACAAACGAGAGCGGTGCTCTTGACAGCCCCGCCCCGGCCTGGCAGGGTGACATCGATCGAGCGAGAGCACTGCTCTTGTAACAGATCATCAGTCGCACACCGAAGAACGGAACGCATCGTCATGAGCCTCCACACCATCGTCGGCGCCGGCGCCGTCGGATCCGGCACCGCCCGACGTCTCGCCGACGCCGGCCACCACGTCCGCGTCGTCACCCGGTCCGGAAACGGCCCGATCCACCCGAACATCGAGCTCGTGACCGCCGACGCGACCGACACCGCCCGCCTGACCGAGCTGGCCCGAGACGCCCACGCCCTCTACAACTGCGCCAATCCCCCCTACGAAAAGTGGGCCGACGCCTGGCCCCCGCTCGCCGCTGCCCTTCTCCGCGCGGCCGAAGCCACCGGCGCCCGGCTCGTCACCATGAGCAACCTCTACGGCTTCGCGCCCGGCACGTCGCCCATGACGGCCTCCGGCCCGCTCGAGCCGACCACCCGCAAGGGCCGCATCCGGGCCGACATGTGGCACGACGCGCGGACCGCCCACGACGACGGGCGCATCCGGGCGACCGAGGCCCGCGCGTCGGACTACTTCGGACCCGGCCTCGGCGAGACCAGCCATCTCGGCGATCGAGCCGTGCCCCGGGCCCTCGCCGGCAAGCGGGTCTCGATGATCGGGGCCGTCGACGTCGTCCACAGCTGGACCTACATCGACGACGTCTGCACCACCCTCGCCACGCTCGGCACCGACGACCGCGCCCTGGGCCGGGCCTGGCACGTGCCGACCCTGCCACCCCGCAGCGCCACCGACATGGTCGCCGGGCTGTGCGCCGCGGCCGGGGTCGACCCGGTGAAGGTCGTCCGCATGCCCACCGTCGCCCTCCGTCTAGGCGCCGTCTTCGTGCCGATGGTTCGCGAGCTCCTCGAGATGCGCTACCAGTTCGATGCCCCGTTCGAGATCGACTCGACCGACACCACCGAGACGTTCGGTCTCACCGCCACCCCGTTCGACGACCAGCTGCGGGCCACCGTCGACTCCTACCGCGCCGTGTCGACCCCTTCCTGAGCCGGCCGGGAAGGCGAGCCCGACGGGGTCAGGGAACCGGCACCACCACGGTGGGGCACGGGGCGTGGTGGACCACCGCGCCCCGTGCCCCACCGTGGTGGTGCACGGGGCGTGGTGGACCACCGCGTTGGTGACCGAACCCAACAGCAGCCCGGTGAACCCACCATGACCGCGGGCACCGACCACCACCAGGTCGGCATCGGCGGCCTCAGCCAAGATGACCTCTGCGCTCGCCCCCGCGGTCACCACGGTGCGGACACGGTCACGTTCGGCCGCGCCCTGGGTGACGTCGGCGACGACATCGGCCAGGAGCTTCTCCGCGCCGGCCTCGAAGGGCGCCGGATCGGTGAGGGTCATCTCGAAGCCACCCATCACCGGCAGATGCCAGGCGTGGACCGCGACGATCTCCGCATCGGCGCCACCATGGTCGAGGGCCCAGCGCAACGCGGCACGGGCATTCGGCGAATCATCGATTCCGACCACGATCTTCTTCATGACATCCCTCCTCTCGCCCTCAGTATGAGCGCCCCGGCTCCCCGCAGGGAAGGACGAAGGTCACTTCGCCGCGACGACGGCGATCCCTCGTAGAGTTGTCTCGGGATCGCCGGCGGCCACGACGGCCAGCCCCGACCTCGTCGCGATCTCATCGAGGAGTACGCCGCACCGGCTGAGACCACCGTCGACGATCAGCGAACCGCGCACGCCCATGTGCTCGGCCAGCTCCGCGGCCCGCGTCGCGATCCCGTCGATCACGGCCCGCACGATGTCGGCAGCCGTCGTGTCGAGAGCGAGGCCCTCCAGTGCGCCGCGCGCGGTCGGATCGTGGTGCGGGGAGCCGAGACCGGCGAGGGCGGGAACGAAGGTGAGCCCCGACCGCCCCGCGGCGGCCACCTCCTCGACCATGTCGACCCGCGGGAGCAACCCCACCCGCACCAGCCACTCGACCACCGACCCGGCGGTGTTGATCGACCCCTCGACGACATACTCCTCGACGGTCTCGCCGGAGATGGTCCGGCGCCACAACGGCAACGTGTAGCAGCCCGCGGGCGCATCGACCGGAGTGGTGCCCGCCCCGACATCGAGCATGCCCGACGTCCCCAACGTGAGCTTCGCCATCCCCTCGACCATCCCGTGCGCCGCACCGGCAGCCATCTGATCGCCGAGCCGGGCCGCCAACGGGATCTCCGCGCCGAGCAGCTCCGGCACCGTGACCCCGACGATCGCGTCGGACGCGACGATGTCGGCCAACGGCTCGCGGGGAACACCGAACAGCGCGAGCGCGCCCTCGGACCAGTCGCCCCGGTGCAGGTCGTAGAGCCCGGTCGCGCCGGCATTGGAGGGATCGGTCACATGGACCTCCCCGCCGCTGAGCGCCCAGGTGAGCCACGTGTCGACGGTGCCCATCCGCAGCGTGCCCCGAGACGCCGCGGCCGCGACCTCGCGATCGTGGGCGACGAGCCAGCCCAGCTTCGTGCACGACGCCGACGTGGTCAGCGGAATCCCCTGGGCGACGAGATCCGCGACGACGGCGGAGGTGCGGGTGTCCTGCCAGCCGATGACGGGACCCAACGCCCGCCCGGTCGCCGCATCCCACGTCACGATCGACGATCGTTGGTTGGTGATCCCGAGCGCGTCGACATCGCCCGCCACCGCGCCGACCTCATCGAGCGCGACGGTCAACAACCGGAGGCACGACGACACGAACTCGTCGGGATCCTGCTCGACGGCACCGGCGAAGGGAACCGAGAGCGCGAGGGTGTCGCGGGCGATCGCCACCCGCTCACCGGCGGCATCGAACAGCCCGACCCGCACCGTCGTGGTGCCGAGATCGATCGCCGCGGTGAGCGTCACGGGATCAACACTCCGGGATTCATCAGCCCGTCGGGATCGATCGCCGCCTTCACCGACCGCAACAGCGACAGGCCACCGTCGCCGAGCTCGGCCCCCATCCACGGGCGCCG
The DNA here is from genome assembly GCA_024276495.1 of Actinomycetes bacterium. Classification (GTDB taxonomy): domain Bacteria; phylum Actinomycetota; class Acidimicrobiia; order Acidimicrobiales; family Aldehydirespiratoraceae; genus JAJRXC01. The sequence goes on from JAJRXC010000083.1 coordinate 24,872, forward strand.
GACCCGGCCCACCCCGTGGTGGTGGGCCAGCCCCGCGCCCAACTCGTCGGCCGCCCTCATCGCCGCGGCCCAGCACGCGTCGTAGGTGGCGGTGAACTCCGCCGGATCGTCGGGGGCGGCAGCCACGGTGAAGTAGAGGTTGGCGCCGGAACGGTACGCGTGCGACGAGTGCGCGCTGGCCGCGACCACGCCGGGTACGGCCGCCAGCGCGTCGACCACCGCGGTGTACAAGGCGGGGAGGCGCGACCAGTCGGTCGCGATCTCGATCGTGTCGGCCACGACCCCGGACCGGAGCAGCTCGTCCCAGCTCGGGACCTCGTTGCGATTGTCGAACCAGGCATCGACCACCTCCCGGGTGGCCGACTCGCCACCCCGCGCCGCGCACAGCTCCCCGACCGCCGCGGCTTCGAGCGGGGCGACACCGGGCGGGCCCTCGTGCAGGAAGATCAACATGGCGTTGCCCTTCGGCAGCCGGTCCCGGAAGTGACGCCACGACTCACGCCCGTCGTAGAGCCGCACCACCGGTGGCCGCCATCCGGCCCGCATCGTCTCCCGGATGGCGTCGATCCCGTCGGCGAACTCGGCGAAGTGGAACGCCTGGCGCACCCCGGGTTCGGGCCTGGCCCGCAGCGAGAAGGTCACCTCGGTGACGATGCCGAGCGTGCCCTCCGAGCCCATGAGGAGGTGACGCAGGTCGGGACCGGCCGCGGCCCGTGGCGTCGATCGACTCCGGTAGATCGTGCCGTCGGCGAGCACCGCCTCGAGCGAATGCACCACGTCCTCGATGTTGCCGTAGGCGGTCGAGTACTGCCCCGACGCCCGGGTCGCCACCCACCCCCCGACCGTCGACAACTCGATCGACTGGGGCCAGTGCCCGATGGTGAGACCGTCCTCGTGCACCCGGTTCTCGGCGGCCAGTCCGTTGGTGCCGGCCCCGAACGTCGCCAACAGATCCGGCGACGACAACGAGCGCAACCCGTCCATCCGTTCGGTGGAGAGCACGACCGAATCCGCCGACGCGAGCACGCCACCGACCACGCCCGAACCGCCGCCCCGCGGAATCATCGGCGTGCCGTGGGCCCGACAGATCCCCACCACAGCGGCGAGCTCGTCGGCGTCGGCCGGGGCGCACACCGCGACCGGCGCGATGACCTTGTTCCCGGCCGTGATCGGGATCTGTGACCGCATCCACGTGTCGCGGGCCCGTTCGGTCCGTTCGCCGTCGTCGAGCAGCAGCCCGTCGCCGAGCACCGCGGCGAGCGCGTCGATGAGGGCATCCGGCGGGCCCGTGGTCATGATCCGTCTCCGTTCCGAAACGCCAGCTCGTCGGCGAACATGGCCTTCACCTCCTGCTCCTCATCGGCTCGACGTTCGTCGGTCCAATCCAGCTTCTCGGCCATCCGCGCCGCCATCGCCTCGCTCAGGGCCTGGCGATGCTCGGGGACGTACCAGGCCACGCGGGTCCGGCGGTACACGGTGTCGACCAGGGTCGTGGCGGCTTCGACATCGACGGCCCAGTCGACCTCACCGGTCACGACCGGCACGCCCTCGACGAGCGGCGCGTCGCCCAGGGCGAGCACGTCGGCGGCTTCGGATCCGTAGAGCCGACCGAGCCGCGCCGCCTGACGGTCGTCGCCCGAAACGACCGGGTCCCCGCCCGGGATCGGCGCCAGGCCGGGGCCGTCGGGCAGCGAACGACCGAGTTGCTTGGCGACGACCCCGACGACGTCCTCGGCCATCCGCCGGAACCCCGTGAGCTTGCCGCCCGCGATCGAGATCATCCCCCCGGGGCCGACGGTGACCTCGTCCTTGCGCGACATCTCCTTGGGGTCCTTGCCCTCCTGGGCGATCAAGGGGCGGACTCCGGCCCACGCCGCGATCACGTCTCGTGGCGTCAGCGGCTCGATGTCGAAGTAGCTCGTCATCGGCGCCAGGAGGTACTCGACGTCGGCGAGGTCGATCTCGGGCCACAGTGGCCGCTCGCCGCGATAGCTCGTGTCGGTCGTGCCGATGTACACGATGTCGCCGCGGGGGATGGTGAAGATCGAGCGTTTGTCGGCCGTGTTGCAGATGACGAGGTGGTTGACCGGGAAACGGTCGCGGGAGACCACGACATGCACGCCCTTGGAGAGGTGCAGCCGTGACGCGGGCGGATCCTGCTCCATCCGGGCGATGCTCTCCACCCAGGGCCCGGCGGCGTTGACGACGATGTCGCCCCGAACGGAGACCTCCCGGCCCGTCGATGCGCAGCGGGCGACGATCCCGTCGATGCGGTCGCCGTCGCGGGAGACGCCGACGACCCGCAGACGGCTCGCCACGACCGCCCCGTCGGCCACCGCGGCCCGCAACACGCCGAGCACGAGCCGGGCATCGTCGGTCAGATACTCGCGGTAGGCGACGGCCCATTGATAGGGGTCGGCGCGCAGATGGGGTTCGTCGGCGGTGACCTCGTCGCCCTTCCAGACCGAATGTCGATCCGCGTCGGCGATCCCACCGAGCTTCTCGTAGGTCCCGATCCCGGCCCGGAACTTCGTGACCGCCGCCCGGTTGCGGGCCGGCACGACCATCCAACACGGCTCGGCCAGGTGGGGAGCCATGGCGTGAACGGCCGTACGTTCCCGGGCCGTCTTGCGAACCAGGTCGACCTCACCGGTGGCCAGATACCGAAGCCCGCCGTGGATCAACTTCGACGAACGAGACGACGTCCCCGCCGCGAAGTCGTCGGCCTCCACGAGCGCGACCCGCAAACCCCTCGCCGCCGCGTCCCGAGCCACCCCCGCACCGGTGATCCCGCCACCGACGATGACCACGTCGAATCGTTCCGCCTCCAGCTCGTCGAGCCGTTCTTCACGACTCGACGGGGTGAGGGAGGGGTGGGGCATGACCAGTTTCTAGCCGAGTCCCCCGGGCCGGACTGCGCCGCGCCCGCCACGACGGCACGAGACGCAAATTCGGCGCGGATCGAGAACGGGGTCCGTAGCCTTCGCTGATGTCCCGATTCGCACCGACCTGGGTGTTCAGCATCCTGTCGGCAACCCTGGCCGCCGGCTACGGCGTGCTGTTCACGATCGTCGGCGACTATCGCGACACCTACGGCATCAGCGAGTCCATGATCGGGATGCTGATCGGCTCCGGGTTCATCTCGGCCTTCCTGGCCCAGATCGTCATCGCGCCGCTCGCCGACCGAGGTCACGCCCGCCGGCTCATCGTGATCGGCGTGCTCGCCAACGTGGTCGGCCTGCTGATGATGGCCTTCGGTGAATCGCTGACTCCCCTGTTGTCCGGCCGGATCATCTCCGGTGTCGGCATCGGCGCCGCGCTGCCGGCCATCCGTCGGATCGTGATCCTGTCGGATCCCGAGAACCTCGGCGAGAACCTCGGCCGCCTCCTCTCCGCCGACGTGTTCGGCTTCGCGACGGGCCCGGCCATCTCGGCCGTGCTGGTCGGGCCGTTCGGGCTCGCCGCCCCCTTCCTCGTCGTGAGCGGCCTCACCCTGGCGTGTCTCCCGTTCACCGCGCTCGTGGCCGTCACCGAGACGCGGGGCATGACCGGCCAGCGCCTCGCCATCGATTTGTTGCGGTCTCGGGTGGTCGCCGGTGCCGTCGTGATCGGTGCGGCGGTGTTTCTTATGATCGGCGCGTTCGACGCCTTGTGGGACGTCGTGCACGAGGATCTCGAGACCTCCACGTGGCTCGCGAACCTCGGGATCACCCTGTTCGCGGTCCCCCTGGTCGTTCTCGGCCCGACCAGCGGGCGCCTCGCCCAGCGGATCGGTCCGTTCCGGGTCGGCTCGGTGGGCCTGCTCGCGGGGGCCGGGTTCATGTTCGCCTACGGTCAGCTCCCCACCGGCGGCTGGATCTTCGCCATCGCGATGGTCCACGCGTTCAGCGACGGCCTGACCGTCGCCTCGTCGGGGGTGGCGATCTCGATGGCCGTTCCCGAGGAGCGCCAGGCCGGGGCCCAAGGTGTCATGGGCGCAGCCCAGTCGTTGACGGCCGGCCTCACCGCCATGATCATCGGCGCCCTCTACCAGGGCCCGGGCCGCGCCGTCGCCTATGCCGCCGCCGCGGTGGGGATGCTGATCCTCACGGTGATCGGAGTGGCGCTCGCGATGCCGTTCATCCGCGACCGGAACCGCTCGTTGTCGTCCGAGCCGAGCCCGGCGTCGCGCTCGACGGAGGATCGACTCCCCCGCTGAGCTCCCGACCGCTGCTCAGCTCACCGGTTCGAGCATGACCAAGGGGATCTCCCGGTCGGTCTTCTCCTGGTAGCCGCCGTAGTTGGCGTACTTCGCGGTGACCGTCGGCCACAACTCCGCCCGTTCCCGCGAATCGAGGACGCGAGCCGTCATCGGCGTGACCGGGCCGCCCTTCCACGCTACCTCCACGGCCGGATCGTCCCGCAGGTTGAGGAACCAGGCCGGGTGGGTCGGCTCGCCGCCCTTCGACGCGACGATCAGGATCGAGTCGCCGTCCTGATAGGGGGAGGTCAACATCACCGACCGCTTCTCGCCGGATTTTCGGCCGACCGTGGTGAGCTCCAACACCGGCATCTTCGCCGCCGTCCATCCGAATTTCCCCCTGCTGATCTTGAGCAGACCCCGGTGCAGGGTGTTCATGGTCTTGAGCATTCCGTCGCTGGGCATGCCGAGGACCGTACCCGCCACCACCGCGAAGCCCAAGAGCGCGGCGACGTTCCGACCGGCGGGCGACACCACTGTGGGCGCGAACGACCCCGTCGGGCAGGTCCGGTAGCGTGCGCCGATGGCGGACGCGCTGAAAGACCACTTCGATCGACCGCTCGTCGAGCTCCTGGCGTCGCGGTTCGCAACCGTCGACCGCCGCTTCGACGCCGCGGCGTTCACCGAGACCGTGGTCGACTCACTTCACCCCCTCGAGTTGAAGGACCGGATCAACCTCATCGCCGACGAGTTGCGGGCCGGTCTGGCCGCCGACTACCGCGTGGCGCTGGCCGCGGTGGTGGCCGTCGCGCGAACCGACGGGATCGAGGGCTTCACCGCGTGGCCGCTGTGCTCGTTCGTCGAGCGGCACGGCCTCGCCGATCCGCACGCCTCGCTCGACGCGATGGAGACCCTCACCCGCCGGTTCTCCTGCGAGTTCGCGATCCGACCGTTCCTCGATCACCATCTCGACCTGACACGCACCCACCTCGACCGTTGGATCCGCAGCGACGACGAGGCGGTGCGCCGGCTCCCGTCGGAGGGCACCCGGCCCCGTCTGCCGTGGGGGCCGAAGGTCGACGCGCTCCTCGACGACCCGGAGATCGGGCTCGCTGTGCTGACCGAACTGCGCCACGACCCGTCGGAGACCGTGCGTCGCTCGGTCGCCAACCATCTCAACGACATCGCCCGCAACCATCCGGAGCGGGTCGTGCAGATCACCCGCGAGTGGCGCGCCGACCCGACGATCGAGCCGTCGATGATCCGTCATGCGCTGCGCAGCCTCGTGAAGCGGGGGGACCGTGGCGCCCTCGCCGTGCTCGGGTTCACCACCGAGCCCCGAGTGGCGGTCACCGCGTTCGACATCGTCCCTGCCGAGCTGCGACTCTCCGACTCGATAGAGCTCAGGGCCACCCTGATCTCGGAGGCGACGACCGACCAGCATCTCGTGATCGACTTCGTCGTGCATCATGTCGGCGCCGACGGCACCACCCGCCCGAGGGTCTTCAAGTGGACGACGGTCGAGCTCGCCGCCGGGGCGACGACCACCGTGACGAAGCGACGCCGGATCGCGACGGCGTCGACGCGCCGCTACCACGCCGGACGGCATCGGGTCGAGCTGCAGATCGCGGGGGAGATCGCCGCCGAGTGCGCCTTCGAGCTCCTCGACAGCTCGCCGTCCGCGTCGCCGTCGGCCGCTGCCGGGTCGACTTCGCCGCCGCGGTGAGATTTGCGATGGACCCTTGCATCATGGAGGGTTTCGTGTATTTTCAGACCCATGCGCGCCGCTCGTCGCTCACTTGCCGTCGTCATCATCGGCACCCTCGCCGCCGGGTCCGTCGGCCTGCAGCTCGCGGCCGCCCAGGAGGAATCGATTCCCGATGAGGTCGCCGCGCTGATCGCCGACCGAACCCTGCTGGTCATCGCCGGAAGTGAGGATTCCATGCGAATCGCGGCCACGCCGGGTGTCGGCGGTGGGCGGGCGATCACCTGCGGCTGGTTCGGTGTTCGCTCCACGGGGGCCGATCCGTTCACGGTCCGCCAGATCGCCGCCCCGGTGATCGACACGACCTATCTGCTCTGGTGCTGGTATCCCGACACCGGCGACAGCCTCCCGGGTCATCCGATCGTCACCGACTACACCGGCCCGGGCATACCCGGCGAGCCGGCCGACGAAGACGACGTCAGCGAGTTCGCCCTGGCATCGCTCGAGTTCGCCACACCCGCCCCGGTTCTGAACCCGGCCGTCGACCTCCTCGTCGGCATCGACACCTGGCTCGCCGTCACCAGCCGGCTCGACTATCCGGCGATCCACGCGAACGCCGGGCCGGTCTGGGTCTCGGTGTGGCCCCGCTTTCGCGACGTGGTCTGGGACCTCGGCAACCGCGACACCCTCCGATGCACCCGGCAGTCCGACGCCGCGACCGTGTGGGATCCCGCCGACCCGCAGCGCTCGAGCGACTGCACTTATCTCTACGAGTCGATCGGGCGAGCCGACGGCACCCACACGATCTCCGCGACCGTCACCTGGACGATCCTGCGGCGCAGCTTCCGCCGGCCCCGATGGTTGCCGTGGCGCGACTTCAGCCTCACCACCACCCGGACGGTTCGCGTCACAGAGCTCCAGGCCGTGATCGAGTGACGACGCGGGTCGGTCACGCCGAGCCGAGCTCGTCGGGATCGATGTCGTCGGGGACGGGCCGGTCGGGACCGCGCCGGAAGTAGACCGGGGTGAGGCCCACGCCCGGCCAGTCGCCGGCATCTCGGACATCGCCGATCCAGACGTGGGGACGCCACAACGTGGCGGGGTCCTGGCTGTCGAGCACGTCGAGGAGCCCCTCCAACTCGAACCGGTCCCGACGGGTGAGATCGCGGCTGAAGGCGAGGTGGAGGTCGACCGTTCGCGTCGCCGCGTCGGAGGAGAACGTGGCCGCCCAGAGCTCCGGCCCGAACGCACGACTCATCGTCGCCGCGATCGTGACCACCGCCGCGTTCTTGAACTCCGCCGCCGGGGTCATGCCGATCCCGTCGGAGGGAATCCGAGTCGCGAACACGCGCCGGTGGACCCGACCGGGCCACCCCTCGAGGCCGTGTCCGAGCCACAGATGGGTCGTGTGACGAAGCCATGCCGACGACGAGTCGTGGAGCCGCGAGGAGAACTCCCCGATGGCGGTGACCGTCTCGCCGACCGGATCCTCGGCACAGGCGAAGAAGACCTCCACGAAGCCGGCCGGTTCGTCGACACGGACCGCCACCGCTCGCACCCAGTAGGCCAGGGTGTCGACGAGGGCGTCGGTCACGGCCAGAACCACACGGTCCTCGAAGTCGCGCTCGTCTGTCATCGAATCGTTCCCGTCGGCGTCGCCGGGGTGGCCCGCGGCGACGTGGGGACCACGCTAGGGCGACTCGTGCCCTTGATGATGAACGTGTTCGTGGGCTGAAGAGGGACATCGAGTCGTTGGTTGACGTTGATCCCCTCGATGTCGTCGAACCGGGCCAGTATGTCGCCGGCCCGGGTGCGACCCAGGATCTCGGCGGAGCCGTCGTGGACGGCGTCGAGGACGGCCTGGGCGTCGGCGGGATCGGTGAAGTAGCCGCCGCCAGCCTCGCCCCGCTGCGCCGCGCCTTCGATGTGACGCCCCTGCTTCTGGCGGCTGATGGTCGTGGAGAGCGCGTCGAGTTGGTCATCGAGGCGCTCGTACCTCGTCATGCGCGAGGCGAGCCACTCCGCGCCGTCGGCGGTCGTCTCCCAGGCACCGGTCACCGCGCCGACCACGTTGGCCGCCTCACGCACGGTGCGTTCCCGGTCCTCGGGGACGAGGAGGTCGACACCCCCTGCGGCGATCACGTCGGCGACCCCGCCGGTGACCCCGGCGGCAGCCGCCGAACGACCGAGCGCCGTCGTCGCGACCGCGTAGGCATCGACGCCGACCACGGCCGTGCGAACCCCCGCGGCGACGAAACCACCCTTGACCGCGTTGCCCACGACGTCGTCGAGGAGGTCGTCGCCGGTGGAGAGGTTGACGGCCACGGTGGTGCCCGCCGCGGCGAGCGACCCGACCGCGACGACCAGCATCGGGCCGGCGGTTCCCCCGGTGGCGACCAGCACGGCGCCACTCCCGACCAGGGCCGCACCCATCGCCAACTCGTCTTTGTGCTCCTGCCACCAGCTCTCGTCGAACCAGCCGCGCTCGACCATCGTCGTGGCCGCGGCGACGACGGATTCGGGCAGATCCGGGTTGTCGGCGATGAACCGGATCAGGTCGTTTCGGGACCGGACGCCGTCGACCAACCCCGATGGGTCGTTGGCGATGTCGATCGCGTCGGCGTAGGGGCCGAGTGCCGACCTGATCTGCGACTTCAACAGGAACGCCCGCAGGTCTGATTCGGCGATCAGCCCGTCGCCGGGTTCGGTTCGTCCGAACGGCCCATCACCGAGGATGTCGGTGTTCTCGTCGGCCGTGTCGAGGCGGTTGCGCAACTCCGGCACGGCGAGCAGCGCCTCGGCGGCGACCACCTGCGCGGAGGTGAACCGGCCGCGATTCGCGACGACGTACTCGAGATCGGCGACCGACACCCGCCCGTCGGGGCCGCCGCCCGTGGCGTTGTCGAACGCGGCGAAGTCGGCTTCGAGGATGGCGAGCGCGTCCAGCTCGTCGACGCGCACACCGAAGGAGCGGGCCACGAGCATCGAACCGATCACGTCGAGCAACCCGCTCTCGCGGGCCCGGGCCCGATCGGCCACCGCCGCCACATCGAGCCGGAATCGTTCGATGAGCGGGACCGCCGCCGTCGCGTCGTCGATGTCGAACCCCCTCGCGACCAGTTCGGCGAGATCGGCATCGAGGCGGTCGATGAGGTCGCCCGCTGCGACGGGGTCGAGATCGAGGGCGGCGGCCACCGCGGCGATGCGGCTCTCCCGTCGGACCTCCGCATCGACCTCGACCAGCGCCGCCGCGGCACCCCGGCCGCGGGCCAGGGCCTGCTCGACACGCACCGCCAGGGTGACATCGCCGCCGACCAACCCGAGCACGAGCCCCCGGCGGCGACGCCGCAACCGGGCCCTCACGCCGTCTTCCGGGTCTCCCCACCAGTCGTCGAGCGCGTCGGTCAGAGCGTCGATCTCACCGATCTCGCGGCGGATCCCGGCGATGAGGGAGAGACGGTTACGCAGATCGGTCGCGAGCCCGTCGAGGCGCCCCCGGGCCGAGTCGAGCGAGGCCAGGGGCGAACGCTGGTCCCGGCCCAGGATTCTGGTGGCGTCGTCGAGCAGCGCCCCGAGCGCCACCTGGTCGGCCGCGAGGTCGACCGCGGCCGACGCCAGGACCTGGGTCAGCCGTCGGGCCGCCGGGACGTCGAGAAGGAGGGTGTCGGAACCGGTGTGGGACATCGAGTGTATCTCATGTCATTTCATCCCACCCTGTCAAGACCTCGTGTCGTGGTCGTGCAGATACTGCTCGAGCTCGTCGTAGTCACCCGAGCGGTTCGCGTAGATGACGTGATTGCGAGCGGTCTCGAGCCACGGGCCGATCGACGGCTCGACCACGGCCAACGCCTGCTCGATCCCTGCGGTGGTGATCGGCTCGACCCGACCCGACTCGAGCGAGGCGGCCAGCGCCGCCTCCGTGGCCTCCTCGACGATGAGTGCGAGATCGGCCCCCGAGTAGCCATCGGTCGCCGCGACCACCGCGCCGAGATCGACGTCGTCCGTCGGCCTTCCCCGCAGGTGGTGATCGAGGATCGACCGGCGGCCGACCGGATCCGGCGGCAACACGAGAAGACGACGATCGAAGCGGCCCGGTCGCAGGAGGGCCTCGTCGACATCCCACGGGTGGTTCGTGGCCGCCAACACGAAGACCCCGTCGTTGTCGGCACCGACCCCGTCGAGCTCGGACAGGAGCTGGTTGACCACTCCCCGCAGCGAGGCGCCCGACACCCGCAGGTGGCTGCGCTTCTGGCCGAGCGCGTCGATCTCGTCGAAGAACAAGACGCACGGGGCGTTTCGTCGGGCGGTGTCGAAGATCGCCGCGAGGTTCCGCTCGCTCGACCCGATCCACATGTCGAGCACGTCGGCGAGTCCGACGTTGTAGAAGTTGGCGCCCATCTCGCCGGCGGTGGCCCGGGCGAGAAAGGTCTTCCCGCACCCCGGGGACCCCACAACATGAGGCCGCCGGAGGCCACCTTGCCGAACGCGGCCGCCATCTCCGGGTTGCGATCGGCGCCAGAAACGATCGGTCGAGTTGGCGTTTCACCGCATCGAGGCCGCCGACGTCGTCGAGGGTGATGCCCGCGGCCCCCAGGTGACCGAACTCGACCTCCTCGATCGGCGCCGACTGCGCCCACTCGTCGACGAGCTCGTCGACCGTGTCGGGGAAGTCGTCGACGCCGTAGCCGTCGGGCGTCACCGCCCGCCGGGTGCCCGCCGCGTCGGATCCGGTCTCGTCGCCGGGCTCGACGCGGTCCCGTTCGAACTGCTGTCGCATCGGGCCGGCCGCGGGATCGCCCAACGCCTCGAGCAACTCCACCGAGACTTCCACGATCGCGGGATCGGCGTCGTCGATGTCGAAACCGGCCCGGAGATGGGGCACCGCGTCCCGCGCCCGATCCGCGTCGATCAACAGTCGAATGAGATGCACCCGCAGGGCGGTATCGTCGGGCGTCGTCGCCAGCGCCCGCTCCAGCGAGAAGATCAGATCGTCGGCACTCATGGCTCCGGGTGATCCTCGTCGCCACGCTGGAGACCGGTCACCGGACGCGATGGTAGAACCCGCGAGACTCACGGACGTTCACCATCCGCCGATCGGGTGGAGAGCCCCGACGACCCCGGCGAGACCGATGAGCGATTCCACCGCAGCGGCGGCAAAGGCCATGAACCTGCTCGCGGTCGGCCGCGTCGACGAAGCGGTGACCCTGATCGGCGAGGCAATCGCCGCCGACCCCGCGAACGCCGACCTCCATGTCGCGATGGCCCGGGCCCACCATGCCGGCGGAGACGCCGACGAGACCCTCGCCGCGGCCACACGGGCCCTGGCCCTCGACGTCGACGTCGCGGCCCTTCATCTCGCCGCCGTCGCCCATCGGACGCGCCGCGAGTGGGCCGAGTCGCTCGAGCTGCTCTCCCGCGCGATCGACCTCACCCCGGACGCGGCCAACCTGCACGTCGGAACCGCGTTGACCCTGCTCGGCCCGTGGATCGCGCCCGCCGACACACCCGCCCACGAGGCGGAGCGGGTCGACGACGGGCGCGTCGCCGAGGCGATCCACGCGGCCGACCGGGCCGCCACGCTCGAACCCGAGCTCGCCCTCGTTCCCTACGTCCGCGGATTCGTGGCCCTGGCCCGCGACGACCTGCCCGCCGCCGCGAGCCATCTCGAGACGGCGCTTCGACTCGACCCCGAATGGTCGACCGCCCATCTGGTGCTCGGAAAGATCCGTGCCCGTCAGGGCATGGGCCGGCTGGCGAGCCGTCATCTCGCCGCCGCCGGTCGGCTGGAACCCTCCGACACCGGCGCCCTCCATCTCCTGCGCCGTCTCACCACTCCCGGCGGCCGTCGGGCCCGACGCAAGGGCCGCCTCGACCTCGACCGGGTGGTGCCCGACGCCCGGCGCATCCTCCAGGCGGATCTGCGCATCGGCGGCGGGGGGCGCTGATGGAGCTCGCCGATCTCCTGGGCGTCGTCTTGTTCGGATCCGTCCTGATCCTGCCCATCTGGGCCACCGGACGCCTCTTTCGTTCGGTCCTGCGCCGGCGACGCCGCCTGCTCGACTCGCTGGCCGAACGGGGCGACGTCCACACCTTCGACATGCCACTGACCATCGGCATCATCCTCTTCGGCGCCGGCGCGGTGTTCGCCGGCATCGCACTGGTCCCGGGCCTGATCTGGCTCACCGACGGCGACACCGACGCCCGCCGGGTTTTCCTCGTCAGCTGGCCGGTCTTCGGAGTCTTCGCGCTCGCCGGTCGACTCGCGGCCCGACCCGGCCTGCGGATCTGGATTAGCGAACCCGCCGGGGTGACCGTGCGTCGAGTGGGCGTCTCGCATCGCGACCGCGGATCTCGACACGACCGCCATGTCGCGCACGAGACGATCGTCTCGTTTCACGAGCGGCGCTCGCCGACCGGGGCGGTCGAGATCCGCAGCACCGAGACCCGGCTCGTGGCGCCGATGCAACTCAGCGGCTTCGACGAGCTCCTCAGCGCCCTCCGGCGGGCGGCTCCTCGTGCCCCCTACACCTCGTGGCGAGACGGCCGTCGCGACCATCCGACACCGGGCCACCCCGACGAGGAGAACCGGACGAGCTTCTCGATCTCGGCCACCGGCACCCGCGTGACGATCGGCGTCCTCGCTGCCCTTCTGGTCACATTGCTCGTGTGGCCGTGGTTTCTGGTGACCGGCGAGAGCCCGACACGCGACTCGTTCATCTTCGTCGGCATCGGTCTCCTGTTGTGGGCGATGATCGCCGGTCTGGTCGCGGCCGAGTCGTTCCCCCGCCACCAACCCTCGGTGTTGGAGCTCCGCCCGCAGACCCTGGCGTGGCGAACCCTCCGAGGCGGCCGGCACGAACGAGACCTGCGCGAGGTCGTGACCGTCACGATCGAGACCGACATCATCTACGTTCGGGGGTTTCCCGGCTACCGCCATCCGTTGCGCATCACGTTCGTCGACGGACCACCGCTCGAGCTCAACGACGCTCGGGCCCGGCAGATGCGGGCGAGCACCCGTCGCATCGCCGACACGGTTCGCCGTCACGTGCACGACCTCACCCGCCGCCACGCCGCCGACCGGGCTCGGGCCGACGCCCTCGCGGTCGAGGCGGCCCGGGCCCGCGCCGACGCCACGATCGGCGGCGACGCCCGCGCCGTGGATCTCCTCCGTCGAGCCGTGGCCGTCCACCCCCACCCGGTGCGACTGACCCGGCTCCGGCACATCGGGGACCTCCACCGTCGACTCGGCGAACACGACCGGGCGGTGTCGCTCTACCGGGCCCACCTCGACTACCGGCCCGACGACGCCCGCGCCTGGGAGGGACTGGCCGCGAGCTTCACGGCGCTGAACCGGGCCGATCTCGCCGGCGAGGCGACCGAGACCGCCGAACGAATCCTGCTGCGCACCGGACCCGGCGACGGCGTCAACGAATGAGCCGGATCCGATCGAGCTCGGCGCGGAGGTGACCACTGGCGTCGAGCTCCTGCAGCGGCTGCTCCCGACCTCGATGAAAGGCCCGGAGCTCGGGGCCGTGACCGACCCGCTCGGCGAGCCCCTCGGCCAACCCGATGGTGAACGGGGTGCGGGGGGTGGCCGCCTGGCGCAACAGGTTCCAGCCGTGTTCGTCCTCGCCCCGGTTGATGGCGAGGGCGGCGAGTCCGACCAGGGCATCGTTCGCCATCCGGTTCAGCCGGCCCCGCAGCGCGTCGTAGCCGAACCCGACGATGAGATCGGCGGCTTCGGTCGAACGACCGAGATCGATCAGGGCGACCGCCTTGACGATCCGCGACGAGTCCCAGATCGACAAGGACCAGTCGCGGCCGTCGACCATGTCGAGGGCCGCGGTCGGGTCGCCGGTGAGGATCTGGGCGGATGCCAGCGACAACCCGGCCATGACCACCTGGTTGGTGACGCCGTCGTGGGAGTCGAAGAGCCCATAGGCCCGCGAGAACCCGACGATCGCCTCGTCGAGGCGGTTCTCGTAGAGGGCGAGACACGCTTCGGCCCAGACCGCCGGCGTGAGGTACGGGCCACTGAGCCGATGCTCGGTGACGACCTCCCGAGCGTGGCGAACCAACTCCATCGCCCGGTCCGGGTGTTGCCGGCAGCTGAGGAACGCCATGAGCCCGGCGGCCTGGGCCTCGGCCATCGGCGTCGTGTCCGGCTCGTTGATCATCTCGTCGAGCACCCGGTGCACCTCGGCGAAGTCGTCGAGTTGCATGGCGAGCACGGCCCGGATGTAGCGGATCCAGTCGTGGCATTCCCCGGCGGGAAGCGATGCGTCGATCTGCTCGACCCAGCGGCGCCCCTCGACCGCCGGGATCCGGGTGTCCCACAGGCCGTGGCAGCCGAACGCGATGTGGGCGGCGACCTCGGCCCCCGACTCCCCGCTCGCCGGATCGTCGCCCCGTTCGATCGCCCATTCGAGCGCGCTGGCCAAGTTGGCCCAGTCGTGGCGCAGGCCCTCGGCCCGGCGAAGGTCGGCCGCCAGCAGGAAGTCCTCGGTGACGACCTTCGAACGGAACCACTCGAGGTGGGCGTCGCGGGCTGCGGTCACGTCCTCGCTGCGGGCCAGCTGGTCGCTCGCGTAGATCCGGACGGTCTCCAGCAGGCGGTAGCGGGTTGTGGGATTGTCGGGCCCTTCGTCGACCGACAACAGCGACTTCGCGACGAGCGATCCGAGGAGGTCCATGGCGTCGTAGTCGTCGCAGCCGGCCACCGCGACCGCAGCCGGAAGGTCGAACGAGCCGACGAAGACGCCGCATCGTCGGAAGAACCTCTGTTCCTCGCGGTCGAGCAGGTCATAGGACCAGTCGAGGGTGGCCTGGAGCGTTCGCCGCTTCTGACGCCCCCGCCCCCCGGACAACAGCCGGAAGCGGTCCTCCATCCGGTCGAGGATCTCCGCCGGAGTCAGCACGGAGATCCGGGCGGCGGCGAGCTCGATCGCGAGCGGCATGCCGTCGAGTTGGAGGCAGATCTCCGCGACCAGCCGACGGGTGGGGTCGGCAGGGTCGTTCTCGCAGGTGAAGGTCGGATTCGCGGCTCGGGCCCGTTCGACGAACAGCTGGACGGCGGGCGCGTCCCCCTCGTGACCGAGCGACCCCACCACGATGACCTGCTCCCCGGGGACCTCCAGACGCTGGCGGGTGGTGGCGAGGATCGCGGTGGAGCTGCTCCGGGCCAGGAGCTGCTCGGCGAATGCCGCGCAGTCGTCGAGGATGTGCTCGCAGTTGTCGAGAACGACCAGGACGTCGCGTCCCGAGAGGTGATCGATGACCTGTTCGAGCGCGTCACCGGGTGAGCCGACGAGCTCGAGGCGAACGGCGGACGCCACCGCGGCCGCCAGCTCGGATCCGTCGGACACCGACGACAAGTCGACGAAGTAGCAGCCATCGGTGCGGCCGGGGAGCTCCTGATAGGCGATCTCGACAGCGAGGCGCGTCTTTCCGCATCCGCCGGTTCCGATGAGGGTCACCATCGGCGCCGATTCGAGCAGGTGACGGGCCCGGACGACCTCGTCGTGCCGACCGATCAGCGGCGACCCGGGCAGCGGCAGCGACGAGAGGGACGGATCGACGACCCGCAACGGTCGAAACGACGAGAGTCCGACCTGGAAGATGTCGACCGGTTCGGGGACGTCGCGGAGCCGATGCCGACCCAGCGCGAGCGTTTCGACGTCGACGACCGAACGGACCGCGTCGGACATCAGGATCTGGCCGCCGGCGGCGACCGCCTCGATTCGAGCCGCGGTGTTGGGAACCGGGCCGAAGTAGTCGCCGTCGCGTTGCGTGGCCCGTCCCCGATGCAACCCCATGCGAACCCGCAGCGCCGGACCGTCGCCCCAATCGGTCACCGCCAACTCGGCCTGCGCGGCCATCGCCGCGGCGACCGCCGACTTCGCGTCCTCGAACGCCCCCCGGAAGTGATCACCGGCCCAGCCGAAGACCAGGCCGCCGCGACCCTCCATCGCCGCCTTGACGATGTGGTCGTGCGTCTCGAGACTCCTGGCCGTGGCCTCGGCATCGGCCGCCCACAACCTCGTCGACCCTTCGACGTCGGTGAAGAGAAACGTGATGATGCCGGCCGGGGTGTCCACGAGTCGACGTCAGATCACGAGATTCTCGGTCCGCGGCCCATCACCGCCACATCGCATCGCCGATCTCCGCATCCGACCAGTCTTGCCGCTCACCGTCGCGAAAGAAACCGCGATCGGTCGATCCCGTGCCGTCCGGGCGAACGCGGCGTCACACCGGTGTCGGCACGACGAGGTGTTCGCGCGCCCACAGGGCGGCCTGGGTCCGGTCCGAGACGCCGAGACCGGCGAAGACCCTGGTGAGGTGCGCCTTCACGGTCTTCTCGCTGATCCCGAGCCGCCGGGCGATGGCCTTGTTCGTCAGTCCCTCAGCGACCGACTCCAGCACCTCCGTCTCCCGGCCGGTCAGCGGCATGGCAGCCTTCGCCCGCGTGTCGAGAACGGCCCGGGCCGCGCGCGGATCCAACGGGGCGGCACCGGCGGCCGCGGCCAGGACGGCAGCTCTGAGCACGGCCGGGTCGGCGTCCTTGACGAGATAGCCGACGGCCCCCGCGTCGAGAGCCCCGATGACACAACCGTGGTCGATCGACGCGGTGAGCATGACGACCGAGGCGTCGGGCCGATTCTCGCAGATGCGCCGGGTCGCCTCGATCCCGTCCAGGCCGGGCATGCACACGTCCATCAAGACGACGTCGGGTCGGAGCTCGCCGTCGAGCCGAATGGCGTCGTGGCCCCCATCGGCCGTACCGGTGATCACCATCTCCCCCGACTGCTCGAGAAGCCGTTGCACACCCACTCGCACCATCGTGTGGTCGTCGACGAGAAGGACCGAGATCTGACCCGGTGCGGAATCGGCGCACCCCGCGCCGGCATCGGGGGCGAGGCCGGCGCGCAACCGACGGGCGTGGGGGGAGGTGGCGGACACGGGTCTCACGATGACCGCGTCGTCGGCTTCGCGACGGTAGGGCGAGGGAAAAGGATCCCTAAATGCGGCGGCGGCGCGGGGTCGTCACGACACCGGGCCCCGGGGAAGGGCTAGTCTCGAACGCATGTTCGCTTCACTGAACGACGAGCAGCGCCGCGCCGTCGACCACACCGGATCGCCGTTGCTCATCGTTGCCGGCGCCGGAACCGGCAAGACGAAGACCCTCGCCGCTCGCGTCTGTCGCATCATCGACGACGGCACCGATCCCGAGCGGGTGCTCCTGCTCACGTTCACCCGTCGGGCCGCCGCCGAGATGCTGGCCCGGGTCGCGGCCGTCTCGACCGACCGGGCCGCGTCGCGGGTGTGGGGCGGCACCTTCCACTCGACGGCCAACCGGGTGCTGCGCACCTTCGGGCGACGCGTCGGTCTGTCTCCCGGCTTCACCGTGCTCGACCACTCCGACGCCACCGACCTCATGGGCATCGTGCGCACCGAGGAGGGATTCGGCGAGCGGGCCCGGCGCTTCCCGCGCAAGGAGACGGTGGCCGGCATCTACTCCCGCCTCGTGAGCAGCCAGGCGAAGCTCGATGCGGTGCTCGAGACCGACTATCCGTGGTGCGCCGATCACCGCGACGAGCTCCGCACGATCTTCACCGCCTACACGACCCGCAAACGGCTCCATCAGGTGCTCGACTACGACGACCTGCTCCTCTTCTGGCGGGGGCTCACCACCGGACCGGCCGGCGACACCGTGCGGGCCCTCTTCGACCACATCCTCATCGACGAGTACCAGGACACCAATCCGATACAGGCCGACATCGTCAAGGGAATGTGCGGACCCGACACCGAGGTGTGCGCGGTCGGCGACGACGCCCAGGCGATCTACGGCTTCCGTGCGGCGACCGTGGCCAACATGTGGCGATTCGCCGACGACTTCCCCGGCGCGACCCGAATCACGCTCGAACAGAACTACCGCTCCACCATGCCGATCCTGGCGGTGGCCAACGCCGTGCTCGGCCAAAGCGACGCCCACTTCGCGAAGGAGCTCTGGTCGGCGCGCGCCCACGGCCCGGCCCCCACCTTGCGAACCCACCACGACGAGGGCGCCCAGAGCGCGTCGGTCGCCACCGCGGTGCTCGACGCCCGGGAGCGGGGAATGGACCTTCGCGAGCAGGCCGTGTTGTTTCGCGCCGGGCACCACGCCGACGGTCTCGAGCTCGAGCTCACCCGCCGCGACATCCCCTACGTGAAGTACGGCGGGCTCAAATATCTCGAATCCGCCCATGTGAAAGACCTGTTGGCGCTCTTGCGCATCCTCGACAACCCGGCGGACCAGCTGGCCTGGCATCGGGTGCTCGCGGCGATGGACGGTGTCGGCCCCGCGACGCTGCGCCGACTCTGCGCCGAGCTCGGCATCGACGACGAACACGACGACTCCTTGGCCAGGTTCATCGACGGCGCCGGCCGGGTACCCAACGCCGCCGACGTCCAGGCTCACGAGCTGCGCTCGGCGTTCGCGGCCTGTTTCGCCGAGCTGAACCCGGCCGAGCAGGTCGACCGCCTGAAGGGGTTCTGCGCCCTCGTCTTCCCCGGTCGCTATCCCGATGCCGCGGCGCGGGTCGCCGACATCGATCAGCTGAGCGCGACCGCCGCGGCCTACTCGACCCGAAGCCGGTTCCTCACCGAACTAACCCTGGATCCGCCGAGCAAGACCAGTGATCGAGCCGGCCCTCCGCATCTCGACGACGACTGGCTGACCCTGTCGACAATCCATTCGGCCAAAGGGCTCGAATGGCGATCGGTGCATCTTCTCCATGCCGCCGACGGCAACCTGCCCTCCGAGATGGCGCTCGGCGACGAACACGGCCTCGCCGAGGAGCTCCGGCTCGTGTACGTCGCGCTCACCCGGGCCCGAGACGAGCTCACGGTCAACTTCCCGCTGCGCTACCACGTCAATCGGCACGCGACCGACGATCGCCACGTCTACGCCCAGCTCAGCCGGTTCATCGAACCGGTACGGGAGTTGTTCGTCGAGGAGAGCCCACCTCGCGAGATCGACCCGACCCGATCCGACATCGAGCTCGCCGCCGTGGGCGTCGCCGACGAGGTCGATGCCCGACTGGCCGCCCTGTGGGACTGACCGTTCCGGAGATTCTCCGCGAGATCCGCGAGAACCTGTCGATCCGGGCCGGCGTCGAACGTCGTCACCACACATCACCCGCAATCAGGAGGAATTCCCGTGAAGTACGCCTGCCTCATCTATTCCGATGAGACCGACCCGTCGGCCAACCCCGATCCCGCCAGCCCCGAGTTCGCCCCGATCATGGCCGGCTACATGGCATTCGGCGAGGAAGCCGGCGCGGCCGGCGTGCTCGTCACCGGCGAACCACTCGAGCCGACGTCGACCGCGACGTCGCTACAGGTGCGCGACGGGGAGGTCATCACGACCGACGGCCCCTTCGCCGAAACGAAGGAACATCTCGGCGGGTTCTACATCCTCGACTGCGACTCGCTCGACGAGGCGATGAAGTGGGCCGCGAAGATCCCCCACGCGTCGAGCGGCACGATCGAGATCCGTCCGGTGCCCGACTTCAGCGCGCCCTGAGCCCGACCGGGGATCCCGTCGGCGACCGCGTCGCCCGGGTCGTGCGGGAGGAGTGGCCTCGGCTGATGGCCACCCTCTGTCGCGACCTGGGCGATCTCGACGCGGCCGAGGACGCGGCCCAGGAAGCCGCGGCCGCGGCCTTGACCCGCTGGCTCGACGACGGCATCCCCGACCGGCCCGGGGCCTGGATCACCACCGTCGCCCGACGCAAGGCCGTCGACCGGATCCGTCGCGAACGCACGGGACGGGAGAAGACCGAGCTGCTGGCCCGGCTCGAGGAGCCGCTGCGCGAGGCGACGGGATCGGCCACCGACGATCAGCTGGGCCTCTTCTTCGGCTGCTGCCACCCGGCCCTCAACATGGAGGCGCAGGCCGCGTTGACCCTGCGAAGTCTCGGCGGCCTCACCACCGCGGAGATCGCCCGGGGTTTCCTGGTGACGGAGTCGACGATGGCGCAGCGAATCGTCCGGGCGAAACGGAAGATCGCGGCCGCCGCGATTCCGTTTCGGGTGCCCGAGGAGACCGAGTTGTTCGATCGCCTCGGTGTCGTTCACCATGTCCTGTACCTCGTGTTCAACGAAGGGACCTATCCGACGTCCGGGCCGGAAACGACACGCGTCGATCTCGCCGACGAAGCGATCCGCTTGAGCGAGCTGCTGGCCACCCTGATGGTCGACGATGCCGAGTCGCTGGCTCTCCACGCCCTCTTCTTGTTGATCCACGCCCGCCGCGACGCCCGGATCGACGCGAACGAGGATCCCGTGCTGCTCCGCGACCAGGACCGTTCGCGCTGGGACCCCGACCTCATCCGACGCGGCCAGGCCCAGCTCGACCGGGCCCTGCGCCTCGACCGGCCCGGCCCCTTTCAGGTCGAAGCGGCGATCCAGTCCCTGCACGACGACGCGACGACCCCGGCCGACACCGACTGGGCCCAGATCGCGCTTCTCTACGGACGGCTCCGACAGTTCCGTCCGACCCCGATCGTCGCCCTCAACCAGGCGGTCGCGGTGGGGGAACACGAGGGCCCGGCCGCGGCCCTCTCGATGCTCGACGACCCGTCCCTCTCCGAACCGCTGACGACCTATCCGCACTTCCACTCCACACGAGCCGAGATGCTGCGACGACTCGACCGCCGGGCCGAAGCCGCCGAGGCGTACCGGGCCGCGCTCGCCACGATCGAACATCCGGCCGATCGGCGTCTCCTCCAGCGACGGCTCGAGGAGGTCTCGCCCGAGCCGCCCTGAGCAGCAAAGACGATGAACGCGTGCGATCAGCGCACCAACCGCCCCTCGCCGAGCTCGGCCGGTGACCCCGGGTCTTTCGCCCGCCGGGACCGCGGATTACGGTCCGCAGATGATCACGACCCTGGAAGTCAACCGCGCCGATCACGCCCGCACCCGGGTGGTACAGGCGCCGGCGGCCATCGGCGAGGGGCAGGTCCTTGCCCGCGTCGACCGGTTCGCGGTCACGTCGAACAACGTCACCTACGCGGTGATCGGCCACACCCTCGGCTACTGGGACTTCTTTCCACCGGCCGACGACGGGTGGGGGCGGGTCCCCGCGTTCGGCTACGCGGAGATCGTCGACAGCAGATGCGCCGGGATCGAACCCGGCAGCCGCGTCTACGGCTATCTCCCGATGAGCTCCCACGTCGTCTTGGAGCCCGGCCGGATCTCCCCCCACGCCTTCCAGGACATGGCCGCCCATCGTCAGCCGATGTCGGAGGTCTACAACCGCTACGCGAACGCGGCCACCGATCCGCTCCACGACGGCGAACGTGAAGCGCAGCGGATGCTGCTGTACCCGCTGTTCATGACCTCGTTCGTCATCGACGACTTCTTCGCCGACAACGACGACTTCGGGGCGTCGACCGCGGTGATCTCGAGTGCGTCGAGCAAGACCGCGCTCGGCGTCGCCCGTCTGATGACGCAGCGGGGCCTTCCCGTCATCGGGATCACCTCGGATGCCAATCTCTCGTTCACGGCCGCGCTCGGCTGCTACGACCAGGTCATCACCTACGACCGGGTCTCCACCCTCCCCGGCGGGCCGGCGATCTACATCGACATCTCCGGGTCGGGTTCGCTCCGTCATGAGGTCCACTCCCGGCTCGGCGACGCCCTGGCCTTCTCCAGCGCGGTGGGCGCGACCGCCTGGGACGACCTGAGCAGCGGGAGCGGCCCGCTCCCCGGTCCGGCCCCCGAGTTCTTCTTCGCGCCGACCCAGCTGCAGAAACGTCACGACGACTGGGGACGCGAAGAGATGGACCGGCGGGTGCGGGAGGCGTGGACGGCGTACTCGTCGTGGACCGACGAATGGATGACGATCGTCGCCCACGAAGGCGCCGACGCCCTCGCAGCGCTGTGGACCGAGATGTTGCCCGGCCGGGTCGACCCGACGCTCGGTCACGTCGTCCGCATCGGCGCCGCCGACCGGAGCGTGCCGTCCGACGGCGACTGACCCGTCCGACGAGCCCGCGCCCGCGCCGGTACCCTCGGCCCGTGGCCGGTCCCCTTCCTCTGCGTTTTCTTCGGTCGTACGCGGACCCCACCGCGCTCCCCCACGTCCACGCGGAACTCGCGCTCATGGGTCGCTCCAACGTCGGCAAGTCGTCGCTGCTCAACGCGCTGGCCCAACACAAGGGTCTGGCCAAGACCTCGAAGACGCCGGGGGCCACCCGGCTCCTCAACGCGTTCGAGGTCGGCACGCCCGATTCCGGGCGCTGGCTCATGGACCTCCCCGGCTACGGCTACGCGAAGGTCTCCAAGGCCGAGCAACGCAAGTGGGCGACGATGCTCAACTGCTACGTCGAGCAGCGGGAGAACCTCACCGCCGTGCTGCTGTTGATCGATGGAGAGATCGGTCCGACCCCCCTCGACCTGCAGACCGTCGAATGGCTCGACCATCTCCAGCGTGAGATCGTCTATGTCGCGACGAAGGCCGACAAGGTGCGCCCCGCCAAGCGCCAGCGGCGTCGGACCGAGCTGGCGGCCAAGCTGGGGGTCGAACGACGCGACGTTCGCTGGGTCAGCGCCGACAAGGGCCAGGGGATCCCGGAGCTGCGGTCCCTGGTCCTCGAAACGCTCGGACTGACATGACACCCGCCCACAGGAGCATCCGATGATCGAGAAGATGGCGTTCGGACAAACCGGCCACCAGAGCAGCCGGGTGATCTTCGGCGCGGCCGCGCTCGGCACGATGTCCGCCGAACGGGCCGCGGCGACCCTCGACACCGTCGTGGAGTTCGGTGTCAACCACATCGACGTGGCGGCGAGCTACGGCGACGCCGAGCTCCGATTGGCACCGTTGCTGCGAACCCGTCGCCGCGACGTGTTCCTCGCGACGAAGACCGGAGCGCGCGACGGCGACGGCGCCCGGGCCGGGCTCGAATCCAGCCTCGAACGCATGGGGGTGGATCATGTCGACCTGATCCAGCTCCACAACCTCGTGGAAGAGGACGAGTGGCGCGACGCCTTCTCGGCCCACGGCGCGGTCGAGGCGCTCTTCTCGGCGCGCGCCGAGGGACTATGTCGTCATGTCGGCGTCACCGGCCACGGCCTTCGCATCGCCCGGATGCACCTGCGCAGCCTCGCCGAGGCGCCGTTCGCCTCGGTCCTCTTCCCGTGGAACCACACGCTCGCGTCGGCGTTCCCCGACTACGCAGCCGACGTGGAGCTTCTTCGCGACGTCGCCGCCAACCAGGGGGTGGCGCTGCAGACGATCAAGTCGATCGCCCGACGCCGGTGGGCCGATCCCGACGAACCCCACTTCAGCTGGTACGAACCGATCGCCGACCCCGGCGCACGCGCCCGGGCGATCGAGTACGTCCTCGCCGAACCCGACCTCTTTCTCAACACGTCGAGCGACGCCCGCCTCCTGCGGGAAACCCTCGATCTCGCGAGCTCACCCCGGGTGAGACCGGACGCGTCGCAACTCGAACGGGACCGGTCCGACGCCGGGATCACCCCGATATTCGACGGGGCCGACCTCGAAGTGATCGGGTGACGACGCCCTGACCGCGATCAGTCGACGCTGATCTGGGCCATCAGGTTGGCCCGTTCCTCGTCGAAGGTGTCGAGGTCCATCTGACCGTCGTCGTAGCGGCGGTGAAGATCGGCGACCTTCTCCATCACCTGGTCGTTCGACAGCTTGGGACCGTTGTCGACGACCTCCTCGGCGTCGTCGAGGTCGTCGCCGCTGCCCTTCTCGAGCTTCTTCTCACGCTTGGACTGCGCCTTGGCCTTCTTCGCCATGTCACGCTGCCGCTTCGCGAAGCTGGATCGTCCTGTCGCCATGACGTCGTCCTCCTCGAGCTGAATGACCACCGATCGTGGCCGACTATCGAGGGTATGGGGCCGAAGGTGCTTCACCAACGCGTGTAGCTTTCGGACCCATGACCACCGACCAGAAGCCGACCGTCACCATCCCCGATGGTGACCCGCCCACCGACCTCGAGCTCGAGGACCTCGTCGCCGGCGACGGCCCCGAAGCCGCCGCGGGAATGTTGGCGACCGTCGACTACGTCGGGGTGTCCTGGTCGACCGGCGACGAGTTCGACGCCTCGTGGAACCGCAACGACACGTTCGCCTTCAACCTCGGCGGTGGCGAGGTCATCGAGGGTTGGGACCTCGGCGTCCAGGGCATGAAGGTCGGCGGTCGGCGCCGACTCACCATCCCCCCGGAGATGGGATACGGCCAGTTCGGCGCCGGCGGGGTGATCGGCCCCAACGAGACGCTAGTGTTCGTCGTCGATCTCCGCAAGCTGGGATGACGCCGGCGCCGCCACCGCTGGCCCTTCACCGCGCCGACACCTATGTCGACGGTGCCCCCCATGAGCTGTTCGCCCGGCTCCGCCGCGAGGCGCCGGTGGTCTTCCAACCGATGGACGACCAGCCCGGCTACTGGGCGGTGCTTCGCCACGCCGACGTCGTGCACGTCGCCACGCATCCGGAGATCTTCTCCGCGGCCGAGGGCGGGGTGGTCGTCGAGGATCTCGAACCGGCGAGCCTCGAACAGATGCGCGACATGCTGCTCGCCATGGACCCTCCCCGTCACACCGCCTACCGACGGCCGCTCGTGCCGGAGTTCACCGCCCGGGTGATCTCGGGCATGGAGGCACGTGTGCGCGAGGTCACCCGGGAGATCCTCGACCGGGCGGCGGCCCGAGGCCCCGAGGTCGAGTTCGTCCACGACGTCTGTGCCCACCTGCCGAGCCAGGTGATCGGCGAGCTCATGGGCCTCCCCCGCGACGACTGGGCCCGGATCCACGCCATGGCCGAACGCAACTCGGGTGGCCAGGATCCCGACATCGCCGACGCGGCCGAACGGGGCAGCTCCAGCGTCGACATGGCGATGTACGGCATCACGTTCGCGGCCGCTCGTCGGGACACGCCCGCCCGCGGGGACCTCACCGACATCTTGTTGCGCAAGGAGTTCGACGGCGCACCGATGACCGACGTCGACTTCGGACGGTTCTTCGTCCAGTTGGTCACCGCCGGCAACGACACCACCCGAACCATGCTCTCCAGCGGGCTTCTCGCCCTCCTCGAGCATCCCGGCCAGCTCGCGATGGTGCGCCGCGACCGGCGCCTCATTCCGTCGGCGATCGAGGAGATCCTGCGCTGGGCCAACCCGTTGCACTACTTCCGCCGCACGGCCGTGGTCGACACCGAGCTCGGCGGGGTCCGGATCGCCGCCGGCGACAAGGTCGCCATGGTGTACACCTCGGCCAACCGCGACGAGGCCGTGTTCGACGATTCGCAGCGCTTCGACATCACCCGTCGCCCGAACCATCATCTCTCGTTCGGGATCGCCCACCACTTCTGCCTCGGCGTGCACCTGGCCCGCCTCGAGGGTCGGGTGTTCTTCGAGGAGCTCCTCGACCGGTGGCCCGACATCGAGCTGGCGGGCGAGCCCCGACGCCAACGCTCCAACCTCAACAACTCGCTGAAGCAGCTCCCGGTGCGGATCTCGTGACCTCGCCCGGTCCGCCGGGCCCGATGAACGACACGAGCCGATCACGCGCCTACGATCGCACCCACCCTTCACCACCATGGCGCGTGACAACCCGCGCCGCGCGCTGACCCCGCCCGACCGACGAGGTACCCATGACGACACCCACACCCGACGCCGCCGGCAACATCGCCCCGGGCTACTACTACGCGGAAGGCGACCCGCCCGGCACCGTCCGCTACTGGGATGGCACCCAGTGGACGGGAAGCCCGATGCCCTCACCTCCTGGTGCGACACCGGCCGCGCCGAACGCGGCCGGGTTCTCCCAGGAACGATTCGGAGGCATGGGCATCCGCATCGGCGCGATCCTGCTCGACGGCCTCGTGTTCGTCGTCGTGGCGGTGCTGGTGAGCCTTCCGTTCGCGGACAACGTGTCGAACAGCGACACCTCGTTCGAGTTCCAGGTCACCGGTGGTGCCGTGTTCATCGGGCCGCTGGTCTACCTCGCCCTGACCATCGTGATGGTGGCGACGATCGGCGCGTCACCCGGAAAGTTGATGGTCGGCCTGCGCATCACCACCGCCGACGGGACGACCCCTCCCGGCTACGGGCCGGCCGCGTTGCGGTCCCTGCCGTGGCTCCCCACCCTGATCCCGCTGCTCGGGGTCGTGATCTGGCTCGGGATCGTCATCGCGAGTCTGGTCACCATCAGCAACGACGCCGAACGGCGCAGCCTCTTCGATCGCGTGGCCAACACCCGGGTGGTTCGCAAGAGCGCGCTCTGAGCGGCCCGCGGCGGGTGTCGTCACCCGCCGCCGGCTGAGTTGGCGTCAGTCGTCGTCGCGGGGGGCCTTCGCGCGTTTGACGATGCGGGCCCGCGCCCCGGCGCCGAGCACGGTCTTGCGCAGGCGAACGGTCGCGGGCGTCACCTCCACACACTCGTCGTCGGCGATCGTCTCGAGCGCTTGTTCGAGCGAGAACAGCCGGGGCGGGGTGAGCCGGATCGTGTCGTCGCTCGACTGGGTACGGATGTTGGTCTGCTTCTTCTCCCGGCAGATGTTGACGTCCATGTCCTCGGATCGGGCGTTCTCGCCGACGATCATGCCCTCGTAGACCTTCACGCCGGGCGGGACGTAGAGCGCCGATCGTTCCTGAAGGGCGGCGATGGCGTAGCCGGTGGTGTCACCGATCCGGTCGGAGACCACACTGCCCCGGGCCCGGGTGCGGATCTCGCCGGCCCAGGGGATCCACCCCTCGAACACGTGATGGAGCAGCCCGGTGCCCCGGGTCTCGGTCATGAACTCGGTGCGGAATCCGATGAGGGCCCGAGCCGGGACGACATAGTCGAGCCGAACCCAACCGGTGCCGTGGTTGGTCATGTTCTCCATGCTCGCCTTGCGCTCCCCGAGCAGCTGGGTGACCGCGCCGACGTGTTCCTCGGGCACGTCGATGGTGAGCCGTTCCGTGGGTTCGTGGACCGCGCCGTCGATCTCGCGGGTCAACACGACGGGCTTGCCGACGGTCAGCTCGAATCCTTCGCGCCGCATCGTCTCGACGAGGATCGCCAGCTGCAGCTCGCCTCGGCCCTGGACCTCCCAGGTGTCGGGCCGTTCGGTGTCGAACACCCGGATGGAGACGTTGCCGATCAGCTCGGTGTCGAGCCGGGCCTTGATCTGGCGGGCGGTCAGCTTGGTTCCGTCGTGACCGGCGAGGGGCGATGTGTTCGTACCGATCGTCATCGACAGCGTCGGCTCGTCGACGGTGATCGCGGGGAATGGACGGGGATCGTCGGGATCGGCGAGGGTGTCGCCAATCGTCACGTCGTCGAGTCCGGAGACGCCGATGAGCGCGCCGGGCCCGGCCTCGTCGACCTCCACCCGGTCGAGGGCCTCGGTGACCGTGAGCGTGCCCACCCGGGCGCGCTCGATGGTGCCGTCGGCGCGGCACCAGGCCAGGGCCTGGCCCTTGCGGATGGTCCCGTGTTCGACCCGGCACACGGCGATGCGTCCGACGTACGGAGACGAGTCGAGGTTGGTGACCCACGCCCGCATGGGGTGGCCGGGATCGTGCAGCGGCGCGGGGACCGACTGCAACAACACGTCGAAGAGCGGCGACATGTCGGTGCCGGGGACATCGGGGTCGAGGGTGGCCAGTCCTTCGCGGGCAACGGTGTAGACGATCGGGAAATCGATCTGGTGATCGGCGGCATCGAGATCGAGGAAAAGCTCGTAGACCTCGTCGACGACATCACGAATGCGGGCGTCGGGCCGATCGATCTTGTTGATGACCAAGATGACCGGGAGATGGCGGGCCAGCGCCTTGCGCAGAACGAACCGGGTCTGGGGCAACGGGCCCTCGGATGCGTCGACCAGCAGCACGACGGCGTCGACCATCGTCAACGCACGTTCGACCTCTCCTCCGAAGTCGGCGTGGCCTGGCGTGTCGACGATGTTGATCTTCACGCCGTTGAAGCGAATCGCCGTGTTCTTGGCGAGAATCGTGATGCCCTTCTCGCGCTCGAGGTCCATCGAGTCCATGACCCGGTCCTTGAGCTCCGCCCCTTCACGAAAGGCCCCGCTCTGGCGGAGAAGGGCATCGACGAGGGTGGTTTTTCCATGGTCGACGTGGGCGATCATGGCGACGTTGCGAAGCGTTTCGACGCGACACAACGGGGACTCGGGGGCAGTGGTCACCGGCGGAAGGGTACCGACACATAGGGTGGTCGAGATGCGCCGACCCTTCCGGCTCGCGGTCTCGGTCCTGCTTCTCGGGGCATTGATCGCCGCTGCGTGTGCCGAGACGACCGAGGAGGAACGTGCGGCCATCGCGGCGGTCGCCGCGGCCGGGTTCGACGACGGGTCGGACCCCTCTCACCGCTCCACCGGCCCGGGGACGGGCCCGCCGCCGGCCGGTCGCGCCGGTGCCCCTCCGACGATCGAACCGATGGACTGCCCTTTCGAACGCGACGATCTGGCCCCGGTCGAATGCGGAACGCTCGAGTTGCCCGGCCGCGGCGCCGACGAGGACTACACCGTCGAGATCGCGTTCGCCCGGTTCTTCGCGACGGGCGCAGCCGAGGACATCCGACCCGACCCGGTCGTCTATCTGCACGGTGGGCCGGGCGGCGCGATTCTCGACGACGGCGACTTCTGGTACGACTCCATCGTCGCGCCCCACATCGAGAACCGCGACGTCGTCCTCTACGACCAGCGGGGCGCGGGCCGGTCGACCAACCTACCCGCATGCCACGAGGCGTCGGAGGTCAGCGAACGTTTCTATGGCGACGTCGCCGCCCACGACACGCTCGCCGACGAGTACATCGCCGCCCTCGACGAGTGCGCCGTGAAGTTCCGCGAGCTCACCACTGTCGATCTGACCGCGTTCAACAGCGCGGTCAACGCCCAGGACCTCGTGGATTTGATGTGGGCACTGGACATCTCCGAGTACAACCTCCACGGGTCGTCGTACGGAACCCGGCTCGCCCAGACGGTGATGCGCGACGCGCCCGAAGGCGTGCGGTCGGTCGTGTTGAGCGGCGTCTACCCGATCGAGGTGAACCTCATGGGGTCGATCGCCGGGTCGATGGAGTCGTCGCTGAACGCGGTCTTCGCCGGCTGCGCGGCGCAACCGGCCTGCGGGCGAGCGCTCCCGGATCCCTGGTCGACACTCGAGGCGCTCGTCGACGAGCTCGATGCCGAACCGCTGCGGGTGGAGATCCCGACGTCGTTCGACCGCAGCGACACGATCGTCTTCGACGGCACCGACTTCCTCAACGGCCTCCACAGCCTTCTCTACGTCGGCCGCGACGCCGCCGGCGTACCCGATCTGCTCATCGACCATCTCGACGGAGACGACCGCAGGATCCGCCGTCTCGCCGGGGAGAGCGTCTTCGATCTCCTCGACACCGCCACGTTCCTTCTCGTGCAGTGCGCCGACGAGGGCCCGTTCACTACGCTGGCCGATCTCGACCGACCCCTGGTCCACGAGTTCCTCCGCGCGATCGACCTCGCACCCGCGATCAACGGGATCGACGCCATCACGATCTGTGAGAGCTGGGACACCGGCGTCACCGACCCGATCGAGAACGAGCCCGTCACCTGGGACGTTCCGACACTGATCCTCGCCGGGGCCGTCGATCCGATCACCCCGCCCACCTGGGCCGCCGACCTCGCGGCTCGACTCCCGCGGAGCCGACTCGTCGTGTCGGCGACGGCGTCGCACGACTCCGACGAGGGCTGGTGCGCCCTGGGGTTGATCGCGGACTTCGTCGACCGCCCCGATGTCCTCCTCGATGCCTCGTGCGCGGCCGAGGATGCGGTGCTGCCCATCCCCGAGAACGCAAATCGGTTCCGTGAGCCGCTCGAGCTGGTCGACTGGTCGCTCGACCTCGACGGGGACGGTGTCTACACCGACATCCGCCTGCCCGACTGGACCGGTGAGTGGCGAGACGACGTCTACATCCGATGGCGGGGGCTGGACCCGATCGACCCGACCGCGTTGATCGTGCTCGACGGCAGCTCCGAGTACGACCCCGTCGACCACCTCCGGTTCTCGGGGGCGATCCCCGACTGGGCGGCGGTGCCACGACCGTTCGTCCCCGCGGGATGGACCCGGTGGACGATGGAGACGACCGGCGGCGACCTCATCAGCTACGTCCGCGACACCGATGGCTTCGAGATCGTCCTGGTTCGTGAGCCGGGTGAACCCGACGATCTCGAAGCCATGGTGCTCGTCCCGGCGGCGGTCTCGGCGGGTGCGCGCTGATGAGGTTCGCTCCCCGCGGCCTGGCCGTCCTCGTCGTCTCCCTCGCCCTCGTCGCCACGGCCTGCTCCGGGTCGGATTCCGTCACACCGGACACCGGTGACCAGTCGCCGACCGGCGGGAACGACGCGGACGTCGCCGAGCCCGGCGGCTCGGCCACCGACGGCGCGGCGATGCTCGTCGACGTCGATTGCTTCGGCGGCGAGGCACGATGCGGCACGGCGCTCCTTCCCCAGGTGCCGGGAAGCCCCGATCTCGTCGAGGTCGCGTTCCGCGTCGTTTCCGAATCCGGGGAGGGTGTTCCCGTCGTGCTGCTCGAAGACCGCGACAGGGCGATCCGACTCGACCCCGCCGACTTCCCGGGCCGGCCCCTCATCGCCCTCGGGTCGCGCCGCCATCCCCCCGGCGGCCCGACCATCTCGTGCCCGGAGTGGGGCCGGGTCCCCACCGACGCCGACGATGCCGAGACCAGAGCCGCAACCGCGTCATGTGCGCAGCGGCTGGCCGACGCCGGCATCGATCTCGACGGCGGCACCCGGGAGAACCAGGCCCGCGACGCGGTTGCCGTGCTGGAAGCCCTCGGGATCGACCGGTTCGACGTGATCGCGTCGGGACTACACGCGGACCTCGTCGCCGCGATCGACGATTCGCCACTGGCCGTTCGGCGAGCCGTCTACGTCCGACCTTCGTTCTCGGGCGAGGACCCGATCGACACGCTCTTCGCCGACGTGATGGCGGCCCTCGATGCCGTGTGGGCCCGATGCGACGAGGTCGACGAGTGCTCGACCGCCGGAAGCGTCACCGATTTCCTCGCGGCGATCGAGGACTTGCGGGAACGCCCGATTCCCCACGCGGCGACGCCCGGACGCCTGGTCGGTGCCGATCAACTCATCGCGGTCGTCGTGAACGAGATCGGCACCACCCGGGGCGCCGAGTTCCTGCCCAGGCTGCACCGGCTCGTCATCGAACGAGACGCCGCCGCCCTGTCGGCCTATGTCGACTCGTCGTTCTCATCGCCGATCATCGACGGGTTCACGATCGTCTGTGGCCGCCTGGGCGAGGGTCCGGGGGCCGAGGTCAAGCTTCCCGCCGTCCTTCGCCGCCACGCCACCCGGGCCCGGTCGTTCTTCGCGGCCGCCTGCCCGGTGTGGGGCGTGCGCCGGGTCGAACCCCCGATCGCGGCGCCGCCCGGACTGGTCATCACCTCGCTCGGGCAGGCCGACCGGCCCGGTCCGGCCGCGGCGACGATTCGTGAACCGACGGTGGGCGCGCCGAGCTCGGCCTGCGTCACCGGCGCGGCGGCCGCCTGGTTCGACGACGAACGGGTCGATGACACCGCCTGTCGGACACCACTTTCGATGAGGGGACGCAGCGAGAGCGCCGACACCGTCGTCGGACGCTACGAGTACACCGACGACCTCACCGTGACCGCCGCGGTGCCCGCCACCTGGTCGGACTACGGCAACGGCACCTGGTACCGCGAGGCCGATCCGATCGACTCGACCAACCTCGACATCTACGTGTGGGACAACAACGATCCACAGCTCGCCCGCGACGAGATGGTTGCCAGTTGGGGCCTCGTCGATCCCACGTATGCGACGCGCCCCATCGGCGATCGGAAGTGGCAGCTCGCGACGGGCGCGGTCGACTCCGACGCCGCCTCCTTCGTTTTCGCGATCGCGGTCGCCCGGGTCGACGGTGTGACGGTCGGGTTCGTGCTGGGCGCCGACCGCTTCGAGCTCGACGCGCTCGTCGAGACCGTGTTGGTCCCCTCCCTCACCTCGGTCGCGATCGGGGGTTGACCGCACGTCGCGGTCGCCGACGACGCGGTCCCGCCGGCTCGTTTTCTGCGCCGATCTGTGTCAGATTCGTGTCATGACCGACGAGGAGCCCACTCCCGAAGATCAACCCGAACCGGCCGTCTCCGACCCGGCGAAGCTGATTCGGCTCGGGACCATGCTCCAAACGCTGATGGCCGAGGTTCGCGGTGCCGACACCGACGAGGAGAGCCGCCGTCTTCTGGCCCGAATCCACAACGAGACGATGGACGAGCTCGGCACCGTGTTGTCGAGCGACCTGATGGAAGAGCTCTCCGAGTTCACCAGCTGTTGCGACGCCGATGGCGTCCCGACCGAAGCCGAGATCCGGGTCGCCCAGGCCCAGCTCGTCGGTTGGCTGCAGGGACTGCTCCAGGGCCTGCAGGCCTCCGTCATCGCCCAGCAGGCGGCTGCCGCCCGCCAGTTCCAGCAGCTCGCCGCGAACCGCCGGTCGATTCCGGGCCCCGGGGGCCCCGGGGCCCGCCCGTCCTCGCTGCCCGAACAAACCGGCACGTACCTCTGACCCTGTCCACCCACAGAATCCTCGGTGAACGAACATGCCCACATCAACCGATATCCTCGTACCCGGCACCGATGGCGAGATCCCCGCCGTGCTCTGGCTCCCCGAGTCGGGCCGGGGCCCCGGCATCGTCTTGATCCAGGAGATCTTCGGTGTCAACGGCTACATCCGTGACGTGGCCGATCGCCTCGCCGCCGATGGGTATGTGGTCCTCGCCCCGCACATGTTCTGGCGGATCGACGACGACTTCGTCATCGAGGCGACCGGTCCTGACGATCTCCCGGCGGCGTTCGAGGTCGCGGGACGACACGACCCGGCCGACGGGGTCGAAGACCTGGGCGCGGCGATCGCCCACCTCCGGGCCCGGCCCGACGTCGACGGCCCGGTCGGTGTGATCGGCTTCTGCTTCGGGGGATCGATGGCCTATCTCGCGGCGGCCGCCCACGATCCGGCCTGTGCGGTCTCGTACTACGGTTCGATGATCGGCGCGAACCTCGACCGGGCGGCGTCGATCACCGCCCCGATCCTGTTCCACTTCGGCGGCGACGACCCCTATCTCCCCCGAGAGGATGTCGAGGGGCTGCGGGCGGCGACCGCGGAGATGGACAACGTCGAGATCATCGTCCACGACGGCGCCGGCCACGCGTTCGACAACCATCGCAATCCCATGTTCTCGAACCCCGACGCCGCGAGCGCGGCGTGGGCGACGACCCGCGCTTTTCTCGCCACCCATCTCTCGCGCTGAGCCACCGGCTCACACCGGCCGCTCGGCCCTGAGCGAGTACAGCGGGGGAAGGGCGGGCCGGTTGGCGGGCAGGCGCCACACTCCGTCGCCGGTCACGTTGTGGGTCGTTTCCGCCCTGCGGTCGACATAGCTGCCGGGCGCGTCGAACACGGTCCCTCCCACCGAAAGTACGAGCGTTCGAGATCGGTGTCGTTCCGGTAGAACGCCGACGTCTCGTGCAGCGGCGCCCGCTCGTCCCACCAGGCGTGGTTCAGGTCGCGCCAGCCGTCGGGGTCGGGAAGGTCAGATGCCGCCATGCCAGTCGCGGAGCGCGGCCGCGATCTGCGGGCCGGAGTCCTCCTGGATGAAGTGGAGGCCGGGGACCGTCACTTCGGTCTGGTTCGGCCACGTGCGACAGAGCTCGCGCTGACGACCGACCAGGATCGTGCCGGGGTCGGCGTTGACGAACAGCTTCGGCACCGGGCTCGACGAGAGATGCTCGCCGTAGGCCGCGACGATCGCCACCACATCGGCCGGCTCCCCCGCCAGCGGGATCTCTCGGGGCCAGGTCAGCGTGGGCCGCCGACTCTCCCCCTCTTCGAGGTAGGGGCGACGGTACTCGTCGAGCTCCTCGTCGGACAGGTCCCGTATCACCGACGCCGGCAGGACCGCCTCCACGAAGAGGTTCTTCCGAAGGATCATCTCCTCGCCCGCGTCGGACCGCAGAGCCGCGAAGATGTCGCGGGCGACCTCGGGCCAGTCGTCCCATTCGAGCGGCGCGACGATCGCCTCCATGTAGCAGATGCCCTTGATCTGTTCGGGGTGACGCGCGGCCCGGTGGAATCCGAGCGCCGACCCCCAGTCGTGGATCACGAGGGTGACGTTCTCGGTGGCGCCCACGGCGGCGAACCAGGCGTCGAGATGATCGGCGTGCTCCACGAAGCGGTAGCGGTCGGGGCCGCTGTCCGCGAGCCGGTCGCTGTCACCCATCCCGATGAGGTCGGGGGCCAACAGGCGACCCATCCCTTCACAACCGGCCATCACGTGACGCCACAGGTACGACGATGTCGGGTTGCCGTGGAGGAAGACGACCGGATCGCCGTCGCCCTGCTCGACGTATGCCATCCGGTGCCCGTCGACGTCGACGAACTTCTTCTCGATCGCGGCCATGGTCCGCCACTGTGCCACAGCTACCGTCGCTGCGTGGCCGACACCTCACGACGAATCGCCTCCTGGAACGTCAACTCGATTCGTGTTCGGGTCGCGCAGGTGGTGACCTGGGCGGTCGACAACGCGATCGACGTGCTGGCGCTCCAGGAGACGAAGTGTGGCGACGCCGACTTTCCGTTCGCCGCGTTCGCCGAGGCCGGCTACCAGGTCGCCCACCATGGCGTGAACCAGTGGAACGGCGTCGCCATCGCCAGTCGGATCGGGCTGGACGCCGTGCGCCGGGGCTTTCGGGGGCCACAACGCGAGCCGTTCGACGAGCCGAGGGTGATCGCCGCCACCGCCGACGGGGTCAGGGTCTGGTCGGTGTACGTGCCCAACGGTCGGGAGCTGTGGGACCCGCACTACGCCTACAAGCTGGTCTGGCTCGAGCGGCTTCGTCACGAGCTGAGCGCGGAAGAGGCGGTCGGGCACGCCTCGGTCGTCGCCGGCGACTTCAATGTCGCCCCCACCGATCTCGACATCTACATGCCGTCGCGCTGGCGTCGCCGCACCCACGCGTCTGCTCCCGAACGGGCGGGGATCGCCGCGCTCGTCGATCTCGGTCTCGACGACGTCACCCGCTCCCATCACCCCGGTCCCGGCGACTACACGTGGTGGAACTATCGCCCCGGACAGTTCGAGAAGGACCACGGACTGCGCATCGACCTCGCCTTGTGCTCGCCGAGCGCGGCCGCGGCCACCACCGATGTGTGGATCGACCGGGCCGCACGCGCCGTCGCCCGCCCATCGGACCATGCGCCCCTTGTCCTCGATCTCGCCACCGACCGGCTCGCTGGGTAGCGTCACGGCAATGCGCCGCCTCCTGATCGCCGTTGCCGCTCTCGCCCTGCTCGCCGTCGCCTGTGGCAACGACGACGACACCGCAGCCGACGCCACTCCGACGACGACCACCACGACAACGACGACCACCTCCACAACGACGACGACAACGACAACGACCACCACAACGACGCTCCCACCGCCGCCGTTTCCGACTCCCGCAGCGAGCACCCTCGAAGGAGTGCTCGGGCTCGGCCGCCCGCTGGTGATCGGTCATGCCGGAGGCGATCGCTCGTGGCCCCACTCGACGATGTTCGGGTTTCGCGAGGCCGCGGTGGCCGGCACCGACGTGCTCGAGATGGATGTGATGTTGACCGGCGACGGGGTGCTGGTCGTGCAACACGACGACACCGTCGACCGCACGACCGAAGCGACCGGGCGGGTCCGTGACCTGACGTACGACGAACTCCAGGCGCTCGACAACGCCTACTGGGCATCGGGTGAGTGGGGCAACCACGATCTCCCCGTCGAGGAGTACACCCGCCGCGGCATCCGCACCGGAGATCGCGAACCGCCGCCGGGCTACACCCCCGACGACTTCCGGGTCGAGACATTTCGCAACGTCGCCGAGACCTTCCCCGATCACGTGCTCGACATCGAGATCAAGGTGCCTCGCGACGATGACGGCAACGACGATCTTGAGTTCGCGATCGAAGGCGCCCGCGTGCTCGCCGACGAGATCGAGGCGCTGGGCCGCACCGACTCGGTGATCGTCGTGTCGTTCAACGACGACGTCATCGCCGCGTTCAACGAATTCGCCCCCGATGTGGCCACCAGCCCCGGCACCAGCGCCCTGACCGACTGGTTCCTCGCCGACGCCCCGCTGCTGCCGAGCCATCGGGTCCTGCAGATCCCCCCGGTCTTCGAGGGGCTCGACGTGCCGATCGACATCCTCCGGCTGCCGGGCTTTCTCGACAAGGCCGCCGAGCTGGGCCTGGCGATCTGGGTCTGGCCCAACAACGCGGCGACCCAGGAGAACCCCGACTTCTACGAGTCGCTCCTCGAGTTCGACATCGGTGGGATCATCGCCGGCAGCCCCGAGCTGGCGGTCGAGCGCTATCGGGAGATCGGCGCCATCCCGTAGCGGGCAAACCGCCGACGGCTACTCCTCACCGATGTCCTCGTTCCACAGGAGGGGCTCGGCCGCGATGAACTCCCGCATCATGGCGACACACGTCGGGTCCTCGGCCACCACGACCTCGACACCACGCGACGCCAGCTGTGCCTCGCCGCCGAGGAAGGTCTCGTTCTCGCCGATGACGACGCGGGGGATGCCGTAGAGCAGGGCCGCGCCGGTGCACATGTCACACGGTGACAGGGTCGTGTAGAGCGTCGCTCCCGCGTAGGCCGAAGCCGGGAGCCGTCCCGCGTTCTCCAGGCAGTCCATCTCCGCGTGGAGCACCACACTGCCCCGCTGGACTCGGCGATTGTGGCCCCGCCCGACGATCTCGCCGCCGATCATCAGAGCGGATCCGATCGGGATCCCCCCTTCGGTCCGTCCGGCTCGGGCCTCGTCGATCGCGGCATCGAGGCCGCGGCGATCGTCGGCGTCGAGCAGCATCACAACGTTCCCGATCTCGTCATCACCGGGATCCTAGAGGCCCGGCGAAGATGAGCCGAATGACCCACGGCGCAGGGTCAAGTGGCCTCGACGACATGCCGTAGCCACAGCATGGCAATCGGGCGACTGCGAGGTGCGTTGATGGCAGGGCTGGTGCTCGCGCCGTCCGCCGCGATCGCACAGCTCTCCCCGGCGATCGCCGCCGAGACGACCGAACCACAGGAACCGCCGTGGATCGACACGTCGAACCGCGCCGAGGTTCTCGATGGCTATCTCGTCGAGTTCGACCGGGTCGAGCCCGACAGCGGCTACGACGGCGACGCCGCGAGCTGTGTCGCCGGCTCCACGACCCAGGAGTACCGCGACAGCATCGTGGCGCGGGTGAACTGGTACCGGCGCATGGCCGGCCTGGGCCCCGTGTCCGAACGCGTCGACTACTCGACGGCAACCCAGGACGTCGCCATGATGATGTCGGCCGCGGGTGCCCTGTCGCACGCGCCGGGCGCCGACTGGCCCTGCGCCACCGCGGCCGGAAGAGACGCGGCCCCGAAGAGCAACCTCGCCCTCGGCATCAGCGGCCTCGACGCGATCGACGCCTACGTCCGCGACCCCGGGAGCAACAACTTCGCGGTCGGCCACCGCCGCACGATCTTCTACCCCCAGCTCCGCGAGATCGGCACCGGCGACGTCGAGACCCGAAACGGCACCTGGGCCGCCAACACGCTGCGGGTGTTCGACGACAACCTCTGGGGAACACGACCGGAGGTGCGCGAAGAACGCGGGTTCGTGGCCTGGCCGCCGGCCGGGTTCGTCCCGGCCGAGACCGCGTGGGGCCGCTGGTCGTTCTCGCTTCCCGGAGCCGACTTCAGCGCGGCGACGGTGTCGGTGACCGACTCCCTCGGCGCGGTCCAGGTGACCGTTCTCGACCGCATCCAGGCCGAGAACCCCGACAGCCTCATCGCTCCGGAACCCAGCATCGTCTGGGCGGTGGGCGGCGACACGAACTCGACGCCTCTCCCCGCGCCGACCAACGGCGACGAATGCTACGAGGTCACGATCGGTGGGGTGACCGTCGGTGGCGTCACCCAACCCGTCTTCGGCTATCGCACCTGTGTGATCGACCCGACCGCCGACCCGGCCACGACACCGTCGTCGGCAACGACACCGAACCGCGGGCCCGCGTCGTCCGCCGACTGCGGAGGGATCGAGTTCGGCGTCTGGACCGTGCCCTGCTGGAGTGAGGGTGCGACGCTCGGCGGGTTCACCGATGTCGTGCTCGACTGGCAGCGCGAGCCGGTGGCGTGGCTCGTCGGCAACGCGATCACGACGGGGATCACGCCGACCCGGTTCGAGCCCGCGGCGCCGCTGTCCCGGGCGCAGGCCGCGACCCTCATCTGGCGCACCGTCGGTTCCCCGGAGCCACCCACCGACGCGCCCTCGTTCGTCGACGTACCCGACGACGCCTACTACCGGAACGCCGTGCGTTGGATGGCCCGCTACGGGATCACGACCGGAACCGGCGGCGACCTGTTCTCCCCGGCCGCGCCGGCGACGCGCGCCGAGTTCGTGACGCTGCTGTGGCGCCTGGTCGACCAGCCCGCCGTCAACGACACCCTCGGGTTCACCGATCTGACCGCGCCGTGGCAGATCGCACCGGTTCGCTGGGCCGCCACCGCGAAGATCACCACCGGAACCTCGACCACGACGTTCTCACCCGACCTCGCGGTGAGCCGCGGCGAAGCCGCTGTCCTGCTGGCCCGTTTCGGTGCGGCCATCTCGTGACCCGGAATCGGAGGATTCCCGCGCCGTCGTGAACCGTCCGGCCTTCGCATCTCGATAGAGGGGGAAAGGAGGCCCATATGAGGTCAACACTTCCCCCACCACCCCGACGCCCGGCCCCGCCGCCGACCTCGGCGGCAGCATCGAGCCTCGCGCCGCCACCTCCCCGCCCCGACCGGCGCCGAAACCGCACCGGATGGCGTCTGGTTCGCTGGTTCCACGTCGTCGCGATCGCGGTGGCGATCGTGACGAGCATCGTCTTCGGCTATGGGGAAGCGGGCGGAATCGTCGCCTTGTTCATCATCATCGTGCCGTTCGAGAAGATGTTCCGTCGCCACGATCAGCGCATCCGACGACCCGGGCTCCGGACCGACCTGACGTACGCGATCGTCTCCCCCGTCCTCAACGTGGCCGGGGTCGTGGCCGGTGTCATGCTGGCCGTGGTGTTCTTCCCCCTGTTCCTTCCCGCCCTCGCCCTGCGGCCGCTCGTGCTCGGTCAGCCCAGCTGGCTCATCGCCATCGAGGCGATCCTGCTGCTCGACATCTTGATCTACTGGACCCACCGGCTGAGCCATGAGGTCGGCTTCTTCTGGCGGTTCCACTCGATCCATCATTCGAGCGAGAAGATGGACTGGATCTCCGGCATCCGTGCCCATCCACTCGACGGCGTCATCATCGTGGTCCCCGCGGTGTTCCTGCTCGTCGCCGGATTCGACTTGGAGGTCGTGGGCATCGCCGCGGTGGTCCAGACCGTCCTCGGGTTGATGGCGCACGCCAACGTCCGCTGGCGACTGCGACCGCTTCACCGGATCGTCATGACCCCGGAGTTCCATCACTGGCACCATGCGAACCATCCCGAGTCGATCCACACCAACTACTCGGTGTTCCTGCCGCTTTGGGACATCGTCTGGGGGACGTACTACATGCCCGCCGATCGGCGACCGCAGGTCTACGGCCAATCGGAGAACACCCCGCCGAGCGTGCCGGCGCAGATGCTCGCCCCATTCTCCAAGCCAATGCGGGAGCGCTATCCGTTCCCGCCGGCCTGGCGGGCCCGGCTCCTCCGACTCGTGCCCTTCCGCCGGCGCACCGTCGCGGCTTCCTAGCATGACGTTGGTGGCCACTGAACCCGCGGCAACCGCCGCCGAGGACGTCGAGATCGTCCGGCGCGTCGCCGCCGGCGACCGGGCGGCGCTCGCCGAGCTCTACGAGCGCCACGCGGGTTGGCTCCTGACCCGGCTCCAGCGTCGGTGCGGCAACCCCGAGCTCGTCGACACCGCCCTGCAGGACACCTTCCTCGCGGTGTGGCGGCAGGCCGGCCGCTACCAGTCGAGCGGTGAGGTCGGCGCGTGGCTCTGGACGATCGCGCTGCGTCGCCTCATCGACCAGCTCCGCAGGCGACCGCCACCGGCACCCGTCGCGAATGCCGCTCCCCTCGCCGACGTGATCACACAGGAGATTCCCCTCGCCCTCGGCCATACGGAGCTGGGCGCCGCCTTTGCCGCGCTCGATCCCGACCTTCAAGCGGTCATGGCCGCGACCGCCCTCGACGGGCTGAC
The DNA here is from genome assembly GCA_024276495.1 of Actinomycetes bacterium. Lineage (GTDB taxonomy): Bacteria > Actinomycetota > Acidimicrobiia > Acidimicrobiales > Aldehydirespiratoraceae > JAJRXC01. The sequence continues at coordinate 65,040 of JAJRXC010000083.1, forward strand.
CAACCGCGAAGCAGCCGGCCTGCTCGGCATTCCCACCGGCACCGTCAAGTCCCGGCTTGCCCGGGCCCGCCAGATCCTTCAGGAGCAACTGAGATGACCATCCAGGATTTCGACGCGGCGATGACCCGGGCGGCCGGCCGCCCCCGATATCTGGGTGGCGCCGGTGCCGCCGCTGCCGACCCGCGACGGCTCGCGGCCAACCTCGCCGCGATCGACGCCGAGATCGACGCGCCGGCACCGGGGGTTCTCGCCCGGATCCTCTCGCGCCTCGGGGTCGGCGAGGGAACCGTGCCCCTGGTGACGGCGACCCCGGCGCTGCGTCGGTCCTGGATCGTCGCGGTCACCGTCGCGGTGCTGTTCGCGTTGAGCGCGGCCAACTCGAACACGGGCGACGGGGTCGATCGGATCGTCGTCTTCTTGACCCTCGCTCCCCTCATTCCCCTGGTGGGGGTGGCGCTCGCGTTCGGACCTCGTGTCGATCCGACCCACGACGTCGCACTGGCCGCGCCGATCGACGGCTTTCGGCTTTTTCTCATCAGAGCCCTCACCGTCGTGGGTGCGAGCACCCTCGCGTTGGTGATCGTGTCGCTGCTCGTCCCCAGCGGCGGCGTCCACCGGGTGGCCTGGCTGTTGCCCGCGGTGGCCGCGACCACCGTGACGATGGCGTTGTCGACCCGCTTCGATCCTCGCGTGGCCGCCGCCACGGTGGCTGTCGGCTGGCTCGTGATCGTCACCGTCGCCGTGTCGGCCACCGATGCCGCGGCCACGTTCGGCGCGACGATGCAGGTCCTGAGCCTGTTCGTCACCGGCGGCGGCGCCGTCGGCCTCTTCCGGCGCCGTCGCCGCCTCGACGTCATGTCCGACCGATGACCGCGCCGACCGTCGCCGTCGATTCGATCATCCACTGCTACGGCGCTCGGCCCGCCCTGTCGATCAGCCGGCTCGTGTTCGAGGGCGGGTCGACCGCCGTGCTCGGGCCGAACGGCTCGGGCAAAAGCACCTTGTTGCGGCTCCTCGCCACCGTTGCCGAGCTGCAGGAGGGAACGATACGCGTCGACGGCCTCGATCCGACCGATCAGCTCCAGCGCACCGCGATCCGTCGACGGATCGGCTATGTGGCGCAGCACGACGGGTTCCCCACCCGAATGAGGGTCGATGCGTTCTGTGACTATGTCGGGGCACTCAAGGAGATCGACTCGGCCCGGCTCCGCCGACGGTGGACCACATGGGCGCTCGATCAGGTCGGTCTCTCCTCGGTGGCCCACGACCGCATCGGCTCGCTCAGCGGCGGGATGCAGCGGCGGTTGTCGATCGCCCAGGCGCTGCTCGGCAACCCCGATCTCCTCATCCTCGACGAGCCGCTGGCCGGTCTCGACGCCGAACGACGGGCCGAGATCGCGAATCTCTTCGTCACGCTGGCCGAGTCGGTCACGATCGTGTGCGCCACCCACCACGCCGAGGAGCTGGCGACGTTGTGCCACCGGGTCGTGGTGGTCGACGGCGGCCGGCCGGTCTTCGTGGGCACACCCGGTTCGCTCGCGGCCCGGGCCGAGGGTCGGGTGTGGGAGACGACGACTGCCGTTCCCGCCGCGGTGTCCCGTGCGATCGGTCCCGGACGTTTCCGCTGCGTCGCCCACGCAGTACCCGCCGGCGAGAGTCCGGTCCCCCCTTCGGTCGCCGACGGCTACCTCGCCGTGGTCCACCCGTGACGCTCGTCGCCGCGGAACCGGCCGGCGTCGGCGACATCCCGATCCCGCCCGTTCGCCCGGTTCGACGACTCAGGATTCGAGGGTGATGTCGTAGCGGGCGATGTAGTCGGCGAAATCGGACCGGAGGGCGGACTCGTCGAGACCGAGGGCGTCGGGGTCGTAGCGGTGGGCACCGAACTTCCCCTTCGGCTTGTCGGCCAGGTAGTGGGGAATCGACGTTCGCATCTCATCGGGGAAGTCCAGCCCGAGATGGGCATAGGTCCGCTCGATCGCCGCGACCGGGTCGGCCATGAGGTCCGTGAAGTGCAAGTCGGCCATCTGCGCTTCCGGCACGTCACCGGCGGCCCGCTGGCCCATCACCAGGCCGAGCATCAGCTGGTATGCGAGCGACATCAGCGGGCCACGACCCGACTTGTCGAGCTCGACGCTGCGCATCCAGTGCAAGGTGGCCGTGAGGTTGGCGCTCGAGCCGACGAACTTGAGCGGATCCCGGTGGGTGTGGATCATCCGGGCGTCGGGGTAGACGGCGAGCAGATCGGCGAGCGAGCCGAGATGGGCGGGGGACTTCAGCAGGAACGTCTGCGGCGTCCCGTCGAGATGCTGGAGCGTCTGGAGGAACCGGCGGTGCCATGCGTAGATCGGACCGAAGTCGGTGCCCATGCCGAGCCCGTCGACATCGCCGAGATCGTGCATCATCGGCCAGTGCCAGCTGCGAAACTCGGGGGCGCAGAAGTGCACGCACTCACACGGCAGGTCGCTGCGCAGCTCGTGCATCGTCATGAACTCGGGCTGGATGTCGGCCCAGAGCTCCTGTTCCGGCTCGCTGCACTGCGCGGCGTCGAGCCCGCCGGCCCCGGCCGGCGGGCCGAGAGGATGATGGGCCTCGTGGGCGATGACCGGGCGCAACGCGGGGTCGAGGGCCAACAGCTCCAGCAGGATCGTGGTGCCGGTCCGCGGCGGACCCAAGATGAACTCCGGCGCGGTGACCGGCGTGGCGAGGGCGTCGGGTTCTCGACTCCACAGATCGGCGAGCCGGAGCCGCAGCTGCAGGCAGCGCAACAGCTCGCCGCGGGCGCTGAGCCGCCCGATGACCGTCAACGCCGCGTTCTTCTCGAGTGCGCCGAGCAGGAGCCGGAAGGCGGGTTCCCAGTCGTCGTCGCCGAAGTCGTCGAGCCCCATGGAGGTGCGGGCGGCGTCGATCAGCTCGTCGGGGTCGAGGCCGACCATCAGGGCCGGGTCTCCCACCGACGAGCCGAAGAGGTTGAGCCGTCGGACCCACTCCGGACGTATGAGTTCATGTTCGCTCAACGTGGGCTCCCGTTTCTCCGATCACCAGCGCGATCCATGCCACACCAGCCGCGAGCGTCGCGGCAAGCGCGAGCGCCGCGGCGCCGACCCCGTAGACGTCGGCGGCCCACCCCACGAGCAGTGGTCCGACGAAGGTGCCCGCGCCGAGCAGCGTGTGGAACCCGGCGAGAAACGGGCCTTCTTCGCCCGTCGGTGCGAGATCGGTGCTGAGAGTGATCAGCGTGCCGGAGCTGAGCCCGTTGCCGATCCCCATCACGACGCCGGCGATCACCGCCTGCGCCACCGAGTCGGCCAGGCCGAGCAGGACGAGCCCCGCGGTCATCAGCGAGAACGCCGGCACCATCGACGCGAGCCGACCGCGGCGATCCATGAGCCAACCCGACACCGGGAAGAGCAGGAAGTCGGCCGCGGTTCCGACCGCGACGAGCATGCCGATGGCCGCCGCGTCGAGGGCGAGCTCGTCGCCGATCAGCGGGATGACGACATAGCGTCCCTCGCGGGCCGACATGACGAGCAGGGGCCCGATTCCCGCGTGCATCAGCCCCCGACGGTTCCTCCAGATCGACGGGCCGACCCGGAGCCGGTCCGCGGCCGACGTGACCGGTCTGGTGTCGCGCCCGCCGGGGAGCAGGATCCACACGAGACCGGTTGCGGTGATCCCGCCGGACAACGAGAACGCGGCGTTGGCCCCCCAATGCTGGGAGACGAACCCTCCGAGCAGCGGGCCCAGCACGAAGGCCAGACGGTGCATGCCACCGATCAGGGCGTTGACCCGGCCCCGAAGTCCGATCTCGACCGAACGGGCGACGAAGAGTTGGCGCGACTGGGTGACGCCGGCGAGTCCGAAGCCGTAGGTGACCCGCATGATCACGAGCGCGACCGCGACGTCGGTCACCCCGAGCACGGCCGCGGTTCCGGCGAGCACGAGCAACGAGACGACGAGGAGACGATCGGTCCCTCGTCGTTCCGCGAGGGAGCTGGCCGGCAACCCGCCGAGCGCCGAGCCGATGCCGGCCGACGCGGTGACCACACCGATGAGCGAGAGTCGCATCCCGGATTGTTCGAGATAGATCGGGAACACGGGGAGCAGCACGCCGACCCCGAGGGTGGTCATCGCCCACGGGAAGTAGACGGGGACCGCGAGCCGTCGGAGCTCGGGCCGAAGCGGCGCAGGGGCAGTCACGATCAGTCGGCGTCGGTTCCGATGACGACCGGGTGAAACGGTGAGGACCAGACCCGGACGGGGATGTCGACGAACGGGTCGACCGTGGAGGGTTCCCGGTGGAACGCGATGGCGATCCGGCGGGTGGCCGGATCGATGTCGCCGTCCCAGCTCGACGCCATGATGCGGTGCCGGGGACGCAGGACGACGATCGAGTCGACCGCGGCCGCCGGTCTGGGTGACCAGACCGGCCCGTGTCCGTCCGGATCGTCGATGTCGTACATCGCCACGGAGATCATCGGGTAGCCGTGATCGAGGGCGAGGGCCGGGGGGACGCCGGCCGGGTCGGCCCGCCACACATCGGTCGGCTCGTAGCTCCACGTGTGAAGGTGTTCGCGCTCGACGAAAAGACGGTCCTCGCGGACCGCCACGCCGACCTGTTCGGTGGCGAAGGCCACCCGCGCGTCGTCGAGGCCGGGCAGCACGAAGTAGAGGGCCAGGCGGAGTGCGGTGCCGGGTCGCACGAACCGGCCGGCCGAAAAGACCCCGGGGGCCGCGAGCCCCGCGGTGTAGTAGTGGTCCCGTCCGTACCAGCGATCGAACGCCTGCTCGTGCCCGGGCGTCGGCCGGATCAGGGCGAAAACCATCGATCCGATCCGCACGATCCCTTCGTCGTCGACCACGTTCTCGCCGGACCCCATCTGCCGATCATGCCAAATGTGAGCGCCGGTACCTCACGCGATCGCTCCGCCACGTAGCGTCCCGCGCATGGCCACGACCGGATCGCGCTTCCCCGACCTCGGCTTCTACACGCTGGCGGGCCATCCCGAGTCGTCTCGCGACCTGATCGACGAGGTGCGAGCCGGCGAGGCGATGGGGCTCGGCTGGGCGTTCATCTCCGAGCGCTTCGACAAGAAGGAGGCCGCCACGCTGTCGGGCGCGGCCGGCGCGGTGTCCGAGCACATCGGCATCGCCACCGCCGCGACGAACCACAACACTCGGCATCCGATGATCACGGCCGCCTATGCCCGCACGATGCAGTCGCTGACCGGCGGACGATTCGTGCTCGGGCTCGGACGGGGCATCACCCTCCTGCAGGACGCCTACGGCATCGATCGCATCACCACCGCCCAGATGGAGGACTTCGCGGGCATCATGCGCCGGCTCTTTCGCGGCGAGGCGATCATCGGCCATGACGGTCCGGCCGGGAAGTTCCCCGTGCTTCACCTCTCGCGTGACATCGACGAACACCTGCCGATGGGGCTCACCGCGTTCGGCCCGAACTCGCTCGCCCTCGGTGGCCGGTGCTTCGACCAGGTCGTGCTCCACACCTTCTTCGCCGACGAGACGACGCGGCGTTGCGTCGAAACGGTCAAGAACGCGGCAATCGACGCGGGTCGGGATCCCGACGATGTGAAGGTGTGGTCGTGCTTCGCCACCATCGGCGATCACATCCCTGAGGAGCGCCGGCTGATGAAGACGGTCGGGCGGCTGGCGACCTACCTCCAGGGCTACGGCGATCTGCTGGTGCGCACCAACGGCTGGGACCCGGCCGTGCTCGAACGCTTCCGCACCGACGACGTGGTCACGAGCTTCCAAGGGGGCCTCGACGTGTCCGGCACACCGGAGGTGCTCGAGCACGTCGCCACGCTCCTCTCCGACGAATGGCTGGCGCCGATGGCCACCGGGTCGCCCGATCAGTGTGTCGACGCGATCAAGGGCCAGCTCGCCCTCGGCTGCGACGGGGTCATCATGCACGGGGCGACGCCGGACGAGTTGGCGCCGATCGTGGCGGCCTATCGCTGAGCCCGGTGGCCGAGAGGCTCAGTCGAGATCCGGGGCCCGAGCCGACCCGTTGATGTGCCCGCCGACGCGGCCCATCGGATTGCTCGCATCGGCGGTGGCCTCGATCTCGGGGCGCTGCCCCATCACGGCGCGAAAGGATGCGGACTTCGCCGCGGGGCAGATGACGTTGATGACGATGTCGGTGTCGGCCCATTCCTTCGCCGCGGTGCGGTGGCGCCCCGCAGCGCCTCCTTGGCCGAGTTGTACTCGACGGTGTGAGGTCGCCGCTTCGTTCCCGGTCGTCCGCTCCACTCATATGGCCACGCCAGACCGGATGTCTTGGCGTCTCGGCGCGTGGAGCGCGTTGACATCATCGCACCGTTGATCCCATGTTCTGCAGCGATCGCGTCGCTCTCGATCCGGACGTGGGTCGAAGGAGCATGTGGATCGCAGATCATGGAGTCTTGTTCGCCGGGTCACGGTCGACTCCACATTGGCGAACCTCGTTCACGACCCCGGGCCAAGTCGTCGCGCTCGGAAATAGGCCATGAGTCCGGCGAAGGCCGTTAGTAGCAACGCGACGGAGAGGACGATTCCGAACCGACCGAAACCGTCCCGGTCTGCCGGCGCTGCCGGTCCGGTCGACAGCAACTCACCAATCGCAGCCATCGTCTCGGCGGTTGCACCGACCGAGGGTGTGATGTCGACGACGACGTGAGCCATCTCGGTCTGGCCGCTCTGATCGGTGACCGTGGCCACGATCGTGTGGCGGCCGACCGAGAGGGTCTTGGCGGTCACGACCGCCCCCTCTCCGATGGCGCCATCTCGATCCGATGTCCACGTCACGAGCGGCTCGGTGGAGTCTTCGACATCGACGGCGAACGCCCGAAGCTCGAGGAACTGCCCGGCGGGTCGCGTCGTTCCGTCGATCGGCGAAGCGATCACCACCTCAGGCCGATTGTCGGGCAACTCGATCGATGCCGAGACGGCGGTCGTCTGGTTGATGCCGTCGCTGACCAACAGTCGAAACTCACCGGGGGCACCTCCGGGGAGACCACGGAAGTCGATGGTGACGGCGGTTGTCGCACCGGGCGTTGCTGCGGTCATCCACTCGCCGGTCGTTCGGTACTGCAACATGCTTCGTAGCGGGTCGCCGTCCGGATCGACGGCGCTCCACGACACGGTGACGGAGTCCTCGCCCATCTCGACTTCGGGGATGGTGACCTCCGGCCGGCCCGGACCCGGCGCGAGTCGGGCCAGGACACCGTCCTGGGACACGAGAACGACCTCGCGGAGGCCGGGGACGGCCGGAATCGTTTCGGTGAACCTCGTCGGGCTCGTTGTCGGGTAGGGCTCGATGGCAGCACCTGCCTGATCGGTGGACCCTTCGTCGCGGGTCGAGCCAGAGGTCCATTTGGCGACCTCGACGTTCTGGGCGCCGAGGACCTCACCGTCGGCGTCCAGCAGAATCAGGAGAAGCGGGTCGGGATCGATGGTGTTGTCGATCCACGACGACGTGTCTCGACGTTCGCGAACAACAAGCCCCCCATCGAGTGTCGCAGTGCCGGCGGAGCCGTTGATCGAGCCGAAGACGACCATCTCACCCGGCGCCGTTTCGTTGGCGATCGGGTCGTCCGAGGCACCCGGAAGGAGGTCGCACAGGTCTTCTCCGAACGGTCCGCCCCAGGAGTCACACGACCAGACGGGTACGCCGCCGTGGACCACCGGGGGGAGCCCTTGCCCCTGTCCCGGTGTGTCGAAGTCGATGTCGATGAGGTCGGCGGTGTCGCAGTCGACTCCCACGTAGTTGAGAAGCGTGCAGCCGTGCCACGGCTCGAGCCACCGACCGGTCCCCGCGTACCCCATGAACGGCGTCGCGTTGAACGGCGGAGTTGCAGCCGGATCGTTGGACATGATCGACGGCTCGGCCGTGTTGGTGATCACATACATCACATCGAAGCCGTAGAAGCCTTCCTCGTCGAGCGGCCCGATCGAGCAGTTCGGCCAGCCGTATGACTGTGGGAAGGAGGGGTCGATCGCGCCACCGTGAAGTTCGCCCGGGAGGCCGTCACCGGGATTCCAGTCGCACGGCGCGTGTGACAACCCGACGTTGTGCCCGAGCTCCTGAGCGATGACCGACCCCGCGTTGGAGTGCCAGGGCCACTGCCAACTGAAACCTTCGTACATCGTCGACCACGTGTTGCCGCCCACGCCTTGCGCGAACCCGCCCCACAGCGATTGCGCTTGCGGGGAGAGCATGCCCATCACGAGATCGCCCTCGTCCTCGTCCCATCCGTTGGCCTGCCGAGCAAGGTCGAGTTCCACCCACGGGTAGACCTCTGCGCCTTCCGTTGCGAAATCCCATCCCGAGTCGGCGTCACCGAGAACAGGGTTGAACGGGTCGAACGACATCTGACCGGCCGGCCACAGGCGGTATGTCGCGAGCGCCTGCTGGACCCAGCCGTCAGACGCGGTGTGAGTGACCACCTCGCCGGTTCCGCCGCTCGTGCCGTCCTCGGTGATGTAGAGCGGGAACATGTGGACGTTGACCGGCACCGCCTGCTGGAAAGAGACGGAGGTCTCGATGAAGTTGTTGAGCGGGGTGAGATCATTTCCCAGCGTCGGATCCCCGGCGATCACCACGGCCCGGAAGTCGAGGGTGCCGGTCACCCAATCCGTGTCGAGAATGAAGTACGGCGCGGCGTCGTTGGAGCTGCGGATCAGCCGGTCGGCGAACGAGATCGGGTTGTTCTCTGCTTCGAGAATGTCGAGGACCTCGCCGTCTCGGCTGACCTCGAGGAACGCGCTGCCCAGCGTCTGGCTCTCCGTGTTGTTGAGACCGAACAGACGAACCGCGGTGGGGCGCTGGGCAACAAGCGGAAAGTCGTTCGCGAGATTCTGCAGCCCCTGCGTGACTTCGATGTGGGTGAGTTCGAGGTCGATGTCCGACGGCGGGGTCGTTCCGCCGGTGAGACCGCTGATCGTTGTGGTCGTCGCCCCGAAGTCCACGGGGTTGGGGCCCGAGCCGGGGTCGCCGCCGACTGTCGTCGGCGGAGCCGCGAGCGTCCCTTGCGTGGTGGTCGTGCTCGTTGCGTCGGTCGCGAGCGAGCCGGCGGTCGTGGTGGTGATGACCGCGGTTGCCGGTGGCGCGATGCTGGTCGAAGTCGTCACTGTCGCGGTGGGCTGTGTGGTCGTGGACGAAGGCGGCGAGGTAGTCGTGCTCGTGCTACTCGTCGTGCTCGTGCTGGTCGTCGTCGGAGGCGCGAGGATCGTGAACTTCGCGGTGGCGGAGTCCGCACATCCATCGCTGGGTGTGTAGCCGCGGCAGGCAACAACAGTTCGCCCGCCCGGCGCCACTCGCGGTGTCGTGAAGCCGATGGCGAAGGTGCCATCGCGCTCTACTGAGCCCGAGACGAGAAGCGTGCCCGTTTCACTGTCGAGGCGGATCTCGACGGTGCCAGGCTGAAACGACGAACCCTTCGCAACCACGCTCGCTCCCGGCAGCGCCGAGTTCGGCTCGAGCTCGAGCACGGGTGGTGGACTCTGGGCGAACGCCGCGGGCACGGAGAGGACGAATACGCTGAAGATCACGACAAGTCGACGCATCTCTCGACGATCTCATGGCTCCGGGCCCGCCGGGATACCAACAACGACAGTCGTCGATTACGGTCTTCCCTACCTTCGGCTGATCCAGGATGAGTAAGTTCGTCCCATGGCGCCGCTGCGGGTCGTCCTTGCCGAAGACAACCTCCTGGTCCGCCAGGGGCTGATCAGCGTTCTGGCGACCGTCGACAGCATCGAGCTCGTCGCCACGGTCGCGTCCCTGCCTGAGCTGGAATGTGCGGTCGAGAAACACGCGCCCGACGTCGTTGTGACCGACATACGTATGCCGCCGGATCACACCGATGAGGGTGTCCGTGCCGCGGACGCGTTCCGGCTCAGTCACCCGAAAATGGGCGTCGTGGTGATCTCCCAGTTCGCCGAACCCGAATACGTGCTCGGCGTGCTCGGCGAAGGGAGCAGAGGAAGAGGCTATGTCGTCAAGGATCGCGTCGATGATCGCGCCCACCTCGTCCGCGCCATCGAAGCAGTGGCCGCGGGGGGTTCGTTCATCGACGACGAGGTCATCGACGTGCTCATCACCTCTCGCTCGCGCGATCTGAACTCCCCGATCGAATCGTTGTCACCGCGAGAACGAGAGGTGCTCGCGGAGATCGCCGCGGGGCGAAGCAATCGGGCGATCGCCGAGCAGCTCGCGGTCAGCCGCCACACCGTGGAGAAGCACACGAACGCGATATTCACGAAGTTCGGCCTCGGTGAGGACGATGAGGTCAATCGGCGGGTGACGGCTGTGCTCTTGTTTCTCGCCGGTCGGCCGCAGAGCCCCTGATGAGCCCAGTCGCCGTCACCGACGCCCAGCTTGCCCGCCTGCGACACTTCATCCTCTTGGACGTCGCCACCTCTCTCACTGCCGTGGTCGTCATGTCACTGCTCAACCTCGTCGCGATCCGGAACCTTTGGCTACTGGCGGCAACTGCGATGGTCCTCGTCGCCGCGGTCTTGATAGCGATGGGTCTACGACCGCTCGCCCGAGGCGATGCAGAAGCCGGTGTCATGTGGGTGGCCGTGGGCAACTGGGCCATCGCGATGTCTGCCGCTGCGATCGCCACCTTCTCATGGCCGGTTCAACAGCTCGCCGCCTTGCTGCCGGTGATGGTCGCCGCGCCGTATGTCTCGCGGAACCGTTTTCGGGTCATCCTCCTGATCTCGATCGCGGTGTCCGTTGTCGCGGCGGCCCTCGGCCTTGTTCAGGACTTCACCGGACTCACGGACGACCTCGCCGACTGGGTGGCGCCGACCATCCTGATCATGTTTACGCCGTTCATGTCCGTGCTCGTTGCGCTCGCGGGGAGGAGCGCGGCCGCCGCGTTGAGCGACGCGCTCGATGAGTCGCTGACCGCCGCCGAACTTCTCCGCGAGTCGCGTCGCCGTCTCGTGGCGGCCGCCGACTCTGAACGGCGACGGATCGAGCGTGATCTCCATGACGGAGCACAAGCACGCCTCATCGGCATGAGCCTTCAGATCTCCCTGGCCCGCGAACAATGCCTGACGGACACGGCGGCAGCACAGGCAACGCTCGATGCGATCCGAAGTGAGGTCCGTCACGCCCAAGACGACATGCGGGCGCTGGTGCGCGGGCTGCACCCACCAGTGTTGACCCAACGCGGCCTCGCGCCCGCGATTCGGGCCGCCATCGCCAATACTGTGAACCCGTATCGGGATCTGGTCCACGATGTGGGCCGCCACGACGCGGCCGTCGAGTCGGCGATCTACTTCTGCTGTCTCGAAGCCCTGCAGAATGTCGCCAAACACACTCCCCCCGAAACGGAGGTGACCGTCACCCTCAGCCTTGCCGACTCGACCCTCATTCTCGTCGTGGCCGACGGGGGCCCAGGGTTCGTTCCCGTGACGCGCGATGGCGCGGGCCTCGTCAACATGGCTGATCGCATCGGCGCGGCCGGCGGGACGTTCGCACTCGACACGCGTCCGGGATCGGGCACGAGAATCGAAGCGCGCGTCCCGGCACGCCGCGAAGCGGGGCGGCGAGACGAGGCTCCCCTGAGTGCGAATTCACGGGTGTCGGTCGAGGGTTGAGAGCAGCGGGTGAGAGTCATGTCGGGTCTCGTGTGCTGGTGTTGGCATGATGGACGCGGTCGGATCTGGGCTCTGGGGTGCGTCGTGGAGGGTCGGGTTCGCGGTTCCACAGGTCGGTGAGCCCGGTGAGCCGCAGCTGCAGACACCGCAACAGCTCACCGCGGGCGCTGAGCCGCCCGATGACCGTCAAGTCCGCATTCGTTTCGAACGCGCCGAGCAGGAGCCGGAAGGTCGGTTCCCAGTCGTCATCGCCGAAGTCGTCGAGCCCCGTCGACATCCGGGCCGCATCCATCAGCTCGTCGGGGTCGAGGCTCCCCGACGAATGGCCGACCCCGATGGCCTCTGGCTCGCCGGACCAGTGTGCCGCCGCGATCCGAGGCCAGTTTCGCCCTCGGCTGCGACGGCGTGATCATGCACGGCGCCACTCCCGACGAGCTCGCACCGATCGTGGCCGCCTACGGCTGAGGGCCCGGCCCGGGGAGTTCAGTCGAGGTCGGGGTTCCAGCTCGATCCGTTGATGTGGCCGCCGCCATCGACGAACAAGGTGTTGCCGGTCATGTAGCGGCATCCCTCGCTCGCCAGGAAGACGGCGACCGGGGCGATGTCACTTTCGACATCGCCGATGCGGCCCATCGGGTTGCTCGCGTCGGCCGCGGCCTCGATCTCGGGGTGTTGGCCCATCACGGCCCGAAACGACGCCGAATCCGTTCGTGAGGCAGATGACGTTGGCGACGATGCCGGTGTCGGCCCATTCGCGGGCCGCGGTGCGCGTCGCCGCCCTGAGCGCCTCCTTGGCCGAGTTGTACTCCAGGGTGCCCATGTGGGCGTTGACGCCGTTGAGCGAGCACATGTTGATGATGCGGCCGTAGCCGGCGGCGGCCATGTGGGAATGGGCGGCGATCATGGTCCACAGCGGGCCGAGGAAACCGACGGCGAGGCCGCCCGTCATCAGCTCCTCGGTCTTGTGCTCGACCCGGGAGATCCGACCGCCACCCCACGCGTTGTTGACGAGGATGTCGATCGACCCGAACCGGTCGACGGCGTGTTGCACCATCGCCTCGCAGTCGTCCCGGTCGCCGGCGTCGGTGCGGATGAACGAGGCGGCGGCACCGATCTCGTCGGCCACCGCCGCACCGCTGGCCTCGTTGATCTCGCCGATCACGACCTTGGCCCCTTCGCGGGCGAAGACCCGGGCGACACCGGCCCCGATGCCGTCGCCGGCTCCGGTGATGACGGCGACTCGCCCGTCGAGTTGTCCCATGGGTGTTCCCCCTGCTCGCCGTCGCCACGCGACGGCCGGAGCGTACATGGCCGGGGCGACCCGATCTCACCTCGGCAATGACGGCCGGGGAACTCAGCCCAGGTGGTTGAGCAGACCGACGAGGGGCGGGAGCATGAGGTCGGCCCCGAGAGAACGTTCCACGTGGCGAGACGATTGAGATGGGTGCTGTCCTCGTCGAAGACGCGCCCACGATCGGGCGACGGAGGGTGCCGGCATCGGTCCCGTCCGCCACCACGCGACGGCGACGAGCGCGCCGGGCCGCGCACAGGACGGCGGCGCCGTGCAACAGAACCCGCCCCCCACGCGTCATTCTCTTTGTGAACGCTGGTGCCGGCCTGCGAGTGGTGAACATGGACGATATCGACGCGGCTGAGTGGCCCATAGAACTGGTTGCCCTCTACGCGGCCACATACCGCGCCAACGTTCGAGTGGCCTACGCCATGATCGGGTCGCGCCACGAGGCGGAGGAGATCGATCAGGATTCGGTCCTCGCGCTGGCCCGGCAGTGGGGATCCGTGCGCCATCCCGAGTCCTACCTCCGGAGAACCATCACGAACCGGGCGATCGCGGTGTTGCGCCGACGCGCGGTCGCCGCGCGCCACCCCGTCGATCCTCCCCCGCCCTCCGAAGACGGCCGGCTGGTGGAGCTCCGAGATGCGCTACTGCGCCTACCGGACCGACAGCGGGCCGCCGTGGTTCTGCGCTTTGTCGCGGGGCTCGACGATCGTGAGATCGCGTCGGCGCTGGACTGCCGACCGGGCACGGCCCGGTCGCTGATGTCGCGCGGCCTGGCCGCGTTGCGGAAGGAGGTGCCCCGATGACGACGGACGATCAGGAGCAACTCGGCGAGGACATCGCCGCCGTCGCCGCCTGGGGCGACCCGGGAGCAGTGCCGGACCCGGCCACGCTGACCTCATCGACGCGACCCCTCAACGCGGCTCCGGATCCATCGAGGGTTCGACGCCGAATTGTCCTTGCCGCCGCCGCGCTCGCGCTCATCGCCCTCGTCACCGGATTGGCCCTGGCGAGGACCGGCGACGGGGCCGACGACCTCCGCACCGCCGACGGGGCCGCACTCGAACCCGCCGGCCCGTTCGTGTGCGGCAACCTGGGGGCGTTTCTGCAGGCGTTCGGCAATCTCGGCATCACCTACGACTACAACCCGTCGAGATCGCTCGCCGAGCTCACCGGACTCGTCGACCGTGTGGTGCGAGGGGAGTTGGTCGGGCTGCGTGAAGTCCGTTCCGAATCGGACGCGGAACTCGTGTTCGAGCTGCGCGCGAGCGATGGCGAGAGGCTCGAGTTCTCGCGGTCGTTCAATCCCGCCACGATCGCGTTCGCCGACCTCGAAGCCGCGTTCACTCCCGGCATCCCCGCCGTCGTCTTCCTCTCGGACAGCGCCCGGCCGTGGGGCTACTTCGTCGACCTCGAAGGGTTCTTCGTGAGCTGCGCAGGCGATCAGTCACCACTGTCGGTGGGGGTCGCCCCCGCGCTCTGGTCGCCCCCGACGGAACTCGACGCACTTGTGGTGACCGACGAGCAGGCCGCCGTCGAATGCGTCGGCGACAACGGCCCGACCGCTCTCGTCGGCGTCGATTCGCGAACCGGTGAGGGGCGCTGGAGCCGCCGGATCGGAGATTCGCTTGGTGTCACGCTGATCGATGGCGAGATCGTCGTGGAGGCGTTGCGTCACTCCAGCCGCGTCGCCGTCGCCACCGGCGATGTCGTGAGCTGCGTCGGTCAGGACCCCCAGGACCGGGACGTCGCGGCCGGGCCGGCGGTGTCGACCGTGCCGGGACCGAAGCCGGAGGATCCCGACACCCCGCCGCTACTCGAGGTCGTGGGCTCGAACGATCGATGGGAACTGCAGGTCGCCCCGGCCGGCGAGGTCACGCAGCAGCTCCAGCGGGTCGTCGTGGTCGAGCGAACAACCGGTGCCAGGGCGTGGGACGAGGTGATTCCCGGCTTCGAGATCGATCTGCTCGGTGACCTCGTCGTGTCGATCGACCAGACCGCGGGAACCGGTTCGTTCAACGTCAATGTCGAGGGTGGTTTTCGCGATACCCGCGTCACTGCCTATTCCGCCGGGTCGGGGGATCAACTCTGGCGGGTGGCGCTGCCGGGGACGCCGTTCCAGGCGATTATGGCCGATGGCACGATCATCGTCCCGACGGGAACGGAGTTGGTCGCGCTCGACCCTGCCACCGGCCAGACCCGCTGGCGGTTCGATGTCGGCAGCCCGGGGCAGGGAGGTGACTACTCCGAGCCCGGCTGGATCAGGGATCTCCTCACCGACGAGGCGTCCGGGACGTTGATCGCGGTGGTCGAAGCACAGCAGCCGTACCACGATTGATCGAGTGCGGCGGTTCCACGGCCGACCGTTACGATCTCGCCATGGTCAAGATCGGTGAACTCGAGATCGCTCAGGTGTTCCACGACTTCGTGGAGACCGAACTCACGCCCGGCAGCGGCGTGTCGGCTGCACAGTTCTGGGTCGCCCTGGAGGCGATCCACGCAGATCTCGCCCCTCGCAACGCCGCGCTGCTCGCTCGCCGCGACGAGCTCCAGGCCCGGATCGACGACTGGCACATCTCCCACCGTGGCGCCCACGACCAGGGCACCTACGTCGAGTTCCTGCGCGACATCGGCTATCTCGACGACGCCCCCGCCGATGTCACCATCGCCACGGAGAACGTCGACACCGAGATCACCTCGGTCGCGGGGCCCCAGCTCGTCGTCCCGCTCGACAACGCCCGCTACGCCCTCAACGCGGCCAACGCCCGCTGGGGCAGCCTCTACGACGCCCTCTACGGCACCGACGTGATCGGCGACCAGGGCGGCGCCGAGGCGGGACGGGGGTACGACCCGGTGCGGGGGGCCAAGGTCATCGCCCGCGCCCGAGCCTTTCTCGATGCCCACTTCCCGCTCGCGACCGGCAGCCACGCCGACGCGACCGGCTACTCGGTCAGCGACGCCGCGCTCGTCGTGTCCCTCGGCGACACCACCACGGGGTTGGCCGACCCGACCCGCTTCATCGGCCACTCCGGCGACGCGGCCGACCCGACATCGGTGCTGCTGCGCAAACACGGGCTGCACGCCGACATCCGCATCGACCGCACCGACACGATCGGCAAGGACGATCCCGCCGGGATCGCCGACATCGACCTCGAGTCGGCGGTCTCCACGATCATGGACTGTGAGGACTCCGTGTCGGCGGTCGACGCCGATGACAAGGTCGGCGTCTACCGCAACTTCCTCGGTCTCATGAAGGGCGATCTCGTCACCACCTTCGAGAAAGGCGGCGAGACACTGGAGCGCCGGCTCAATCCCGACCGGCGGTACACGGCGGCGGACGGCCGCCCGCTGACGCTGCAGGGCCGCAGCCTCATGCTCGTTCGCAACGTCGGCCACCATCTGAGGATCGACGCGGTCACGATCGACGGCGAGCCGATCTTCGAGACGATCCTCGACGCGATGGTCACCTCCCTTGCGGCCACGCACGACCTGCGCGGCACCGGCCCCCACCGCAACAGCCGCGAGGGCTCTATCTACATCGTGAAACCCAAGATGCACGGTCCCGACGAGGTCGCCTGGGCCTGCGAGCTGTTCAGCCGGGTCGAGGACGCCTTCGGCCTCGATCGCCACACGATGAAGATGGGGATCATGGACGAGGAGCGGCGCACGTCACTCAACCTCACCGCCGCGATCGAGCAGGCGAAGCATCGCCTGGTCTTCATCAACACGGGATTCCTCGATCGCACAGGCGACGAGATCCACACCGACATGGAAGCGGGTCCAGTGCTGCCCAAGGGGGAGATGAAGGGCGCCACCTGGCTCCTCGCGTACGAGGACGCCAACGTCGACACCGGCCTGGCCTGCGGGCTCCAGAACCGGGCCCAGATCGGCAAGGGCATGTGGGCGAAACCGGCGGAGATGGCGGAGATGGTCGACACGAAGGTCGGGCATCCGTCGGCCGGCGCGAGCTGCGCCTGGGTGCCATCACCGACCGCGGCCACCCTCCACGCGACCCACTACTTCGACGTGAACGTGGCCGCCCGACAGGAGGAGCTGCGGTCCCGCCTCCCCCGCCCGATCGACGACCTCACCGCCATCCCGCTGCTCGACCGGGATCTGACCCCCGAACAGATCCAGACCGAGCTCGACAACAACTCCCAGTCGATCCTCGGCTACATCGTGCGCTGGGTCGGCATCGGCGTCGGCTGCTCGACGGTTCCCGACATCGAAGACGTCGGCCTGATGGAGGATCTCGCCACCCTGCGCATCTCCAGCCAGCACGTCGCCAACTGGCTCCACCACGGGCTGCTGACCGAGGAGCAGGTGCGTGAGACGATGGGCCGGATGGCCGCCCGGGTCGATGCGCAAAACGCCGACGATCCCGACTACCGGCCGATGGCCGCCGATCTCGACGCCAGCATCCCGTTCCGGGCCGCGCTCGAGCTCGTCCTCGCCGGCCGCGACGAGCACAACGGCTACACCGAACGCATCCTGCGCGAGAACCGCCGGGCCATGAAGGCCGCCGGCGGCTGAACGCCACCGGCCCGACGCCTACAACACGACCGACGGATCGGGAACGAGGTCGCGGGCCAGCCACTGGAACATGCGCCAGCCCACGGTCGGTCCGGCCAGGGTGGCCGCCACCTCCTTCGCGGCGTCGTCGCTGATCGGCCGAGCGTCGGTCGCCTTCACATGGACCTCGGCGACTCGTTCCGCCATCGCGAACCAGCCGACCGCCTCGCCCGGCGAGAAGCCGGTGGTGAGCAGCCCGTGGTTGCGGAGGATGCACAGCTTGGTGTCGCCCATGACCGCTGCGATCGCCGCGCCACCCTCGGTGCTCAGGACTTCGAGCATCTCGCCCTCGAACAACGACTGGTCGAACACGAACGCGCACGACTCCTGGTTGATCGCCTGAAACGGCGAGACGTTGGCCGACCAGGGCGTGCCGTACCCGGTGTGGGTGTGGGCCGCCGAGACGATCTCGGGCCGGGCCGCGAGCAACGGCTGGTGAATGCAGTAGCCGGCGGTGTTGATGCCGGCGTCGAGTGGCCCGTCGACCCCCTGCCCGTCGGGGCCGATGAGGGTGAGGTTGTCGATCGTCGCCTGATGAAACGGGATTCCGTAGCCGAGCATCCAGAAGTAGTCGGTGAGGATCGGATCACGGGCCGTGATGTGGCCATCGCCCATCTGACCCCAATGCAACGCGGCGAAGATCCGGTATCCGATCGCGACCTCCCACTTGCGCAACAGACGGAGATCCTCGGGATCCGAGACGGAGGGAGGGACGGCGTCATAGACGAGCGTGGGGTATTCCTCGAGCAGCAGCGACATGACCGAAGCGTAGGACGCGGCTCAGATGCCGGGAAGTCCCCGCTGGGCCTGTTCGAGATCGAGGAGTGCGCGTTTCACCCCGAGACCACCACCGAAGCCGGTCAACGAACCGTCGGCACCGATGATCCGGTGGCAGGGAAGGATGACGGGGATCGGGTTCCGTCCGTTCGCCGCGCCGACGGCCCGGAACGCTCCCGGCCGACCGATCGCCTCGGCCTGCTCTCCATAGGTGCGGGTCTCGCCGTACGGAACCCGGGCCAGCGCGAGCCAGGCATCCCGCTGGAACCGCGTGCCCCGGAGGTCGAGCCGGACGTCGAACTCACGGCGCTCGCCGGCGAAGTACTCGTCGAGTTGCGCGGCGGCTGCTTCGAGCGTCGGGTCGTCGTCGACTTCGGGGAGGTCGTCGGGCAGACCGACGTCGGCCGGTTCCTGGCCCTCGAAGAGGACATGGGTGAGCCCCTCCGGCGACGCGACGAGGGTGAGCCCCCCGATCGGGCTGTCGAGGTGGCGAAGCTTCATCAGCGTGTCTCCCGGGTCGGTCCGGTCCGCAGCGCAGACCACAGATGTTGCGCGGCCAGCGCCCGGTGGGGGCGCCAGGCGTGGGCGAGCGCTTCGACCTCGGCGGCCGGTGGCGGATCGTCGCGTCCGAGCAGGGCTCGCAGCGCGTGTCGGATCCCGAGGTCCGACGAAGGGAACGCGTCGGGATCCCGGATGGCGCGCATCATGATCACATCCGCGGTCCACGGTCCGATCCCGGGAAGGCCGAGAAGTCCGCGGCGAACGGTCTCGGGGTCGGCCCCCAGATCGAGGGATCCGTCGAGCACCGCCTCGGCCAGCGCCCGAATCGTGGCCTCCCGCCGTCCCGGCATCCCCAACCCGACCGGATCGAGGGCGCGCAGCGCATCGGGGGTGGGGAAAAGGCGGTCGAGGCCCAACGCCGAGCCGGGCAACGCCCGACCGTGGCGCTCGACGATCCGGCCCGTGATCGTCGTCGCACCCGGCACCGAGATCTGCTGGCCGACGATCACCCGAACGGCGACCTCGAAGCGGTCCCAGCCGCCGATCACCCGGAGTCCGGGGCGACGGCGAACGAGTGGGCCGAGGAGGGGATCGGCGCCGAGTCGGGATTCGGCCGCGGCGACGTCGTCGTCGAGCCCGAACATCGAACGGATGCGGGCGACATCATCGATGATCGAGTCGAATGTGGGGAGGTGGGCGGTCAACTCCATGTGGGCTTCGGACCCGGCGAGGGCCACCTCGATCACCCCGGGGTTCCCGCAGACCTCGAGCGTGCGTCGGTAGGTCGACCCGATGACCGCTTCGACGCCGGGTGTGGCCTTCGGCTCGAGATGGTCGAGCGCGGCCCGGCGGTCGAGCGGCTCGACGAACGGCAAGCGGAGCCGGAGTCCGCCGTCGACGACGAGAACGTCTCGCTCGCGCCGTTTGGCCCGCAGCGCGGTCGGCGAGAATCGGAAGATCCCGGCGACGACCCGGTTCATCTGCCGCACGCTCCCGAACCCGGCGGCACCGGCCACGGCCGGCATCGGGAGATCGGTCTCGTCGAGCAGCCGCCGCGCGAAGTGGGCTCGGCGGGAGCGGGCGACGAAGGCCGGTGTGGCGCCGACATGGTGCTCGAACAGACGCCGAAGCTGACGGGTCGAGTAGCCGACCCGATCGGCCAGGGCCTGCTCGTCGAACCGGTCGAGATAGCCGGCGCTGATCAGACCGAGCGCGCTCGCCACCGCCGGTGGCACCCCGGTGGCCGGCGCGACGGCGAGGTGGCGATCGGGGCGACAACGCAGACACGAGCGATAGCCGGCGGCTTCGGCGGCGACCGGCGACGGGTACGCGGCGACGTTCTCGGGATTGGGTCGGGCCCCACACTCCGGGCGGCAGTAGATCCCGGTGGTGGCGACTGCGCTGACGCGCCGTTCTCTCGTGCCCATGTCGGCAGTATGCCCGAGCGGATCGGACATGTTCGGACACGGCGATTCAGGGCCGAGAATCGAGCGCCCCACGAACCTCGGCGACGAGCTGCGGCGAATGGCCCGTGATCTCAACCAGGAACTCGTCGATCTCGGTGTCGGTCAGCGACGTGACGGTCGTGCCGGAACGCTCGACGCGGGTGAGCGTCCCGTTGCGCAGCTTCCACGACCCCGACGCGTCGTTGATCGCCGCCATGATCCCGTCGTTGAACGGGCTCGAGGTCCGGCTCTTCTCGTTGGCGAGCTCCGCCGTCCGATGGTCGATCGGATCGAGGATGCGACAGATCAACCGGGCGTCGGGATCGGGGTTCGTGCACTCGGTCAGCCAGCCGCGGGGATCGCGGTGGGCGGTGGCCACCGCGCCCTCATGTGCGACCGACGACACCCGACCCCCGATAAGCGGCAGCGGGGCATCGGTGTGCAACGCCGTGTCGACGAGCCACTCCTCGTCGCCGAGCGCGACGATCGTCGTGCCGTGGTTGACCTCGGCGTCGAACATCGACGCGGCATGGAGCCGGGCATCGAAGCCGAGCCCGACGAGCAACGAGTGGAGCCCGTTGTTGCTTCCCCAACACGTGGCGCCGGCCCCGGTGAGCTGCCATGCCGCGAAGAAGTCGGCCGGGTCCATCCCCGGGATCTCGGGCAGGTCGTGGTGCAGGGCGACCAGTTTGCGGAGATTGTCGAACGGAATCCGCCGACACCAGGCGCGGTACAGGGCCGCGAGACCGGCCGCGTCGACCGCGGGGCGGGTCGCGAAGCCGAGACGTCCGATGATCTCGTCGACTCGGGTCGCGCTCAGCTCGCGGTTCACCATCTCGACAATCTCGCACGCGGTGCCCCGCCGCGCCGCCCACCGGTGCTAGCCAAGGGGCCGTGGACGACGAGACGCTACGCGAGGCGGCGATCCGGGCGGAGTACGAAACCGGCCGCCACGAGAAGACCGAGGCCGGGGCGAAGGCCCATGTCGCCATTCGGGTGGGGCGGCTGCTGGCCGGCGCGATCATCACCGTCGCCGGCCTCGCCATGATGCCGCTCCCCGGACCGGGGTTGCCGATCCTCGCGGTGGGCCTCGCGGTCCTCGCCCGCGACGTGGCCTGGGCCGATCGCCTGTTGACCCATGTCACCGACCGGATCCCGGCAAACGACGACGGCGGTGTCACCCGCAGCGCCTGGATCACGATGGGGTTGAGCGCGACCGCCGGCATCCTCGGTTCGATCTGGTTCTTCACCCGGTGATCTCGCTTTCGGTTCTCGATCAGTCGCCGGTCCCCTCCGGTGCCGGCGGGGGCGATGCCCTGCGCAACTCGATCGATCTCGCGACCCGCTGCGAGGCGTTCGGCTACACGCGCTACTGGGTCGCCGAGCACCACAACACCGCGGGCCTGGCCGGACCGGCCCCCGAGATCCTCGTCGGCCACATCGCGTGCGCGACCGCCCGCATCCGGGTCGGCTCCGGCGGCGTGATGTTGTCGCACTACGCGCCCTACAAGGTCGCCGAGACCTTTCGGGTGCTGGCGGCCCTGCATCCCGGGCGCATCGATCTCGGCGTCGGCCGGGCCCCCGGTTCCGACCGGCCGACGATGGTCGCCCTCGCCGCCGATCACCAACCGGTCGCGGTCGAGAAGTACCCGGCGATGGTCGCGGAGCTCGAGGGCTTCCTGACCGACGCGCTCCCCGCGGACAGCCCGTTCTCCGGGATCGTGCGGGCGACGCCGGTTCCCGACGACCCGCCCGAGCTCTGGCTCCTGGCATCGAGCCCCGACAGCGCGTCGTACGCCGCCCATTTCGGGCTCCCGCTCGCGTTCGCGGACTTCATC
This sequence comes from Actinomycetes bacterium, assembly GCA_024276495.1. GTDB lineage: Bacteria > Actinomycetota > Acidimicrobiia > Acidimicrobiales > Aldehydirespiratoraceae > JAJRXC01. Next base: position 87,089 of record JAJRXC010000083.1, read on the forward strand.
GGTCAAAGCGACGGCCCGGCCATCGCGGCGGCCTACCGCGAGCACTTCCGACCGACCGAGCGCAATCCCGATCCGCGGGTGCTCGTCGCCGCCAGTGTGATCTGTGCCGACACGACCGAGGAGGCCGCGGAGCTGGCCGCCGGAGTGACGTTGTGGCGCCGACGAGGCCTTCAGGGTCCGATCCCCTCACCACGAGAGGTTCGGGAGAGCGGGCCACCGGGGCTCGATGTCGGACCGCTGCGCAAGCCGATGATCCAGGGCGACCCGGCCACGGTCGCCGCCGCGGTGTCGGCCATGACCGACGGATACGGCACCGACGAGTTCATGGCGGTGACGATCATGTGGGACCACGAGGCCCGCGTGCGCAGCTACGAGCTCCTCGCCGGCGAGCTACTGGGCTGAGGCCGACGGCGAACCGGGTCCGACCTCGAGCAGGGTTCCCCCCGACCAGTTCATCGAGCAGCCGGGGGGAACCACGATCGAATCGCTCCGATCGAGATCGATTGCGGCGCCGTCGAGTCGCAGCGTGGCCGAGCCGTCGAGCACGAACACGAACATCCACTCCCGATCCTGGCGGACGTCGCCGCGGTCGTCGCCGACTCGACGGTGGACGCTCGCTTCCACCGCGAAGCGGCTGGCCGGGCCGAGGCCGACATCGCGCGCGACGTAGCCGGGGAATCGACCGGGACGTTCGGGGGACTCGGCGGCGACGTGGTGCACGAAGCGCTGACCGCCGTACTCGCGGCCGGGCGCCGGGGTCGACGAGGGAAGCGTGAGCTCGTGGTCGCGGTGGGTTGCGTGAACGGCGGGGCTCGCCAACTCCACCACCTCCATCCCGGCGCTTGCCCACAACACCCGGTGGCGGATGCCGGGGGGCTGGAGCACACAATCACCGGCGGCCATGACGATTGGCGCGCCATGGTCCTGGTAGGCGACCTCGACCCGACCACTCCGACAGAAGATCAGCTGGAACGCCACGTCGTGGAAGTGCACGTAGTCGGCCACCGGCCCTTCGTCGTCGATGCGGATGTGCGACGCGATCAGTGCCCCGCCCAGCCGGTCGGGGATGAGATCGCGATAGGTCATCCCCGCCCGCCCGACGCCGAAATCGGTGGCCGTCGAGCGTCGCGAGATGACGGCCCCGTCGACGCGGGCCGCGGGAACGTCGGCCGGTGCGATGGGCTCCGGCGGGTCGGCGATGTCGCGGCGGATCAGCCGGAGCCGTTGCGCACCGCGAGAGAGGATCATCTGGAAAGGTGCGTCGGCGGGAAAGATCGTCTCGAGCCGCCATCCGTCGTCGTCGATCAGGCGGGCCGAGGCGATGTCGAGGTCTTCACAGCCGATCACGATGTCGGTGTCGTCGTCGGGCACGGTCATCTCACCATCGCGTCGAGCACCAGCCGGACACCGTGCTCGATCAGCTCGTCTCGGCCGAGGAGACCGAGGTGCGCCACATGTTGCAGCGCGCCGCTGACGGTCCCGAGCACGACCAACGGCGCGACATGGTCGTCGATCTCGCCGCGGCTCATCGCTCTCGAGAGCACCGCGTCGAAGCCCGCCGCCGGGGGCCCGACGTGACGATCGAGGGTCTCACGCCACAGCTCCGGATCCGTGCCGAACTCGCCCTGCAGTCCGGGAAGTCCGCGAAGGAACTCCGGGCGAGTGATCAGATCCACGTGTTGGGCGACAAGCTCACGCACATCGCTTTCGACCGCGCCCGTGTCGGGCGTGCGGAAGGCGGCGACGTCGTCGAACAAGGCGTCGCGCACCAGCTCCGCCTTCGACCGCCACGTCCGGTTGATGTAGCGTCGGTAGAGCCCGGCCCGGGTGGCAACCGCTTCGAGGGTCATGCGTTGATAGCCCTCGGCCGCGAGGAGCTCGCGGGTCGCATCGAGCACCGCGGCCCGGTTGGCCCCGATCGGCGGCCGGCCCCGCCGGACCGGAGGCGGATTCTCGGCGCTGGGATCTGTGATCGTTCCGGCCACGTCCACACGATAGCTGGATTATGTCCCGAGCCGGGACATATACTCTCCCGACCGCTCGGCCGATCGCTCTGGAGGGAACCGATGACCATCACCCGAGGACGTGGCGTCCCGCGGCTGCTCGCGCTGCTCACAAGTCTCACCCTGATCGCTGCGGCCTGTGGCAGCGACAACGACACCGGCGGCGAAAGCCCCGGCACGGAGACCTCCGAGGCCCCCGACAGCCCCGAATCCCCCGACGACTCCGACGCTCCCGACGACCCGGACACTCCCGATGCGCCCGAGGCCGATCCCGACGCGCCGCTCACCGCGTCGTACAAGGGCGTCAGCGAGACAACGATCACCGTCGGGGTCGCCATGCTCGACTTCGCGATCCTGAAGGATCTCGGCCTCGTCCCCGCCGGCTGGGGAGACCAGCAAGCCGTGTGGGAAGCCCTCATCGCCGACCTCAACGACAATGGCGGGATCCAAGGCCGCCAGGTCGAGGCCGTCTACGAGTTCTACTCGCCGATCGACCCGGCCGACGCCACTCGCGTGTGCACCGCGCTCACCGAGGACAACGACGTGTTCGCGGTGCTCGGCGGGTTCGTCGGACCCCTCGCCGGCACCGTCGACCCGTGCATCACCGGGCTCAACGAGACGATCCTCGTCGGCGGCGACCAGAACGCCGAGGAGCTCTCCCAGTCGGTCGCCCCGTGGTACCAGCCCGGTGCCAGCGCCGAGGCGTCCACCGAAATCTTGTTGAACCTGTTGGCCGAGACCGGGCGACTCGACGGGGCCCGCGTGTTCGTGCTCGGGGGGCAGGCCGACGAAGCCGGCCACGACCCGGCCATCCGCGCCCTCGAGGACCGCGGCATCGAAGTCGTCGGTGACGACATCATCGTCGCACCCGACGGCGACACTCCGGCCCAGGACAGCGAGTTGCAGATCATCACCGAACAGATCAAGAACAGCGCCGCCACCGCGGTGCTCATCCACGGCACGCCATCGGCCGCCATCAGGGGCCTCGGCGCGGCAGGTCTCAACACCGAGCTCGACATCTGGTCGAACAACATCGCGAGCCTCAACAACCTCGGTGCGACGATCGCCGACAAGTCGATCGCCAACGGTGTGCTCGCCGCGTCCGGACCCGACGACACCGCGATCTTCGACGACCCGCTCTACCAGTCGCAGTGCAGCGACGTCGTGGCCACCGCGGTTCCCGACGCCGACATCCGCACGCCCCAGGACTACGCCGAGGAAGACGAGAACTGGTTCAACCCGATCCGTCGCTACTGCCGCCACCTGAGCCTGTTCACCCAGATCGCCGACGCGGCCGGGCCCGTGCTGACCCAGGACAGCTTCGTCGCCGGGGCCGAGACCCTCACCGACTTCTCGATGCCCGGCTCACCCAACGCCTCCCTGTCGGCCGACAAGCTCTTCGCCGAGGACAGCTTCGCCCTCGCCGAGTACGACGCCGCCGCCGGCGACGGCATGGCCGTCCCGATCAGCGAGTCGATCGACATCTTCCCGTAGCCTGCCGATCAGCACTCGTGCCAGTGGGCGTCGTCGGCCAGGAGCCGGTCGGCTTCGGCCGGACCCCACGACCCCTGCCGGTACAGCACCGACGTCGGTCGTTCGGTCAACACCTGCTCGATGACCCGCCAGGATTCCTCGACACCGTCCTGGCGGGCGAACAAGCGCGCATCTCCGGCCAACGCATCGCCGAGGAGCCGCTCGTAGGCGGCCGCGCCATCTCCTCCCAACGCCTCTTCGTAGTCGACCTCGAGATCGACGGGGCACGACACCATCCCGATGCCCGGGACCTTCGCCTGCATCGTCAAGATGATCGTGTTGTCCGGCTTCATCCGGAACCGCAGGACGTTGGCGCTGGGTTCACCCCCATCATCGAAGATCGCGCTCGGCGGCTCGCGAAACTCGACGACGGCTTCGGTCACCGTCGTCGCCATCCCCTTTCCGGCCCGGATCACGAACGGCACTCCGGCCCAACGCCATGAATCGATCCACAAACGGAGGGCGACGAAGGTCTCCGTGTCGGAATCCTCGGCCACGCCCTCCTCGTCGCGGTAGCCCTCGTACTGACCCCGCACGATGTCGTCGGCGGTGAGCGTGCGGGTGGCCCGCATGACCTTCACCTTCTCGTCGCGCAGCGAGTCGGGGTCGCCCGAGACCGGCGGCTCCATCGCCAGCAAGGCGACGATCTGAAGGAGGTGGTTCTGCACGACATCCCGCAGCGCGCCGACATCGTCGTAGAACGCGCCACGGCCCTCGATCCCGAACGACTCGGCCATCGTGATCTGCACCGACGCGACATGGTTGCGGTTCCAGACCGGTTCGAGAATCGCGTTGGCGAACCGGAAGACGAGCAGGTTCTGGACCGGTTCCTTCCCCAGGAAGTGATCGATTCGGAACACATCGGACTCGTCGAAGTGGCGATGCAGGATCCCGTTGAGCTCGACCGCCGACGCGTAGTCACGACCGAACGGCTTCTCGACGATGATGCGCCCGCCTTCGTTCAGGCCGACCTGGGCGAGCCCGGTGGCGACGTCGTCGAAGAGACTGGGCGGAACTGCCAGATACGCGACCGGGTGGGCGGCCCCGGAGATCAGCTCGGCCAGCCGGTCGAACGTCGCCGTGTCGCGATAGTCGCCGGACACGAACCGCAACCGGGCGAGAAGCCGGCCGAGGATCTGGTCGTCGAGCTCCGGGCCGAACTCCTCCAGCGCGGCCCGGCCGTGCGCACGGAACCCTTCATCGTCGAGCTCGGTGCGGCCGACCCCGATCACCGGGACATCGAGACGGCCGTCCCGCTCCAGCTCGTAGAGGGCGGGGAACAGCTTGCGTCGCGACAGGTCGCCGCTGGCCCCGAACAGCACGAGAACATCACCGGCGACGTTCATCCGACGTCCTCCGCCGACTTCTCGAGGTGGCCGCCGAACGCGTGCCGCATGGCCGACAGGACCTTGCCCGCCATCTCGTCGTTGCCTCGGCTGGCGAAACGTTGATGGACCGCGGCGGTGAGCACCGAGGCCGGCACCCCGAGATCGATGGCGGCCTGGGCCGTCCACCGGCCCTCCCCGGAATCGCTGACGCGACCCTCGTAGGCGTCGAGCCCGGGGTCCCTCGCGAAGGCACCGGCGGTGAGGTCGAGCAGCCACGACTCGATCACCGAGCCGCGCCGCCACAGCTCGGTGATCGCGCCCAGGTCGAGGTCGTAGCGGTAGGCGCCGGGGTCTCGCAACGGTGCCGTCTCCGCGTCGGCCGCCCGCTCGGCCGAACCGAGATCGGCGCGGTCCAAGAGGTTGAGCCCTTCGGCGATAGCCGCCATCATGCCGTATTCGATTCCGTTGTGGACCATCTTGACGAAGTGTCCGGCACCACTCGGACCGCAATGGAGCCATCCCCTCTCGGCCGGGACCACGTCGCCGGTGCGGCCGGGAGTTCTCGGCGCCGCATCGGTGCCGGGAGAGATCGTGTCGAGGATCGGTTCGAGGCCGGCGACCACGTCGGGACTGCCGCCGACCATCAGGCAGTAGCCGCGTTCGAGGCCGTGCACACCACCCGACGTGCCGATGTCGACGAGATGCACACCCCGCGCCGCCAGGGCCGCGCCTCGGGCCAGATCGTCGTTCCAGTTCGAGTTGCCCCCGTCGATGACGACGTCACCGGCGTCGAGCACGTTCGCCACGGCGTCGACGACCGCACCCGTCACCCCGGCCGGCACCATCACCCAGACGACCCTCGGTGTCGTCAGCGCCGCGGCCATGTCGTCGAGCGACGCCGCGCCGATCGCCCCCTCGCGCGCCAACTCGGCGACCGCCGCCGCGTCGAGGTCGTTGACCACGACTTCGTGGCCACCCGCCATCAACCGCCGGGTGAGATCGCCACCCATCCGCCCGAGACCAACCATTGCGATGCGCATCGAGACTCCCTTGCCCACGAGGCCGACGATGCCGAGATGTCGCCGGTTTCGCCCATCATCGCAGGGTTGCCGGGCGGCCGGGCACCGTGCGAACGAACGTGTCAACCTGAGGGGATGAAAGAGCTCATCTACCAGCGCATGTTCCTCGCCGCGGCCGATCGGTTCTCCGAACGCACCGCGATCATCGACGGGGAGCACCGGTCGACGTATCGACAACACGCCGACCGCACGCTCCGGCTGACCCGGGCCCTCGGCGAACGACTCGACGTCGACCGGACCGACCGATTCGCGGTGATGGCCCTGAACAGCCACGAGTACTTCGAGCTCTACCACGCGGCGTTCCTGGGCGGCGGCGTGATCAACCCGCTCAATCTCCGGCTCGCCGGCAAGGAGCTCGACTACATCATCCGCGACTCCGGAACCGAGGTGATCTTCGCCGACGCCTTCTTCGCCGGCGCGATCCGCGAGGCGCTCGACGCGTCGGACGAACCCAACGACGTCCGGCAGATCGTCCTGATCGGCGAGGGCGACGTGCCCCACGACCTGACCTACGACGACCTGATCGACGGGGTCGACGCGGTCGAACCGGACGAGCCCGAAGAACACGACCCGGTCGTGTTGATGTACACCGGCGGCACGACCGGCCTCCCCAAGGGGGTGCTGCTCGACCACCGCGCCGAGATGCTGAACCTCTACCACGTCGCGATCGTCTTCGGCTTCGAGGACGACGCCGTCAACCTCGTCCAGACCCCGATGTTCCACGCTGCCTCGATGGCCGCGATTCTCGGGACGCCGACGAGCGGCGGCACCGCGGTCACCATCCCGCTGTTCGATCCCGCGGGGGTGATGTCGCTGATCGAGGCCCACGGCGTGACCCAGACCGTGATGGTCCCGACGATGATCGGCATGTTGCTCTCACATCCCGAGTTCGAACCGGAGCGCCTGGCCTCGCTGCGACAGCTGATCTACGGCGCGTCGCCGATGCCGGCGGCCATCCTCGACACGATTCTGGGCACCTTTCCCGACCTCGAGGTGCTCCAGGGCTACGGAATGACGGAGTGTTCGTCGGTGCTCACGATTCTCGGGGCCCGAGAGCACCGTGAGGGCGGCGCGCGACTGCGCTCGGCCGGGTTGCCGGTGACGGGCACGGCCCTGTCGATCCGCGGCGAAGACGGCGCGGAGGTCGCCCGCGGCGAGACCGGCGAGGTCTGGGCCCGCGGCGGCAACTTCATGATCGAGTACTGGAACAAGCCGGAGGCCACCGCGGAGGTGTTCGCCGACGGCTGGTACCACACGGGCGACGCCGGCTACCTCGACGACGAGGGCTACCTGTTCCTGGTCGATCGGGTGAAGGACATGATCGTGACCGGCGGGGAGAACGTCTACTCCGCCGAGGTCGAGAGCGCGTTGTCGAAGCACGCGGCGGTGGAGCAGGTCGCGGTGATCGGGATTCCCCACGACACATGGGGGGAACAGGTCCACGCCATCGTGGTTCTCGCCGTCGGCGCCGAGGCCGACGCCGACGAGCTCCAGGCGTTCGCCCGCGAGTCGATCGCCGGCTACAAGGTGCCGAAGTCGATCGAGTTCCGAACCGATCCCTTGCCGCTCTCGGGCGCGATGAAGGTCCTCAAGAGGGATCTGCGGGCCCCGTACTGGGAAGGTCACGGCCGCGCGGTCAACTGATCGCGCCGTCGCAACAGTCTCCTCGAACCGGCCCGTTGCTCAGCGGGTCAGGGCGGCCAGCACCTTCGACGGGGTGAGGGGGAAGCTGTCGAACCACACGCCGGTGGCATCGTGCACCGCCGCGATCACCGCGGGGGCATAGGTGAGGTACGGCATCTCGGCCATGCCCCGGGCTCCCCAGGGGCCGAGCGGGTCGGCGCACTCGAGGATCACGCTGTCGACCTCGGTCGGGATGTCGCCGATCCCGGGGATCAGATACTGCGAGAGACGAGGGTTGCGGATCCGGCCCTCGGTCACCACCAGGTTCTCGCTGAGCACATAGCCGTGCGCCTGCACGACCGCACCCTCGATCTGCCCCTTCACCAACGCGGGATTGATCGCACGGCCGACATCGTGGGTGGACACGACCCGGTCGACCCGGATGTGCCCCGTTCCCGTGTCGACGGTGACGTCGACGGACTGGGCCATGTAGCCGTAGGAGAAGTTCGGCACCCCGGCGCCGGTCTCGGGGTCCAACACGTCGGTGGGAGGCGGCACGTAGCGGAACACGCCGATCGCCGGCCGGTCGCCGTCGCGCCAGGCCTTCTCGGCCTCCTCGACCGCACCGAGCACGGAGTTCCCGGCCATGAACGTGAGACGAGACGCCGACGCCGAGCCGGAGTCGCCCGACGTGGCGGTGTCGGAGAACCGGCCCCGGACCCGAACGAGGTCGACCCCGGCCGCGTCGGCGGTCATCTGCAGGATCGCCGCGTGGTTGCCCTGCCCCACCTCGGCGCCGGCGTGGAAGACCTCGACCTCACGCGGGCGGTCGTCGTCGACGTCGCCGTGGAAGCGCACCTCGGCCTCGCAGCGCTCGGGAAACCCGAAGCTGAAACCGACGTTCTTGATCCCGACCGCGAATCCTCGTCCCCGGACCAGCGCGGGTTCCTCGGCCGGGAGCGACACCACCGGGTTGAACGGTGTCGACGACCCGAGCGGCCCGGTCGACGTGGCCCGCTCGGCACACGCCTCGATCACCTCCGGGAGGCTCACCCCTTCGGGCATCGGGGTCTGGGTGATCCCGATGCTCCCCTCCCGCAGCATGTTGATCCGACGAAGCTCGATCGGGTCGATGTCGAGGGCGACGGCGAGCTTGTTCATCTGGGTCTCGGCGACGAACGCGCCCTGGGGGCCGCCGAATCCGCGGAAGGCACCACCCGGAACGGAGTGGGTGTAGACCGCGTGGCTGTCGATCCGGGCGTTGGGCACCTCGTAGGCACCGGCGACCAGGACGTGGGCGTTGCCCAACACCTTGTTGGTCGTGTAGTTGTAGGCGCCCGCGTCGAACCACACATCGGCCTCGACGGCGGTGATCCGGCCGTCTGCGGTGGCGCCGAGCCGGGCATCGATCCGGGCCCGATGACGTTTGTGGTGGCCGACGATCGATTCCTCGCGTGACCACCGACAGTGCACCGGCCGGTCGATGCCGAGCTCGCGGAGCTTGCGAACCGCCAACGCCACCACGATCTGGAGACTCATGTCCTCCTTGCCGCCGAAGGCACCGCCGATGGCCGGGTAGAGCACCCGTATCTCGTCGTCGGCCACATCGAGGGCGTGGGCGATCTGCTCGCGGTCCTCGTGGGCCCACTGGCCCGACGTCTCGACCGTGATCCGGCCCGCCTCGTCGACCCAGCCCGACGCCGCCTCGACCTGAAGATACGCGTGCTCCTGGTGGGGGAGCTCGTAGGTTCCCTCGATCACGACGTCCGCGGCCGCCCATCCCGCGTCCATGTCGCCCCGGCGGATCTTCAAGCCGTAGTAGTCGTTGGAAGGGGCCGTCTCGGCGTGGACGAGCACCTCGTCGGTGCGGGCCGCGTCGAGGTCGGCGACGAGCGGGAGCTGCTCCCACTCGGTGCGGATCGCGTCGGCCGCCCGGGTTGCCTGCTCGACCGTCTCCGCGATGACCACAGCCAGCTGGTCGGCTTCCCAGCGGCTCACGTCGCAACGGACCTCGCTGCGCCCGGTGTGCTCGATGCCGACGAGCACCGGCTGGTCGAACATGGTGAGGCCGTACTCGTTGACCGGCACGTCGGCCGATGTCACCACCGCCACGACCCCTTCGCACTCGACGGCAGCCGAGCAGTCGAGGCTCACGAGCCGGGCATGGGGCTGGTTGGTGAACACCACCACCGCGGCCAACGCCCCGGCAGGCCGGCGATCCGCGGGGTAGCCGGCCACACCGGTCACCTTCTCAAGGGCGTCGTGGCGGACCTCGGGCGTCCCGACGCCGCCCCGCGCCACCCGATCGGCCCCGGTGGTCGAATCGGCGGTCATGTCGGCTCGTCCGACGCCGTGCGGATCGCCTGGGCGATCGGGTAGTAGCCGGTGCAGCGACACAGGTTGCCCGACAGGCCGAGCGAGATCTGCGCGTCGGTCGGTGCCGGGCACTCTTCGAGCAGGGCGGCGCCGGCAACGAGGAAGCCGGGGATGCAGAACCCGCACTGGACCGCGAAGTCGTCGATGAAGGCGTCCTGGAGGGGATGCAACCCGTCGGCGTCGGCGAGTCCCTCGACGGTCACGATCTCGCCGCCGTCGGCCTGGGCCGCGGACACGAGACAGCTCATCACCGCCGCGCCGTCGAGTTGCACCGTGCAGGCGCCGCACTCCCCCTCGGCACATCCCTCCTTGACGCCCGCACAGGCAGTCGAGGCGTGTTCGCGGAGCCAGTCGAGCAGGGTGCTTCCCGCGGCGCCCGAGCCGGAGGCCGGGGAACCGTTGAGGGTGACCTCGATCACATCGGCGTCGTCGATGTCCGCGCGAGGCGGCGCCGACGGGAGCCGGCGACTTCCGAGCATCGGCGGGTCGGCCGGCCACTGGGCGTCGGCGGCGTCGGCGGCGAGGGTCCGAAGCGCGCGGCCGATCATCGTTCGGGTGACCGCGATCCGGTAGTCGGCGGTCGCTCGCACATCGTCGATCGGGGTGATCAACTCGGCCACCGCGTCGGCCGCGGCCGCGATGCGGTCGGCATCGAGCGGCCCGCCGACGAGGGCATCGGCGAAGGCCGGCACCGACACGACGGTCGCGGCCACGCTGCCGACCGCGAGGCGCGCCGCGCGCACGACCGGCGCCGAGTCGTCGTCGACGGGGGCCAGGTCGAGCACCATCGCCGCGTGCACGACGGAGATCGCCTGGGCCCGACGCAGGCCGAGCTTCACCCACATCCCCCGCCGACCGGCTCGCAACTTCGGAACACGGATCGCCGTGATGAGCTCGAAGCGGTCGCGGACCGTGGCTCGGAACCCGGTGAAGAAGTCGCCCACCGCGACGTCGCGAGTCGTCACCTCACCGCCGACGAGGCGGGAGAGCACGATCGTGGCGTCGAGCGCCATCAGCGCGCTGATCGAGTCGTTGGCCGGGCTCGCGGTGGCGAGGTTGCCGGCGATCGTGGCCCGGTTCCGGAGCTGCGGTGAGCCGATCTCCAGACAGGCCTGGGCCAGCGGCAGGGCATCCCGCCGAAACCGCGGGTCGGCGACCACCTGGTTGTGGGTCACGCCGCCGGCCAGGACCAGCTCATCGGACGTCTCGGTGATGTCGCGGGCCCCGGCGATCGCGCTCAGGTCGACGAGGGTGACCGGCGGACCCGACGAGCGAGCCAGGTCGAGCAACAAGTCGGTGCCGCCGGCGACCGGCCGGGCGCCGGGATGGTCGTCCAACGCGGCCAGCGCCGTCGCCCAGGTGCCGGGCCGGAGGACCCGCGTGACCGGGGTGGACGGGCGCTGGACCTCGTGGAGCGCGCCGACGGTCGTGGGTTCGGACGAGCTCACCCGCGTTCGATCCCGGTGAACAGCACGGCGACGCGCGAGCCCGGGCGCGGTGGCACCGCGAGCACGCCGGCCAGCCCCGCGGTCCCCGTCGCCGACACCGGCACGTCGCTGGTTCGCGTCGCCAACTCGTGGGCCCGCAGGATCATGGCTTCGTCGGCGACGATCGGTTCGCCGCCGGTGGCATGGGTCCGGGCCAGAAGGGGAATCCAGTCATAGGTGACGTCGTCGAGAATACCCGACGCCACGCTGACGGGTTCGTCCTCCCACGCCCACATGTAGTCCTCGGGTCGGGCCCGGGCCGCGGCCCAGTCGAACCCGGGTGACAGCCGTTCCCACGCCCGACGGAGCGGCGCGCAGCCCTCGGCCTGCACCGGGAACAAGGCGACATCGCCGAGGCCGAGCGATGCCGCGGTGGCCAACGCGCCGCCACCGACCTGGACGTAGACCGCGTCGAGGTCGGCAACCTGATCAGCCAGTTCCCAACCGATCGTGCGGCCACCGTCGAAGGTCGACGGGGTGTCGGTTCCCTGGACGCTGAACGCCCGAGCCCCCGCCGCGACCGCTTCCCGGAAGCGGTGGTAGCAGGGGTCGCCGGCCTCGCCGGCGCGCCGTTCGCACACAGTGATGTCGGCACCGAGGTCGCCGAGGCGTTCCACCACCGGCCGATCGGCCCAAGGGGGAACGAAGACCTGCAACGGCCGCCCGAGCGCCCGGGCGATGACCCCGGCCGCGAGGGCGGCGTTGCCACAGCTCGCGATGGCGAGCCGATCGGCAACCGGTGCCCCCCGCTTCTCGTCGACCAGCAGCTGGAGCGCGACCCCGAAGAGGTGGCGGGACTTGTGGGAGCCGCTCACCTGGTCGACCTCGATCTTCACATGGAGGTCGACGTCGAGGCCGGCCGCGGCGGCGAGCTCGGCCATCGCGAGGGTCGGGGTGACCCGCATCCCGCGACCGTCGACCGCCGCGACGGCGGTGTCGAGCTCCTCCACGGTGGAGACGAACCAGTCGTCACCCAATCCGGCGGCGAGCGCGGCACCGTGGCTGTCGAGCCGGTCCCGATAGGTCAGGAAGGGGTTCTCGGCCCCGACCGACGCGTCGTCGACCATCGCGTCAGCCGCGCCCGGCACCGGTCGCGTCGTTGAACTCGACGATCATCTCGTCCCACGTGTCGGTCAGGGACCGCAGTCCGTTCCAGAAGCGCTGATCACGGCGCCGTTCGAAATCGGGAATCTCCACACCGAGCTGTTCGACCCAGGTGAAGTAGCCGAGGTTGAACACCCGGTCGGTCTGGGCCTCGTCCATCTCCAACGCGTGGGTGATCTCGATCGAGCCGAGATGGGTGTCGAAGACTCCGGCCGCCTCCGCGTCGTCGAAACCACCCGCGAAGTGGGTGGACATGACCTTCTCGCGTTCGGAGTTGTACATCTCGCTGCCGTCGGTCGCCACCGAGACGATCACGTCCTCGGGGCCGAGCCCCCACTTCTTCGCGGTCGTGATCGCGGCGAGCAGATTGCAGATCGAGGAGTAGCCCATGTGGGTCAACACCGACGCGAGGGCGGGGTCGACACCACGTTGTTCGAGCAGCCGCATTCCCGCTGGCGTGTTGAAGAGCACGTCGAGCTCGTCGGGCGCCCGGTCGGAGATCCCCACGATCAGATCGGTGTTGGTGACGTTGTGGATCAGGGGGATGTGTTTGTCCCCGATGCCCTGGATGTTGTGATCCCCGAAGCCGTTGTAGAGCATCGTGGGCACCTCGAGCGCCTCCACCGCGACGATCCGGGCGCCGTGGGAGTCCTTGAGGTAGTCGCCGGCCCCGAGCGTGCCGGCGGATCCGGAGGCCGACACGAACGCGGCGAGCGCGCCGGGCCGGGCGTCGGGACCGGTGGTGGTGACATGTTCCCAGACCCGTTCGAGGGACGGCCCCGTCACCGCGTAGTGGCCCATGTGGTTGGAGAACTCGCTGAACTGGTTGAGGATCACGTTTCGTGGATCCTGGGCGAGGCGTTCGCACTCGTCGTAGATCTCCCGCACGTTGGCCTCGGTGCCGGGGGTTCGGATCACGTCGTCGGGGTGGTCGATCCAGCGATCGAGCCACTCGAAGCGCTCGCGGCTCATGCCCTCGGGCAGGACCGCGACACCGCGACATCCCATGATCTTCGAGATGGCGATGCCCCCTCGGGCGTAGTTGCCGGTCGAGGGCCACACGGCGCGGTGCGCGGTCGGATCGAACCGACCGGTCACCAGTCGGGCGACGAGGCACGAGTAGGCGGCCAGCACCTTGTGAGCGCCGATCATCGGGAACCGATTGCCGAAGGCCAACACGATCCGGGCGTCGACCCCGGTCAGCTCCGGCGGGAGCTCGACATGGTCGGGCACCTCGGTGAACTCCGCACCGACGGCCGGGCCGAGCGGGTTGTACCAGTGGACCCGGAACAGGTTGCGGGGATCACCGGCGTTCGGGTCGACCCCGGCCAACGAGTCGACCATCGAGGCAGGGATGAGGGAGGGATCGCGCAGCTGGGCGAAGGTCGGGAGCACGATGTCGTTCTCGCGAAACCGGCGAACCGCGTTGTCGTAGGCGTCGCGTCCGTCGGGGTCGAACTCCCCGAATATCGCCAGGCCGTCGCTCATGTGATGTTCTCCAGTCTCTTGAACAGTCGTTGCGCGGCGTCGGCCGCTTTCGCCTTGATCTCGTCGCCGTCGACCCGGGTGGCCGCGCCGTCGGCGTACACGATCTCGCCGTCGATCTCGACGGTGATCGGGGACACGCCGGGACTGTAGGCGAGCCGCCACGGATCCATGGGTTCGTAGGTCCACGTCACCTCGTCGTCGAGCGCTTCGGGGAAGAGTCGATATCCCGTCTCGAGCCAGCTCCACACCTGATCGGGGGTGGTGGTGACGTCGCGCTCCCGGGCCCGGACGAACGCGACCCGGAACTCGTCGAGCATGTCGGCACCGATGCCGTCGGTGCCGAGACCGACGCGGTTCGCGGGGGCGAACCGTCGCGGGTTCGCGTAGCCGACGGCGTTGTTCATGTTGGACCGGGGGTTGTGGATGATCGTTCCGACCAGCCCGTGGTCGTCGGGCAAGTGCACGCCGTGCACCAGCCACCAGTCGTCGGCCGTGTGGCCCCGCAGTCGTGTCCAGGTGTCGACATCCCCCTCGGCGACGTGGACGTGCACGCCGACGCCGTGGGTGCGGGCCAGCTCGGCGGCCGCCGCGATGGTGTCGTCGTCGCAGGTGAAGGCGGCATGGAGGCCGACCATGCCACGACCACCGGCCGACAGGAACCGATCGTTCTCGGCCAGCCCGGCGGCCGCGCCGTCGGGCCCGTGGCGGTCGGTGACGCCGTACGCGCAGTTCACCCGCACACCGACTTCGGCGCAGGCGTCGGCGATGATCGACAGCGACCCGTCGATCAGGTTCGGCGACTCGTGGTGGTCGACGATGGCGGTGCAGCCCCGCTCGAGCGCCTCGAGGGCGCCCAGCTTGGCCGACCACTCGATCGTGTCGGCGTCGAGGGCCCGGTCGAGACGCCACCAGACCAGCTCGAGGATGTCGAGGAACCCGGTGGGGGTCCGCGGCGGGGCCGGCATGCCCCGGGCCAGGGCGGAGTAGAGGTGATGGTGGGCGCAGACCAGGCCCGGTGTCCGATTCAGTTCCACTGACACACCACCCCGACGCTCAACTCCACGACCCGGCGTGTTCGCGGTTGGCTTCGTTGACGAGCGGCAGCTCGTTGCGCCACTCGCCGTCGCGGGCGTGCATGGCCGCGGCGACCGCGCCGGCGGTCGGGACCAGGCCGATCTCGCCCACTCCCTTGATGCCGTAGGGCGCGTCGGGCTGAGGGGACTCGACGAGGATCACGTCGACGTCGGGCATGTCCTTGGGACGGATGATGTCGAGACTTCGCAGCGTGGTGTTGCGGGGTCGACCGTCGCCGTCACACGGAAACCCCTCCGAGAGGGCGTAGCCGAGCCCCATGTGCACGGCCCCTTCGATCTGCCCCTCACACAGCATCGGGTTGACCGCCCGACCGACGTCGTGGGCGGCGACGACCTTCTCGATCGTGCCCGTGTCGGAGTCCATGATCACCATCTGGGCCGCGTAGCCGAAGGTCGAGTGGATGATCGGCTTCTCGACTCCCTCGCTCAACGAGTTGGTCCAGTCGACGCGGTACTCGCCCTCGTAGTCGACACCGACCCGGCACCCGTCGGCCATCGCGGCGCGGCAGGCATCGGCCACCGATCCGGCCCCCATGAGCGTGCCGCGACTGCCGGTGGTCTGACCGGCCCCGAGCTCGCGGGTGGTGTCGACGATCACGACCACCTGGTCGGCGGCCACACCGAGCTCCTCGATCGCCACCTGTTGGGCGACGGTGTGGACGCCTTGGCCCATCTCCGTCCAACAGTGCCGAACCTCGACCATCCCGTCGGGGCGGAAATGCACGACCGCCCGGGCGATCTCCTTGAAGCCATTGCCCAGGCCGGAGTTCTTCAACCCGAACCCGAGACCGACGGCTTTTCCCGCCGCGATCGCGGCCTCGTAGGGCCCCTTCACCGCGTCGAGGCATGCCCGCGCGCCGAGACACCCGTCGTCCATGACCTGGCCGGGACCCCAGGTGACCCCGGGCGAGACGACATTGCGGCTGCGAATCTCCCAACCGCTGATGCCCACCTTCTCCGCGAGGCGATCCATCACCCCTTCCATCGCGAACTGCGCCTGGTTGGCACCGAAGCCACGAAAGGCGCCGCACACCGAGTTGTTGGTGCGGGCCGCGATCGCCTCGCAGTCGATGTTGGGGACGACGTAGGGGCCCGACGCATGCCCGGCCGCCCGTTCCAGCACCTTCATTCCGACCGAGGCGTAGGGTCCGGAGTCGCCGATCATCCGGATGCGCAGGGCCGAGAGGGTACCGTCGGCGTCGCAGCCGGCCTCGTACTCCATGCGGATCGGATGGCGCTTCGGGTGGACGAGAAACGACTCCTCACGGGAGAACGTGACCTTCACCGGACGCTTCAGCAGCCACGCCGCCAGGGCGGTCTGGCCCTGGTTCGACATGTCCTCCTTGCCGCCGAACGCGCCGCCGTTGCTCACCAGCTCGGTGACCACGACATCGGTGGGCACGTCGAGGATCGCGGCGATGTCGTCGCGATCGTCCCAGATTCCCTGCCCTCCGGAGAAGACCATGAGTCGATCGAAATCGGTCGGGTCGCCGTTGGTCCCGGGCGTGCCGAGCGCCTCGGTGAGCGGAAGGGGTTCACCGGCGGGCACCGGCACGGCCAGCGTCGACTCGGGCTCGAGGAAGGCGTGATCGATGCGCTGGGTCTGGAACGTCTCCGCCACGACATGGGCCGAGTCGGCCAGAGCCCGCTCGACGTCGCCGCGACGGTAGGTCGAGCTCGACAAGATGTTGCCGTCGAGCTCCCACACGGCGTTCTCTTCGTCGGCGATCGCGTCGATCGGGTTGGTGATCGGGGTGAGGACCTCGTAGTCGACCTCGATCAACGCCGCCGCGCGGCGCGCCGTGGGCCGGTCGACGGCGACGACGATCGCGAGCACGTCGCCGAGGTAGCTGGT
Organism: Actinomycetes bacterium; assembly: GCA_024276495.1. Classification (GTDB taxonomy): domain Bacteria; phylum Actinomycetota; class Acidimicrobiia; order Acidimicrobiales; family Aldehydirespiratoraceae; genus JAJRXC01. Next base: position 104,059 of record JAJRXC010000083.1, read on the forward strand.
GCGACCGCCGACCGGGATGAACAGCGGCCAGTCCTTGTGGATGATCCCCGAGCGCAACGCGCCCGGGACGTCGGCAGCGGTGAACACGGCGACCACACCATCGACTGCGGTCGCCGCCTCGGTGTCGATCGCGACGATGTCGGCCCGGGCATGGTCGGTCAGTCGGAGCGCACCGTGCAACAGGCCGTCGACCGCCATGTCGTCGATGAACGGGCGGTCGCCGAGACTCAACGACTGCGCTTCGTACTTCACCCCCCGGCTGCCGATCCCCTTCGGTGCGACGGCCACGGGCACCTCACCGGTCGCGAGGGCCTCGACCGCGTCGAGGATCTTGGTGTAGCCGGTGCAGCGACACAGGTGGGCGCCGAGCAACCGGGCCGCGCCGTCGCGGGTGAGCTCGGTGCCCTTGGCCCGGTTCTTGTCGATCATCGCCTTGGTCCGAACCAGGATGCCGGGAGTGCAGAACCCGCACTGCAGGGCACCGTGGGCCGCGAAGGTCGCGGCCATGGTCTCGCGCTCGGCCGCGTCGATCCCATCCAGGGTGACGACGTCGGACCCCTCGACCTTGTCCATCGAGGTCTGGCACGACACCCGGGCCTTGCCATCGACCAGCACCGTGCAGCAGCCGCACTGGCCGGTCGGCGAGCAGCCGTCCTTGGGCGACACGACACCGAGCTCGTCGCGCAGCGCGGCCAGAAGGTGCTCGTGATCGGCCGCCGCTTCGACGCCGACACCGTTCAACGTGAACCTGGTCATCTCTCGACCCCCTTCTGGGCGGTGATCCGGGTGTACATCTCCGGCCGCCGATAGCGAGCGAAGTCGAACAAGGTCTCTTTGTAGTCCGCACACCAGTCGAGGTCGGCGTCGGCAACGATCAGCTCGTCGCCGTTGGTCGTGGCCTCGGCCACGATCTCGCCCGACGGAGCGATGATCGCCGACTCGGCCAGCGACTCGACCCCTTCTTCGTTGCCACCCTTCGCGACGCCGACCACCCAGGTCCCGTTCTGGTACGCGCCGGCCTGCATCACGAGATGGTTGTGGAACCCCTGAAGCCGGTTCTGGGACGGATCGGGCGCGTAGTGGATCGGGGTGTTGTAGCCGATCAGGATCATCTCGACGCCCTGCAACCCCATCACCCGGTACGTCTCGGGCCAACGCCGGTCGTTGCACGTCGCCATGCCGACGCGGCCGCCGAAGGCATCCCAGACGGGGAACCCCTCGGAGGACTCCTCGAAGTAACGCCGCTCGAGATGCTGGAACTCCCGCCAGGGTTCGTGGTGCTCATGGCCGGGAATGTGGACCTTGCGGTACTTGGCGACGATCGAGCCGTCACGTTCCACGAGCACGGTGGTGTTGTAGCGATGGCCGTCGTCGGTGAGCTCCGCGTAGCCGAGAGAGAAACCGATGCCGAGCCGTTTGGCTTCGTCGAACAGCGGCTGGGTCGACGCGTTCGGCATCTCGGTCTCGTAGTAGTGGTCGTGACCGGCGATGTCGTCGGTGTACCACCGGGGGAAGAAAGTGGTGAGGGTGAGCTCCGGATAGGCGACCAGCGCGCAGCCGGCGTCGGCCGCCTGGTGCAGCAAGTCGAGCAGCCGGGTGACCACCTCGGCTCGGGAGTCGTCGCGGGCGATCGGTCCCATCTGGGCCGCACCGACCGTGAGCATCCGATGAGCGGCGGCGGTCATGATGGCTCGACCTCCCGAAGGGGAAGACCCTGCGGCGACTCGAGCAGGCGCTGCAGGAGCGAGACGGTGTCGGCGGTCTCGTCGTCGAGGCGGGCATCGGCGATGCGCCCGCCGTCGAGCAGGAACCCCTGGCCGTCGCGAGCCGCGAACACAGACGGATCGGTGTAGAGACGGGGTTTGATCCGGGCCGGATCACCGTCCTCGGGGCAAAAGACCATGCAGTTGCCGCACTCGTTGCACAGCTCGGCGAGCACGAGATACTGCTGGCGGTCGGGCATCCCGTCGAGGCTCTTGATGTTGAAGAACGCGTCGTTGGGGCACACGGTGATGCAGAAGTTGCAGGCCACACAGCCGAACATCTCGAGCTCGTGGTCGACCGAACGGGGCAGCTTCTCATTGGCCGCGAGCCGGTAGGCATCGCCGCCGTCGGCGTGGAGACCGGCGACGTACTCGGCGCTCACCGAGCCATGACCCGCGACCACGGCCCGGGCCTGGCGGTGGGCCCGGTACGACTCGAGATCGGCGCAACCCGCCGCGGCGATCTCTTTCGTGAGTCCCCGCAGCATCGGCGCCATTCGCCCATAGCCGCCGGGCTTGAGGAGATCCGAACAGATGGTGGCGGGGTTGACCCCCGCGGCAAGGGTGTCGGCGAGGTTGTCCTTGGTGACCCCGGCCGAGAACGACACCATCACGTCGCCGTCGTGGCCGGGGATCATCAACGTGCCGGGCAACGCCGTGGCCAGCCGATCGAGCAGACACGAGGCGATGACGTGGAGCGGAGGGCCCGACAGGTACATCGTGTCCTCGGGCATGAAGCCCCGGGTGTTGTCGACCACCAAGGTGTTGGTCAACTTGATGCCGAAGCGGTGACCCCGGTCCTTGGCGTACTGGTTGAGCTCGCCGATCAGTTCCACCCCGCGGTCGAACTGGAGATCGGCGGCAAAGGCGGCCTCCTGGACCGACACGTCGGTGTACCCCAGCTCGTCGTTGACGATCCCGGCGACCGCCTCGTAGCCGAGCAGGGTGGGGTTGAGCTTCACGATGACGTCGAGGTCGTGGTGGTCGATCAGATGCTTGGTGATCGACTCGATCTCCTGCGGCGGGCACCCGTGGAACGTCGACAGCGTGAGCGTGTCGGAGATGACCGGCTCGAAATCGAGATCGCGGAACTCGGCGAAGGGGCCGGTCAGCTCGGAACGGAGCACGTCGATCGACGTCGTGGCATCGCGCATGCCGTCGATGAACGACGCGACCTTCTCGGTGGTGATCCCGGCGAGGTCGTAGCCCACCGACATGTCGAACACGTGGGGGCCGGGGTCGGCGACGAAGTCGCGCAGCGGCTCCCATTGTTCGAGCACGGCGAGCGCCATCCACGCCTTGGTGTACTCGGCGAGGCTCTCGGGAACCCGAAGCTCCTGACTCCACTCGATGTTGTAGCCGATCGTCTCCATGTCGATGCAGGGTCGGGCGATCTCGAGATCGTCGAGCACCTGGACCGTCTTCAGCTCGAAGAGGCGGCCCCCGCCCAGCCAGGCCAGCACGATGTTCTGCGCCATCTGGCTGTGGGGTCCGGCCGCCGGACCGATCGGCGAGGCGCAGCGCCGACCGAGGAACTCGAAGGACAGGTCGACCCCGTCGTCGGGTTTCCAGATCCGGGCGTTGGGCAGGTCGAAGATCTTCTTGCGGGAATCCCACTCGTGGGCGATGCGACCGAGCAGGGTCGACAACGTCATCGGGGTGAGCGGCGGCGACGGGGCGACGGGGTCAGTCATCGGAGAACTCCTCGTCGGTCGCCAGGGCGAGCATGACCTGCAGGAGCACGTCGGCGCCGGCCTGGAGATCGGCCGGGCTCGTGTACTCCCCGGGGTTGTGGCTCAGGCCGTCGCGACTCGGGGTGAAGATCATGGCCGTGGGGCACACCCGGGCGAGCATCTGCGCGTCGTGGCCGGCCCCGGACGGCATCCGCTGCACCGAATGACCGAGCAGCCCGGCGGTCCGCTCCACCAGGTCGACGATCGAGGGGCTGAAGATCACGGGTTCGAAGCGGGCGAGAGTCCGGGACTGCACCTTGCATCCTTCGGTCTCGGCGATGGCGGTGACGAAGTCGGCAAGACGCTGCTCGGCATCGCACAGGATGGCATCGTCGGTGTTGCGGAGGTCGACGGTGAGGGTCGCCGACGCCGGGATCACGTTGACCAGGTCGGGACGGAGCTCGATCCGCCCCACGGTGCCGACCTGGGGATGGCCGAGCTCGAGGGCGAGCTCCCGGACGAAGTTCGCGATCGATGTCGCCACGAAACCCGGGTCCTGGCGCATCGACATGGGAGTGGTGCCGGCGTGGTTGGACTGGCCGGTGACGGTGATCTCCTGCCAGCTGATCCCCTGGACGCTGTCGACCGCGCCGATCGTGATGCCGGCCCGCTCGAGGACCGGGCCCTGTTCGATGTGGAGCTCGACATAGGCGTGGGGGGCGAGGCCGGGCAGTGGCGCGGAGCCGGCGTAGCCGATGCGGACCAACTCCTCGCCGACGACCGCGCCGTCGATCCCTTCGATCTCCAGAGCCTCCTCGAGCCCCATCCCGCCGACATAGACGAGGCTGCCGAGCATGTCGGGAGGGAATCGGGCGCCCTCTTCGTCGGTGAAGAACGCGACGGCGAGGGGACGATCGGGAACGAGACCCGCCGCGGTGACCGTCTCGATCACCTCGAGCCCGGCCAGCACACCGAGATTGCCGTCGTAGCGGCCACCGGTTCGGACCGTGTCGATGTGGGACCCACACATCACGGGGGGGCCGTCGGTGGCGCCGGCGAGCGTGCCGACCACGTTGCCGATGCCGTCGATGCGGACATCGAGACCGAGGTCGCGCATCCATGTCACGACGAGGTCGCGCCCCGCCTTGTCCTCGTCGGTGAGGGCGAGCCGGGCACAACCTTCGGTGCCGTCGATCGCGCCGATCTCGGCGAGCGCGCCGAGCCGGGCGGTCAGCCGATCGGGATCGACTCGCAACTCCGTCGGGTGAGAGGTGCCGGCCATCACCAGAACGTATCAGACGTGCTTTACAAAATGTACAATTCGGTCACCGAGTGCGCTACTGTCGGCCCATGGCCGACGTCGACCACGGGAGCATCGCCGCGGAGTTCCTCGTGGAACCGTTCGTGGAAGGCACCCCCGGCCCCCACGTGACCGCGGCCGTCGACGCGTTCGACGACCACGACCTCGCGGTCGAGCTCGGACCCTTCGCCTCCTTCGCCACCGGCCGACTCGACGAGATGGCCGACGCGATCGCCGACATGATCCGGGCGGCGATGAGCAACGGGGCCACCTCGGTGCAGCTGCGGGTGGCGGCCACCGCCGGCGAGATCCCCATCCCGAAGCTCCACGACGCGCTCGACGACATCTTGCGGATGGCCGAACGCGAGATCGGCACACCGACCACCGCCTGGACCCGGGCCGAGAAACAGCGCGTCGTGCGCATGCTCGACGAACGGGGCGCTTTCTTGTTGCGAGGCGCGGTCGACGACATCGCCGAGATCATGGGCGTCTCCCGCATCACGATCTACAACTATCTGCACGCGCTGGAAAAAGACGATGACTGACCCCGCCGGCCGGGCCGATCTGCTGATCCACGGGGCCTGGGTCGTCGCCACCGTCGATGCCGCCCGGCGCGAGCTCGCCGGTGGCTGGGTCGCGGTCACCGATGGGCTGATCAGCGGGGTCGGTGCCGCCCACGACCCTCTACCCGCGGCGACCGAGTCGATCTCCGCGGAGGGATGCCTGGTCACCCCCGGCCTCGTCAACACCCATCACCACCTCTACCAGAACCTCACTCGGGCCTACACGCCGATGACCGACGCGCCGCTGTTCGGGTGGCTCCGGTCGCTGTACCCGTTGTGGACGTCGGCGCTCGACGAGGAAGCCGTGCATCTCGCGGCCTGGGTCGGTTTGGCCGAGCTCGCCCTGTCCGGATGCACGACCTCGTCGGACCATCACTACATCCACCCACCCCGCGCCGGCGACCTCCTCGCCGCCGAGGTGACCGCAGCCACGGATCTGGGCCTGCGCTTCCACCCCACCTACGGATCGATGAGCCTGTCGGAAAAAGACGGCGGCCTGCCTCCCGACGACGCGGTGCGCGACGAAGACGACATCCTCGCCGAATCCGAACGTCACGTCGCCCGTTGGCACGACCCCGCCCACGGCGCGATGACCCGGATCGCGCTGGCGCCGTGCTCACCGTTCTCGGTCACCCCCGACCTCATGGCGCAGACCGCGGCGCTGGCCGAACGGCTCGACGTACGACTCCACACCCACCTGGCCGAGAACTCCGAGGACGACGAGTACGCGCTGGCGACCTTCGGCATGCGACCCGTCGACCTCTACGAGGACGTCGGATGGTTGTCGGATCGCAGCTGGGGGGCCCATGTCGTCCGCCCGGACCCCGACGAGGTCGTCCGGCTCGGCGCCGCCGGGGTCGGCGTGGCCCACTGCCCGAGCTCCAACATGATCCTGTCGTCGGGCATCGCGCCCGTGGTCGACCTCCGGCGGGCCGGCTGCCCGGTCGGTCTCGGCTGCGACGGATCGTCATCGGCCGACGCGGCGTCGCTCTGGCAGGAGGCCCGGCTGTCGATGCTGCAGGGAAAGCTCGTCTCCGGCGCCGCGGCGATGACGGCCCGAATCGCCCTGGAGGTCGCCACCCGCGGCGGCGCGGGATGTCTCGGACGCGAAGGCGAGCTCGGCGAGCTGTCGGTCGGCGCGGTGGGCGACATCGCCGTCTGGGCCCTCGACGGTCCGACCTTCGCCGGTGTGCTCGACGATCCGATCGAGGGCTGGCTCCGCTGCGGGCCGACCGCGGCCCGCGACACGATCGTGCACGGCAAGCCGGTGGTGCGCGACAGCGAGCTCGTGTCCGATCGGGTCGACGAGATGCTGGCCGCCCACCGGGTCGCGGCCCGGCGATTCCAGCCCGCCCGCTGAGCGAAGACCGAAAGCCACTGCCCCACCCTCGGATTCGTGCAAGGGTCACAACATGAGTCGCGAGCCGAGCGCCTATGTCCACGGCCATCACGAATCGGTGCTGCGATCCCATTCGTCCCGCACGATCGAGAACTCGGCGGCCTATCTCGTTCCCCATCTCGTCGCCGGAGCCCGCCTTCTCGATGTCGGCTGCGGTCCGGGAATCCTGACCGCGGAGATGGCCGAGCGGGTCGCCCCCGGCGAGGCGATCGGAATCGACGCGTCGACGCAGGTGATCGAACAGGCCATCGCGGATCACGGCGAGCCGGCGCAGTTCGCGACCGGCGACATCCACGACCTCGACTACGCCGACGGCTCGTTCGACATCGTGCACGCCCATCAGGTGCTGCAACATCTCGACGACCCGGTCGGAGCCCTCGTCGAGCTGCGTCGGGTCACACGACCGGGCGGTGTCGTCGCGGTTCGCGACACCGACTACGGCACCATGTTCTGGGCCCCCGCGGATCCCGGGCTCGACCGCTGGATGGCCATCTATCAGTCCATGACCGCCCACAACGGCCACACCGCGAACGCCGGCCGTCGTCTCCTCGGCTGGGCCCGGGAGGCCGGCCTCACCGACGTTGCCGTCTCATCGTCCACCTGGACCTTCGCCGACCCCACGGGCCGATCGTGGTGGGCCGGCGTGTGGGCCGATCGTGTGCTCGAGTCCTCCTACCACGCCCAGGCGATCGAACAGGGGTTGACCGACGACGCGGAACTGGTCGAGATCGCCGGCGCGTGGCGCCGCTGGGCCGACCGGCCCGACGCCGTCTTCGTCTGCCCCCATGTCGAGATCCTGGCGGCCCGGTAGCCGATGGCCGCGGGGTTCACGATCCGGGCGTCGCTGTTCCACACGCCGGCACCCGACACCCTGGAGCATCGGGAACTCCAGCTCGTCACCGTCGACGAGACCGGCCGAATCGAATCGGTCGTCCCCGACGATCCCGGACACGACCGCACGGTCCCGGTCGGCGTCGACATCGACCTGGGCCCGGACACCGTCCTGCTCCCCGGGCTGATCGACACTCACATCCATGCCCCCCAGTGGCCACAGCTCGCCACCGGGCTCGATCTCGCGCTCGAAGACTGGTTGTTCGCCCACACCTTCCCCCTCGAGGCCCGCTACGTCGACGTCGCGTTCGCCGAACGGGTGTGGGAATCGATGGTGCCGAGCCTGCTCGCCGCGGGCACGACCACCGCGGTGTACCACGCCAGCATCCACGAACCGGCCACCACCGCGCTTGCCGCGGCGTGCCATCGCCACGGGCAACGGGCCTTCGTCGGCCGTGTCGCGATGGACCATCCCGAGGGCACGCCGGAGTGGTACCGCGACGCCGATGCCGCCACCGCGGTCGAGCGCAGCGCCCGGTCCGTCGACGCCATCACCGCGCTCACCGGCCGGGCCGGCCTCGTCCGGCCGATCATCACCCCGCGCTTCATCCCGGCCTGCACCGACGCCGCCCTCGCCGGGTTGGGGGAGCTTTCGGCCGCGACCGGCACGCTCGTGCAGACCCATTGCTCGGAGAGCGACTGGGAACACGGTCATGTGCTCGAACGTCACGAGATGACCGATGCCGCCTCACTGGACCGGTTCGGCCTCGTCGGCGACCACACCGTGTTGGCCCACGCCACCCACCTCACCGACGCCGACCGGACCCGGCTCGTCGAGCGGGGCGCGGGGGTGGCCCACTGCCCGTTGTCCAACGCCTACTTCGCCAACGCCGTCTTCCCGGCCCGGGCGTCGATCGACGCCGGCCTGCGGGTCGGGTTGGGCACCGACATCGCTGGTGGGGCCGACGGGGCGGTGCTCGCGCAGTGCGGCCACGCGGTCACGTCGTCACGATTGCTCGACTCCGGGGTCGACGTCTCCCGGGACCCCGTCGGGCGGGGGGTCCCGGGGAGCCGGATCGACATCGTCACCGCGTTCTGGATGGCCACCGCCGGCGGCGCCGACCTGCTCGGGCTGCCGGTCGGCCTGCTCGCGCCCGGCCGCCGCTTCGACGCCATCGCCGTGGATCTCGACGGGCTCGGCATCTGGGACGAGGTCGACGACGCGGCCCTGGTGTTCGAGAAGATCGTGCGACAGGCGGACCACTCGTCGATTCGACGGGTGTGGGTCGACGGCGTCGATGTCACCCCGGCGTCGACGGCTCGTAGGACCGCATCTGGTACAGGTTCTGACTGATCGCGACGACCTCGCCACTGGCGTCCTCGAGCGCGCACTCCCAGCCGTAGTCGGCTTTCCCGTTCGCCTCCGCCTCCTCCACGATCCGTGCCGCGTCGGCTTCGTCCATCCGGACCTCGACGGTGATGTCGGTCGGGCCGGACGCCGGAACCGGATCTTGAGATCCTTCACGATCGGATAGAACCTGGTGACGTCGAACGTCGTCAGGAACAGCGTGCCTCCGGGCACCTCGGACAGGGTGAACAGGGCGCCCGCGTACATCATCCCGACATGGTTCACATTGGGTTCGAACGGCATCCGCAGTCGCACGAAGCCCCGCTCGGCATGATCGACGACCACACCGGTGTGACGCAGGAACGGGATCGTGTCCCAGTTCCCCCGCGTCAAATCCTCGGTGTCCCAGATGCGTGTCTCGTCCATGACGACAGTCTGACCCACCGGGGTCATCCGCCCCGAGACGGGCTCACCCGCCCAGCCAGACCTCGGCGCCGGTGGCGGCCGCAGCACCGGTCGCGAAGCAGGCCTGAAGCAGGTACCCCCCGGTCGGTGCGTCCCAGTCGAGCATCTCCCCGGCGACGAACACGCCGGGCAGGTCACACAACATGAAGTGCTCGTCGAGAGCCGCGAACGAGACCCCGCCGGCGGTCGAGATGGCCCGATCGATCGACATGAGCGCCTCCACCTCGACGGGCGCGGCCTTCGCCAGCTTCGCCAAGTCCGTCGCGTCGCCGGGGAGACGATTGCCGGTCGCCTCCCGCAGCAGCCCGATCGCGACCGGCGGGACGCGGGCGCGGCGCAACCGGCTCGTGCGGGTCTCCTTCGGTCGGGGGGAGGCGAGGCGATCCCGAAGGCGGTCGATCGGGAGGTCGGGGGCGAGATCGAGCCGGATCCGACAATGGCCGGTACGCCCGATCTCGTGGCGCACCGCCCGCGACGCGGCATAGATCGGACCGCCTTCGAGCCCCCGGCGAGTGACCACGATCTCGCCGCGGTGGGTCTCGTCGGCCACAGAGACGACGACGTTCTTCACCGGTTCGCCCTCGAACCGCTCGATGAACACATCGGACCACGACACCACCACGCCGCAGTTCGCCGCGGTCAACGGTTCGACCGCCACACCTCGGGCCTCGAGGATCGCCCGCCAGCTCCCGTCGGAACCGACCCGGGGCCAACTCGCTCCCCCGAGGGCGAGCACGGTCGCATCGGCTTCGACATCGATCAGGCGCGCGGCGTCGGCACCGGCGACCTCGAAGCGCAGGGCGCCGTCGTCGGTCCATCCGCACCATCGGTGACCGGGCCGGAACCGCACGCCGAGACCGTCGAGGCGGCGCAGCCAGGCTCTCAGCAGCGGCGCGGCCCGCATCGCCTCGGGGAACACGCGGCGGCTCGACCCGACGAAGGTCGCGGCACCGAGGTCGTCGGCCCACGACCGGAGCCAGTCGGGGCCGTGGTCGCGCACGGCCCGCTCGAGGGCGGGCGCGCTCGGTTCGTAGCGGTCGAGCAGCTCGTCGATCGGTTCGGCCTTCGTCAGGTTGAGCCCACTACGCCCGGCCAGGAGCAGCTTGCGGGCCATTGACCGGTGCAGCTCGTGGACCGTGACGTTGATCCCGCGCCGGGCCAGGGCCTCCGCCGCCATCAGACCGGCGGGCCCACCACCCACGACGGCGACCGCCGGCGGATCGGTCACAACTCGACGACGACCCGGCTCCGCACGTCGCCGGCCGAGGCGGCGACGAGGAGCCCGTACCGGCCGGGGTCGACGACCCAGTCGTGGAACCCGGGGTCCCAGCGAGCGAAGCATCGATCACGCAGGTGGATTCGGGCGACCGCGGTCGACGCCGGGGCGATGCGCAGCTTCGCGAATCCGGCCAGCTCCTTGACCGGGCGGGCCACCACCGGCGCCTCGGGGGCGACATAAACCTGCACGACCTCGGCCCCTTCCCGGTCGCCGGTGTTGGTCACCGGAACCTCGACGACCAGATCGGTGCCGGTGCCCGACACCGTCGGTGTCCCCCACTCGAACGTCGTGTAGGAGCCGCCGTGACCGAACGGGATCCGCGGTTCGATGCCGCGGGCGTCGTAGCCCCGGTACCCGACGAAGACGCCTTCGCCGTAGCGGACCACTCCGGCTTCGCCCGGATAGTTCAGGTACGACGGCGTGTCGCGTTCGTGGTGGGCCCACGACGTCGGCATGCGGCCCGCCGGTTCGGCCTCGCCGAGCACGACATCGGCGATCGCGTCACCGGCTTCCTGGCCGGGGTACCAGGCGAGCACGGCGGCGGGCACGTCGTCGAGCCACGGCAGGTTCATCGGCGCGCCACAGTTGAGCACGACGATGACGTCGGGATTCGCGGCCCGGACCCGCGCCACCAGCTCGTTCTGGCCGTTCGGCAGGTCGAGCGAGCCCCGATCGCTCCCCTCGCTCTCCCATTCCGACGAGGACCCGACGACCAGCACGACCGTGTCGGCGCGCCGGGCCAACTCCTCGGCCGCGACCAACCCCTCCTCCCGGGTGCCGGTGACCGGCTCCACGCCGACGTCGACGACGCAGAGCCACTGGCCGACGTCGCGGGGGATCGACTCGAGCCGGCCGCGATAGGTCCGCCCGGCTTCCAGGTCGACGTATCCGTCGCCGCCGTGTTGGCCCAGGCCGGCCGCGAACCCGTCGACCTCGTTGTCGGCGACCAGTTCGTCGTCGATGTACAGCTGTGTCGGCGAGAACCCGAGGGCGCAGACCCGATGGCGTCCGGTGACCGTGGTGGTGAGCGCGAAGGTGGCCCGCACGCTCATCGCCTCACGGCCTTCGGGCCAGTTGTCGCCCATCCACACGCTGAACGCGCTCGGCCGGGTGATGGTGTCGAAGGGTTCCCCGTCGAACCCGAACCCGTCGAAGAGGTCGAACGTGACCCCACCGGCGCCGACCTGCTCGGGCGTGACCGACGCCGCGCGGCGTCGCATGTCGATCCCGGGCGCGGTACCGATCAGGCGCGCGCCGAGCCGGGCCCGCATCGATTCGAGCACGGTGGTCGAGCGGTGGGGGCTGAGCGACGCCGAACCGCCGCCGAGAAGCGCGGTGGAGGCCACGCCCGGTCCGATGAGGGCAACGGTTCGGTCGCCGCCGAGGGGCAGCGCGCCGTCGTTCTTCAACAGCACCATCGACTCGGTGGCCGCCCGTCGGGCCAACGCGCGGTGCTCGGGTCGTTCGATGCTCGACTCCTCGTGGTCGGTCGCCGTTCCCAGCCGCCCGGCCCAGTCGAGGAATCCGAGGATGCGACGAACCTTGTCGTCGAGCAACGACTCGGCCACCTCA
>JAJRXC010000084.1 GCA_024276495.1 Actinomycetes bacterium
ACTCCTTAGAAAGGAGGTGATCCAGCCGCACCTTCCGGTACGGCTACCTTGTTACGACTTCACCCCAATCGCCAACCCCACCTTCGGCAGCTCCCTCCCCGAAGGGTTGGGCCACTGACTTCGGGTGTTGCCGACTTTCGTGGTGTGACGGGCGGTGTGTACAAGGCCCGGGAACGTATTCACCCCGGCGTTGCTGATCCGGGATTACTAGCGACTCCAGCTTCATGGAGTCGAGTTGCAGACTCCAATCCGAACTGAGACCGACTTTATGGGATTCGCTTGACCTCGCGGTCTCGCAGCCCTCTGTATCGGCCATTGTAGCATGTTTGCAGCCCTGGATATAAGGGGCATGATGACTTGACGTCATCCCCACCTTCCTCCGAGTTGACCCCGGCAGTCTCCTACGAGTCCCCACCATTACGTGCTGGCAACATAGGACGAGGGTTGCGCTCGTTGCGGGACTTAACCCAACATCTCACGACACGAGCTGACGACAGCCATGCACCACCTGTGTATCGCCCCGAAGGACACCATATCTCTATGGCTTTTCGATACATGTCAAACCCAGGTAAGGTTCTTCGCGTTGCCTCGAATTAAGCAACATGCTCCGCCGCTTGTGCGGGCCCCCGTCAATTCCTTTGAGTTTTAGCCTTGCGGCCGTACTCCCCAGGCGGGGCACTTAATGCGTTAGCTACGGCACGGAATCCGTTAGAAGACCCCACACCTAGTGCCCAACGTTTACGGCATGGACTACCAGGGTATCTAATCCTGTTTGCTCCCCATGCTTTCGCTCCTCAGCGTCAGTACCGGCCCAGAGCACTGCCTTCGCCATTGGTGTTCCTCCTGATATCTGCGCATTCCACCGCTACACCAGGAATTCCATGCTCCCCTACCGGACTCTAGTCATCGCAGTATCAGATGGCGTCTCAGGGTTGAGCCCTGAGTTTTCACATCCGACTTACGAAACCGCCTACGAGCTCTTTACGCCCAATAAATCCGGACAACGCTTGGTCCCTACGTGTTACCGCGGCTGCTGGCACGTAGTTGGCCGGACCTTCTTCTGTGACTACCGTCATTTTCGTCGTCACTGAAAGTGGTTTACAACCCGAAAGCTGTCATCCCACACGCGGCGTTGCTGCGTCAGGCTTTCGCCCATTGCGCAATATTCCCCACTGCTGCCTCCCGTAGGAGTCTGGGCCGTGTCTCAGTCCCAGTGTGGCTGATCGTCCTCTCAGACCAGCTACCCGTCGATGCCTTGGTGAGCCGTTACCTCACCAACTAGCTGATAGGCCGCGAGACCCTCCCAGAGCACCTGAGCATTTCCTCACTCGGCCATGCGACCATGTGAGGGCATCCGGTATTAGCCATCGTTTCCAATGGTTGTCCCGGTCTCTGGGGCAGGTTTCTCACGTGTTACTCACCCGTTCGCCACTGTCCCCCGGAGCAAGCTCCGGGTTCTCGTTCGACTTGCATGTGTTAGGCACGCCGCCAGCGTTCGTCCTGAGCCAGGATCAAACTCTCCGTCGAGATCTCCGTACCAGCCGAAGCCGGTCCTTCAATCGGGTTGCCGGTATCCCCCATCACCACCGCGTCGAAACGCCGTACTGATCGCGTGGGGACACCAACGTACTGAGAGCCGGTCACCGCTGGCTGCAGTGACCATTTGGTTCGTCCGGCGGTCCGAAGACCACCGAACTGGCTCGCCCGGTGCCGAAGCACCGGGTCTTTTGAATTGACAGATGCCATTTCGGGTCGCGAAACCCAAAACGTCACCCGCACTCGCTTTTGCGTCCGTCTCTTCCGTTTTCAAGGAGCAATCGACACCGGAGTGCCGGGCACGCAGATCGCACGGAGACGAGTCCGTCGGTGCCTTGCAAAGCTTCCAGGGGCTATTGCCCACAGAGGCGAGTTTTCACGCTATCGGGAGGAAGCTGGAGCGTCAACCCCGGCTGTCACGATTTTTCCGCCCGGGACCGGCCATCGCGGGCCGACCTCCGAACTTCGAACGCCGGCGAACACTACCGCCACCAGGCCAGTCGCGTGCACGGCGACCGTGTGTTCCCCGTCACAGCTGGCATTCCGTGCGGCGCAGACCGCGACTCAGACCCGAACGACGAGATGACGCAGCTTCTTGCCGCGCTGGACGAGCGCGAACCGGCCGCCGATGAACGCCGGCGCGTCGCCGGCGTCGGTCACCCGCTCACCGTTGACGCGAATGCCGCCCTGGCCGATCTGGCGTCGGGCATCGCCCTTCGACGAGCACACACCGGTCGCGACGAGCAGATCGACCACCGGCTCCGCGTCCCCGATCACGTCACCGGCGACCTCCGTCTCGGGAACGATGCCCCGCAGCGCCTCGAGCGACTCGAGATCGAACTCTCCCTTTCCGAACAACGCCCGAGCCGCCGCGACCGCCCGCCGAACCTCCTCGCCGCCGTGCACCAGTTCGGTGACCGCGTCGGCCAGGGCCGCCTGGGCGACGCGGCGCTCCGGTGCGTCGGTGTGGGCAGCCATGATCTCCCTCACCTCGCCAACCGGCAGCAGGATGAGCTGCAGCAGGAAACGTTCGACGTCACGATCATCGGATCGCAAGAAGTACTGATGGAACTCGTAGGGCAGCGTTCGGGCCGGGTCGAGCCACACGGCTCCCTCGGCCGACTTGCCGAACTTCGTGCCATCGGCGCGCGTGATCAGCGGCCAGGAGAGGCCGTGGACGGCCGCGCCGCTGCGTCTGCGGGTCAGATCGATGCCGGCGGTGATGTTGCCCCACTGATCCGAACCGCCGATCTGCAACCGACAGCCGTACTCCTCGTGAAGCCACCAGAAGTCGAACGCCTGCAGGAGCATGTAGGAGAACTCCGTGAAGGAGATGCCGTGCTCGCCTTCCATGCGCGACCTGATCGACTCCTTGGCCACCATCTGGTTGACGGTGACGTGCTTGCCGACATCCCGCAGGAAATCCAGCAGCCGCACCTCACCCGTCCAATCGAGGTTGTTGACCAGCTCGACGCCGGTCGAACCGCCGATGTCGAGCAGCTGCTCGACCTGGGCGCGGATCCCGGCCACATTGGCGCCGAGCGTGTCGGCGTCGAGCAGATTCCGCTCATCGGAACGACCACCGGGATCCCCGACCATCCCCGTCGCGCCGCCCACCAGCGCGAGGGGCCGGTGGCCCGCGTCCTGGAACCGCCGCAACACGAGGATGCCGACGAGGTTGCCCACGTGCAGGCTCGACGCCGACGGGTCGATGCCGTGATAGAGGGTCACCCCTCTCTCGTCGAGAAGAGTCCGAAGGCCGCGTTCGTCGGTGTGATCATGGACGAGACCGCGGCTGCGGAGATCGTCGAGGACAGCGGAACCGGTCATGGCGTAGACGATACGCGTCGGTGCCGTGGATCAGCTCGGTTTTGGGAGCAGAATGGACGTCTCATGCGCAGCCCCCGCCGTCTACTCGTCGCGCTCGTCGTCCTCGCGTCGGTCGCCTCCGCGTGCAGCTTCGAAACCAAGGACTTCGACGCGCTGTTCGGTGAGGACTTCTCCGTCGATCAGCTCGAGACGGCCCAGTCGTCGCGGGTGGTCGACCGCAACGACAACGTGATCACCGATCTTCGTGGCGAGCAGAACCGAACCGACATCGAGTTCGACCAGATACCCGAGGTGGTCTACAACGCGGTCGTCGCCATCGAAGACGAACGGTTCTGGGACCATGCCGGGGTCGACATCAAGGCGATCCTCCGTGCGGCCCGATCCAACGTCAGCGCCGGCGGCATCAGCGAGGGCGGCTCGACGATCACCCAGCAATACGTCGGCAACGTGTTCCTCGAACGAGCCGACCAGACCGCGAGCCGAAAGATCGAGGAGATCTTCATGGCGCTGCGGTTCGAGCAGAACTTCAGCAAGGAGTTCATCCTCGGGCGCTACCTCAACTGGGTCTACTTCGGCAACGGCGCCTACGGCATCGAGGCGGCCGCCCGCGAGTACTTCGGCCCCCCCGACTGTGCCCGTCAACGCACCCTCGACGACAGCGACGACCGCGAGTGCCTCAAGGTCAGTGAGCTCACCATCCCGCAGGCCGCGCTCATCGCCGGTCTCATCCAGGCCCCGAGCCGTTTCAACCCGTACGACAACTACGAAGCCGCCCGGGACCGACGCGACCTGGTGCTGCTGCGCATGCTCGTCAACGACTACATCACCGAAGACGAGTACGACCGGGCCGTGCTCGAACCGATCGAGCTCGTCGAGAACGTACCCCTGCTCGAAGAGCAGTATCCGGCCGCCTACTTCGTCGACGACGTCAAGCAGTGGTTTCTCGACAACCCCGTCTTCGGCGAGACCCGCGAAGACCGGGCGAAGCTGCTCTTCGAGGGCGGCCTCACCATTCACACCACGATCGACCTCGACCTGCAGGCGAAGGCCGAGGCCACCGTCGAACGGATCCTGCCCGACATCGCCGCCGACGGCCGCAAGAACCCCGACGCCGCCCTCGTCACCATCGGCACGACACCCGAGGACGACGGCCAGATCCTCGCGATGGTCGGTGGTCGCGACTTCTTCGGCGACGGCGACTTCGCCAAGCTCAACCTGGCCTCGGGCACCGGACGCCAGGCCGGCTCGTCGATGAAGCCCATCGCGCTGGCCGCCGCGTTGCAGCGGGGCACTCCCGTCACCAGTGTGTGGCCGGCCCCGACCCGCATCGAGATCGACGAGCCCAACATCTGCGGGCCGGTGTGGCGGGTGAAGGGCGGTGTCGGAGGCGACGTCACGCTGGTGCGGGCGACACGCAGCTCGCTCAACGTCGTCTACGCCCAGCTGATGGTCTCGCTGACGCCGCCCGTCTATGTCGACATGGCCGAACGGCTCGGCATCGGCGAGGGCCGCCTCGCCCCGGTGTGCGCCGCCGTGCTCGGCACCGAGAACGTCAACATGGTCGAGATGGCGACCGTCTTCTCGACCTTCGCCCGTTCCGGGGTCCGGGTCGACCCGGTCATGGTCACCGAGGTCGTCAACCCCGACGGCACCCTCCTCTACGAGTACAGCTCCCAGCCGGTCCCCGTGCTCAACAGCTCGGTCGCCAACCAGCTCGTCTGGGTGCTCGAAGGCGTCATCCGGGCCGGCACCGGCACCCGGGCCCAACTCGAGGGTGGGCGACCGGCCGCCGGCAAGACCGGCACGGCCCAAAACAACGGCGACGCCGCCTTCGTCGGGTTCACCCGGCAACGCACCACCGCGGTCTGGGTCGGTTTCCCCGAGGAAGTCAAACCCATGTCCGACTACTTCAACGGCCGCCGGGTGGAGGGCGGCACCTTCCCCGCCCTCATCTGGAAGGGGGTGATGGACCAGGCCCACGACGGCTTCCCCAACGAATCGTTCCCCACTCCCCCGCCCAGCTCCACCACCACGACCCTGCCGGTCGCCCCCGAGAGCATCACGGTTCCCGACCTCGTCGGACGGACTCTCGACGACTCGGTGCTCACCGAGCTCGAGGAGGGATTCTTCACCCTCAACCCCGCAGAACGGATCACCGAGGAGTACCCCGACGGCCAGATCATCTTCCAGGTTCCCCCCGCCGGCACGCTCGTACCCGGCAACACGTTGATCACCGTCGAGGTCGCGGTCGCCCCCCTCACGACACCGGTGCCCGATCTGATCGGGCTCACCGAGGCGGTCGCCCGCCAGACACTCACCGGCGACGGGTTCCTCTACGAGATCACCGTCGAGGAGAGCCCGTCGTCGGGCCCCGGCGGACCTGAGCCGGGTGTCGTCTGGGCCCAGGACCCGCCGGGCGGAACCGAACGCGACGGTGTCGAGACCGTGCGATTGAAAGTCAACCCGATACCAGAGGATCCCCCAGAGTGACCACCGCCCACGACGCACCCCACGACGAGATCGACGAACGCCGCTTCACCCCCACCAAGATCGCGCTGGGGGCGGTCGTCGTGGTCAGCGTGGCCTTCTGGGCCTGGATCTTCCTCTTTTCATCGCGCGACAACCCGGACCGGCTGGTGACCCGCTCGTTCGCGGCCACCGCGGAGGCGATCTGCGCACCGGCCCAGGTGGCGTTTTCCGACCTTCCCCTGGGGAACAACGCGACCACACCCCAGGAGCGGGCCCGTCAGATCGAACAGGGGTCGGCGATCACCGTCGATCTCGTCCGGGAGCTGAAGGCAGCGGCGGCCTCGGTCACCGACGAAGGTGATCTCCGGTTGCTCTCTTTGTGGTTCGAGGACTGGGACGCCTACATCGAGGATCGGGCCACCTATGTCGCGAAGCTCGACGCGGCAACCGAGGACACCCCGAATCGCGACCTCATCTTCACCTTGCGAGAACGCGCCGCCGGCGGTACCTACACCCTTCGCATCGACGGGTTCGGCAACGTGAACGACATGGCGTCGTGTCGCACTCCGGGCGACATCTGAACGACGCTCAGCCGGGCGCGATCAATCCGCGGGCCACACGAAGCCCGCGACGGGCGAGCCGCGCCAACCCCTCGTCGACTCCCAGGTCGAGGAGCTCGGATTCGGTGACCCAACGCTGATCCTGCGACTCGTGGTTCGCCCGGACCCGGGCATCGGCGGGTGCGATCACCAGGAACCGGACGTCGTGGTGGTCGTGGCCGTCCTCGTTGGGCGGGTCGACGTGATGGATGTCGAGATCGACGGCGGTCGACCAGACCCGCAGGCCGGTGATCCCGGTTTCCTCGGATGCCTCGCGCAACGCGACCGCCGCGAGATTGGCGTCACCGTCGGCGTGGCCGCCCGGCTGCACCCAGATCCGGAGCTTCGTGTGGAACAAGACGAGGGTGCGGGCTGCCTCGGCGTCGACCACCAGCGCGCTCCCGGTGAGATGGCCGGGACGCTCGCGGCGGTCGAGCGGGTCGGGCCGATCCTCGAGCAGCGAACGCATCCGGGCCCGGGTGTTCCACTGGGTCGGCTCCGCGACGGAGGTGATCGCGGCCCAGGCATCACCGAGCCGGGAGGACGGCGCGAGGCGCGGATCTCCCAGGGTGAGCAACTCGGCCTTCGACATCGGCGTTGAAGCTAGCGGGTCGGCGGGCGGGGACGGCTCACCTCCGAGACGTCGGGGACGGCGAAGCGCCACGGGAGGTCATCCCCCGCGGAAAGGCCGACACGGACACCGATGTCCGGCCGGGAAGGTGGAGCCGTCCCGTCGTCTCGGATCGACACGCCGGCGGAGGCGGTCACGAGATCCGCACCGTCGTGTCGGCCGTCGAGACCGCATGCCTGGGCGAGCTTCGCCGGCCCGTTGCAGAGCTCGACGTCGGTGCGTGCCGAAGACCGCCGGCGCCGCATCGTCCCCAGGCCCCGGATCGGGGTCAGGGCACGAATGAGCACGCCGCCCGCCGTTCCCGGTCGCTCGGTGACGACGTTGGCGCACCAATGCATGCCGTAGGTGAAGTACACGTAGAGATGCCCGGCGGGGCCGAACATCACTTCGGTGCGCGGTGTCGGGCCCCGGAACGCGTGACTTCCCGGATCCTCGGAGCCGCAGTAGGCCTCGACCTCGACGATTCTCCCCGCCACCCCCGGCGCGACCAGGACCTTGTTGAGCAGGTCGGGAGCCACGGCCAACGTCGGGCGGGCGTAGAACCGGCGGCCGAGACGTCGAGTCACTTCTCCAGATGGGCCCGGAGCATGTCGGGAATCGGCGTCGGCCGGAACCCTCGACTGTCGACCACGACATAGGTCGTGGTGGAGGCCATGACCTCCCGGTCCCCGACCCGACCCACGGCCCCGACATCGAACGAGGTCGTTCCCCACCGGTCGACGGCGAGATCCAGGATCAGTGTCTCGCCGAATCGGGCCGGGCCGGCCCACGTGATCTCGCTGCGTTTGACCATGACTTCCCAACCGAGACGTCTCTCGAACTCCGCGTCGAGGGCCCGGATCCAACAATCGACCGCGTCGTCGATGAACGCCATGTAGTGGGCGTTGAAGACCACTCCCTGCTGGTCGCACTCGCCGTAGCGGATGCGATAGTCGAACGAGGCCATCAGCCGATTCTCGTGCGGAAGCGGGCGAGCTGGTCGGCCACGGCGGCCGGCGATCCACCCCCGTGCGTCGTCCGGCGGGTGACCGACACTCCCGGGGCGAGCAGTGCGGCGGCGTCGGGCCCGAGATCCGGGTGGTTCTCGACCAGTTCCGCCAGCGAAGGACCGCCGGCCAGGGCGGTCCGCACGAGCTCACCGATCACCGCGTGAGCCTGTCGAAACGGCATGCCCCGACCCACGAGCCACTCGGCCAGATCGGTCGCCGCCGCGTAGGGCGACGACGCGACATCGGCCATCCGCTCGGTCCGAAACCGGGTCGAGGCGAGCATGCCGTCGAGCGCGAGCAGCGTGAGCCGCACGGTGTCGACTGCGTCGAACAGCGGCTCCTTGTCCTCCTGCAGATCCTTGTTGTAGGTGAGCGGAAGTCCCTTGAGCGTGGCGAGAAAACCGGTCAGGTGGCCGATGAGTCGACCGGACTTCCCCCGAGCCAGCTCCGCGATGTCGGGATTCTTCTTCTGCGGCATCATCGACGAACCGGTCGAGAAGGCGTCGTCGAGCTCGACGAACCCGAACTCGCTCGACGCCCACAGGATCATCTCTTCGCCGATGCGGCTGAGATGCACGCCGAGCAGGGCGAGGGCGAAAAGCGTCTCCGCCACGAAGTCTCGGTCGCTCACCGCATCCAGGCTGTTGTCGAACACCGAGGCGAAGCCGAGCTCGGACGCGGTGGCCGCCGGGTCGAGCGGCAGTGACGACCCGGCCAGCGCCCCCGCCCCGAGCGGCGACACGTCGAGACGGCGACCGGCGTCGGCGAGTCGGTCGACGTCGCGCGCCAGCGCCCACCCGTGGGCGAGCAGATGATGGGCCAAGGCGACCGGCTGCGCCTGTTGGAGGTGGGTGTAGCCGGGAAGGTACGCGCCCGCCGCGTTCTCGGCTTGGGTGAGAAGGGTGCGCTGCAGCCGCACCACCAGATCGGAGATCTCGACGATCGCCGACCGGGTCCACAACCGGAGATCGGTCGCGACCTGGTCGTTGCGGCTCCGGCCCGTGTGCATCTTCGCTCCGGCCGGTGCGAGCTCGGTCACCCGGCGTTCGACCGCGGTGTGAATGTCCTCGTCGCTCGCCGCGAACACGAACGATCCCTCGGTCATCTCCGACTCGACCCGGTCGAGCGCGTCGATGATCTGGTCGCGCTCCGCCGTGTCGAGCAGGCCGACATCGGCGAGCATCCGCACATGGGCCCGCGAACCCGCGATGTCCTCTCGATACATGCGCCGGTCGAACGGCAGCGAATCGTTGAGCGCCTGCAGCGCTTCCGACGGTCCGCCCTCGAATCGGCCGTGCCAGAGCTGACCCCGCTCAGCCATCGTCGGATCCGTCACGGCTCCGCTTGCTCGCGAGGGTGCGAAGCCGGAGGGCGTTCAACTTGATGAAGCCCTCCGCGTCGGCCTGGTCGTAGGCGCCGGCGTCGTCCTCGAAGGTGGCGATCAACTCGTCGAACAGCGAGTCGTCGGACTTGCGGCCCACGACCTCGATGTTGCCCTTGTAGAGCCGGAGGCGCACCACACCGTTGACGTGTTGCTGGCTGTGGTCGATCGCGACCTGCAACATCTCGCGCTCCGGGCTCCACCAGAAACCGTTGTAGATCAGCTCCGCGTACTTCGGCATGAAGGAGTCCTTGAGGTGGGCGACCTCACGATCCAGCGTGATCGATTCGATGGCGCGATGGGCGCGCAACATGATCGACCCGCCGGGGGTTTCGTAGGCGCCGCGGCTCTTCATCCCGACGAACCGGTTCTCGACGATGTCGAGGCGGCCGACCCCGTTCGCGCCGCCGACGTCGTTGAGATGGGTCAGCACCTCGGCCGGTGTCATCGCGACGCCGTCGACCGCCACGATGTCGCCGCGCTCGTAGGTGAGGTCGAGGTAGGTCGCCTCGTCGGGGGCCATCTCGGGGCTCACCGACCAGCGCCACATCTCGGCGGGTGGTTCGGTGAACGGGTCCTCCAGCGGTCCGCCCTCGTAGGAGATGTGGAGCAGGTTCGCATCCATCGAGAACGGCGACTTCTTGCCCCGCTTCATCTCGATCGGGATGTCGTGTTCGGCCGCGTACCGCATCAGCGACTCGCGTGAACCGAGATCCCATTCCCGCCACGGCGCGATAATCCGGATGTCCGGCGAGAGCGCGTAGGCGCCCAGCTCGAACCGAACCTGGTCGTTGCCCTTGCCGGTGGCGCCGTGGCTGATCGCGTCGGCGTCGTGGGCCGCGGCGAGCTCCACCAGCCGTTTCGCGATCAGGGGTCGGGCGATCGATGTGCCGAGGAGGTACTCGCCCTCGTAGATGGTGTTGGCCCGAAACATCGGGTAGACGAAGTCTCTCACGAACTCCTCCCGCAGATCCTCGATGTGGATGTGCTCCTCGGGCACGCCCATCTCGAGGGCCTTCGCCCGCGCCGGCTCGACCTCTTCGCGTTGACCGAGGTCGGCGGTGAACGTGATGACCTCGGCGTCGTAGGTCTTCTGGAGCCACCGCAAGATGATGGAGGTGTCGAGGCCCCCGCTATAGGCAAGTACAACTTTCATCGGCAGTCGCTTTCAGAGTCCGGCCAACTCGCGAAGGCGAGAGGCGAGGTCGGGACCACCGATGTTCTCGGTGGCGACAACGATCAAGGTGTCGTCGCCGGCGACGGTACCCAGGATCTCCTCCATCCCGGCACGGTCGAGGGCGGAAGCGACGACATGGGCGGAGCCGGGCGGGGTCCGCAGCACGACGATGTTGGCCGACGAGGCGACGTCGGCCACCCAGTCTGCCATGACCCGGCGCAGGTGGTCGAGTGGGGCGATGCGGTCGACGGGATGCTCCGGGATCGCATAGACCGTCTCACCACCCGGCACCCGCACCTTGATCGCGCCGAGCTCGTCGAGGTCACGCGAGACGGTGGCCTGGGTGGCCTCGATCCCGTCGGCCTGGAGAAGCTCGACGAGCTGACCCTGGTTCGTTACCGAATGCTCCTCGAGCAGCGTCGAGATCCGGACCTGGCGACGGGCCTTGCTCATCGCTGGGCCTCTCCCAGAAGCCAGCAGAGAAGACCCCGGGCGGCATGCATGCGGTTGGCGGCCTGCAGCCAGATCCGGCTGCGGGGCCCGTCGAGCACCTCGTCGACGACTTCCTCACCCCGGTGGGCGGGAAGACAATGAAGGAAGATCGCCTCGGGCGATGCCAGCCCCATGAGCCGTTCGTCGATCTGGAACCCCTCGAAGTCGCGTCGGCGGCGGGCGGCTTCGGCTTCTTGGCCCATCGAGGTCCAGGTGTCGGCATACACGACATCGGCCCCGGCGACCGCGTCCTCGGGGCGATCACAGACCGTGGGCTCGCCGACCAGGCGGATCCGATCGAGGTCCTCGGAGGCAAACTGGTAGCCGGGCGGGCTGGCGATGCGGAACTGCACCCCGGTCAGACCGGCGCCGATCGCGAGCGAGCGCGCCACGTTGTTCGCGTCGCCCACGTATGCCACCGTCCGACCTTCCAGACCGTCGAACTCGCTCCTGATCGTCAAAAGGTCGGCGAGGGCCTGCATCGGATGCCCCTCGTCGCAGAGAAGGTTGACGATCGGGATCTGTTCGACCTTCGCCATGCGTTCGACGACCGAGTGCTGATGCACCCGCGCACCGATCGCGGCATGGAACCCGGCCATGGCCTTGGTGACGTCCTCGACGGACTCGCGGGTGTCGAGCCCGACTTCGTCGCCCTGGATGCAAACCGGGTGGCCGCCGAGTTGGACCACGGCCATCTCCATCGAGTTGCGGGTGCGCGTCGACGGCTTCTGGAAGATGAGCGCCATCCCCTTGGCCGCGAGAACGGGGGTCGGGTCGGGGACGAGCGCCAGATCGAGCACCCGGGCGAGCTCGGCCGGGGTGAGATCGTCGATTTCGAGAAAGTGGCGCATCAGCGGGTCTCCGGGGTCTCGGCGAGGACGGCAGCGATCGTGGCGACCGCTTCGTCGATCTGGGCGTCGGTGATGATGAACGGCGGGGCGATCCGCAAGGCGGTGGGGGTGATCCCGTTGAGGATGAGCCCCCGGTCGAGACACGATCGGGCGATCTGCGCGGCGGTTCGGCCGGCGCGGGCGTCGTCGGTGAGCTCGATGCCGAGGAGCAGACCACGACCGCGGACATGGTCGATTCCGTCGAGCGACCCCAGCCGGTCGCGGATGACCGCTTCTCTGTCGCGAACGACGGTGGGCGCGTCCATCTCGACATAGCGGTCGAGGGTGGCGCGGGCACCGGCGAGGGCCAGCGCCTGCCCCGCGAAGGTGGAACCGTGATCACCCGGTTCGAACACGGCCGCGACATCGTCGCGGGCCCAGATCGCACCGACCGGCACGCCGTTCGCGACGCCCTTCGCCATGGAGACGATGTCGGGCTCGATTCCCGCGTGCTGGAAACCGAACCAGTCGCCGGTGCGGGCGAAGCCGGTCTGCACCTCGTCCATGATCAACAAGATGCCGCGCTCGTCGCAGATCCGGCGCACACCGACCAGGTACTCGTCCGCAGCCGGGTTGACGCCACCTTCCCCCTGCACCGGCTCGAGCAGGATCGCACCGACCTCCGGCCCCAGACCGTTCTCGAGCTCGTCGAGATCGTTCCAGACCACATGGCGAAACCCCTCGGGGAGCGGCTGGAACGGCTCGTGCTTCTCGGGCTGACCGGTCGCCGCGAGCGTGGCGAGGGTGCGGCCGTGGAACGACCGCAGCGCGCTCACGACGACATGGCGACCCCGTCGCTGGTATCGGCGGGCCAGCTTGATGGCCGCCTCGTTGGCTTCGGCCCCGGAGTTCTGGAACAGCACCTGACCGGAGCCGCAGCCGATGAGCTCGGAGATGCGCTCGGCGACCGGGGCCTGGTGCTCGTTGGCGAAGAGGTTCGACGTGTGGATCAACGTCGATGCCTGGGTCGCCACCGCGGCGGCGACATCGGGATCCGAGTGACCGAGCGATGTCACCGCCAATCCGCAGAGGAAGTCGAGGTGACGGTTCCCGTCGCGGTCCCAGAGCTCGGCCCCCGCACCCCTGACGAAGAGACGCGGTGGCGATCCGTAGTTGTTCATCAGCGGGCTGTGTTCGCCGGTCGCGCCCCACGCGGCCGCCTGCTCAGTCGTCATCGATCGCTCCCCCGTTCGAGGGTCCGGTGACCATGGTGCCGATGCCGGCATCGGTGAACAGTTCGAGCAACAAGACGTGAGGGATCCGGCCGTCGAGCATGTGGGCCGACCTGGCGCCGGCCCGCACCGCCTCGATGCAGGCCCGGATCTTCGGGATCATTCCGCCGGTGATCGTGCCGTCGGTGATCAGCGCCTCGAGATCGGCGACCTCGGCCCGGGCGATGATCGAGGTCGGGTCGTCGACGTCGGTCAACAGACCCGGAACGTCGGTGAGATAGATGATCTTCTCGGCTCCCAGCGCACCGGCCAGGGCCCCGGCGACGGTGTCGGCGTTGATGTTGTAGGCCTGGCCCTTTCCGTCGGAGCCGATGGTGGACACCACCGGGATCAGGTCTTCGGCCAGGAGCCGTTCGATGATGCCCGGTTGCACCGACACCACATCACCGACGAACCCGAGGGCCTCGGCCCGTGGCGCCGCCGTGATCAGCCCGCCGTCTTCGCCGGAGAGCCCGACCGCGAGGGCGCCGTGGATGTTGATCGCGCCGACGATCTCCCGCCCGACCTTGCCGACGAGCACCATCCGGACGACGTCGAGCGTCTCCTCGTCGGTCACGCGAAGGCCGTCGATGAACTCCGATGTCTTGCCGAGCCGACCCAGCAGCTCACCGATCTGGGGGCCGCCACCGTGGACGACGACCGGCTTCAACCCGACGGAGCGCAACAAGACGATGTCCTCGGCGAAGGTCGTCGCGAGCGACGGGTCGATCATGGCGTTGCCGCCGTACTTCACCACGACCACCGCACCACGAAACCGCTGGATGTACGGCAGCGCCTCGACGAGGGCACCGGCTCGCTGTGTGGGCGCGAAGCCACGATCCGGCAGGGCCGCGGGCGTGGTCGACGAGTCGGTCATGTGCGATACCCCGCGTTGATCTCGATGTACCCGTGGGTCAGATCACAGGTCCAGATGGTGGACTCGCCGGTGCCGACCCCGACATCGACGTGGAGCCGGACGTCTCGTTGACGAAGATGGTCGGTCGCCCGGTCCTCGGAGTAGTCGGGATGGACGACGCCGTCGCGGGCCGCCTGTTCGGGGCCGATCCAGATGGCGAGGCGATCGCGGTCCGCGGCCTGACCGGCCTTGCCGACGGCCATCACGATCCGACCCCAGTTCGCGTCGGCCGCGGCGAGCGCGGTCTTCACGAGGGGCGAGTTCCCGATCGAGAAGGCGATGATCTCGGCGGCCTCGTCCGACGCGGCGCCCGAGACATGCACTTCGACGAACTTCGTCGCTCCCTCACCGTCGCGCACGATCTGATGGGCCAGGTCGACCATGACCTCGTCGAGCGCGGCCTGGAAGTCGTCGTGACGATCGTCGTCGACCGACACGATCTCGTCGTCGATCTGCTCGCCGGTGGCGAAGAGCAACACCGTGTCGCTCGTGGAAGTGTCGCTGTCGACGGTGATGCGGTTGAAGCTCCGGGCCACCGAGCGGGACAGGGCACCCTGGAGGATGTCGGGCGCGACGGCGAGGTCCGTGAACACGAACGCGAGCATCGTCGCCATGTCGGGGGCGATCATGCCGCTTCCCTTGGCGATGCCGGCGATGTGCGCGGCGGTGCCCTCGACGCGGGCCGCGGCTCCTTTCGAGAACGTGTCGGTCGTGCGGATCGCGGCGGCGGCGTCCTCCCAGGTGCGGGCGTTCGCCGCGTCGAGCCCGGCGACGAGGCGGGGAAGACCGGTGGTGAGCGCATCCTCCGGGAGGGTCTCGCCGATCACGCCGGTCGACGCGAGATAGACCCGGTCGGGGTCGATTCCCAGCTCCTCACCGATCAACTCGGCGGTGTGGGCCGCCGCCGTCTCGCCGGCCCGTCCGGTGAAGGCGTTGGCGTTGCCGGAGTTGCAGACGACGGCGCGCGCGGTGCCGTCGCCGTCGGCCAGGATCCGCCGGCACCAGTCGACGGGGGCCGACGGGCACAGGCTCTGGGTGAACGTGCCCGCCACGGTGGATCCGTGGGCGACCACGGCGAGAAACAGGTCGGCTCGCTCGTCGTAGCGGATGCCGGCGGCATGGGTCGCGAGTTGCAGACCCGCGATGGGAGGAAGGGCGGGGAATGCCTTGGGTGCGAGGGGCGAGGTTGCGGTCATCGTGGTTCTCTTCGAGCAGGTCGATCGGATGCGGCGGCTCAGGGATAGAGCCCGGCGACGGCGAGGCCGGTGGTTTCGGGGAGACCGAGAACGGCGTTGGCGCATTGCACACCCTGGCCCGATGCGCCCTTCACCAGATTGTCGAGCGCACCGATGGCGAGCACGGTCCCGGTGCGCGGATCGACCCGCGCCGTCAGATGGATGCTGTTGGAGCCGAGCGTCGCCTTGGTCGACGGGGACCGTTCGGAGACGACCACGAACGGTTCGTCGGCGTAGGCGTCGGCGAGGCAGGCCAGGGCGTCGTCGGTGGTCAGCGGTGATGTCGGCCGGCCGTAGCAGGTGGCGAGGATGCCCCGGTTCATCGGCGCCATGTGGGGGGTGAACAACACGTTGGCGTCGGTTCGGGCATGGGCCCCGATCGCCATCTCGATCTCGGGCGTGTGGCGATGATCGAGCAGGCCGTAGGCCTGATAGTCCTCGTCGACCGCGCAAAACGTCGTGTTGCTTTTGGGCGGCCGACCGGCGCCGGACGCACCGCTTGCCGCGTCGACGATGATTCCGGTGGGCGCGATGAGCCCGGCCGCGAGCAACGGGGCCAGCGCCAGCGACGCGGTGGTGACGTAGCAACCGGCCACGGCCACGAGCTCGGCTCCCGGGAGTCGGTCGCGAAACAGCTCCGGCATCCCGAACACGAACTCGCTGAGCAACTCGGGGGCCTTGTGGGTGTCGCCGTACCAGGTCGGGTAGATCTCGGGATCGTCGAAGCGGAAGTCGGCGGACAGGTCGATGATGTGGGGGACGCTGCCCCGGATCTCGGGGACGAGCGCCTGGGAGTGACCATGGGGCAGGCCCATGAACACCAGGTCGATGCCGTCGAGCATCGACCGTTCGTAGGGGACGAAGGCCAGATCCGGGTAGGCCGCCGCCAGACTCGGATAGAGATCCGCGATCCGGGTGCCGGCCTGCGAGTCTCCCGTTGCCACGATCACCTCGAAGTCGGGGTGACCGGCGCACAGTCGGAGGAACTCCGCGCCGGTGAACCCCGACGCGCCGATGATCGCTACCCGGTACATTCGGCCACCCTACCGATTGATGCATGAACATGCAACCATCTGCATGTTCATAGACCTTCTGGTGTCAGCCCACGAGGGCGAGGGCACAGTCCGGCGGAGCCGTCACCGGGTTGCACACGTCGTCGACCTCGACGACATAACCGGTCCCGAACGACGGATCCTCGACGTAGTAGTCGGTGCTCAAGAAGTTGGCGCCACTCGCCAGGGCCGCGTCACGCCGCTCCGTTCGTCCTTCCCGCGCATCCGCGGTGGGGCTGTCGGTCCGGGTCCGGATCAGGTAGCCGGCCGCCGAGAACCGGGCGATGTCATCGGCCCCACCGATCGGATCGTCGACCCGCAAGAACGCGGCGTCCGGATCACCGGGGGTGCTGGTCGTGAACATCACCCTCCCCTCGAGCACCGGGCTCGGCGCCCGATAGACCCGACGGGCCTCACCGGTGTTCACCAACGCGAACATGACCTTGCCGCGGCTCTCCTCGATGGTCGGCCAGCCATCGGCGAGAATCACCTCCTCGAGCGTCGTGGCCCCCTGTCGCACGTCGTCCGGCGTGATGATGCGGTCCTCTCCCACCCCGGCGATCAGCTCGGCGTCGAGTGCCGCCAACACGGACTCGTCGGTCACCACGGGGATCGTCCAATCGATCGGCAGGTCGGGCAACTCGACCCCGGCCCCCGCCGCGGCATCGGGCACCGACTCCTCCTTGAGCTCGATCATGATCATCAACGGGAGATGCGCCGGGTTCGCGTCGGACCATTCCCGGATCTCGCCGAGACACGACTGCAACGTCAGACAGGTCGTCTCGAAGTCGAAGTCCTGCGTGTGCAACACCTTGAACCCGGGTTCGTCGAGCTCGGGGAGTCCCGATTCCGCAGGAAGACCGATCACGGGCAGCGCGGCACGATTCGCGTAGAGGCCCCCGTCGGGATCGGCGTAGACATCGAGCTCGAATTGACGAACGCCGAACACCTCGAGCTGTTCGGTCAAGGGGCGGTGTGAGTAGTCGATCGCCTCGGCCAGCTCTCGGCTCAACGCCTCGATCGCGGCGTAGACCTCGGGTACGGGTCGAAGGTGATACGAGTTGTGCGAACCGAGCACCCGCATGTCGTTGAGTCGCAGCTGCGGCGGCACGCTGGTGGTGGTCGTCGTGGTCGTCGACGCCTCGGTGGTCGGGGTCGTCGTCGACGCGCCGGTGGCCACACCGTCGTCGCCCCCGCCACAGGCCGCCGCGATCAGCGCGAGCACGAACAGAACCGCTCCCGACCGCCCGGTGGTGACTCCTCGCATGCGCACACGTCCCCTCATCGACCGATGGCCGAGTCTTCCATGTCACCGGCCCCGACGACGCCCGGATCGGCTCAGGTGTAGTCGGCGTACTTCTCGAGATGGCGGACCGGCCGGCTCAGCGCATCCTTGCGGAAGGGATCACCGAGCTCCTTGGTCGTCATCACCTCGATCACCGTCGTCCTCCGTGCGTTCATCTGGGCATCGATCGCCGCGTCGAGCGCCGGGCCCACGTCGTCGAGCTGATCCACCCGCACACCCTCGGCCCCCATCGCCCGGGCGATCTCCGACCAGTTCTCACCACCTTCGAGCTCTCCGGCCACGAACCGGCGCCCGTAGAAGTCGACCTGATTCTTCTTCTCCGCCCCCCACTGGCGGTTGTGGAAGACCACCGCGGTCACGGGAACGTCGTGACGAACCGACGTCATGATCTCGTTCATGCTCATCGCCCACGCCCCGTCGCCCGCATACGCGACGGCCGGCCGATCATCGGCCGCCTTCTTGGCGCCGATCACCGTGGGCAACGCGTATCCACAGTTGCCCCAACTCATCGCGGCGAAGAACGACCGAGGTTCCTCGAACCGCAGGTAGCTGTTCGCCACGGAGTTGATGTTGCCGATGTCGGTCGACACCATCACCCGCGGTGGCATCGCCTTCTCCAGCTCACGGAGCACCTGCCGCGGATGCATCCAGCTTCCCTCCTCGGCCGCCGCCTGCTTGATCATGTCGACGCTGAAGTCATCGGTCTCCTCGGTCCAGTCGTCGAGCTCCGCCTCCCAGGCGGCCTTCTCGTCGACGATCGCTTCCTCGCGCGCCGTCCGGTTCTCGTCACCGGCCAGGGTCCGCTCGGCGAGCCGAGCCGTCAGCGCCCGCGCCGCCGCGCCGGCATCGCCACAGATGCCGACGTCGATCCTCTTGACGAGCCCCAACATCTTCGAGTCGGCGTCGACCTGGATGATCTTGGCGTCCTCGGGCCAGTAGCTCATGTCGTGCTGGGGCAGCGTGCCGAACGGACCGAGCCGGGTGCCCAGCGCCAGCACCACGTCGGCCCGGGCGATCAGCCTCATCGCCGCCTTCGACCCCTGGTACCCGAGTGGGCCGCACCACTGCGGGTGACTCGCGGGAAACGAGTCGTTGTGGAGGTAGCTGTTGACGACCGGACAGCCGAGCCGTTCGGCGAGGGTCACCGCGTCGGCCATCGCGTCGCCCATGACCACCCCACCCCCGGAGATCATCACCGGGAACGTGGCGGCAGCGAGCAGGTCGGCCGCGTCGTCGAGCGAACGTTCGCCCCCGGCGCCACGGTCGATGCGCATCGGCGTCGGGATCTCGACGTCGATGTCGCCGTAGAAACGGTCACGGGGAATGTTGAGCTGGGTCGGACCGATCTCCGACATCGCCCGGTCGAAGCAGCGGGCGGTGATCTCGGCCATGCGGTTCTCGTTCGCGACATGGCCCTGGAACTTCGTGAACTCCTCGAACATCGGGAGCTGATTGGCCTCCTGGAACCCGCCGAGTCCCATGCCCATCGTGCCCGCCTCGGGCGTGATGATCACGACCGGGCTGTGTGCCCAGTAGGCGGCCGCGATCGCGGTGACGCAATTGGAGATCCCCGGGCCGTTCTGGCCGATCACCACGCCGTGACGGCCGCTGACCCGGGCGTAGCCGTCCGCCATGTGCGCGGCGCCCTGTTCGTGCACGACCGGTACGAGCTCGATCCCCGCCGGCGCGAAGATGTCCATGGCGTCCATGAAGGCGCTCCCCATGATGCCGAATATCGTGTCGACGCCGTTGGCGACGAGTGTCTCGACGAAGGCCTCACTCGGGGTCATGCGGGTCATGGCAACTCCTGTTCACTGGGATCGATCGGGTCATGGCTGTCGGGAGGAAGGGACACGTTCGAGGTTCCTGACTCCGGCGATGAGAAGGGTCAGCAGCTCGTCGAACGAGTCGTCGAGGTTCTCGGGGCTGGGATGACCGTCGCCTGCCTCGAGATGGGCGAAGCCGTGGAACGCGCTGCGCAGGCTCCGGGCCGCGTGGACCCGAGCGGTGTCGTCGAGATCGAACCCGGCGAGCGACAAGGCGATGACGGCGACGATCCGCTCGACCGCAGCCTCGAGCTCGTCGTCGCCCACACACGGGCAACGGTCGGTGGCGGCGTAGAGGCCCGGGTGGTCCGCGACCATGGCTCGCCACGCCCGCCCCACCGCGCGCACCGCCTCCTCGCCGGAGACACCGATCGCGGCCTCGGCCAACGCCGTGCCCAAGATCTCCCGACCGCGCAATCCGAGCCGCCGGACCAGGTCGTCGTAGCCGTCGACATGGCGGTACAGCGCGGGCTGGCGAACGCCGAGCTCGGCGGCGACCCTCGTGAGCGTCACGGTCTCGATGCCCTCACGATCCGCGATTCGAGCCGCCGCATCCACCACCTGGACGGGATCGAGGGCTCGCCGCACCATCAGTTGCCTCGCCCGGCCTGGAGCGACGCGATCACCGCGACGCTCACGATGTCGTCGACCGAACATCCCCGCGACAGATCATGCAGGACACCGTCGAGGCCCTGGAGCAGCGGGCCGAACGCTCGGGCGCCACCGAGCCGCTCGGTGATCTTGTAGGCGATGTTGCCCGAGTCGAGGTCGGGAAACACGAAGACGTTGGCTCCTCCGGCCAACGGCGAGCCCGGCGCCTTGCGTTCGGCCACCTCCGGCACCCAGGCGGCATCGAACTGGAGCTCACCGTCGATCAACAAGTCGGGCGCGCGCCGCCGTGCGATCCCCAACGCGTCCCGCACCTTGTCGACCCGCGGATGGGCCGCGCTGTCCTTCGTGGAGAACGACAACAGGGCGACGCGCGGCTCCTCGCCCGTCAGCTGGGCGAAGGTCGCCGCGCACGAGATCGCCACCGACGCGAGCTGTTCGGCGTCGGGGTCGGGCAGCACCGCGCAGTCGCCGAAGACGACCGGCCGACCGTCGGCCAACACGAAGAAGAAGCAGCTGCTGACGGTCTCGACCGCCGGGGCCACACCGAGCACCCGCAGCCCGGCCCGAATCACGTCGCTCGTGGGCCGACTCGCCCCTCCGACGCACCCCGCGGCCCAACCCGTCTTCACCAACGCCGTGGCGATGATCAGGGGATCGTCGAGGTCGATGGGGCGACCGGCCCACGGCCCCGTCGCCGGTGCCGCCAACTCGGCGAGCAACCGGGGCGCAGCCGGGTGGTCGGCGTCGTGAACCGAGCGCAGATCACGGCCGATGACCACCGCCTCCACCAGACCGTCGGTGTTGAGTCGGTCGGCCGCCGCGTGGACCCGCGGGTCGTCACCGTCGGTCAGGAGGATCCGCTGTCGGGTGTCGCGGGCCCGGCTCGACCAGTCACCGAACAGCGCGGTCATGATCCCGCCGGCCGGTGCCGCAACCACTCGTCGGTCTTCTCGAGCACTTGATCGATCCGGGCCAGCAGGTCGTCGAGGACCGTGCGATCGGCGACAAGAGGCGGCGCGACCGTCAACATGGTCGCACCGCGATCGTCGGGTCGGATCAACAGGCGGGCATCGCGGAGGAATCCGTTGAGGACACCCGATTGCAGGGCCTCGGAATCCCGCGGGCTCAGATCGATCCCGCCGGACCGGTCCGCCATCAGCTCGATGGCGTGGAAGAAACCGGTTCCCCTCACCTCACGAACGCAGCGATGCCGCTCGGCCAGGTCGTCGAGGCCGTCGCGCAGGCCGTCCTCCATGCGCCGGACGTGGCCGGGAACATCCTCGGCCCGCAGCGCCTCGATGGTCGCGACCGCCACCGCGGTGGCGACCGGATGTCCTCCGAAGGTCGAACCGTGGACGTAGGAGCCCATCGGGGAATCCCAGACCTTCTCGACGAGCGGCCGGCGGATGACCACCCCGCCGAGCGGCTGGTAGGCGCTCGTCACCCCCTTCGCGAACGTGATCAGGTCGGGGACGACGTCGTAGCGGATGCTTCCGAAGAAGTGCCCGAGACGCCCGAAGGAGTTGATGACCTCGTCGGCACAGAGCAACACGCCGTACCGGTCGCAGATGCGCCGCAGCTCCGACCAGTAGCCGGTCGGTGGGACGACGGCCCCACGACCGTTCTGAACCGGTTCGGCGATGACCATCGCGACGGTTTCGGGACCTTCCGCGAGGATCGCCTCCTCGACGGCCTTCGCGGAGGCCAACTCGGCGGCCGGAACACCGGGCGGAACCGAGTCGCCGAGGGTGTGACGCACATGGCGGACCCCGTCCCACATCATCGGCAGGAACGGCGCGCGGAACTTCGGGATCCCGGTCACCGTGAGCGCGCCGAGCGTGGTGCCGTGGTAGGCCCACTCGCGGGCGATGACCTTGTAGCGCTGATCATCGCCCTGGCTCAGGTGGTAGTTGCGGGCGAACTTGAGCGCAGACTCGACGGCTTCCGACCCGGAGCTGACGAAGAACACCTCGTCGAGGTCACCCGGCGCTTCCTGCGCGATCATCGTTGCCGCGGTCGTGGCCGGTTCGTTCGCGAAGCCCCAGGTCGGGAAGTAGGCGAGCGTGTCCATCTGCGCCTTGGCGGCCGCGCTCAGGTCGCGACGGCCGTGGCCCAGGTTGGTGCAGAACAATCCGGAGAGGCCATCGAGATACTCGGTTCCGGCGGTGTCGTAGACGTAGCACCCCTCACCCCGCGCCATGACGACGAGGTTCTCGTGGCGCCAGGACGCGCCCTTCGTGAAGTGTGGAATCAGATGGGCTTGAGCGTCGGCTCTGACGGTCTTCACGTGGTTCTCCCCCGAGCCTCGGCAATCTATCAGCCCGAAATTAGGAGATCTAGCGGTTACGTGAGACTCTCTAACTTCCCCGCCGACGCAGCTCAGACCTGCACCACCGCCTTTCCGTAGACCTTGCGATCAGCCAGGTCCTGGAGAGCCTGCGCCGCGTCGTCGAAGGCGAAGGGCGGATACAGCGGCGGGGCCACGTCGCCCCGTTCGGCCAGTTCGAAGACGGCCGCCATCTGCCGCCCCACCGCCGTGGAATCTCGCATCAACGATGCACCCCAGTGGACGCCGACGACGCTGTAGCTCTTGAGCAGGATGTGGTTGGTCGGTGCGTCGGCGATACCCCCGACGAACCCGATGATCAGCAACCGACCGTCCCAAGCCATGCACCGGCGGGCCTGCTGGTAGGCATCGCCGCCGACCGCGTCGAAGCAGACGTCGACTCCCCCGCCCGACAGGTCTCGAACCGTGTCGACCCACGCCGGCGTCCGCCGATGATCCACCACGTGCTCCACCCCGAGTCCCCGGACCAGTTCGGCCTTCTCGTCGCCACCCACGACCGCGATCGGCACGGCGCCGGCTGCCAACGCCAACTGGATGCAGGCGGTGCCGGTCCCTCCCGCGGCGCCGGTGATCAGGATCGTCTCCCCGGGCCGTACCCCCGCCCGGTCGTGGAGGGCGTACCAGGCGGTGCCGTAGTTCACCGGTACCGCGGCGGCCTGGCCGGGTGTCAACGCGTCGGTCGGATACGGGAACACGCTCGCCGCGGCCACGACGTTGACCTCACGAAGCCCTCCCCCCAACACCGCCACCGCCGTCCCCGGCTCGAGCCCGGCGACACCGTCTCCCACCGCGGTGATCACGCCGGCCGTCTCCCCGCCCGGCGTGTACGGCAACCGGGTGGGCACCTGGTACTCGCCCCGGCAACTCAACACATCGGGGAACGTGATGCCGACCGCCCGCGTCTCGACCTGCACCTCTCCGGCCCCCGGCGTCGGCGGCTCGTCCTCCTCGATCCGCAGGACATCGAGGGGGTCACCGAGCTCGTGGGCACGCCAGATTCTCATCCGCCGAACCTACCGTCTCGCTCCGTCGGCCTCACCCGTTCCGACACAACGGGCACGGGAGGAACGCCGTAGAAGGACTACGGTCTTCGGGTGGCCGGCCTCGAACTTCCGTTGTCCCCCGACGGCGTCGAGCACCGGCTCGACGATGGCGGGCGGGTTCTTCTGCGGCCGATCCGGGCCGAGGACGCCGAGCAGCTCCGCGAGGGATTCCAACGCCTGTCGGAACGCTCCCGGTTCCTTCGCTTCTTCACCCCGATGGCCATGCTCCCCGACGAGTGGGCGGCCCGCCTCACCGATCTCGACCACAGCACGCACCGTGCGTGGGTCGCCTACGACCCCGACGCCGCCGATGTCGCACCGCCCGGACTCGGCGTGGGGGTCGCGCGGCTGATCGAGCTCGACGACGAACCGACCGCGGCCGAAGCCGCCATCGCGATCACGGACGACAACCAGGGGCGCGGCATCGGCCGGCTGATGCTCGAGGTCGTCGTCGGCACCGCGGTGGCAGCCGGCTACGAGACACTCGTCACCAACGTCTTGCGGGAGAACCATCGAATGCTCGAGCTCGTGCGGGGCATCGGCTCCCCGATTCGGACCACGGGAGACGGCCCATCGGTTCGGATCGAGGTCGCCCTCGACGACGCGTCCGACGAACAGGTCGTCCAGGGCGCCCTCTACGACCTGCTACGCCTGGCCGCCGGGCTCAACCCCTGAGCGTGGCCTCGTATCGGGTGGTGGCGGCGTCGATGCAGGCCTGGCGGGCCGCGGCGATCTCGTCGTCGGTCAACGTGTGGTCCGGGGCCTGAAACCTCAGGCGGTAGGCCAGGCTGCGCACTCCGTCGGGGAGACCGTCGCCACGATAGACATCGAAGAGCTCGACCTCCCGGAGCAGCGAACCGCCCGCCTTGCGCAACGCGCCGTCGACCTCGGCTGCCGACACGGAGTCGGGCACCTCGAACGCCAGATCGACATCACTCGACGGATACTTGCTGACCGGTGTGTACTTCCGGTTCCCGTGGGGGCCACCGAGAACCTCGCCGAGGTCGAGCTCGAGCCACGCGACACGACCGCGGACACCGTGGTTCTCGAGCACCGTCGGGTCGACCTCACCCACGTGCCCGCGGGAGCGGCCGGCCACGATGACCTCCGCGGTGCGGGTGGGGTGCAGACCGGGGGCCGCGGTCGGGCGCAGTCGTAGGTTGGGAAGGGCCAGCGCCTCTTCGAGCAGTCTCAGCACGGCGACCGCGGCGGGGGCCTCCTCCCCGGCGAGAGCGACGGCGAGGTGCTCGCGCTCGTCGGGCAGGAGCTCTTCGGGGGCGGGCAGGAAGACGTGATCGATCTCGAAGAAGCGAACATCTTCGTTGCGGTGTGACTGGTTGTAGGCGATCGCCTTGAGCTGGCCGGGGAGCAACGAGGTGCGCAGGATCGATTCCTCGGCGACGAGCGGGTTGGCGAGGGTCACGCCGTCTTCGGCGAGACCGGCGGACCGCAGATCTCCGGGAGCGAGAAACGGCATCGGCAGTGTCTCGTCGCAGCCTGCACCTATGAGGACCTCGCGGACCAGCCGTCGACTGCGCTGGTAGTCGCTGAGCCCTCCGGCGGCCGACCCGCGCGGCACCGTGCGGATGATGTTCTCGTAGCCGTACATTCGAGCGACCTCTTCGGCCACGTCGGTCTCGGTCTCGGTGTCCCAGCGCCAGGTGGGGATCGTGACGGAGAGATCCTCTCCGTCGGGTTCGGCCCCGAAGCCGATGGAGGTGAGGTGCGCGCCGATGGCGTCTGGCGTGAGCGCGGTGCCCAGCAACCCGTTGATCTTCGTGGGACGAACCCGAATCGGGGTCCGGTCGGGGACGATTCCCCGCTCGTCGACCTGCCCGCTCACGGCGACGACGCCCTGCTCGGCGGCGAGCTGAACGAACCGGGCGAGCGAGCGCACCATGTTCTCGCCCCAGTCGGCGCCACGACGGAACCGGGTCGACGCCTCGCTCGGCAGATTGAGTCGTTTGACGGTGCGGGACACCGAGGGTGGATCCCACCACGCCATCTCCAACAACACGTCGGTGGTCGAGTCGGAGATCTCGGTGTCGGCGCCGCCCATCACGCCGGCGAGGCCGATGGCCCGGTCGTCACGATCCGCGATCACGCCGTCGGCGGCGACGAGGGTGCGCTCGACCCCGTCGAGAGTGGTGATCGTCTCGCCGTCGAACGCTCGCCGAACCCGCAGGGCCCCGCCGGGGACGAGGCCCAGGTCGTAGGTGTGGTTCGGCTGACCGAGCTCCAGCATCACGTAGTTGGAGATGTCGACGATCGAGTTGATCGGCCGCATTCCCAACGCGGTGAGTCGGTTCTGCATCCACGCCGGCGAGGATCCGACCCGCACGTCTCGCAGGACCGTGGCGATGAAACGACCGCACAGCGACGGGTCGAGGATGTCGACCGAGATCAGGTCGGCCGCGTTCTCCGCACCCCGAGGTGCCTCGTAGTCGGGAAAGGTGAAGGGCACGCCCAACGCGGCGGCGAGGTCACGGGCAACCCCGGCCACGGACATCGCATCGGGGCGATTGGCGTTGACCTCGAGGTCCCACGACACGTCGGGTACGATGCCGAGCGCCTCCGCGAGCGGTGCGCCGAGCGCCGCCCCCTCGACCACACGGTCGTTGAGCACGAGGATGCCGTCGTGGTCGTCGCCGAAACCGATCTCCGCGCCCGAACAGCACATGCCGTTGGACATCTCCCCGCGCATCTCGCGTTGGGCGATCTCCATGCCGTTGGGCATGACGGTGCCGATCGTGGCGAACGGAATCAGGTCGCCGACCGACATGTTGAAGGCCCCGCAGCACACCTGGAGTGCCTCACCGTCGCCCGTGTCGACATCGACGAGTTGGATCTTGTCGGCATCGGGGTGGGGGCGCAGGTCGAGGACCTTCGCCAGCACGACCCCGTCGGTCACGGTGCCGGTGAGCTCCATCTCCTCGACGGCGAGCCCGAGGGCGGAGAGCGTCTCCCCGAGATCCACCGGATCACCGTCGATGTCGGGCGCGAACTCCCGGAGCCAGGACAGGGTCACCTTCATCAGAACTGCCTCAGGAAGCGGACGTCGTTGTTGACGAGCTCACGAATGTCGTCGAGCTGGTAGCGCATCACCGCGAGTCGATCGATGCCGAACCCGAAGGCGAAGCCCTGCCACTCGTCGGGATCGATCCCGCAGTTGCGCAGCACGTTCGGATGCACCATCCCGCACCCGCCGAGCTCGAGCCACGACCCGTCGGGCCGAGAGATGTCGAACTCGGCGCTCGGCTCGGTGAACGGGAAGTACGAGGGGCGGAGGCGAGTCTTCACCTCGCCCCCGAAAAACGCGTGGACGAACGAGTCGATCGTGCCGGCGAGATCGCCCATGGTGATGCCGCGGTCGATCACCAGGCCTTCGATCTGGTTGAAGGCGGGAAGGTGGGTGGCGTCGGCGGTGTCGGTCCGAAAGGTCCGACCGGGGGCGACGATGTAGATAGGCGGCTCGGTCGTTTCCATGGTGCGAATCTGCACCGGCGACGTGTGGGAGCGGAGCATGACCTGCTCGGGTTCGCCGAGGTTCACGAAGATGGTGTCGAAGCTGCCCCGCGCCGGATGCCACTCGGGGATGTTCAGCGCCTCGAAGTTGTACCAGGCGGTCTCGACCTCGGGCCCTTCCGCGACGGTGAATCCCATTCCGACGAAGACGTCCTCCAGGCGGTCTCGTGCCTGGGTGACGAGATGGTACGAGCCGCGCCGTATCCGTTCGCGGGTCTCAGTGAGGTCGAGGCGTTCGGCTTCGAGCTGTGCGGCCCGGGCGGCCGCGGACAGCCGATCTCTCGTCACGGCGATGGCCGCCTCGATGCCGGCCCGGATCTCATTGACGGCTCGACCGGCGGCCTTGCGCTGCTCCGGATCGATGCGACCGAGCTGCTTCTTCGCCGCGGTCAACGCCGACTTCTTCCCGAGGTACGCGGAATCGATCTCGGCGAGCTCATCGAGATCGGCGACCGCGGCGAGGCGAGCGTCGACCTCGGCGGGGATCTGTTCGAGTTCGGCCATCTCGGCGGGGAGCGACATCAGGGCATCAGGTTACGGTCTCGGCACCCCGGTGACGTCGACATTCCGTGCCAGACTTCCCGGGTGGACGACACACGGACCGGCAGCCACTCACCCACGGTGCGCGACAATCCCGAACGGGAGCGCTACGAGTTGATCATCGACGACCACATCGTGTCGATCGCGGAGTATCACCTCGAGGGATCGGTGCTCGTGGTCCCCCATGTCGAAACCGACCGGGCCATGCGCGGCCGGGGAATGGCCGACCGCTTGATGCGGGGCATGCTCGACGACATCCGGTCGCGTCGGCTCACCATCTCGCCTCTGTGCTCGTTCGCCGCCGGAGTCATCCGCGACCATCCCGGCGACGCCGACCTGTTGGCCTAGGCGCCGGCCGTTCGCTCACCTCGGGGCTCGGCGGGCCTCGTAGGCGAGCAGCGTCCCCGCCATCGCGACGTTGAGCGACTCGGTGTTCCCCTGCATCTCGATGCGGACCCAGTCGTCGATCAGGGGGTCGATCGAGCGGTCGAGCCCGTGGGGTTCGGAGCCGAGCACGATGGCGACGGGTCCGTTCAACGCTCCCCCGTCGTGGGGTTCCCCCTCACGCACGTCGGTGGCGATCATTCGGGCTCCGGCCCGTCGCAACGGCTCGACCGCGTCGGCCAGATCCGGCATCACGACGACGGGAACCCGAAGGATCGATCCGGCCGACGCCCGCACCGCTTTGGGACTCCACGGGTCGGCGCCGCCGAT
The DNA here is from genome assembly GCA_024276495.1 of Actinomycetes bacterium. Classification (GTDB taxonomy): domain Bacteria; phylum Actinomycetota; class Acidimicrobiia; order Acidimicrobiales; family Aldehydirespiratoraceae; genus JAJRXC01. The sequence goes on from JAJRXC010000084.1 coordinate 28,322, forward strand.
CACGACGACACAGGCGGCACCCACCGCGTCGGCCACGCGAACGAGGGTGCCGACGTTGCCCGGGTCCGACACCTCGACGAGCACCAGCGCGAGGTCGTCGACCGCGAAGCTCCCCGGCACCGCGCCCCTCGGCCGATCCAGGATCGCCAGCATCGGCTGTGGAGTGACCGAGGGTGCGAGCGCGGTGAACACCTTGTCGCGCACGACCAGCCGTTCGACCTCCGGATCGAGCTTCTCGTCGACGGCCCGCACGCCGGGATCGTCCGCCGACGATTCCGGCACGACGACCGTGAGCGGCACGAATCCTGCGTCGTTCGCCTCGCCGACCGTTCTCGGCCCCTCGAGGACGATCTGGCCGGAACGCGAACTGCGCCGCCCGATGAGGCGACGCAGTTCCGCGATTCTCGGATTCCGAGGCCCCAGCACCTGGCGGGGACCGTCGGACGACTCGACCATCAGGCGTCGGCGAGCGCCCCGTTGGCGGCCTCGACCAGGGCACGGAACGCGACCGGGTCGTGGATCGCCATCTCGGCCAGCATCTTGCGATCGACCTCGATCTCGGCGGCCTTCAGGCCGGCGATGAAGCGGCTGTAGCTGGTGCCGTTCTCGCGACAGGCGGCGTTGATCCGTTGGATCCAGAGCTTTCGGAACTCGCCCTTGCGGGCACGGCGATCGCGAAAGGCGTAGTTGCCGGCGTGCATGACCGACTCGTTGGCGGACTTGAAGCTCCGCGAGCGATTCCCATAGTGGCCCTTGGCCCGTTCGAGGACGACCCGGCGGCGCTTCTTGGAGTGAACGGCGCGCTTGACTCTTGCCATCGTGCGTCTCCCTTGCTTTCAGTGCGTGTAGGTGTGCGGATGCGGAAACGGCTCAGACGCCGAGATCGCGAAGGTTCTTCTCGTCGGCTTTCGAGACGATCGCCGGTTGGCGGAGCTGACGCTTGCGCTTCGGGCTCTTCTTCTCGAGGATGTGGTTCTTGTTTTGGTGCCGGCGCTTGAGCTTGCCGGTTCCGGTGCGCTTGAACCGCTTGGCCGCGCCCCGGTGGGTCTTCATCTTTGGCATCTGTTCGTTCCTACTGTCACGGCCGCCGAGAGCGGCGGACCCGACGCACGTGGGCGTCGCTACTCGGATGTGTCTGTGTCTACTTCTGCGGCGTGTGCTTGTGCGGCGGCCGCCTCGGCCGCATCCTTTTGCTTCTGCTTCTCGTAGCGGGCCTGCGCCTGCTTGTCGGGGGCGAGAACCATGATCATGTTGCGACCGTCCTGGCGGGGATGGAACTCCACCTTTCCGACATGGACGACCGTGTCGGCCACCCGGTCGAGGATCCTGCGGCCGAGCTCGGGATGTTGCATCTCCCGACCCCGGAACATGATCGTGACCTTGACCTTGTGACCGTCGCTGAGAAACTCCTCGACCTTGCGGGTCTTGGTGTCGAAATCGCCCGGCCCGATCTTGGGCCGGTACTTCATCTCCTTGACGGCCAGGTTCGAGGACTTCTTCTTGGACTCCTTGGCCCGTTGGTTGGCCTCGTACTTGAACTTGCTGTAGTCCATGATCCGACAGACCGGCGGGTTCGCCTGATCGGCGACCTCGACCAGGTCGAGGCCGGACGCCCGGGCGATGTTCATCGCTTCGGGAAGAGGCTTGATGCCGATCTGTTCGCCGTCTTGTCCGACGAGTCGAACTTCTCGGGCGCGGATCCGATCGTTGATCCTTGGCTCGTTGCTTGGCGGTGCTATCGCCCTGTACTCCTCGTGAGCACGGAACCTCCGTTGGTTGGCGGGAATGTCCATTCGTGTCGGGCGGGCCCAAAACGAAACTGCGGACGTCGGGAAGCCGACGTCCGCGATTCCATCGAAGAGATGGTGCCGTGTGGTCGACCTGGACGCATCGGTGGCGTCCGAAGATGCCGGATGGCCAGGTGGAGGAAGACCCCCGCTTGCCGTTCAGTTGTGCCCGTTAGGGTATCAGCCATGAGTTCTCTCTGGACACCCGGCGGCGAACACCCCGTCAACCCGGACCCATCACCACCGTCACCTGACGGGTCGACCACCGGCGCGCCGGCAGCCGACCCGAGCCTCGACGACGAGATCGCGGCTGCCCTCCCCGATGGGGTGCGGCTCGACGATCTCAGTCCCGAGGAACGGGCCCGGGCCGAGGAGATGGTTCGGGAGATGGCCGATGCCAGGGTCCGACTGCTGGAGACGCCGGCGGCCATGATCGTGGCGAATCACGGCATGGGCCTCTACGAGCTGGCCGCCCTGCACCTCTCCCAGGAGCGGCCCGACTTCGCGCAGGCCACCGTCGCGATCGATGCCCTCAGCGCGATCGTCGACACCCTCGAAGGTCGCCTCGGCGAGGCCGAACCGACGTTGCGCGAGACGCGTGACCAACTCCGCTTGGTGTTCGTCCAGCTCAAGAATCAGTCGGCCCCCGACGAGACCGACGGCGAATAGCTCAGCGCGCGACCAACACCGCGCCGACGGCGACCGCCACGGCGCCGACGACGAGCCGTCGGGTGACCGTGCGCCGCACGAGGAACAGCCCGAACAGGATCGAGGTCCCCCGCAGCGTCGCCACGTTGGTCGCGTCGGCCCGTCGATAGGCCAACAGGATCAGCGCGTAGGCGGTGGTGGCGAACAGGCCGATCTTCAGACCCGGACGCAGTGATGCCCTGACTCGCGCGAGCGAAGGCCGTTGCAGGCCGACCACGACCACAACGGCGACGATGGACGCGCCGGCGAAGTAGCCGAGCTCTCCGGTTCGTTCGACGCCGCGGGCATCGAGCAGCGTGTAGCTCGCGATGAACATCCCGGTGACCGCCGCCATCAGGATCGCGGATCGTTCGCGCCGCCCCCATGCCACCCCACCGATCACCGCGAGACCGATGGCGACGGAGAACGCACCGACCACCGTGGAGGCCGACGGCGTCTGGTCGAGCAGCCAGATTCCGATCAGCGCCACCACGAGGGGCGCGGTCCCGCGGGCCAGCGGGTAGGTGGTGGCCAGACCGCCTCGGGCGTAGGCCCGCGACAAGAAGGTGATGTAGCCGCCGTGGGCGATCCCGCTGAGCACCATGAACCCGATGACCTCCGTCGGTGGATCGGCGATCAGCCAGGGGGAGAGCAGCACGACACCATGGGCGTAGGCGACGGCGAGCTCGACGACCCGGTCGTCGCCATCGTTGCTGCGGGCGTTCCATGTTGCGTGCAGAAACGCCGACCCGAGCACGAGGACGATCGAGAGTCCGGTCATGTCTCAGCCGGGTTGCACGTCGCGGGCCTCCCACCGCCCGAGGTGACCGGGCCGGAGCACGAACGCGACGTCGGTCCCGTCGTCGATGTGTCGAGAGCCGTCGGCGATGGCGGTGCAGTGGAAGAACCACACCCCGTCGCCGTCGGTGACGGTTCCGTACCCGGCCGCGTCGTCGTAGTCGATGACCCGTCCGTGGCGTCGCGCGCCCGACGAGTGTGCGTTCACGGGACGATCTTCGCGATGGGGAGCTCGACGATGTCGGTGGCGCCGCCGTCTCGCAGGGCGGGGATCAAGATGTTGATCTCGTTCTTCGGGACGACCGTCTCCACCGCGTAGCCGGCGCCGCGGAACAGCTCGTTGACCGTGGGCGCCTTCATCGACGGCAGCAGATCGATCACCGCGTCGAGTCGCGGTGCCGGGACGTTCATCTTCACGAGGACCTTGCCCCGGGCGTCGAGCACTCCCTGCAGGAGCGTGTGGATCTGTCGCATCGCGTGGGCCTTGTCGGGATCGGCGCCGGCCGTGGGGTTGGCGATGAGCTCGGTGTACGACGTGAGCAACGTGTCGATGATCCGCAGTCCTGCCGCCTTCAGGGCGCGGCCGGTCTCGGTGATGTCGACGACGACATCGACGATGTCGGGGATCTTGGCCTCGGTCGCGCCATAGCTCAGCCGCAGATCTGCGTCGATGCCGGCGTCCTCGAGAAACCGGCGGGTGATCTCCGGGTACTCGGTCGAGACCCGCACGCCGCTCGGAAGGTCGGCGACGGACCGCCACGGGGAATCGCCGGCGACCGCCATCACGATCCGGACCGGCTTGGCGGTCGCTTTGGAGTATCGCAGCTCCCCGAGGGCCTCGACCGCGCTTCCCGTCTCCTCGATCCAGTCTCGACCGGTGATGCCGAGATCGAAGAGTCCGTCGGCGACATAGGTGGGGATCTCCTGGGGCCGGAGGATCCGCACCGACTCGATCCGCGGGTCGGCGATGGTCGCCTTGTACGCCACCGCCGACGAGCGTTCGACGGGGAGGTCGGCGGCCTCGAAGAGCTCCATGGTGGCCTTCTCGAGAGAGCCCTTGGGCAACACCAGTTTCAGCACGATCGTTCCTTTGCGGAGAGGCCGACGACGAAGGTTATCGGCCGGTCGCGGGTGCGTCGGTGCCGGGATGGGGGTCGGCGTTGTCGACGAGCAGTCGCACGGCATGCGCCAACACGTCGAGCACGGCGTCGATGGTCTCGACGCAGCCCTTCGACGATCCGGGCGTGTTGACGATCAGGACGGTCCCTCTGGTTCCGGCGACGGCCCTGCTCAGACGACCCAGGGGGCTCACGAGCCGCATGGCCTCGGCGAGGCCGGGGGCCTCCCGGTCGATCACCGATCGGGTGCCCTCCGGGGTGCGGTCCCGCGGCCCGAATCCGGTGCCTCCGGTGGTGACGAGGAGCCCGTGGAAGCCGTCGCTCAGCTCGGACAGCGCCTCGGCGACCGGTTCGGCTCCGTCCTCGGTGACGGCGCGCCCGACGACATCCCATCCTGCGGCCCGGAGGTGCGCCTCGAGAATCGGCCCGGATGTGTCGTCGCGGGTTCCGTGGACGACCCCATCGGAAACCGTGAGGATCTTCGCGAGCAGCGGGGCCTTGTCGTCCGTCGGATGATCGTGTGCGTGGGCCATGGTGAGACGATACCGAGCGGGCTCACCGGCGCTCGAAGATCGCCCGACACATCCCGTCGTGGTTCTCCCCCGGCTCGAGGATCTCGACGCTGTCACCGAACGTCCGCCATCGGGTTCCCGACTCGGTCGCCGGTACGAAGCCATGGGCCGTGAGCGAGTCGGCACAGGCCGCGATGACCTCGACCGACTCCCGTCGGGTGAGGGTGCAGACGCTGTAGACGAGGGTGCCTCCGGGGCGAACGAGGGGAAGAGCTGCGTGCAACAGCCGCTCCTGGAGCTCGCCGAGCGACTCGATGTCGGCCGGGCTGATCCTCCAACGGGCGTCGGGGCGGCGGCGCAGGGCGCCCAGCCCGGAACACGGGGCGTCGACGAGCACCGCGTCGAACGACTCGGGCGCGAACGGAGGGCGGGTTCCGTCGGCCCGAAGCGCGATCACCCCGGTCGCCCCCAGGCCTTCGATGTTCTCGGTCACCAGTCCCAGCCGGCTCGCCCGGAGATCGGCGGCGATCACGACTGCACCTCGGCTCGCGATCTCGGTCGCCTTTCCTCCCGGAGCGGCGCAGACATCGAGGACCCGGCGACCCGGCGACGACGGAACCGACGCGGCGATGTGGCGCGAGCTCTCGTCTTGCACATAGCCGTCGTCGCGCCGCTGCACCGCCGCCGGTCGATTCATGACCTCCAGCGCGGCACGCGCCGCGTCGTCTCCCAGCTCGCTCGCCAGGCGGCTGACCATCCAGTCGGGGTAGCTGAGCTCGACTGCCTCCGAGGGGTAGGCGATTCCGGCGGCCGCGGCGGCCGCGACCTTGCGGAGGACGGCGTTGACCATTCCCCGGAACCGTTTCGGTGTGGCCGACACCGTCGCCGACACCGCGGCATGGGGAGGAGTTCCCATCTCGATCAGCTGATGGGCCCCGATGCGAAGCGCCGCCCTCGCGCTCGACGGCGGATCCTGCACCAGGAACCGGTCGACGACATGGTCGAGTGCCCGTTTTCGACGGGTCGAGCCGTAGACGAGCTCGGTGGCGAACGCCTTGTCCCGAGCCTCGAGATCGGTCTCGGCGAGCATCTTCGGCAACACGACGTTCGCATAGGCGGCGCCGTCTTCGATGCGCACGATCGCGTCGATCGCGACCCTGCGGGCGTCGGCGAGGCGGGTCGGGGTGGTCATCACACGAGGGTGTCGTCGGGACCGGGGCGGGCACCGTTGCGCCAGGCCTCGGCCGGTTGGCGGGCCTTCCCCTCGGGCTGGACCACGACGAGCTCGATGGCCCCGTCGCCGGTCGCGACCGTCAACCCGTCGATGGTGCCGGGGCGGCCGGTCCCGTCGACCACCGCCGTGCGATGGATCTTCAGGCGTCGGTCTCGAAAGGTCGTCCAGGCCCCGCCCACCCTGACCTGGCGGTGAATGTCGATCGCCGGACGGGTCCAGTCGATCCGACGCTCGTCCGGCGTGATCTTGGCGGCGTGGACGGGTTCGCCGACCTGGGCGACGGGGTCGCCGAGCCCGTCGGCGAGCGCACCCAGGAGTTGCCCGGTGCCGATCTCGACGAGTCGGGCCCGGAGCTCGTCGAGCGTCTCGTCGTCGTCGATCTCCACGACCGTGCGTCGGTAGATCCCGCCGGTGTCGAGCCCTTCTTCGACCGCCATGAGACAGACCCCGGTCTCCCGGTCGCCGGCGAGAATGGCTCGCTCGACCGGCGCGGCCCCGCGCCAGCGGGGCAGCAGCGAGAAGTGGAGGTTGACCATGGCCAGCCGGTCCAGCGTGGACGGAGGAATGATCCGGCCGTAGGCGACGACGACGCCGAGGTCGAGGTCGATCGAGTCGAGGTCGGTCAGATCGTCGGTGACGGGCAGCCCCCGCGCCTCGGCCGCGGCCTTGACCGGGCTCGGCTGTCGCGCGCCGCCTCGGCCCCGGCGGGTGTCGGGGCGGCTGACCACGATCGGAATCTCGTACCCGGCCTCGACGAGGGCGACCAGGGGCGCGACGGCCAGGTCCGGGGTGCCCAGATACGCGAGCCGCCGGATCTCCGCCGGAGGCGGGATCGTCACAGCAGGGTCAGCCCGCCGCCGTCGGGGCGGGGGCCTCCGACACCGAGTTGCAGGTCGCGAATCGTCTTCAGGGCGATCTTGCGGGTGTCGGCGTCGAGACGTTCGATCAGCAAGGTGCCGTCGAGATGGTCCATCTCGTGTTGGAAGAGGCGGGCCTCGAGCTCATCGGCCTCGACCGACACCTCGTTGCCGTCGAGATCGCGGCCGACGATGTGGACCATCTTGGGTCGAACGATCTCCCACGAGAGACCGGGCACGGACAGACAGCCCTCTTCGAAGACCCATTCACCGTCGCTCTCGACGATCTCGGGATTGACGATCGCTTCGGGACCGGGGCCGACATCCCAGACGAACAGCCGCTTTTGCACGCCGACCTGAGGGGCGGCCAGCCCCATGCCCGGTGCCTCGTACATCGTCTCGAGCATGTCGTCGACGAGCCGAACGAGGGCCCCGTCGATGTCGGTGACCTCCCGGGCGGTCTGGCGGAGAACCGGATCCCCGATGAGGCGAATGTCGTAACCGGCCATTCGTGCAGGTTACCGTCCACGCGGTGAGCGACGGTCACTACTTCGACGACGACCCGGGCCGCGGGTCCGATCCGTCACCGGTCGAGATCAACCTGCCCGACGTGGCGCTGGTCCTGACCGCCGATCGTGGGGTGTTCTCGTCCGGGCGTCTCGATCCAGGAACCAAGCTCTTGTTGTCGGAGGCACCACCGGTCTCCGGCTCGCCCACCGTGCTCGATCTGGGCTGTGGCTGGGGGCCGATCGCCTGTGTCACCGCCCGGCGGGCACCGGACGCCGTCGTGTGGGCGATCGACGTCAACTCCAGAGCCCGGACCCTCACCGAGGACAACGCGTCGTCGATCGGAGCGAGCGAACAGGTCATGGTCGCAGCCCCCGACGACGTCCCCTCCGACCTCACCTTCGACCGCATCCTGTCGAATCCCCCGATTCGGATCGGCAAGGCGGCGCTTCACGATCTGCTGCTCCGGTGGTTGCGGCGGCTCTCGCCCGGCGGCGTCGCCCATCTCGTCGTGCAGAAGCACCTGGGGAGCGACTCGCTGGCAAGATGGCTCGACGGCCGGGGATTCGCGACGACGCGGCTGGTGAGTCGGGCCGGCTATCGCGTCCTCGAAGTCCGTCCCCGAGGAGAGAACCCATGACCCAACTCGACGGCACCGCGATGAAGCGTCTTCATCGGGAGTGGCGCCGCCGCACCGAGGGTCGCCTCGCGTTGATCCTCGACGGGGTCCAGAACCCGTTCAACGTGGGCTCGTTGGTCCGAACCGCGGCGGCCGAACGAGTCGATCATCTGTGGATCGCGGCCGGTACCGCGCCGGACCACGACAAGGTCAGCAAGACCGCTCTCGGCACCGCCCGCTATCTCACCTGGACCGAGGTCGACGACGGTCCCGCCGCCGTCGCCGCCGCCCACGCCGACGGCTACCGGGTGGTGGCGATCGAGTTGACGACCGGCGCCACGCCGCTGCCCGACGCGGATCTCT
>JAJRXC010000085.1 GCA_024276495.1 Actinomycetes bacterium
CCAACTACGGCCAACTCCGCCGCAACACCGACCGCAAAACGAAACACCGCCCCGCCGCCCTCTGCCTCGCCACCACCATCTTGATCATCGGCAAACTCCTCACCTACCGAGACCGATGGAGCCCAACCTGACCACCTATCCGCTCAACCCCTAAGCCCGCCTCCGCCGCGCCTCAAACGATGTCGGCGAGGCCAGGAACGTCGACGTCGAGCTCGGCCATCGCCGACGCGTACGCCTGGTGGGCTCGTTCCGCCTCCCGATCCTCGCCCATGGCCCACAGGGCCCGGACGAGGCGCCGATGGGCGTCCTCGTCGTAGACGTCGATCGAGACCAGACGTCGGGCGAGCGCAGCCGCATCGCCGTGACGGTGACCTGCCGCCCGCTCATCGGCGAGGCGACGAGCAGCGGCGACGAAGCGTGTGCGGACCTCGTCCCGTATGGGACCGGTCCAGTCGTCGTAGACGTCCTCGGGAAGGAACTCACCGGCGTAGGCGGCGACTATGGCTCCGTCGTCCTCGGCGCGAAAGAAGTCCTCCAAGTCGGTCGAGGCCTCATCGAGGTCGATCCGAACGCTTTGGCGGTCGGCGGCGACCCCACCGCGCAACACCTTGCGGACCGCCGACAGGTGCACGGAGAGGCGAGAGCCCAGCTTGGCGCGGTCGTGCTCGTCTGGCCACAAAAGCTCGAAAAGCTCATCTCGGCTAACCGGCCAGCCGCGGGCCGCCACGAGCCGCTTGCAGAGCGTTCGGGCCAGGCGGGACCCCCATTCCGCCGTCTCGACCTCGACGCCGTCGACGACGACGGCGAAGCGACCGAGCGTTTGGATCCGCACCGACGTCGGATACGGCGGCGGCGTGGCCTTCTGGACGACGGTGCCCGTCACCCAGCGCTCCACGATGTCCATCCAGCCCTGGTCGCCGGCATAGGTGAAGTGATCGTTGCCTTCGAGCTCCACGATCTCGGATCCTGCGATCCCGGCAGCGAGAGACCGGCCGAACTCCACGGGGACCATCTGGTCTCCGACGCGGTGCAAGACGAGGGTCGGCACCTCGATCCGGGGCAGGATCGCGCGAACATCCATGTGCAACATGAGGTCCAGGAGGTCGCGCATGGAGTCCTGCGAGGCGGCGGCGCGTTCGTAGCGTTGATGCCACGTCCGGTACGCCTGGTCAGTGGCGAGCGACGGTGCGAAGAGATCGACGACGTATGACTCCGGCGTGCCCCAGACCGTGGCGAAGTGCTCCGCCTGCTGCCGGGCCGCGGCCCGCTCGGCGGCGTCCTGCTCCGGAGGCGCCATGTAGGGGCCGGTCCCTCCGAGGATGAGGCTTTCCACCCGATGCGGGTAGGTGGCCGCGAAGAGCAGGGTCATAGGGCCGCCCTCCGAGAAGCCGAAGAGGTGGGCCCGGTCGACACCGGCGGCATCCATGACGGCCCGAAGATCCTCGACCCGCTCGTCGATGTCGTTCACCTTGGAGCGACGGTCGGATGCACCCGTGCCTCGCTTGTCGAAGTGCACATAACGGGAGAACGTAGCGAAACGGCGCAGCATGTGGGCGATGGCCGGCCACTCCCAAGCGATCTCGATGTTTTGAGCGAGCGGCGGGATCGCGACGATCGCCGGTCCCGTCCCGAAGTCCTGATACGCGATGCGAGCCCCGAGGGCGTCGGCGAACCGAACCGGAGGGATGACGTCGGACATGGTCGCACGAGTCTAACTACGAGCCGATCGCGCGCGGCGAGGTCCCACCACCGGCAACCCAGGCCGCACCGCGGTTCCCGGTCGTCTCGCCCGACAGCGCAACGCGCCCGTTCTTCGTTGGGTATCCGGGCGATCAAGTGCTCGTCGGCTCTTGCCGGGGGCATTCGAGTCCGCGCTAGCGTGACGCAGTGGGACTCGAGTGGGAGCAGATCGTGGTCGCCGCGCGCGATCCAGCCACGCTCGGTCGGTGGTGGTGCGACGCGCTCGGGTGGGTTGTCGTGGACGATGCCCCACCCGTCTTCGAGATCCAGCCTCGACCGGATCGGTTTCCGGGAATCTTGTTCCTGGCCGTCCACGACGAGAAGGAGACCAAGAACCGTCTCCATGTCGACCTTCGTCCTGACGATCAGGCGGCCGAGGTCGAGCGACTGATCGCGCTCGGAGCTTCTCGTGTCGACATCGGGCAAGGCGACGTTTCGTGGGTGGTTCTGGCCGATCCCGAGGGCAACGAGTTCTGTGTTCTTCAGGGCCGCCGCTTCTTCGCCTGACGCGTTGACCACCAACCGACATCGGATACGAAGCCGCCAACTCGTCGTCCGGGCAGATCGTTTTGTTGGGGCTTTGCTCGGGCGCCCTACCGTCCCGGTCCACGAGCCCGCAGCGGCGCGCCCACGTACCGGATGGACGACCTCCAACGCCAACTGAGACAGAGATGACGGAGCACCAGTGTTGACGATTCGAGGTTCGGCGGAGGACCGCGAACAGGGGGGTGGCCGATGGGTTGGATCCGACGATCGCTGAGTGTTCCCCGTGTGCTCGGGGCGTTGGCCGTCGTCGGGGTGGGCCTGGCGGCCGCCTATGCCAGGCCCGAGCCCGACGACCCAGGGGCCGAGAGCCCGTGGGCGGAGGAGACACCGGCCGAGTCCTCGCCGCTGGTCGTGGTGCTGTGTCATGGCGCCAACCAGACCTGGCCGGCCAACCTCGGCACCTCCTACTTCGAGGCCCAGTTCAGCGAGACGGCCGGCTCGTCGACGATCGCCGACTACTGGCGCGACATCTCGAACGGTCGTTTCTCGATCGAAGGAACCATCGTCGTCGACGTGCAACTCGACGTGCCCCGCGACGAGATCGGAGATCGTGACGACGACGACTGGGCGAAATGTCGCGATGGGCTCGACGCCCAGTACGACATCGACTGGGCCCGGTATTCGGGCCCAGTCGTCTTCAAGCCGCAGACGCTGGGTCGCACGGTCGACGCGATCGACGAGGACGACACCGAGATCCGGGTGCGGATGGAGGGCCACAGCGTCGCGGCAGACTGGCCGACGCCCCCGTTCACGGCGGTGCTGACGACCACCGGCTCGCTCTGGCCCTCCGGTGACACCGTCTTCGAGAACGTCCAAGTCACCGCGGTCACCGTCGATGGGGACGACACGGTGACCTTCACCGTCCAACGGGGACACACCGGGGGATACCGCGACCGGGCCTCGACCCCGACCGCGTTCGCCGAGAACACCCGCATCCGCGACGTCTCAGAGATCACCGGGTCCACCGGCCGGCTCAGCATCTCGGCGCAGCAGGCCCCCGGCGTCATCAACCACGAGCTCGGTCACTTCTTCGGCTGGGACCACTCCCGCAAGCTGTCCACCGCCTCAACGGACTACGGCGACTGCTTCGACATCATGAGCGCCACGTCGTGCAGGGACACGCACTACTTCCGCATGTCCGCAGAGTACGCAGGCCGCGATGTGGAACTGCTCCATGGGTTGGGGATGACCTCGATCAACCTCGACCGTCGTGAGTGGATCGACGACGACGATCGGACGACGTTCTCGTGCGGCGCCGCCACCTACCCGCTGCGGGCCCTCGGCCTCGATGGATCCGGGCTCCGGCAGCTCCGTGTTCCGGTGACGGCGCCGATCGCCGACGGCACCACGAGCGATTACCTCACCATCGAGCTTCGCTCAAAACGGTTTACCTGGGACCGCGGCATTCCGTCCGATGCCATCGTCCTCCACCTCCGTGGCGACGATGGCTACGCCTACCTCATCGACGACGATGCCGCCGGCGGGACCAGCGGGATGCGCAGCGGGGACCGCTACGAGATCAACGGGTGGATCGTCGGCGTCGACAACATCGACGCCGACGAAGGAACCGCGCAGGTCACGCTCACTGCGCCGGAACTGATGACGGACTGCACCCTCGCCGCGGCAGCGACCACCGAATCGTCGACCACAACCACCGAACCACCGAGCACAACCGCCGCACCGTCGACCACGACCATCGACGCCGGTTCGGTTCAGGGCGCGGCCTGCGTCCCCGGCACCTGGTTGCTGAACTCGCAGGCGTTCGTCGATGCGCTCGCGGCGGCGTCGGGCGCGGCGGGCGGAGTTCGCCACGGAGGCGGCACGTACACGATCACGATCGGTGCGGACGGTGCCTACACCGCTGTGCGTGACGGTTGGGCGCTGCGGATGGGCAGCGCCGAAGGCAACATGGAGCTGGTGTTCGACGGGGAAGAAGCCGGCACCATGACCTGGGACGATGCAGGGGGCTTGACGTTCGCCGAGACGACGTCGACCTCAGTCACCGACTTGACCGTGAACGTGGAGGTAGGCGGCCAGATGCAGCCGTTGCCGATGGCGGCGCTGGCGGCACCGCTCCTCGACCAGTTGCCCGCACCCGAGCTGATGTCGGGCTCGGGCAGTTACACGTGTGAAGGCGACGAGCTCCAACTCGTCGCTGACGACAGCGGCGTCCCCGCGAACTGGGTCCGCACGGGCTGACAAACCGTCTCGCTGCCGACGGATCACTCGCGACGCCGAGGAGCCACGCCCACGCCTACTCCTCAGTGAAGAACCCTGCGAAGAAGTCGGCAACATCCTCCGCGATCTCCTCCACGGCGTCTCCCGCGTCTTCGACCCACTCTTCGACGGCCTCGCTGGCATCCTCCCAGCCCTCTTCGAGGGCGTTGCCCGCTCCTTCGACCCACCCTTCGACGGCCTGGCCGGCATCCTCCCAGCCCTTCTCCAGACCCTTGCCGGTGTCGTCGATGAACTTCGCCGCGTCGTCCATCAGCTTCTCGGTCGGCTCAGGGTCGAACTCCAGGCCGAGTATCACTTCGATGCCGCTTTCGTCCGCCTCGACGGTCACCTCGGCCGTGGCACCGAGGACACCGGCCTCTGCGCTCACCTCGACGCTCCCTTCACCCCACTCGGTCGATACTCCCGCGCTGACCACGTCCTCGACGCCGGCGTCGATCGCGGCGCCACCGCCGTCCTCGCTCCATTCGGCCCCGACCTCGACGCCCGCGAAGCCATCACCGATTCGCAGACCTGCCGCCGCATCGACAGAGCCACCGTCGTCGTCCCAATCAGCTCCAGCCCCGACCTCGGCTCCGAATTCGGTCCGAGCGCCGGAGTCGTCCTCGACAAACACCCCTGCCGCGACCGAACCGGCGAGATCCCCGACCTCCTTCACGCCTCGTGTGCCCTCTACGACTCGACAGGGCGCAAGCTCGACTTCGCCGACTGTCGGGCAGAGTTCGAAGCCGTCGACGCGGGCCGCATGTTGACTCCGGCGCTGATGGGCCGGCCTCACACGAGGTGATTTACAAACCGTTCACGTTGGGCTAACCCATGTCGACACGGCAACGCGGCGCAACCGGGACGACCTGTGCACAAGAGCTTTCGATTCGAGCCGACGACCGCCGATGAAGACCGCGTCATCGCCCGACCCCGAGTGGCGGTCGCGTTGGCGCAGCGCTTCGAACATCGGCTGACGACCGTCGTCGCTCCCGCCGGCTACGGCAAGACGACCGCGCTTGCCCAAGCCGTGCGAAGCAACGCGCTTGACCCGATCGGACAGGACATCTGGTTGGGAGCGAGCGAAGCCGATGCGGACCCGGTCAGCTTGCTGACCGGCCTGCTGGAGTCGTGCGGGCTCGAAGGCGTCGGGGACATCGAGGCCGACCTGTCGACGCTCGGTGACCACGTGTGGAGACTCGCCCCCGAAAGGGTCGCGTTGATCATCGATGACACCCATCACCTCACCGATGCCTGCTCCGCCACGCTGGAGGCGCTCCTGACGACATTGCCGACGAACGGCCATGTCCTGTTGTCCGGTCGGTCGATTCCGGCGCTGGCGATCGCGGATCTGCACGCCCACCACGACGTGCTCGAGCTGACGCACGACGATCTTCGCCTCGACGATCACGAGGCCTGCACCTTGATCGCGGCGCGCGGGCGCGGCGATCTCGCGACGCTCTCGCGCCATGTGGCATCGGCCGACATCGGCCTCACCGCCGGCCCCGATGCGACCTCGGCCTACCTGTGGCAGGAGCTCCTCGATGGGCTGGAACCGGTCCGCCTGCGCGCGTTGGCCGCGCTGAGCCTGCTTCCCGAGCTCGACGACACCCTCGCGTTGGCCCACTCCGAAGGCCGCTACGACGCCGAGTCGCTTACTGCCGGCCTGCCGCTCGTCGAGACCCACGACGACCACTCGAAACGGATGCACGCCCTTCTCTGTCAGCCGCTCCGGCAGACCCTCGGAGAACAGGACCGAGTCGCCGCCCTGGTCACGTCGGGTGACGTGGAGCGAAAACGCGGCCGATACGACCATGCCCTGCGCCTGTACACCTCGGCGGGTCGCACCGATCTGGCCGAACAGGCGGCCCGGACGTTCGCGGCGTTGCCAACACTGCGAACCCGACTCGACTCCGTCCGCGCCATCAGGAAGTCGGTGGCCGAGTTCGCGCCCGGTTCGGCGCTTCATCAACATCTCGACGCCCAGTCCCGCCTCAACGTCGACGCGGCCGAGCGCGTCGAGCGCTTCGTTCACGCCGCCGACCTGGCCCGATCCGAGGGCGACGGGCACATGGAGGCGATCGCGGTCTTTCGAGCCATCCAGGCCGCCAACGACGACACGAGCCCTCTGCCGCGCAACCTGGTGGCGATGATCGACGAGCTCGCCGCGACGGTCGCCTACGCCTCGGGAGTGCGGGCCTACCTCCGGTCGCTGCAGCTCCAGGCCCACGGAGACAGCCGCGGTTCGATCGAGGCGCTCGTGGGCACCGAGGTGCTCGGCGAGGAGAGCTTGGCGATCATGCGGGCCGAGCGGCTCTGCGACCTCGGCCGACCCGAGGACGTCTTCGCCGACCTCAGCCCGAGCGATCTGGCTCACCTGCCGTCGGGCGCCGAGATCTTCGTCTCGTTCGCCATGTGGCTGCGCGGTGACGCCTCTCCGGAGGATGCGTTGGCCATCGGTTCGCACATGGTTCCGGGGATCCTCAGTCGGGGAGTGCTCCAACCGAGCATCTCGATCCTGGCGGTCGTCACCCACATCGCGCTCGCCGCCGGCGACCGCGAGGCCGCGGAACGACACGCCTCCGAGCTCGCCGACCTCTGCGCCGGACACGGCGATGTGCGCACCAAGCTCTTCTCGGCGATGGCCGAGGCCAGCGTGTGCTCCTCACGCGGCGACGACGAGGGGGCGGCGGAGATCCTCGACCCCGTCAACACGGGAGTTCCGTTCGGGAACTGGCCGGCTCGGCCGCTCCTGATCGGCCTGCCCCTGGTCTACCTCACCCGGCCGGAGACTCGACCGGTCCTTCGGCGCTGCTCGTTCGGTCCGGCGCTCGGGACGGCGGTCGCGGCCGGCGCCGCGCTGGTCGAGCTGCGCGAAGAAGCGTCTCCCGATGGCGCCGTGGCGCTGCCGTGGAACGAGGAATGGGTGCTCAGAGCGCACGTCCTTCCCCACCACCTCGCCGAACTGGCGGCCGCGGCGGCGAGTGAGGGAAGCCCCGCGGCGGAGGCGCTCCTCGGCAAGCTCCCTGACCCGCGACGGGGCCTCGAACAACTCGAGGCCCGAGGGCGCAGCAGGGCGGCGCGGTGGGCCGGCGAGTTCCTCGGCCGGCTCCCATCGGAGCCGCCCTACCCCTTGCGGATCAACGCGGTCGGGCCACTCGAGCTCTTCCGAGCCGGTCGACGCGTCGTGGACAAGGACTGGACCAGGCGGGTCCGGGTGAGGGAGTTGCTCGCCGCGGTGATCGAGCACGGCTCGCTCAGCCGCGAACGCGCCGCCGCGCTCCTGTGGCCCGACCTGTCCCCATCGAAGGCTTCGTCCAATCTCCGAGTGACGCTCAGCCACCTGCAAGGCGTGCTCGAGCCCGATCGGGCCGCGCCGCAGCGTCCCAGCTTCCTGCTCGTCGGCCCCGCCGGACTCGCGCTGTCCGATCACGTCGAGGTCGATGTGCACGAGTTCGAACGCCTGCTCCAGCGGGCCCAGACAACGGACCGCGCCGGTGCTCCCGCCGAGGCGATCGGCCTCTACCAGGACGCGCTCGAGCTCCATCGCGGCCCCTACATGGCCGACCTCGACGCGCCATGGGCGGCCATCACCCGACTCCGCCTCGACTCGGCCTCACGCACCGCGATGACCCGCCTCGGCGCGTTGGAGTTGGCCCGCGGCGAGCCGGAACGAGCCCTCCGCTGGGCCGCTGAAGCCCAAAAGGCAAGTGAGATCGACGAACGGGCAGGTCGGCTGTTCATGGCTGCCCTGCGGGCCACCGGCGACCGGGCCGGGGCGGTCGCGGTCGGCAATCGGTTGGCGGCAGCGCTGCGGTCGGCCGGGCTCGTCCCGGAATCGGCGACGCAACGCTGCTTCGACGAGTACGGCATCGGATGAATGCCATCGAGGGGCGGGAGGACCGCGGTTGCGCCCATCCGGCCTTGCGCCGCCACAACCACAGGGACCCGGTGAGACGCGCGGACACCCCCGGCCGGTCAGAGCACCGCGTCGAGAACGATTGCCACCATGTCGGAGAGGGAGCGCTCGCGGTCGTCGGGGCTCAGGGCGCCACCGGTCGTGAGGTCGTCGCTGACCGAACACACGGCCAGCGCGGCAGCGCCCCGCTCGATCGCGAGCCCGTAGAGCCCGGCCGTCTCCATCTCGACCGCCAGCACACCCATCCGCTTGATCGGCGCCATCGTCTCATCGAGGGACAGGTTGGTGGGTCCGTAGAAGAGATCGGAGGTCATCAGGTTGCCGACGTGAACGGTCTTGCCGAGCGACTGTGCCGTGTCGACCGTCGCCCGCAGCAGCGCGTAGTCGGCGATCGCGGCGAAATCCCAGCCCTCGAATCGGGCCCGGTTCACGCCGGAGTCGGTGCAGGCGCCCATCCCGACAACCACGTCCATCAGCCCGAGGTGGGGTTGAAGCGAGCCGCAGCTACCGACCCGGACGAGCTGCTTCACGCCGTAGGTGTCGATCAGCTCCGACGCATAGATCGAAACCGAGGGAATCCCCATCCCCGTGCCCATCACGGACACGGGCTTCCCCTCGTAGGTGCCGGTGAACCCCAGCACGTTGCGGACGGAGGTCACGAGCTCGGCATCGTCGAAGAACGTCCGGGCGATCCACTCGGCCCGAAGCGGGTCGCCCGGGAGAAGACATGTCTCGGCGAAGGCGTCGTCAGGAGCGGAGATATGGGGCGTCGGCACGATCCGACAGGCTAGCTCGCCATTGCTGCCCGGCACGCGAACGGGCCCCACGGGATCCGCGTTCGAAGTTGGTCCGGTTTGCGCCGATGGTGTGGGGGCGCGACAATGGACGGCAAGTGATCGTGGTGTTGGGGCCGGCTTTCGGAAAACGAGAGTCGAGTGAAAGACCACGAGATCATGCGGCGATGGTTGGTTCTGTTGGCGGTGTTCGCGGTGGTGTCCACCGCGGCGCCTGCGAGCGGTGTCGGGGGATTCGGGGATGTCGAACCAGGCCGGTTCTACACGACCGCGGTGCAGTGGATGGTCGACAACGACATCACCACCGGTACCAGTCGGGCGTGTTTCTCGCCTGACGATCCGGTCAGCCGTGCTCAGGCTGCCGCGTTCTTGTGGAGAATGGAGGGCTTTCCCACTGGTGCGCCGCCGCATCCGTTCCACGATGTGGTCGCGCCGTGGCAGCAGGCGCCGGTGTCGTGGATGGCCGACGAGGGCATCACGACCGGCACGTCGGCCACGACATTCAGCCCCGACGATCCCGTCACCCGCGGCCAGTTCGCGGCGTTCTCGTATCGCTGGAAGGGAGAACCGGCCACGACCGTCGACGACGCCTCACCACTTTGTCTGGGCCGCGACGAGTTCAACGGCAGCCTCGCCCAAGGCTGGGACTGGTTTCTCGCCGCCGAGCATCCGCTCGCCAACGGCGTCGACGATGATCCGACGAAGTACGGCTTCACGACGATGCCCGGCTACCTCAGCATCACCGGGGGCGGCACCGGCGACGACTTCAGCCCGCGGCAGCTGCTACGCGACCCCGTGGCCGACGACTGCGTGATCGAGACCAGGGTGCGCATCGCCCCGTCCGCCAACTTCCAGCAGGCCGGACTCGTGGTTCGGCCCGACACGGCCGTCGCCCCGGCCACCGGCAACGCCGTGACGATCGTTCGGGCCGCCTGCGACATCACCTCGCGTTGTGTGGGAGACGGCATCTACATGGACAACAGCTTCGACGGCAGTCCGCCCGACAGCGCGAGGGTCGCGCTGCCCGCCGGCACCGGCGACGTCTGGTTGCGGCTCCGTCACGTCGGCGGCACCTTCACCGGGTCGTACAGCACCGATGGAACGACGTGGACCGACCTCGCATCGCACGATCGCGACTTCGGCACACCGGTCTACGGGATCCTCACCGGGAACTCGGCCGCTCCCGTCGTCGCCGACTTCGACTACTTCATGGAGACACCCGCCTGATCGTCGGCGGTCACGCGATGCCGGTTGCTTCGTTCAACCGGTTGCGACGAGCTCGACGGTGTCGAGCATGATCCCGCCGAACAACTCGAGAAACAGGGTGACCTCGACCGTCGAGCCGCCGTCGACCGTGATTCCCGACAACGTGAACAACACCTGTTGGGGGGTGATCCACTCCTTCGTGACGCTCACGCCCGGCGGGGCGGAAACGACCTTCACCGCGCCGTCGTCGCCGAAGATGACCTCCCAACGGGTGCCGTCGGCGAGCACGACGACGATCGACTCCGAGAAGTCGCTTCCGGCCGCGGCCTGTGTCGCCTGGGCGTCGCCCGCGTGGCTGACGGTGATCCGGCTGCCCTCCGATGTCGACGACACGCTGAGGCCGACGAGATCCGCGGCGTCCTGCAGGACCCCGGCGTTTCCCCCTTCACCCTCTCGGGTCCTGTCGATCGGGTCGAAGGTGTCCCAGGGTTCGAAATCGGCGCGCGCGTCGTCGGTGGACCATCCTGTGTCCCGATCGCGGGCTCCCTCCACGTCGGGCGCCTCGTCGATCTCGGCCGCCGGCTCCGCCACCTCGGGCGCCTCGTCGTCGGTCAGCGTCAGATAG
Source organism: Actinomycetes bacterium (assembly GCA_024276495.1). GTDB lineage: Bacteria > Actinomycetota > Acidimicrobiia > Acidimicrobiales > Aldehydirespiratoraceae > JAJRXC01. The sequence continues at coordinate 11,048 of JAJRXC010000085.1, forward strand.
AGACCGACGGCCAGAACGAGGCCGATGATGCCCCCGAATCCGACAGCCAGCGTTTTCGGGGTGATCTTCGAGGCAGGGTCGTCCGCAGGCGCGCCAGAGGGCTCGTAGTCGGGATCGGCGTCGTCCCACGCCTCGCTGTGCACGCTGCCGTCGGGCAACGTGATGTGGGTCCGCGCCATGGACGCGAACTCGGGAGCGGGCTCGCCGCCCGTCCCGGGATCTCCAACCGATTCCTCGTCGAGACGACGCCATCCGCGAAACAGCGTGCGTTGGATGTCCGGGCCCAGCCGGCCGAACTCCCACGCCCAGTCGGTGTCCTCCGACGGCTTCACCGTGGGATACGGCTGCGCCGACCTCCACAACGCCGTGAGCCCATCCACGAGATCCTCGTTGACGTTCGCCGGATCCTGTCCGAGGATGTCGCGGAACAGCTCGCCGACCGTCTCGCTGAACCATTGCTGCTTGCCCGCCGCGTCCAGCTTCTCGAAGGCACTCTCGTCGGGCACGTTGAGCGGCACACCAACTCCATGACGTCTGGGGCCCGCACGTTAGCCCATCGACGGTGCGTGCCTTTCGTCTCGCCGCGACCGGGCGGCGCGATCGCTCAACTCGTTCGCCCGTAGAAAGTCGCCAGGGCCCGCTCGGACAGTCCGATGCCGGGTTCGTCGTTGAACGCGAAGACGACGAGCATCCGGGTGACGGATCCCACCGTGGGCGTGACCCGGTGCAGGGCGTCGCGGCCGCGGAAGACCACGAGATCGCCGGGATCGAACCGCAGGTGCCGGGCCGGTTCGTTCCCCTCCAGCACCGCCGCGACGCGCGGGTAGCCCATGTCGCCGCCGGCCGAGTCACGTGCCGCCGGGACGTACTCGAACCTTCCGCCGCCGTCGGCGGCCCGCAGGAGCACGGTCACCGCGAACGAGGAGTTGTCGAAGTGCCAGCCGAGCTCCCGCCCGGCCGACGCGAAGTGCACGTTGATCGACGAGAGATCGTCGTCGTAGGGGTAGATCCCGTCGATCCCGAGAACGCCGCAGAGAAAGGCCCGAAATGTCGGATCGGCCTGGATCTCCCGGAGAGGGGAGTCGGCGGGTATCTGATCGTCGGCGATGAGACCTTTGCTGCTCACGACCTGCCGGTTGTACGGATGCTCGGCGGGGAGGGCGGGGTCCGGCGCGGTGAGGTAGACGTTGTGGGTCTCCCGGGCGTAGAAGGCGTTGGCCTCCTGCGGCTCCGACTCGGCGACGACCGCGGCGAGCGCCGCCGCCGTGAGAAAGCCGTGGACGACGAGTGCCCCGTCTTCCTCGAGCCGCTTCCGACACTCCCGGATGTAGCGCTCGTCGCCGAGATGATGGCGATCGGTGTCGAGCAGAGGGGTGGTCGTGTCCACGAGCCCGAGTGTAGAGATCCGGCCGAGGCCCGCGCCGCGCCGTCGATGGGCACTCCGGCACCCGCCCTGCAGCGGTTCGGGACGTTCGACCCATCCTGGCCCGGTCGGGCTCGTCGTACGGTTTCCTCGTGGGTCAGACCGACCAGGACGTGCGCCCGAAAGTCGTCACCCTCGTGACGAGCTCCGGTTGCCACCTGTGCGAGATGGCCAAGGACGTTTTGGCCGCCGTCGCCCGTGACCACCCCCTCACTGTCGAGGAGGTCGACCTCGCCTCCGACTCCGGCCAACGCCTCGCCCGCACCCACCGCATGCCGTTCCCGCCCATGGTGCTGATCGACGGGCACGTCCATGCGCACGGTCGCGTGTCCGAGAAAAAGCTCCGTCGGTTCCTCGAACAAACCGCCGCCGTGAGCGAGGGAACTTGAGATGGGAGGCGTCTTCCTCGGCGGTTCCCTGACCGCCGCGTTCTTCGCCGGCGTCATCGCCTTGTTCGCTCCGTGCTGCATCGTCTTCATGTTCCCGTCGTACCTTTCGGTGGCGATCCGGAATCGCCGCCGCCGTCTCGTCACCCTCACCTTCGTCTTCGCGGCCGGGATCTCAGTGGTTCTCCTGCCGGTCACGCTCGGTGTCAGCGCGCTGTCCCGGTCGCTCCTGCGCTACCACGGGCCCCTCTACGCGGCCGGAGGCAGCCTGCTCATCCTCCTCGCCGTGCTCGCCGTGATCGGCAAGACCTGGATGTTGCCCATCATGCGACACGCTCCCGACGTCAGCCGGACCGACGGAGGAAGCGTGTTCGCGCTCGGCGTGTTCTCGGGCGCCGCGAGCGCATGTTGCGCACCGGTGCTCGCCGGCGTCGTCACCTTGTCCGCCGTATCACCGAGCCTTTGGCAGAGCACCGCCATGGGGCTCGCCTACGTGTTCGGGATGGTCTTCCCCCTGGTCGTGCTGACCGCGATCTGGGACCGGGCCGGCCTGGCGGACCGGCCCGGCATCCGGGGACGCGTCGTTCGCTGGCATCTCGGCGCGAAGACGTTCACGACGAACAGCTTCGACCTCCTCGCCGCCGCGTTGTTCTCGATCATGGGCGTGCTGTTGTGGATCATCGCCCTCACCGGAGCCTCGGTTGCGACCGGCTTCCAGGACGACCTGACCGTCTGGCTCCAGGACCGCTTCCGGCCGATCGTCGACCTCCTCGAGCCCGTCCCCAACGTCGTCGCCGGTCTCGTGCTCGTGGCCATCGCGGTCGGCGCGGTCGCGTTCACCGGTCGACCCCGACCCGGGGCCGAAGACTCCCAAGGATGTGATCACGATGACGAACCGGCAACGGCGCAATCAACCTCACCACGCTAGGCGGCGACGATCGCCCTGGCCCTGGATCGGCGTGCTCGTCCCGCTCGCCGCGATCGCCGTCTTGGTGATCCTCGGCTCCGGCGATGACGAGACGACAGACGCCACCACCGCGTCGACGGCCATGATGTTCGAGCTACCGACGACCGACGGCACGACCTTCGCGCTCCGAGACGCCCTCGCCGAATCCGACGTGCTCCTCTACTTCTCCATGGGCGTCGGGTGCGACGGCTGCTTCGCCCAGATTCCCGAGGTCGCCGACGCGCTCGACCAGCGAGGTATCACCCTCGTCCCGGTGATGGTGCAAGACGCCGACCTCGTCGATCGGGCCGCTGCCGCGTGGGGCATCGACCGGCCGATCGTCATCGATGCGGACCGCTCGGTGTCCGACGCCTACGGAATGCTCGGCATCAACGGGCACGACGATCGCCCGTTTCACAGCATCGCCCTCGTGACCCAGGACGGCACGACATCGTTCGTCAAACACTACGAGACGATGTTCGTGGAGGCCGAACAGATGCTGGCCGACCTGTTCTAGCAGGGTCACGAATACAAGGGCTGCGAGAGCGGTTCGGCCTGGTCAGGGTGACGTCGCTCGCTGCTGGGGGCGGACAGTCGATCTGCCGCTACTTGACCATCATTGACTACCCACATAGGGTATCGAATATGACGGAGCGTCGGGAGTACGACAACCGTCGGCGGGCGGAAGCCGCCGAAGCGACACGCCGGCGGATCCTCGACGCAGCCGGCACGTGCTTCGGCGAATCCGGATACGGGGCGACAACGCTCACAGCTGTGGCCGAACGTGCGAGCGTCTCGGTCGAGACCATCAAGAAGACCTTCGCCACCAAACCCGAGCTCCTCCGCCGATGGTTCGACGCGTGCGTCGCCGGCCCCGAGGCTGTTCCGGTGGCGAACGCGGCGTGGCTCGATGAGCTGCTCGAGATGCCGAGTTTCGGGGAACGCGCTGACCGACTCGCCGCCTGGCTCACCGAAGTGTTCCAGCGCTCAGCCGTCGCCGTTTCGGTGATGACAGCGGCGGCTCACACCGATCCCGACATCGCGAACCTGTGGGCCGGGGAACGACAACGCCGCTTCGCCGACGTCGCCACCATCGTGCCGCTTGTACTGGGTGACGAGATCCCGGCCATACCGTTCGACGATCTCGTCGATGCGTTGTACGCGCTGAGCGAGGCCCACGTCTACCTCGTCCTCGTTGAAGAACGACGCTGGACAGCGCGGCAGTACCGCGACTGGCTTGCCGGAACGATCAAACAGCTCGTCGCCGGGCCATCCACCACCAACCCCCGAGAGACATCCCAGGAGAAGCCATGAACTCGCCACCAGCCGACGCTGAACCGATCCTGACCCGATCGCCGGAACCGTACGTCGTTGGCCAAACCGAGATTCGTCTGCTGAGCGGCACGCACACCGGCGCCTCGATCGGCGCGATCGACTATGTCGTCGCGCCAGGATTCGGTCCTCCGCCAATCCTGCATCGCCACACACGAGAGGACGCGGGGTGGTTCATTCTCGACGGAGAGATCGAGTTCGTCTTCGATGGCGACCATGTCGTTCGAGCCGAAGCCGGCGACAGCGTGGTTCATCCTCGTGGCTGCTGGTTTCGTTGGCGCAACGCCAACGCCGATCGGAGTGCTCGTGCCATCTGCTAGTTCTCCCCGGCCGGGTTCGAACAGTTCTTCGTCGACATGGCCACTCGGGCCAGGAGCCACGTCGAGTCCGGCGGCACCGTTGAGACGTTCGGCCCGACGCTCGCGCAGCTCCGCCACGAGTACGGCGACGAAACGCACCCCGACGCTGAGGAGATGAGCTGATGGCGTTGTCGACGACGTCTCGCCCGCCTTTGATCTCCGGTCTCAGCCGGATCGGCGAGTGCCTGATCACACTTCGAACTTCACCGGTTGACGTCGGGCAGCGCGACGGTTCATGGGTGGTGCAGGACGCCGGGCGGTTCCCGGACCGGCTAGGCCCGGGGCACGGCCCGGCCTGCGATCTCGGAGACCGCCACCGCCGGCGGGAGGGTGCCGAACGTGGCACCCCAGTCGCCGCCGAGACGCGACACCAGATAGGCGGTCGCCACCGCGTCGTTGCCGTGCTCGACCAGCAGCGCGCCGCCCCAGGCGCAGGCGAGCCGTTCGATCAGGCGGCGGGCTTCCGCCTCGGGATCGACCAGACCCGCGATGTCGGCTTCGAGCGACCCGACGGCTCGATCGAGAACGGCGTCGGCGCCGGCGGTTCGGCGAAGCGCACCGAGGAAGACATCGACGCTTTCGGGGGTCTTGCTCATGGCGCGCAGGAGGTCGAGGGCGATGACGTTGCCCGAGCCTTCCCAGATCGCGTTGACCGGCGATTCACGGAAAAGCCTCGGAAGAATCGACTCCTCCACATAGCCGTTGCCGCCCAGACACTCGAGCGCTTCGCGCACCACGGGGCTGCACCGCTTCGTCACCCAGTACTTGGCGACCGCAGTCGCGATCCGGGCGAACGCCGCCTCCGCCGGGTCGAGCTCGGCTCGGTCGTAGGCTCCGGCGAGACGGGCCATCATGAGGGTCGCGACCTCGACCTCCACCTCGAGATCGGCGATCACGTTTTGCATCAAGGCCTTGTCGAGAAGGGTGTCGCCAAAGGCACGACGGTGCGCGACGAACCAGCCGGCCTGCGCCACTGCCTGTCGCATCACTGCGGCGGAGCCGATCACACAGTCGAGCCGGGTGCCGTTCACCATCTCAATGATCGTGCGGACACCGCGACCTTCTTCCCCGATCATCCACGCTGTGGTGTCGTCGAACTCGAGCTCTGAAGACGCGTTCGACCGGTTCCCCAACTTGTCCTTGAGCCGCTGGATCGCCATCGGGTTGAGCGAACCGTCGGGCAACACGCGAGGGGCGAGGAAGCACGACAACCCCTTCGGGGCCTGGGCGAGCACGAGGAACGCATCCGACATCGGAGCTGATGTGAACCACTTGTGTCCGGTGAGCCGGTGCGGTGCACCCGGACCTCCACCGTCGACCGGAACTGCCCGGGTGGTGTTGCTCCGCACATCGGAACCGCCCTGCTTCTCGGTCATCCCCATCCCGAGGAGGCACCCCGCTTTGTCGGCCGCGGGGACCAGCCGGGGATCGTAGGCACGAGAGACGATTCGGGGCTCCCAGTCGGCGGCGACGTCGGCCTGGTGACGCAACGCGACGAGCACCGACGACGTCATCGAGATGGGACAGCCGTGCCCGGCCTCGACCTGGCTCATGAGAAAGAAGAGGGCAGCCCGGGTGACGTGACCACCCTCGCCGGGGCCCCGCTCGTAGTGCAGACAGTGCAAACCCTCCGATACCGACAGATCCATCAGCGCGTGGTACGCGGGGTGATACGCCACCTCGTCGATGCGATGCCCGAACCGGTCGTGGGTCAGCAACTCCGGAGGGTTGCGGTTCGCCTGGTGGCCCCAGGTGAAGACCTCCTCGGTGCCGACCCGGCGCCCGAACGACGCCAACCGATCAAGATCACCGACGCCGCCCTCTCGTTCGACTGCCCCGCCCAGGACCGGGTCGGTGGAGAACAGATCGTACGGCTCCAGAGGAGGGGACTGGTTCACCACGTCGTGAGTGGCCATGCGGACAACCTATCGCTGTGCTTCTCGGTCCACTCGACCCCTCCGCCACCCGCGGAACAAGGGTCTTAGGACCCTGGTCTCGGCCTCACCGGCTGCCTTCAATGCGAGCCATCGCCGGTCCCGTCCGGCGCCCCCTCGCACACCCGTTGGAGAACCCCATGAAGCTCACAATCGTCTACGACAGCCGTACCGGCACGACCGAAGCAGCCGCCAAGGAGATGGCGGAGATCGCACAGGCGGCCGGCCACGACGTCAGCACCGTCGCCGTGCAGTCGGCCACGCCCGAGGACATCGCCGCGGCGGACGCGGTGTGCATCGGCAGCTGGACAGAGGGTCTGTTCTTCTTTCGTCAACACGCAACCAAGGCCACGATGGACTTCATCTCGGCGCTCAGGCTCGACGGCACGCCGGCGGCGGTGTTCTGCACCTACAAGACCTCCCCCGGGAAGCTCCTCGAAAAGATGGCAGCCGCGCTCGACGAGCGCGGCGCGAAGACAACCGGCCGGTTCCGGTCACGGGGCCGCCACGCCCCCGAGGGTTTCCGCGACTGGCTCGAATCGGTTCCCGTCGGCTGATCAGACGCTGCATACTGGAGTTGCCGATCGGCGCAGTCGAACCTGGTGACTTCCATGAAACGGACAACGACGGACGACGAGACCCGCATTTCGGTCACGCACCGTACGCCGGTCAGCTACATCGACAAGTCCCGCGAGTTCTACGCCGCCCAGGGCTACCCGACGCCGTACCGTTGGGCCGCGAATGTCGGCGCGCCGTTCACGCCGGTGACCGGACCGCTCACCGACATGACCGTCGCGATCGTCACGACCGCGTTCCCCGTGGAGGCGCGCGGTCCGAAGCGAGCGTATGCGCAAGCCTGCGAGCCGTTCCCGGCGGCGATGGCGACCGACGATCTCTCATGGGACAAGGACGCGACCCACACCGACGATGTGGCTACCTTCCTGCCTCTTCGCCACGTCCGTTCGTTGGCGACCCGGCACGTCGTCGGGGAGCTCGGGCCGCGCTTCTACGGTGTTCCCACCGAGTACAGCCGGCGTCGAACCGAGCTCGACGCTCGACAGGTCGAACAATGGGTCCGTGAGGACGGTGTCGACCTCGTCCTGCTGGTCCCGCTCTGACCCGTTTGCCACCAGACCGTGAGTCTGGTCGCGAGACACCTGGAGTCCGTCGGGATACCGACGGTCGTCATCGGCAGCGCCCACGACATCGTCCACGAGGTCGGCGTCGCCCGGTTCGTATTCGTCGATGTTCCCCTCGGCAATCCGTGCGGCCCTCCCGACGATCCCCGAACCCAGGAGTCGGTCGTCGAGCTCGCCCTGCAGTTGGCGGTGAGCGCCATCGCGCCCCGCACCGTCGTGCAGGCGCCGGTGACCTGGCCCTCCGACGAGTGGCGCGACGTCTACATGCGGGTCGGTTCGTCGGCCACGACCTCCCGATCCGGGACCGGGAATCGGTCGAACATGCGCACCTTCGGACAGCCCACCCGGCGGCCCTCGTCACAACGGGGACAGGCCCAGTCGTCGTCGCCGTGACGCCACAGCGGCCCGCCGCACACCTCGCAGCGTTCGCCGAAGATGTTGCACTCGACCCGGGCCAGGCGGGTCGAGCCAAGCGGACAGCCGCGACCGCGACACACGACCCAGTCCGGGTCCGGCACGATCGCGTCCTCCGGGCATTTCGGCAGGCAGTCGGTGCACCCGTCGCAGCGATACGGGTCGATCGCGAACAACCCGAGGAACGAATCCGTCTTGGCCAGGGCCCCGGTCGGACATGCGTAGTCGCAGGCCCCACACCCGATACAGAGGTTCTCCAGGACCTTGAAGGTCATCCGGCCGTGGTCGAGTAGTCGTTTTGTGGATGCAGGTCGCGAAGCTCACCCATGCACTCGTGATGCACCCACGGCGCCACGTCGACCCGCTCCGAACAGGTGCGGTGCTGGTAGCGAGCCGATTCGTCATCCCACTCCCAGTAGCCGTAGGCGAGATCGAGGACCCGGGTGGCCGGTTTGCCGCAATGGGGACAGTCAGGCACTGACATTGGATGCCTCCTCGTCGAGAACGTTCGCGGCCGCGTCGACGAAGTCCTGAAGGGTCTGGTTGAACCGGTGGAATTTGTCCCATCCCATCGGATCGGCGGCTTTCAGCTGGATCTTGTCGCCCATGATCGTCAAGGTGTTCAGCGTCCACGCACCGGTGGCGTGACCGTGGCGGGCGATGTCGTCGAACATCTCCTGCCAGTGGGCGACATCGCCCTCGACCCAACACTCGGCGGCGACCTCGGCTCCCGCCTCGATCGAGACGACCGTCTCACACTCGATTCCGCGGAATCCGAGCAGGACGCGGAACGCGTCGCCGTCGGGCCGGTGCATGACCACGGCGAGATCCAAGTCGATGTCGCCGAGCAGCTCGTATCTCCCGGTGTCGGCGTTCATCGCACTGGCCAGCCGGTCGAAGAGCTCCACGCTGTCGATTCTCATGCTCCCACTCCCCGGCGAAGCTCCTCGATCTCGATTCCCAACTCTGCGAGAGGAAGAGTCGTGCGTTCGAGCCGCCCCACTCCGGCCCGCTCACACCGGGCCAGATAGGAGGTCAGCTGGTTCTTGCCCAGCTGCATCTGCAACGGAAACCCGACCTCCTCGATCTTGTCGGCGCCCCCGGCGAGCAGCATCGCCAGCGCAGTCGACATGTCGGGCGCGGTGCCGAGCGCCAGCATCGCCGCCTCGCCGTGGTCGAGCGCCTCGTGGATCTCCTCGGCCACGTCGGGATCGTTCTCCACCGAATGTCGAATGTGCATCGTTCCGTAGGCGACGTGCCGGGCCTCGTCCTGCATGCACATCCGGAAGATTCGCTTCTCGACATCGGTGGGGGCGATGGCTTCCCCCTGACGGAACAGGTCGAGGATCATTCCCTCTCCCAACAGATGCAGCAGCGCCGTCGCCTGGGTGTAGGTCTTGGCCTCGATGATGGTGCGCAGCAGCGTCTCGGACCCGCCCCGTGACTTGAGGAGCCCGCCACCATTGGCCAACGCCCGCTTGCGGAACACCTCCGAATGGCGGGCCTCGTCCATGATCTGGGTGCAGAGGAACATCTTGGCTTCGAGGAACTCGTGGTTCATCCGCCACATCCACTTGGCCGGCAGGTCCGAGGCGATCATCTCGATCTCCGACAGCGTCGTGCACAGCTGGCACATGGCGTGTTCGAGATCGGGGGAGAGCTCCTCGAGCTGGTTCCACGGGATGTCGCGGGTCGCCGACCACTGGCGGGCGACGGCCTCCTCGTACAACTCGCTCACATTGGATGACCAGACATCGCTCTTCTTGTTGAGGATGTAGCCCATGTCGGGTGTGTCGTCGGCGATGTCGGCGCCCCGAGCGGCCATCGAGCGGTGCTTCGGATGTTCGGGAACCTCGGCGTAGGAGCCGACGGCGATGTCCATCAGCGTCAGCCCACGGGCACTCGGCTTCGGATGGACGCCCCATTCACTCTCATGACCCGCGAGCCAGGCCCAGTCGAGCTCGACCCCGATCGGACTCACCTCCGGCAGATTCGGGTAGTCGGCGAGAATCTCCTCGGAAATGGCCACGGCTGCTCCTCGTTCCCCGGTGTCGTTCCCCGCAGGGTGCGGGAATCGTCGCGGAGCCCGTTGACGACGAACAGGGTCGAAGGTCCCGCGTCGCGCCCGGCGACGACGGCCCCCGCAGGCCCACGCCCCCGAGCGATCTCAGGACGCGGTGCGAAGACGATCGAGGATGTTCCGCGTGATCTGCTCGATTTGAGGATCTCGTTGGGCGAGGCCCCACACCCAGTCGGTGCTGCCGCTCGTCACGACGGTGCCGCCGGCGGCGGAGACGTAGGTGCCAAGCACCGCGTGCCCGTGGGCGATTCGCTCCACCGCAGCCGGATCTCGGGTGCCGAACAGGCGCGACGCGATGAACTCGTCCTCGGCGGGCACTCCCGCCGGCACCGGTCGCGAGGCCGTTGTGCGGGTGAAGTGGGCCGCCGGCGCGGTCGCGAGGATCTCGAAGTTGGTCGGCGTGCCGTCGACCCCGGTCGGATACGGAAGGCCGTCGCGGCTGGTGAAGTCGCAGCCGTCGCATTCGTAGCCGACGACGGTGGCGTCGGCGCCGAGCACGTCGCCATAGTCGAGATCGGCGCCTTCGAACATCCAATGATCGGCCCGATGAACCGTGTAGCCGCCGGCGCCGCGGGTCACCCTGCGGCCGATGCGATGGTAGCCACCCCGGGCGAAGCTGACCCCGGTCATGTGATTCTCGGGTCGGTCGAGAAGATGGTCCGACCAGATCGTTGTGAGCTCGGCCTGTCGCGTCGTTCCGTAGACCGGATCGTCCTTGAGGAACCCCTTGAACCCTACCATCGTCGCGGCCGGCCCGGCGTCGGTGTGGTCCTCGAGGCGCACCTGCCAGAACGCGGTGTTGCCGGAGAGGAAGGCTGCGTTGTGGCCGGCGGCGATGAACCCCTCGACCGAGTCGCGCATCGGACCCGACCAGTACTCGTCGTGACCGATCGACAAGTAGAGCTCGTAGCCGGTTCCCGGGCCGAGAAGCTCCGGGTGCTCTTCGAGGTCGGCGTTGGTGACCACGTCGATCACGTAACCTTCCCGCTCCGCCCAGCGAAGGAACGGCAGCTCCCAGTTGGGCCATCCCGCCGACCCCGCATACGGAGAGAGGTGGTTCATCCGGAGGTAGCCCACGTGGGCGGCCGAATACGGATCGGGCGGGAACAGCGACGTCACCCGTTGGCCGGCCCCGTCGGGCTTGTGGAGATACCCCGGGGCCATCGGTCGCCGGAGCGAGACGGAGGTCGCCCCGGTGTAGAGGTTCCGTCCACCGAAGTCGTTGTAGGCGTGCCAGGTGTTGGTCGAGAGCGCCATGAGGATCGCCGCTGGGCGTGAGGCCGGTCGCACCACGAAGAAGGCACGATCCTGGCGGGTTCGCCCGTCGACCTCGATCGTCAGGAGGACTTCGTAGTAGCCCGAGCGCCACTCGCGGGCGACATCGATCTCGGCGGCGACGGGCCACTGACATCCCCGCTCCGACGCATCGGTCGGAGTCGGATGGTCCCCGGCGGGAAGGCCCTCTTCGTGGTGAACGACGTCTCGTCGGGCACCGATGCGGGCGACCTCGACCGCGACCGGGCGGGCGCCGGACGACGACAGGTGCAACGCCACGGTCTCGCCGGCCGTGACCGATTGCGGCCAGCAGTATCCCGTCACCGTTTCGTAGGGCATGGCGGCGGATCCTACCGAGGTCGACCGTGTCGGTGCTCAGGGCAGGATCCGCGACTCCGGCTTGAACGTCCCCCACGCGAACCAGAAGCTGTCGTCGACATCGATGCCGTCGAGCGTCTGGCCCTCGAGCGGTCCGGCGGTGCTCTCGCCGAAGATGTTCCACGTCGAACCGGTCTCGGCGTCGATGAACTCGCCGTCGGCGGCGGTGAAGGTGAGCCGTTGGCCGTCGTCGGCGAACGGTGCGTAGGCAGCCGCGGCGCCGACGTCACGCCCGAACTCGATCTGGCTGGTGTCAAGCGCCGACGCCGTGCCCGCCTTCGCGAAGACCACCACCGCCTGACCACCGATCTCAAGGTCCATCACCTGCTGCGCGAGGAGGTCCTCGCGGACGATCGCGACATCGTCACCATTGAGGGAGATGCCGAGAATCCGGGTCTTGGCCGCCAGTCGGGGGTCGTTCTCCCCGTCGAAGAGAAAGGGGCTGGTGTTGACGTCGTCGTAACCGGGATACGGATTGCGCCCGTAGTCGCGGGAGAAGCCGGTCTCGGTTGACAAAACGAGTGCGTCGGGTTGCGCGTCGCGGAAGTCGGCCCAGGACACGACCCGCATGGGAAAGGTCTCCAGAGTGGTGCCGGTCAGGGCGCCGACAACCGCCTGATTGGTGAACTGGATCCACAGCGATTCCGTCTGTCGGTCGTACATGACGAGGTTCGAGCGGTAGAGGGCGCCGGACGTGCCGAAATCGAGGAGGCGGTCACCGACGGCGCGATCGAACGCGAAGGCCGAGTTGCACAGCGGGCAGTAGGTGATGCTGACCGGCGTCCCGGCGACGACGTCGTTCACGATCTCGTGCCAAACGAGGATCTGGATCGGATACGCCCGCGTCTCGTCACCGATCGTGAGCGCCGCCACCGGCTCGTTGTCCTGCAGATAGTCGACCGCGCACGCCGGAAGGAAGAGCGGCTCGTCGATCGGGGGGATCCCGTCGGGCGGTGGACCGCCGGACCGGATGTCGCCGAGCTCGACGAGCGGTGCGGGAAACGCGTCGGAGCTCGCGTCGCGCAGGGCCGAGGGCACGTCCTCGCGGGGGCCGGGGGTGACACGCTCGGCCGGTTCGGTGTCGGCCGTGCACGACGCCGCGACCGGGCCGGAATCGATCGCGGCGGGCGCGCGTTCCGCATCGGCCCCCCGCTCCTCGCCGTTCGACGCGGCGCACGCCGCCGCGAGTAGCCCGAAAGCGAGGACCACGAGAAGCAGCCGGTACCGCGTCGGCGGGGGAGAAGGCCGATGCGCGTCCGTCGTTGTGGTCATGCCGGAACTCCGAAGGACCGTTGGATGGCGTCTCTCAGCTGCGATTCCGACATCTGGCCGCCGACGAGCTCACGGACGGTGCCGTCGGCGTCGATGAACACGGTTGTCGGCATCGAAGTTCCCCCGAAGGCGCCGTAGACGGCGCCGGTGGGATCGTCGGCGAGTCGGTAGGTGACGCCGGTGTCCTCGGCGAGCGCGACCGCCTGGCCGCGGTCGTCCTGGAGATTGACCCCCAAGAAAACCACTTCGTCGAGCAGCGATTGGCTCACCGTCTCGAAGTCGGGCATCTCGGCGATGCAGAACGGGCACCAGGTCGCCCAGAAGTTGAGGACGACAGGTGTGCCGCGATACTCCGACAGCACGAGGGGCTCACCATCGAAGTCGAGCATCTCGATGTCGGGGGCCGGTCCACCGATGCTGGCCCGTTCGACGCGCTCGATCGAGTCGTCGCCAGACCCGGAGCCGAGCACGATCGCGGCGAGAACGGCCACGACAACGACCGCGCCAGAGATCCATTGGAGCTTTCTGACCCGCCCACGGCGGATGGCCTGGGCGCGCCGGGTTGCCCGAGTCGCCTTCGACTTGGGATCGTTTCGAGGGCTCACGGGCGACCCGCCCCGGTGAAGAAGTCATCGGTCATGTTCCCACTCCCAACTGGCGAGCTCGCCGCTACGGATCGACACATGTTCCAGATCGCAGCCACGAAACCCTGCTGTCGCCGAGTTGATTCCAGCCGGCGCGACGATCGTTTCCGGACGGTCGTTTCCTCGATGGGTCAACGCCGCGGCTCCGTTTCGGACCGACGGGCCTCGGCTCGATCGATGGGGGAGAAGACCGGGCAGACGATCTGGTCGTCTCGCCGCCGCAACCAGTTGCTGATCGTGAAGAGCTCGCAGCCGGCATCGCCGCGGACGAAGGCGAGGAGGATCGAGACGCCGTAGAAGATCGCGGCGGCCTCCGGCACGATGCTGAATCCGGCGATGGCGATGCCAAGGTTCATCCAGAGACCGGATCTTCCATAGAGACGCAGCGACGCGGCACGGCGGCCTCGGAGAAGAAGAACACCGACTTCAACTGATGGGAAGAGCAGGAGTCCCAGCACCACGTCGAGGTCGTCGGCGCCGGCCCGCACGGCGCCGACGAGGAGGCCGGCACCGACAACGAGCCGAGCGAGGCTGCCCCAGCGCCGAATCTGGCGGCGGGGACGGGTGGGCAGTCTCGCTTCGACGCGATCCGGGTCGACCAACGCTGTCCTCCTTGACAACCGATGGAACCATCGTGGCCGCTCGCGACGCGTGAGCGGGGTCGCCGGACGCCATCGGGCCCGGGGCTCGGCTTGTCGAAACCGCCTGCAGTCGATACCTTCACATATATGCAGGTTTCAGAGGTGAGTGGGATCGACGGCTGCGCGGTGCCCCGCGTCGATGCCGAACGAGTCGCGACCGTCGAGGAATCGCTCATCGACGTCGACGAAGCCGTCGACCTGGCCGAGATGTTCCGCCTGCTGGGAGACCCGACCCGGGTCAGAATCCTCTTCGCCCTGCTCGAGGCCGGTGAGCTCTGCGTATGCGACATCGCCGCGGTCGTCGACACCACCGACACCAAGGTGTCGCAGGCGATGCGCCTGCTGCGCAGCGCCGGCGTCGTGCGGAACCGGCGGGACGGCCGCAACGTCTTCTACCGCCTCGACGACGCCCACGTCCGCATGCTGCTCGACCTCTCACGGGCTCATCTCGCCCACACCGGCGACAAACCCTGATCGAACGATCCCGCGCCGGCACCCACGACGACCCGAACGGAAAGCGACACCCCGTGACCGACACCCTGCAGCTCGACCTCGACGTGGTCCTCCCCCACGCCCACGACGCCCGCGACCGTTGCGTCGCGGATCTCGTTAACGCCCTCGACCGCATCGACGGCATCGACTCCGTCCACGTGATCGGACACGACTCCCCGACCGCGGACCCCACCGGAGGGGAGTCCGGGGCCCGCCTGTGTCTTCACCTCGAATCGGGCGCGGTCTCGATCGCCCGGATCGAAGAACGGGTGCGGGCGACCGGCGCCGACGTCGGCGGACGATACGGCCACCTGCTCTTCGAGGCGACCGGCGCCGGCCACGCCTCGCGTGCGAGCGCGTTGACGTCGCGGGTTCGTGCGCTTCCCGGCGTCGTCGACGGCACCGTGTCGATCGAGGGACTCGTCCGGGTCGAGTTCGACTCCACCATCACGACCGAAGCCGAGCTCTTCGCCGACCTGGAGAGGATCGGGGTCAAGGCGCGAACCGAGTCGCCCCGGCCGGTCGCCACCGACGAGGCCGACGGCCACGACCATCACGAGGGGGACGGCCACGAGCACGGACACGGAGCCAGTCCGGTCGAGCTCGGCGCCGCGATCGTCTCACTGGTCATCTATCTCGTCGCCCGGTCGCTCGACTGGTTCACCGCCATCGACGGACCGGTCACCGCGCTCTACGTCTCCGCGGCCGTGCTCACCGGCGTCTTCGTGGCCCGCGACTCCTGGCTTTCTGTTCGGGCCCGGGTCTTCGACATCGACCAGCTGATGCTGATCGCCGCGATCGGCGCCGCGTTCATCGGCCACTGGTCGGATTCGGCGCTGCTGCTCGTGCTGTTCTCGCTCGGCCACGCCCTCGAGGGATACGCCATGAACCGGGCCCGCAACGCGATCGAGGCCCTCGGCGAGCTCGCTCCGGCGACGGCGCGCCGCAAGGAGGCACCCGACGTCGAGGTGCCCGTCGCCGAGCTGATGGTCGGCGACATCGTGGTCGTACGGCCCAACGAACGACTGCCGGCCGACGGCGCGATCATCACCGGTGAGACATCGGTCGACGAATCCGCGGTCACCGGTGAGAGCGTCCCGGTCGACAAGTCACCCCTCGCCGATCCGTCGGAAGCGCTCGGAGGGATCGAGACGATCTCCGCCCAACATCGCGTCTTCGCCGGAACCCTCAACGGTCCCGGCGCCGTCGACGTCATCGTGTTGCGGGTGGCGGCCGATTCGACCCTGGCCCGGGTGGTGCAGCTGGTCGCCGAGGCCGAGACCCAGATCTCACCCACCCAGCGTTTGACCAAACGCATCGTCCGGGTCTTCGTTCCCGCCGTCCTTGCCCTCGTCGCGTTCCTCCTCGTCGTCCCTCCGTTGGCCGGCGAGGACTTCTCCGAGTCGTTCGCTCGGGCGATGGCAGTTCTCGTCGCTGCGAGCCCGTGCGCCCTGGCCATCGCCACACCCAGCGCAGTCCTCGCAGCGATCGCCCGCGCCGCGCGCGCCGGGATCCTCGTGAAGGGAGGAGGCCCGCTCGAAGCGCTCGGATCGGTGAAGGCCATCGCGTTCGACAAGACCGGCACGCTCACCGAAGGCAAGCCGGTCCTCACCGACATCGCCGCCGCCGATGGCATCGACGAGGACGAACTGCTCCGAGTCACGCTCGCCGTCGAGCAATCGAGCGATCATCCGCTCGCCCGGGCGATCACCGACGGCGTGCTCCCACGGCTCGACGGCGGCCGGCCCGCCGACGCCGAGAACGTCACCGCGGTGAACGGCAAGGGGGTCACCGGCGAGATCGACGGGTCATTGGTGATGATCGGCAACGCCGCCCTCTTCGCGGACGTCGGTCTGGGCCCCGAGGTGCAGGCCACCCAGGAGGCGCTGGAACGCCAGGGGCGCACCACGATGATCGTTCGTCACGGCGAGCGGTTCCTCGGCGTGCTCGGAGTGATGGACACTCCCCGAGACGATGCGAAGCCCGCCATCGAGGCGCTCCGGGATTTGGGTATCGACACGATCGTCATGTTGTCCGGTGACAACCAGCGCGTCGCGACCGCCGTGGCCGCCCACGTCGGCATCGAAGAGGCCCGCGGGGGTCTGCTCCCGGCCGACAAGGTCGAGGCGATCAATCAACTCGCCGACGAAACCGGCGTGGCGATGATCGGCGACGGCGTCAACGACGCGCCTGCCCTGGCCTCGGCCAACGTCGGCATCGCGATGGGCGCGGCCGGAAGCGACGTCGCCCTCGAAACCGCCGACATCGCGCTCATGGCCGACCGGCTGGAGAACCTCCCGGTCGCAGTCGGGATCGCCCGTCGGGCCAGTCGCACGATCAAGCAGAACCTGTTCTTCAGTCTCGGGGTCGTCGCCGCGCTCATCCCGATGACCATTCTCGGAGTGGGCATCAGCGTCGCCGTCATCGCCCACGAGGGCAGCACGCTGATCGTGGTCGCCAACGCCCTTCTCCTGTTGAACTACAAGCCACCGACCTCGTGACGACCACCCGGTTCCGGCTGGGGCGAATGGACTGTCAGGCCGAGGTGCAGCTCGTGCGCATGTGTCTCGACGACATCGATGGAGTGCGTCACCTCGACTTCGACCTGTCGGCGCGCACCGTCGATGTCGTTCACACCCGCGGGTCCGACGAGATCGAGGCGGCGCTCCGGTCGCTCGATCTCGACGCAACCCGACTCGAGGTGTCGACCGACGACCGGGGCGGACACCGGGTCGAGGTCGGGGTCGAGCGGCGCGCCCTCGGCATCGCCTTGATCATCAACGCGGCGTTCTTCGGCGGCGAGCTCGTCGCGGGGATCCTCGCGGGGTCGCTCGGCTTGCTCGCCGACTCGCTCGACATGGCCGCCGACTCCGGCGTCTACGCCCTCAGTCTCCTGGCGGTCGGGCGATCGAGCCACACCAAGAAGCGGCTCGCCGCGAAGAGCGGCTACGTGCAGCTCGGACTGGCCGGTGCCGGGCTCATCGAGGTCATCCGCCGCTTCGCCTTCGATGACTCGACGCCCGACGTGACGACGATGATCGTGGTGTCCGCCCTGGCGCTCGTCGGCAACATCGTCACTCTGGTCGTCCTGTCGCGGGTCCGCAGCGGCGAGGTTCACCTGCAGGCGAGTTGGATCTTCACCGCCAACGACATCAAGGTCAATGCCCTCGTGATCGCCGCCGCGATCGCCGTGGCCGTCCTCGGCACCGCGGTGCCCGACCTCGTGGCCGGCGCGGTCATCTTCCTCGTGGTCGCCGGCGGGGCCCGCCGGATCCTCGCGATCAGCCGTTGACCTCGATCACGCCCATCATCCCCATGTCCTCGTGATCGAGGATGTGACAGTGATAGACGGTCCGACCGGTGATCTCGGTGAACGCGATCCGGACCCGCACCGACTCGCGGGCGGGCACGTTGATGGTGTCCTTCCATCCGACCGGGTCGTCGACCGGCAACATCGCCCACACGTGCAGATGCAGGGGATGGTCCATCGGCGACGTGTTGCGGATCTCCCACTCCTCGACGGTGCCGGCCTCGATCGTGATGTCGGTGCGGTCACCGTCGAAGATCTTGCCGTCGATCGTGAAGCTCATCCCGCCGCCGCCGGCCATTCCCATGCCGAGCTCCAGCACCCTGGTCGCGCTCGGCTCGGGGAGGACGAGCTCGCCGGCATCGAGCAACGCGGTGGGGAGGCCGGCGCCGGCCCCGTCTCCGCGGACCGTCATGGTGGCCACCACCACCTCCTCCGGCTCGACGTTGCCGCCGCCTCCCATCATCGCACCCATGCCACCGCGGTCGTAGCGAAGGGCCCGCAGGGCGAAGCTGCCGGCGGTGGCGGGAGCCACGAGAAGCTCGGCCCGCTCACCGGGCGCGAGCAGGAGCTCGTCCTTTTTCACCGGCGCCGCGAAACGACCGCCGTCGGAGGCGATCATCTGCAGCGGATGATCGTCGAGCGCGAGTCGGTAGTAACGAGATGAGCTGGCGTTGACAAACCGCCAACGCTCGAGCTCGCCGACCACCGCGTCGACATCGGGGCGTTCGACACCGTTCACCAGGATCGTGTCGCCCTGGCGCCCGCTCATGCGATCGCCCCGCGTGGTGGCGAGAATCGACGCATCCGTGCCGATCGGCGGATCGGACAGGATCCAGACCCGCTCGTTCGACGTCGCGATCTCGGCGATGTCGTCGATCGCGTCGGTGACGACGATCGCGCCGGCGAGGCCCGCCGCGACCTGCTCGGCCACGGTGCCGTGGGAGTGCGGGTGATACCAGAACAGGCCGCTCGGATGATTGTCGGGAATGTCGTACACGTAGGTCTGGGTCTCGCCGGGGGCCACCCGCAAGAAGATGTTGTCGGCGTTGCCGGAGGGCGAGACGCGCAGGCCGTGAGTGTGGAGGTTGGTGTCGGCGTCGAGCGCGTTCTCGAGATGGATGGTGAGCTGATCGCCGGGCCGCAGATGCAGGGTCGGACCGGGGCTCGAGCCGTTGTAGGTGAAGGCGTAGCGGGTGCCGTCACCCCACGGCAGATCGGTCGGCGCGGCCCGCAACGTGAGCTCGAGGCGCCCACCGGAGCTTCGCAGCACCTCGGGCTGCACGAAACCGGCACCGCCGGGGTCGACCGTCGGGGTCGGCGTCGATGTCGTCGTGTCGGTCGAGCAGGCGGCCAGCAGCGTCGTCGCGCCGCCAACGCCGAGGAGCGCGAGAAAATGGCGCCGGCTGGGGATCAACCGGTCCGGAGAAGAGGAGGTCATCCGACGAGTATGGCGGGTCGGTCGGGCGTCACCTCGGAGGGGGCACGTAGACATCCGCCCACGTCTGCCCTCCGTCGTCGCTGCGGGTCACCCCACCGCCGTGCACGGTGAGCCACCATCGCCCCTGCTCGTCGACCCAGAACGTCTCGGCGCCCTCCGGTCCGGCGACGAGATCGGTCCACGGTCCGCCGAGATCGTCGGCCTCGAAGACGGTGCCGGCCTCGTCGACGCCCAGGATCCGGTCGGGTTCGATCCACTCGACCTCGATCAACGCCGGAGCACCCTCCACCACGGTCCAGGTGTTCGCCCCGTCGGCGCTCGCCCACAGGACGGCGTCGTAGGCCGGTGCGAGCTGCCGACTCGGATCCTCGGGGTCGATCGCCAGGTCGCGCGCTTCGACCTCTCCCAACCGGGTCCAGATGTTCTCGCCGTCGCGGTACCAGATCTGCCCCGAGGTCTCGGCCGCGTACAGCCCGTCGCCGGCCGGGACCAGCGCGTGGAAGTCGGCGTCGCCGAGCAGGTCGAGGACCTCCCAACTCTTCCCCTCGTCATCGCTTCGGGCCAGGCCGAGAAAGCGCGGCCGATCCGGGACCGAGTACTCGTCGTAGCGCAGATCCGGGTGCCCACCCGCCAGCAGCGATCCGTCGGCCTCGGTCGTCATGGCCATGAGATCATGCTGCTCGGCACCGACCAGAACGGCACGGTCGATTCCCTCGATGCGATAGAGGCCGGTGTGGGCCGCCACCAACAACGCCCCGTCGTCGGCAAGGGCGAGATCGTGGATGTGGCCCAGGTCGCCGCCTCGGGCCACATAGGCGGACTCGCCGGATCCACAGGCCGCACCGACGACGGCGAGCGCCGTCATGACCACGCCGAGTCGGACCCGAACCGAGCGAGCCGTTCCTGAGCTGCGTCGCATCGTCATGCCCGGATCGTAAACGCAGACCGCAGCCCCGCTGGTTTCGGGGGCGACGTCACCTCGGCGCGAGGCGCAACTATTGTCCTCCCGGTGCGGCCCGAGCTCACGAACGCTGATCCGGTCCGTGGCGACTGCTGATGACCTCGCGATCACCTGCCAAGAACCGCTCCACCCCGTCGAAGCGGTCCCCGACCTCTCGCCGGAGCCGCCGCCGATGGATCCGCCACGTCGTTCTCGCCATGGTGTCCACGGCCCTCGTCGGTTTCTTCTGGTCCACCCGCTCGCAGTGGGTGAGCGACATGCGCTTGTGGAAGGCCGTCGGCGACGCGGCCTACGTGCTGCTCCTCGCCGCGCTCGCCGTCGGCCCACTGAGCAAGCTCGTACCTGCGTTTCGGCCGCTGCTTCGTTGGCGACGTCAGATCGGCATCTGGTTCGCGCTCGTCGCGACCCTCCACTCCGTGCTCATCTTCAACGGCTGGACCCAGTGGAGCCTGCGGCGCTTTCTCGGCTACGAGTTCATTCCCCAGCTCGGAAGGGAAGCCCGACTCGAACCGGGGTTCGGCCTGGCGAACATCATTGGCACCGTTGCCCTCTTGTTGGCGCTGGTGTTGGCCGCGACATCGTCGGATCTGGCCCTTCGTCGTCTCGGCCGCCCTGCCTGGAGCTGGTTGCACCGCCTGGCCCAGACGGTCCTCGTGTTGTCGCTCCTCCACGGTGGGTACTTCCTGTTCATCCACTACACGGTCTCGTTCCACAAGGCGCCGCTTCCCGACCTCGATTGGTTCCGTGTTCCGTTCCTCATCGCCGGTTTGACCGTGGTCGCGATCCAGGCGTGGGTGTTCGTTCGCTCGACCGAGCGGGGCGATGCGATGGGCGTCCGGGCCTGACGTCGGGCGTCGTCAGCGCCGCGGTCGGGCCGCCGATCGGGCGCGGGCGGCGCCGGCGCTGCGGTGGTCGAGGCCGGCCAGAACGACGTCGACGATCGTCTCGACCAGCTGCCGATCGACGGGCTCGTTCGTGAGCAGGCGCCGGTAGAAGAGCGGGCCGGCCAACATCGCCGCGACCAGCTCCGAATCGACGTCGGCGCGGATCTCGCCTCGACGGGCCGCGTCCTCGATCAGCGACATCGTCGCCCGCCGCCGGCTCTCGGCCAACGCCCGCTTGCGTTCGGCCAGCTCGGGGTCGTGTTCGGCCGCGGCGACGAGGGCCGTCAGCACCGACGCCCAGCGCGACTCGGGCAGATCGGTCGCGAGACGACCCAGAACCGTGACGAGATCGGTTCGGACATCGCCGGACGGCTCCAGCTCGAAAGGTTCGGAAAGGGAATCGAACGCGTCGATGACGATCGCGGCGGGACTCGACCAGTGCCGGTAGATGGTGGTGCGGGCGACACCGGCCCGTTGGGCGATCGACTCGATGCTGACACCGGTGAACCCCTCCTCGACGAGGACGGCGATCGCCGCCTCGTGGACCAACGCCTTGGTGCGACGGACCCGCGGATCGGCGGTCATGTCGATCCTCGGGACGGCGCAGGTTCGGGCCGCTCCGTGGAGGAGATCGCCACCCGGTCGGGCATGGCCCGAAACGTCACCGCCGCGCCGACGACGACCGTTGCGGCCGTGGCCAGCATCGTGATGCCGAACGCGTCGACGAACGCCGACCGGGACGCCGTGGCGATCATCGCGCCGGCCTCACCGCCCAACTGCTGGGCGACCCGCAGCGCCCCTCCGATCGAATCATCGACCGCGCCGCGAGCCTCGGTCGGGAGCGAGTCGAGACTTCCCCCGAGGGCCCGCCGATAGACCGTGCTCACGATGCTCCCGAGCACGGCGATTCCGACCGCGCCGCCGAACTCTCTGGAGGTGTCGTTGACGGCCGAACCGACGCCGGCTTTCGAGAGGGGAAGTCCGGCCATGATGCTCGTCGTCGAGTTCGCCATGACGACCGACATCCCGGTGCCGAGGAGCACGAGCGCCGAGAGCAGGATCCCGTAGTGGTAGCCCCTCGCCAGCGCGGCCATGACGACGAAGCCCGACGACATCAGGACCATTCCTCCGGTGACGACGTTTCGGAGCCCGAACCGCTCGGCGAGCAACGCGCTGCGGGGTGAGACGAGCAGCATCATGACGGCGATCGGCACGGTACGGACCGCGGCGCCGAGCGCGCTGAAGCCGATGGCGAACTGCAGGTAGAGGGTGACGAGGAAGAACATGCCGAACATGCAGAAGAAGACGATCGTGATCGTGAACGAGCCGGCCCGGAATCCCCGATCGGCGAAAAACGCGATGTCGAGCATGGGAGTGGCCGAAGCCCGTTCCCAGAACAC
Organism: Actinomycetes bacterium; assembly: GCA_024276495.1. Classification (GTDB taxonomy): domain Bacteria; phylum Actinomycetota; class Acidimicrobiia; order Acidimicrobiales; family Aldehydirespiratoraceae; genus JAJRXC01. The sequence goes on from JAJRXC010000085.1 coordinate 33,756, forward strand.
GAAGGCCACGAGGATCGCGCTGCCGAACGCGAAGGCGCCGAGCGTGATGCCCGCGGTCCAGCCGTTGTTGGGGCCCTCGATGATCGCGTAGAGCAGCGAGAACAGCCCGATGGCGGACAGGGCTGCGCCGACGGGGTCGAGTCGGGTGTGATCCGGGTCGACCGACGTCGGGACGAGCCAGAACCCGAGGCCGAGCGCCAACGCGGCCAGGGGGACCGAGATGAACAGGACCGATCCCCACCAGTAGCTCTCGAGGAGGACGCCGCTCAGGAGGGGCCCGAGCGCACCGCCGGCGCCCGCGAATCCCGCCCACGTGGCGATCGCTTTTCCTCGCTCGTGGACGGGGAAGACGCTGGTGATGATCGACAGCGTGGCCGGCATCACGAAGGCGGCGCCGATGCCCATGATCGCTCTGGTGGCGATCAACTGCTCCGGGTCGGTCGCCAACGACCCGAGGAGGGCGGCCGCGGCGTAGAGCACGAGGCCGAACTGGAGGGCGCCCTTGCGGCCGAAGCGATCACCGAGAGCGCCGGCCGGGAGCAAGAGGGCGGCGAAGGACAGGGAGTAGGCGTCGACCATCCATTGCAGCTCGGTTCCGGAGGCATCGAGCGCGCCGCTGATCGCGGGAAGGGCGACGTTGAGTGACGACACACCGGCGACAACCATGACCAGCGAGAGGCAGAGGACGGCGAGGGTCTTCCACCGTCGCTCGTGGATCCGCCGGGCCGCGTCCGACTGGGGAACGGGGGAGAGGTCGTGCATCGCCGGTTGGATCCTCCGCGGCCCCGAGGACCGACATCGACAACGCTACACAGTCGTAGCGTACAAGACAGTACCGTAGCGTTTCTTCGTGGCGTCGCGGGGGCATCGCGACCCGAGCGGCCTTGACGCCCTCCTGAACGCGTGTTCAGCTCGACTGGACATGCGTTCGACCGACACCGCCGCCCCGTCCACATCCGACCGGATCATCACCGTCGCGTGTCGCCTCATGGCCGAAAACGGCATCGAGGCGACCTCCCTGCGAGCAGTCGCCCGGGCCGCCGACGTCTCCGCCGCGTTGGTCGTCCACCACTTCGAATCCAAGAGCGGCATGATCGCCGCGTGCGACGCCCGGGTCAGCGACGCGATCGACGCCGTGCTCGCCCCGCTGCGCGACGGCGCCGGGTTCGACGAGTCCGCCACCGGTTGGATCCATCTGCTCGCGGACACCCCCTACCTCGGCTACGTCACCCAGTCGCTCCGAGAGGGCGGGGAGGTGGGGGCCCGCCTGTTCGACGAGATCCATCGACTGGCGCTCGACACGGACCGCGCCTTGTGTGCGGCCGGCCTCGCCCGACCGAGCAACGACCCTGAGCTACGAGCCCTCCTCCTCATGACGCTCGATCTCGGGATCTTGATGTTCTCGGAGCACGTCGAGCGCATCCTCGGACAACCCATCGACTCACCCGACGTCGCCCAGCGATGGGTGCGTGCGGTCGAAGAGATCCTCACCCTCGGTGTGCTCCATTCCCCGACCCCACCGGCCGCGGAGACCGCACCATGACATCCACCGAACTCCCGGCCATCGAAACCCGACGACTCACCCGCGTCTACGGAACCGGACCCACCGCCCTTCGCGCCCTCGACGAGGTCGATCTCATCGTTCCCGCCGGCCAGTTCGTGGTCCTGCTGGGGCCCAGTGGCTCGGGCAAGACGACGCTGCTGAACCTGATCGGGGGAATCGACCGGGCCACCGGGGGCGCGGTCATCGTCGACGGCATCGATGTCGGCCGGCTCGATCGCCGGGCGCTCACCACCTTCCGCCGTGAACAGGTCAGCTTCGTCTTCCAGTTCTTCAATCTCATCCCCACGTTGACCGCAGTCGAGAACGTCGAGCTCATCGCCGGCCTCACCGGCGCCGACCACGCCGACGCCACTGCCGCCCTCGACGACGTCGGGCTGTCCGTCGAGGTCGACCGGTTTCCGAGCCAGCTGAGCGGCGGCCAACAGCAACGGGTGGCGATCGCCCGGGCGCTCGCGAAATCGACACCGGTCCTGCTGGCGGACGAGCCGACCGGGGCGCTCGACCGGGCCTCCGGGGAGGGCGTGCTCGCCCTGCTTCGGCGGGCCTGCGACGAGCACGGTCGCACCGTCGTCATCGTCACCCACGACTCGTCGATCGCGGCGATGGCCGATCGTGTGCTCGAGCTGGTCGACGGCCGAATCGTGGTGGACCGGTCGGTCCAGCCGGAGCGCCGCCCACGATGACCGGGGAGTCGCAGGCCCGTGCGATCCTGCGTCACAAGCTCCGACGCGACCTCCGGCGCCGCCGAGCACAGATCCTGGCCGTGGCCGGCACCGTGCTTCTCGGCATGGTGTTGTTCACCGCGAACCTCGACGCCTCCCGCAACCTCGGCACGTCGTATCGCGAGACCTACGAACGGTTCCTGACCGCCGATGTGTGGGTGACCGGCGGCCCGACCGATCAACTCGCCGCGGACTTCGCGGCGACCGATGGCGTCGTCGCGGTCGAGACCCGAACCCACGCCGACGTTCCCATGACGCTCGACTCGAGGGAGTTGGTGGCCCGGGTGATCGGCGGTCCCGCCGACGGCCTCGTCGATGTGAACCAACTCCTCGTCAACGAAGGGCGAGGCCTCCGCGCGGGCGACGGATGGGTGACGGTTCTCGAGAAGCACGCGGCCGACAACTTCGATCTGGGCCCTGGCGACCGCGTGGAGATCTGGGACGGGTCGGCCTGGCGACCCCTGGAGATCGTCGGTGTCGCGACCTCCGCGGAATACCTGTTCCCGGCCCGGTCCCGAACCGAGGTCTTCACCGTTCCCGACGAGTTCGCCGTCGCCTTCGTCCCCGAGTCGGTGGCGAGTGCGGTCGCGCCGGCGGGACCCCGCCAGGTCGTTGCCCGAGTGGAAGGTCGCGACCCTGAGGTGGTCGCCGAGCTGCTCCGAACGGCCCGCTCGGCGGGTGTGTCCGACGCCTACGCGCTCGCCGATCAGCCGTCGAACCTCGCCCTGCAAGCCGACGTCGGTGGCTTCGAGAGCTTGTCCTACCTGTTCCCGGTGCTGTTTCTCGGCGCGGCCGGGATGGCGACCTACGTGTTGCTCAGCCGGATGATCCGCCAGGAACGGACCCAGATCGGCATGCTCGTCGCCGACGGTGTCACGAGTCGGACGATCCTTCGCCACTATGTCGGCCACGCGTTGGTGGTCTCACTGATCGGGGCGATCCCCGGCATCGTCATCGGCGAGCTCCTGGGGCGTTGGATGACGACCCTCTACACGGATTTCCTCGGGATCCCCATCACCGTCACACGCTTCTCCTGGGCCACGGTGCTCTCCGCGCTCGGGTTCGCCCTGGCGGTCGGCTTCGTGTCGGGTTGGGTTCCGGCCCGCACCGCGGCCCGCATCGACCCCGCCGAGGCGATGCGGCCCCCGACGCCGACCGGCATCGACTCCACCAGCTGGGCCGAGCGGGTCTGGCCGTTGACGCTGCCGATGACCGCCCGGATCGTGATCCGCAACCTCGCCCGCAGCCCCCGCCGGGTCGCCACCACCGCGGTCGGCGTCGTCCTCTCCATGGTCGTGCTCATCACCTCGCTCGCCCTCAACGACACCACCGGCTCGGTGATCGATCGCCAGTTCTCCGAGATCGACCGGCGCGACCTCTCGGTGCGGCTCGATCATCCCGTGACCGACGCCGACCTTCTCGCCCTCGAATCGCTCGAGGAGATCGCCACCGCGGAACCGTCGATCGAGCTGCTGGTCGTCATCTCGACGCCCGAGAACCGCAGCGAGCAGCTCCTCCAGGTCTTTCGCGCCGACACCGTCGCCCACGGCTTTCCGGCGCCGCTTCCCGCCTCCGGCATCGTGTTGGGGTCCACCGCACGAGAGACGCTCGGGGCGGAGATCGGCGACACCGTCACGGTGTCGGTGCCGGCCCTCGACGTCTCCATCCCGGTGAACGTCGCAGGCTTCGTGGCCGAACCGATCCCGTCGGTGTCCTACACGTCGCTCGAGGCGTGGACGGCCGCCGGAGGAGTGCCACCCACGACGGTCGTGTTGACCCTGCGCGACAACGGCGAACACGCAGCGGTGCGCGACCTGCTCGCCGCCCGCGACGACGTGATTGCCGTCACCGACCACCGGGCCATGATCGACACGATCCGGGAGCTCCTGACGATCACGATCTTCTTCGTCGGCCTGATGGTGATCTTCGCGGTGCTCATGACGATCGGGTTGATGTTCAACGCGGTCACCGTCGCGCTCGCCGAGCGCACCAACGAGATGGCCACCCTGCAGGCCAACGGCATGCCCCGCCGCTGGATCCGCACGACGGTCACCGCGGAGACGGTGCTCGTCGTGCTCCTCGGCCTCGCGCCCGGCGCCCTCCTCGGCTGGTTTGTCGCCGGCCGGTTCATGGGACAGTTCGACAACGAGAGCTTCCGGTTCGACATGGTGTTGTCCCGGTCGTCGCTGTTGTTGGCGGTCGTTCTCGTTGTCGTCGTCGCGGTGGTGGCCGAGCTGCCGGGTCTGCGGAGGGTCGACCGACTCGACCTCCCCGCGGTCGTCCGAGAACGCTCGGTGTGAGCCCGCCGAGCCGCCGATCGAACCCGGTCGGAGCTGTCGGTGTGGTGCCCGTGCCTCGCCCTCGATTCGGCCCCGGGTCCCATCACGCGACGCGTTGTAGGGCACAACCGCGTCAGCCGTCGCCGCGGCGTGCCTCCTCGGCGACCACCGCGGGGAACAACAGGTTGTTCTCCTTGTGGATGTGGAGGTGGGTGTCGGCCTCGAGCTCGGCCAAACCCTGATAGAGGGCCTGATAGGCGGCACACCCGTCGGCGGGCACGGGGTGGGCGGTGGTCACCGCCCGGAGCCGGGCCAGGAGCTCACCGGCCCGGTCGTGTTCGAGCTCCATCATGTGAATCGGGTTCTGCAACGACCCGCAATGAAAGGTCGGAACGGTGTCGGACGCGCAGAGTTGCCGGATCATCGGGAAGAGGATCTGCTCCTCTTTCATCAGGTGCGGCTCCAGATCCGCTCTGAGCTCCCGAACCAGCGCCGCGACCTCGGCGAGCTCCGGGTGGATCGATCCGTGGACTTCGAGCACCCGGTCGGTCAGCTCGGTCAGGCGGGGAAGGGCCGCGCGTAGGTAGGTGTGATGGGTCCGTTCGATGTGATCGACGAGGTCCTCCACCCCCATCGTGGCCCACTCCTCGGGCACGGCGGTCGAGACGCCCTCGAGCCGGGCGAGGACGTCGTCGAGGACCAACCCGTTGCTGAAGCACGCCTCGGCCAGGCTCTGGGCCCCGCCGCAGCAGTAGTCGAGGTTCATGGCCTCCAGCCGCGGGGCCAGGGTCGGATCACGGTTGACGAGATCGCCGAGCGGGACCGATGGATCGATGTTGGACATGGTGTCAACGTACGACGTGATCCCGGCGACGACAGGGGTCTTTGGACCCGGTTCCGATGCCGCGGCGGCTCAGACCTCGGCCGGATACGGGAACCAGCGCAGCGACTCGAAGTCATCCGACGTCGAGGGAGGGCCGAGCAACGTCGTGTCGGCCTCGTCGGCCCGCTCGACCAACTCGCGGGCTCGCGCCAGGTACTCCATGAGGCCGCCGTCGAGGACACGCCGGGGTCGATTCATGTAGGTCATCGTGCCCTCCGAGTACGAGATGTCGTGCAGCGAGAGCGGGGGAACGACGGGTCCGTCACGGTGCCGCCACAACCCGGACGCGGGTTCGAACCGGTAGTAGGGGAGAAGGGCACGACCGGCATCGGCCAGCAACGCCACCGCCTCGATGATGTAGTCGGCGGTCTCGTCGTCGATGAAGTAGTTGAAGTTCACCCGGACCCAGCCGGGCTTGATCCCCTCGCAGCCGCGCACGATCTCACGTTTGAACTCGTGGGAGTGGGCGATGTCGATGCCCAGGAGGCGGTGGCCGTACGGGCCGGCGCAAGAACAACCGCCTCGGGCCTGGATTCCGAAGACGTCGTTGAGCGCCGCCACCACGAAGTTGTGATGGAGGAATCGACGGGTCGCGGTGTCGTCGGACCCTTCGGGGTCGACGTCGCGGATCACGAACGAGACGATGGACAGACGCTCGGCCTCGTGGCTGCCGAGGACCTGCATTCGAGGGTGCTCGTCCCAGGCCGCGATGGCCCGACGGACGAATCGCTCCTCTCGGGCCTTGATGGCCGGGACCCCCACGGCCTCCTTCAGCTGAAAGACGAGCCCGGCCCGGATCGAACCGATGATGTCGGGCGTCCCACCCTCCTCCCGGACCTCGACCGCATCGACATAGTCGTGTTCGGAGGGGTTGACGAAGGTGACGGTGCCACCTCCCGGTGTGGCCGGAACCCGGTTGGTGAACAACTCCTCTCGGGCAACGAGCAGCCCAGGGGTACCGGGGCCGCCGATGAACTTGTGCGGCGAGATGAAGATCGCGTCGTAGTAGCCGCCGTCGCGCTCCGGAGAGCCCATGTCGACGTCGACATACGGCGCCGCCGCGGCGAAATCCCAGAACGCCTTGGCCCCGAAGCGGTGCAGCAGGGCGCTCACCGCGCGGGTGTCGGTCACGATGCCGGTCACGTTCGACGCGGCAGAGAACGAACCGAAGAGCTGCGGCCGATCGGCGTACCGGGTCAACTCGGCCTCGAGCTGGGCGAGGTCGACATGGCCGTCGGCATCTTCGTCGATGGTGACGACGTCGGCGATCGACTCGCGCCACGGAAGTTCGTTGGAGTGATGCTCGTAGGGCCCGATGAAGACCACCGGACGCTCGTCGGCGGCGATGTGGGCGCCGAGCGAGAAACGATCCTCGAGCGCGGAGGGGATACGGATTCCCAACACCGCGATCAGGCGGTCGATCGCCCCGGTCGAACCGCTTCCACAGAACAGAACGGCATGGTCCTCTCCCGCACCGACGCATCGGCGGATCAGATCACGGGCATCCTCTCGGAATCGGGTCGTCTGGAGACCGGTGCCCGAGGACTCGGTGTGGGTGTTGGCATAGAGCGGCAAGACGACGTCGTCGATGTACTGCTCGATGAACGAAAGAGAACGTCCCGATGCGGTGTAGTCGGCATAGACGACGGGGCGGGGACCGAACGGACCATCGATCACCTCGTCGGCGCCGATGATGGACGCGCGGATGAGGTCGATGAGGGCGTTCGCGTGTTCCACCGGCGGTTCGGGAGCTGATCTATGGTCCACGGACGGTCCTTTCCGGTTTCCCGCCGCTCCTCGAAGACTGCGCGTGAGGGATGGTCCATGCTAGAGACGAACGTCCCCTCATCCGCCGCCCGACAACCGATCGGTACCCCATGAAGATCGATGCCATGCTCAAACGAGTCGCCCCTCTCGTCCCGGAGGGCGAGTCGGTGCTCGCCGCGACCAAGGCGATCCCGCGGGGGGCCGCCCACGAAACGATCCTCGGCGCGGCCGGCGCCGTCGCCGGAGGCACCGTGTCGGGCGGGCTGGCCGGTGCCGGCGCGATCGCCGGGAGTCATACCGGCTCGAGCGTCGGCGACGCCGGACGGGCCGAACGCGACGACGCCGGAGTCGACGTCGGTTCGGCCTCACAGGTGTTGCTGGTCGCCACCGACCAGTCCGTGCTGCTGTTCGCCCTGTCCGGACTCGGCCGGCCGAAGGACCTCACCGCTCGACTGGAGCGGAACCGAATCGCCTCGGTCGCGACCGGCGAGGCCAAATTGTTCGGGCAGAAGATGATGGAGATCGTCATCACCACGGAATCGGGGGCCGAGGCCGGTTTCGGTGTCGCCAAGGTGCACCGCCGTCACGGCGACGCGGTGATGGCCGCCCTGTCCTGACCGGGAATTCCGGCGCCCCGCTCGGCGTTGGCAGTCGGTGATGACCGACACCGACACGATGCGGGCCGTGGTCCTCGACCGGCCGGGGCCGCCCGCGTCGCTCGTCGTGCGCGAGCTCGCCATTCCCCGGCCCGATGTGGGAGAGGTCCTCGTCGCGGTCAAGGCCTTCGGCCTGAACCGATCCGAGCTCCACACGCGCCTCGGTCTCGCCGAGGGTGTCACGTTTCCCCGCGTTCTCGGAATCGAGGCAACCGGTCTGGTCGCGAAGTGTCCCGGTGGGGAGCTCGAGGTCGGCCGGCAGGTCGCCGCGATGATGGGCGGCATGGGCCGTGTCTACGACGGCGGCTACGCCGAGTACACCTGTGTTCCGGTCGCACAGGTGATCCCGTTCCGCAGCGCGCTCGACTGGGGCACACTCGGCGCGGTGCCCGAGATGCTCCAGACCGCCCACGGCTCGCTCACCATCGGCCTCGACGCCCGCGAGGGCGACACGATCCTGATCCGCGGTGGCACCTCGTCGGTCGGCATGGCCGCCGCGGTCCTCGCGAAACAGCGGAACATGACGGTGCTGTCCACGACACGGCGGGCCGCGAAGGCGCCGGCGCTCCGCGACATCGGTGTCGATCACGTCATCATCGACGACGGCGACATCGCGGCCGAGGTCAGGACCCTGGTCCCGGGAGGCGTCGATGCCGCGTTGGAGCTCGTCGGGACACCGACCCTCCCGGACACCTTGCGATCGACCCGGGTGCACGGCGTCGTCTGCTTCACCGGAATGCTCTCCAACGAGTGGACCGTCGAGAACTTCTATCCGATCGACTATCTCCCGAGAGGGGTTCGGCTCACCGCCTACGGCGGCGACGCGGGCGATCTCCCCTCGGCGGTTCTCCAGGAGTTCCTCGACTCCGTCGAGGCGGGAACGGTGTCGGTCCCGATCGACCGCACGTTCGACATCACCGAGATCGCCGAGGCCCACGCGCTCATGGAGGCCGGGACCGCGGCCGGCAAGCTGGTCGTGACCATCTGAACGCTCCGCGGCGCCAAAACGACGAATGCCGCCGACCCGAAGGCCGACGGGCATCCGTTCAAAGTCGTCGATCAGACGACGCGGACGTTCTGGGCTTCTTCGCCCTTCCGGCCGGGAGCCACGTCGAATTCGACGGTCTGCCCTTCGTCGAGCGACTTGTAGCCGTCACCGACGATGTTCGAGAAGTGGACGAACACATCGTCGGCACCCTCGCGAGAGATGAAGCCGAAGCCCTTCTCTGCGTTGAAAAACTTTACTGTTCCCTGCATCTTGCATCTTTCGATTCGATCCCGACCTTGTGAACGGGGTCCCCTTCACGCTACGCCGCGAAGTGCAGATAGACACCTCTCATGAGAAACGCCGCCTCCGGAACCGAGCCATGACCCTCGTCATCACCGCCGTCGTGATCCTCGTCGCGTCGCTCGCCGCCGCGTTCGCCCCGCTCGCATTCGCCCATCGGGTCACCGCCCGACAGCTCGAGGACCTGACCGGCGTCGCCTCGGGCCTGCTCCTCTCCTCCGCGCTGCTCGTCGTCGTCCCGGAGGGGTTCCACACCGCCGCATCCGCGGCCACCGGCGACGCGGTCTTCGTCTACGAGCCCCTGCTGCTCGGGGCCACCGTGCTCGTCGGCTTCCTCACGATGATGCTGCTGGAGGGGTTCGGCGTCGCCCACGCGGTCCACGAGGAGCACCACGACCACGCGACGGCCCACGGGCACGCGCACGTCCATCATCCCCGCTCCTCCCGGGTCCTCGCCCTCGGCCTGTCCGCCCACGCGATCGCCGACGGCATCGCCATCGGCGCAGCCGCGGCCGCCGGCGACTCCGCGCTGTCGGCGCTCGTCGCGTTCGGCGTCCTCGTCCATCGCGTCCCGGCCGCGCTCAGCCTCGGTCTCTTCACCCTGCACGAACGCGGCGCCTCGACCGGTCCCTCTGCGCCGCTCGTGCTGTTCTCCGCCGCGACTCCCGTGGCCCTCCTGGTGTCGTTCCTGTTGCTCGACGGCGCCGACGACGCCGTGATCGCCCTCGTGCTGCTCTTCGCCGCCGGCGCGTTCGTCTATGTCGCCACCGTCGACACCCTGCCCGCCATCCACAACCCCGAGACCGGCCGGAGGTCGGTGCGCAACGTCGTCCTCAGCACCGCCGTGTTCACCCTCGTGCTGGTGGTGCTCCGCAACACCACGTTGCTCGATCATCGCCACTGAGATGCGAAGGACCGGCGATGTCCTCGCCCCGTATTGCTCACGAATCATCGGGGATGCGAACCTCCAACCGTGACGAACGAACCCGAGCATTTCGACGTGCTGATCGTGGGCGCGGGCATCTCCGGCATCGGCGGCGCCTACCACCTGACCCAGCAGTGCCCCGACCGACGCTTCGTGATTCTCGAAGCCCAGGAAGGATTCGGCGGCACGTGGCGAACCCACCGGTATCCCGGCATCCGTTCCGACAGCGACCTCTACACGTTCGGGTACCGCTTCAAGCCCTGGACCGGCGCACCGATCGCGACCGCGGAGGAGATCACCCGCTACATGGGTGAGGTCATCGACGAGAACGATCTCGACCGCCACATCCGATACGGCCACACGATCTCCACCGCCGAATGGTCCACGCCGGACCGTCGCTGGACGCTGACCGCGCACGATGCGGCGAACGACTCCACCGTGGTGTTCACCGCCGACTTCTTGTGGATGTGCCAGGGCTACTACCGCCACTCCGAGGGCTACACGCCGACGTGGCCGGGGATGGACAACTTCGAGGGCACGATCGTGCACCCCCAGACCTGGCCGGAGGACCTCGAGTACGAGGACAAAAACGTGGTCGTCATCGGATCGGGTGCGACCGCGGCGACATTGATCCCGGCGATGGCGTCCGACTGTGCCCACATCACGATGCTGCAACGCTCACCGACCTTCTTCATCACCGGTCGCAACGCCAACGAGGTCGCCGACATGTTGCGCGAGCTCGAGATCCCCGAGGAGTGGATCCACGAGATCGTGCGTCGGAAGATCCTCCACGACCAAGGTGAGCTCACCAAGGCAGCGCTCGAGTTCCCCGACCTCGTCCGAGAGGAGCTGCTCGGCGCGATACGCGAGATTCTCGGCGACGACTACGACATCGACACCCACTTCAACCCCCGCTACCGACCCTGGCAGCAGCGAATCGCGTTCGTGCCCGACGGCGACCTCTTCGAGGGCATCAAGGCGGGCAAGGCGTCGGTGGTCACCGACGAGATCGATCGTTTCACCGAATCCGGGATCGCCCTGAAGTCCGGCACGACGCTCGATGCCGACATCATCGTCACGGCGACCGGCTTCTCGATCAACGTGCTCGGCGACATCGCGTTCACGATCGACGGCGAACCCCTCGACTTCGCATCGACCGTGACCTACCGGGGGACGATGTTCACCGGAATCCCCAACATGGTGTGGGTCTTCGGCTACTTCCGGGCCAGTTGGACCCTGCGGGCCGATCTGCTCGCCGACTTCGTCTGCCGCCTCCTGCACCACATGGACGCCCGCGGGTCGACGATGGTCACACCCCGGCTGCGAGACGAGGACCAGGACATGGAGCTTCGGCCCTGGGTCGAGCCCGACAACTTCAACCCCGGCTATCTCACGAGAAGCCTGCACCTGCTACCCCGCCAGGGCGATCGTGAGCCGTGGCAGCACACGCAGGACTACTGGACCGACAAGGATCAGCTCCCCCAGGCCGATCTCGACGACGGCACCCTCGAGTACCGCTGAGTCGAGCCCGTCTCGACGATCGCGGTACCGTCGTGCACGACCAGTGGGGAGTGGCAGATGACCGATCTCGAGAGCCCGACAGACCTCGGCGGGTTCCAACCGGAGTTCAACGATGTGGCGTTCCCGACGCCGCCCGCACGCGCGACGGTCGAGGAGGAACGACTGCATCGCAAACAGCGGCTGGCCGGTGGGCTGCGGATTCTCGGCCGGCTTCGCCTCGCCGAAGGGGTCGCCGGGCACGTGACGGTGCGCGACCCGGAGTTTCCCGATCACTTCTGGGTGAATCCGTTCGGACGCAACTTCAAGTACCTGCGTGTCTCCGACCTGATCTGTGTCAACGACAAGGGTGAGGTCGTGATCGGCGATCAACCGGTCAACACCGCCGCCTTCGCGATCCACTCCGGGATCCACTCCACCCGACCCGACGTGGTCGCGGCCGCCCACTGTCACTCGATGTACGGCCGGACCTTCTCGGCGCTCGGGCAGCCCCTGAAGATGATCAGCCAGGACGCCACCGCGTTCTACAACGACGTGGCCCTGTTCGCCGACGGCGGGGGAGCGGTGGTGCTCGACCCCGCCGCGGGCAAGAAGATGGCGGAGAGCCTCGGCGACAAGAAGGCGCTCATCCACCAGAACCACGGTCTGGTCACGGTCGGCGAGAGCGTCGACTCCGCCATCTGGTGGTTCGTCCTGCTCGAACGATGCTGCCAGAGCCAGCTCGTCGCCGAAGCAGCCGGCACCCCGATCGTCGTCGCCGATGAGCTCGCCCAGGCCGGCTACGACCAACAAGGACTCGAGTGGGCCGGATGGTTCCAGTTCCAGCCCTGGTGGGAGGAGCTGCTGCGCGAGGAGCCCGACTTCCTCGACTGAACCGACCTCGCCGTCGTGGCCGACTCTCTCGCCTCGCTGCTGACCGACCACCCGATCGGTCCCGATCGTGCCCTCGTGCACACCTCGACCGCGAGCCTGTCCAAGCCGGAGCTGCTGACCCGCGTGAGCCGGGTCGCCGGTCGGCTCCGACACCTCGCGCCCGGCACACCGGTGCTCGTCACCGGGGCGGGGCTCGACACCCTCATCGGCTTGTTCGCCGCGTGGCGCGCGGAGCTGGTCGCGATTCCGATCAGCTCCCGCCTTCCCCCTGCCGGGCTCCGGGCCGTCGTGCGATCGTGCGATCCGGGCGCGACGATCCGCGGCGACGAGGTGACACGGCGGACCTCATCGACCCGGCATGCTCCCGGGACGGCCCTGGTGTTGTGGACCTCCGGGACCAGCGGCCCGCCGACGCCGATCATCCACGACCACGACGCCTATCTCGAGATCATCGACCGCGTCCTCGGGCCACTCGCCGCGAGCCGTGACCACTCCCGCCCGCCGTCCCCCAACCTCATCCCGGTCCCGATGAGCCTCAACGCCGGCGTCTTCAACGCCCTGTTCGGCCTTCGAGCCGGCGCACCGCTCGTTCTCATGGACCGCTTCGACACCACCGAGTTCGCGGAGCTGGTCGCCCGGCACCGGATCCGGTCGACGGTCCTTCCCCCAGCGGCGATCGCCATGTTGAACGCCGACCGCGAGGTGAACGATCTCGCGCCTTTGCGTTACGTCCGCTCGATCACGGCGCCGCTCTCGCCGTTCGAGGCGCGTCGCTTTCACGAACGGTTCGGTGTGTTCGTCCTCAACGGCTACGGCCAAACGGAGCTCGGCGAGGTAATCGGATGGACCGCGAGCGACGCTAGACGACAGCCGGAACGTCTCGGCGCGGCCGGCCTTCCCCATCCCGGCGTCTCCATTCGACTGGCCGACCCCGACGACGAAGGGATCGGGGAGCTGCTCGTTCGTCCACCGGTTCCCGTCTCCTCGAGACTCGCCGCGACCCTCGGCTCACGTCTCGACGACGACGGATACGTCCGCACGGGGGACCTCGCCCGCGTCGACGACGCCGGATTCGTGTGGATCGAGGGTCGGCTCGGCGACGTCATCAATCGCGGCGGCAACAAGGTCCATCCGACCGAGGTCGAGGAGTTGCTCGCCGCCCAGCCCGGCGTCGAGGACGTCGCGGTCGTGGGCGCGGCCGACGCCCGGTTGGGCCAGGTTCCGGTGGCGTTCGTCGTCGGTGCGTTCGCGCCCGCGGTCCTCGAGGCGGCCTGTCGGGGGGAGCTCGTGCCCTACAAGGTGCCCGTGCGATTCGAACCGATCGCGGCGATCCCCCGAAACGAGGCCGGCAAGATCCGCCGTTCGGCCCTCCCCCGGTGACCGGGCCCGGCGGGCGCCGACATCGATCGGCCACACTGGAACGACCATGACCAACGACCGCGCCTACATCCACGAGCTCATCGACATTCGGGGAATCCATCGCGGCGACTACATGCACCACATGACCGCGAACTGGAGCCCGAACGCCCAAGAGGACCGCGACCAGCGGTGCTTCGGGGTCTGGGCGGTCCTCGGAAGCACGGGCGCATGGCCGCAGGTCTGCAACATCTGGGAGGAACCCGGACTCGACGGGTTGGCCCGCTCCTTCAGCCACGAGACAGTCGGACCGGATCTCCAGGATCCGAAGTTGGCCCGTTGGTGGGCGCACGCGGCGAGCCTCCGCCGCGGCGGCCTCGACCGCATCCTCCTGCCCGCCCCGTGGATGCCGACCGTCACCGACTCCCTCGACGCCGGCGTGCGGGCCGAGGTCTTCGCCCATGAGATCCTGCGGTGCACGCCGGGGACCGCGCCCGAGCTGCTCGATCTCGCCCGCCAGGCGGCGATCCCCGCCTATCGACC
>JAJRXC010000086.1 GCA_024276495.1 Actinomycetes bacterium
CGCGAGGGCCATCTCGACTTCCTGGTGAACAACGCCGGCGTGTCGTGGGGCGCCCCGCTCGACGAGTTCCCCGAGATCGGCTGGGACAAGGTGATGGACACCAACGTCAAGGGGGTGTTTTTCCTGACCCAGCGGCTGCTGCCGCTGCTGGAGGCCACGGCCACCGCGGACGATCCGTCGCGGGTCATCAACATCGGGTCGATCGACGGCATCAAGTCGCCGACGTTCGAGACGTTCTCGTACGGACCATCGAAGGCCGCGGTGCACGCGTTGACCCGCCAGCTCGGCGGCAAGCTCGCGCCCCGCAACATCATCGTCAACGCGATCGCCCCCGGGCCGTTCCCCACCTGGATGCTCAGCACCGGGGTCGGCACCGGCGGCGATGTCGAGGGCACCGACTGGGACGCGGTCGGCAGCACCAACCCCCGCGGTCGGGTCGGCACGCCCGAGGACATCGCCGGTCTCGCCATCTTCCTCAGCTCCCGGGCCGGCGCGTTCACCGTCGGCGACGTCATCACCTGCGACGGCGGCACCATCGTCGCCTGACGCGGGATCGGACCCCCGCGGGAACTGGAGCACCAGCTTGGTGGCGTACCGCGTCGAGGGCCCTCCGGAACTGGTCGGTTGATGTGTGGTGTCAGAACTCACATCCTCCCGGGCCGGGGTGGCGATCGCGGGTCGTCGCAACCGAGAGCTACGAGAGATCCCGGCGAAGACGAAGTGTCACGAACTTGGCCACTCCGTGGGGGCAAGGAGACTTCACTGGCGCAGCATGGGATCGCATGGCGGACGGCCCGAACCCGTCTATGTTCTACCGATCGGCCGCGATGCCCTTCCAGTTGCTTTCGCCGAGCTCGTGTCCGCTGAGCTCGCGGTTGCTACTTTTCCCTCATGGGTGATCTTGGGCGGATCGGTCGGATCCCGTTGGCGGTGTCGGCGGTCGTGTTGCTCGCCGGGTCGTGCAGCACCGGTGCCGACCGTCCGGTCGGCGGTGCAGCCGATGCGAGCGTGGCCTCGGCGGAGGCGCGGCAAGGTGACGGGCAGGGTGCGGTATCGCGGGGGTCATCGAGGACTGCGTCCTCGCTCCCGGCGTCGATGACCTCACCGTCTCCGATCGCGGTGCGAGCACGGTGGTGTCGGGCGATGTGGCCGGCGACCGACTCGAGATCGTCGTCTCGTCGGTGTCACCGGAGGCCACGGTGCAACTCGACGTTCGCGTCAACGGCGAGCGGACCAGTTCGAATGTCCTCGCGGTGCCGCTCTCGGACTGGTTTCCCGATGCCCCGGCGGTGGGGTGTCTCAGTGATGTCGCCGGGATCGGGGTGTACTGGGCCGTTGCGGAGGCCGACTACACGCCGACGGTGTCCCACGGCGGCGCGGTCTACGTGCCGCCGTTCGTCACCGAAGCGTCCGGGATGAAGCTGTTTCTCGGAACTGTCCCAGTGTCGGCGGCGCAAGGCCTCGCCGAGCCGGGTTCCGACGTGATCCGGCCGGCCATCGATGTCCCCGGCACCGACGATCCCGGGGTCGCCGCGTGCGTCGCCTCGAGAGACGGGTAGGCGCAAACGGGGGAGGTCCGGCCCGGGCGAGTGCCCCTCGACGCGCTCGTCGGTCACGGCGCGACTCTGTGTGCAGGGTTGCCGACCGGCTGATCCTTCGTCGCCGCGGCTGGTGCGACAGACTGGCGCCATGACGCCGCTCTCCGATCTCAGCGCCGGCTTTCCCCGTACGCCGCTCGGGCACTGGCCCACGCCGCTCGAGCCGTGCCACCGCCTCCGCGAGGAGCTCGGCGGGCCGCTGATCTGGCTCAAACGAGACGACTGCTCGGGCCTCGCCCTCGGCGGCAACAAGACCCGCAAGCTCGAGTTCCTGCTCGGCGAGGCCCGCGAGCGGGAGGCGACCGGCGTCGTGACCTTCGGTGCCCTGCAATCGAACCACGCCCGCCAGACCGCGGCCGCTTGCGCCCGGATCGGTCTGCCCTGCGACCTGGTCCTGACCAACGCGGTTGATCGGGCGACGACGCACTACCGGACCTCGGGGAACCGGATGCTCGACGACGTCTTGGGTGCGACGGTTCACGAGGTCGCCGACGACGAGGCCGCCATCATGTGCGCGGCCGAGCTGGCCGACGCCGATCCCGACCGCTACTTCATCGACCCCGGAGGGTCGAACGCGGTCGGGGCGCTCGGCTACGTGGCGGCCGCCGCCGAGCTCGTCGGCCAGCTGCAGGCCGAGGGGGTGGAACCGGCCGAGGTCGTCGTCGCGTCCTCCACCGGCGGCACCGCCGCCGGCCTCGCGCTCGGCCTGCACCACGGCGGCTGCGACGCGAGCGTCCGGGCCGTGGCCGTCTACGCCGACCACGACCACACCCGCGGGGCCATCGAACGGCTCACGATCGCCACCTCCGAGCTGCTCGGCGTCGACCCGCCGCCGGCCGACGGTGTCGTTGTCGTCGATCGGTCGCTGGGCGAGGGCTACGGCATCGAGACCGCCGCGTCCCACGCGGTGATCGGGACCCTGGCGCGGACCGAGGGGGTGCTGCTCGATCCGGTCTACACCGCCAAGGCGTTCGCCGATCTCGTCGACTCCCTTCCGGGCCTGGATCCGGCCGGCGACGTCGTGTTCGTCCACACCGGTGGCCAGCCCGGCCTGTTCGCCTATGTCGACTCGTTTGCGGCGGGTCCGGCCGGCTGAGCTTCCGGCGTCGAGTTCGATCCCGGCGGGGTCCAACCGAGGATCGTCTCGGGGGCGAACGACTCGGACGAGTCGGCCGCGCTCGACCGGGCAATGTGGCGGCCGTGGGGGGACAGCTCCTCGTAGTCGGCTCGGCTCATGGCGGTCCGGACCCGCTCGCGGTACCAGGGGGCGAAGAACTCCACGTTGGGCATGGCGCGGATCTCGTCGGAAACGTTGGGAGTTCCGCCGTGCCAGGCCCGGACGTCGCGCACCAGCACGGCACCGGCCGGCGCCGGAC
>JAJRXC010000087.1 GCA_024276495.1 Actinomycetes bacterium
AGGACCTGCTCGACGGCGAGATCGAGCACCGCCTCCTGGCGGGGCGTGAGCTCGATCGCACCCTGCCGCAACCCACCGATGCCCTGGGCGATCGCGAGGGAACGGGGCAGCGCGGTACCGGTTCTGTCCTTGTGGACTCCGAGGGCGGTGATGAACCCCCAGCCCTCCTCGTAGCAGAGTCGCACCTCCGGGCCGAGCATCCGGGGGGCGACCATCGCCTGATCACCGGCCGGATCGAAGCGGTCGAACGCCAGGGTGTAGCCCGATGCCACGATGGTCAGGACATCGTCGCGGGGGGTGATCGGCAGCTCCGGGATCACGTCGTCGGGCACCAGCAGACAGATGACGTCGGCCTCGCGGGCCGCCTCGACCTCGGCCGCATGGAACCCTTCCCGGATCGCGAGGGCCCGCGATTCGTCGTTGCGCACACACACCCGGACGTCGATTCCGCTGTCACGCAGATTCAGCGCCCAGCTTCGCCCCTGGTTGCCGTAGCCGACCACCGCGACGGTCTGTTCGTCGAGCACGGAGAGGTCGGCGTCGGCCTCGTAGTGGATTGTCGTCATGGTCTGTTTCTAACATCGCCGTCATGCCCACTCCCAACGACCGGTGGAGTCGACGAGGGTTTCTCGCCGCCTCGGCCGGCCTGGTCGCCGCCGCCTGCTCCGGCGGATCCGACACCAGGGCCTCCGAAACGACCACCACGACGACGGCTCCTCCTCCCTCGACGACCACCGCGCCGACCACCACCGCGCCGGTCGCCGCTCCGACGACAACCGTGCCGGTGCCCACGATCACGAGCGACCCGTTCACGCTCGGTGTCGCGTCGGGCGACCCGCTTCCCGACTCGGTGGTGATCTGGACCCGGCTCGCTCCGGAGCCGACCAAGGCCGCGGGTGGCCTGATCGCCGATCGGGCACCGGTCCGCTGGGCGATCGCCACCGACGCGTCCTTCACGGAGCTCGCGGCCGAGGGCGAGTTCGTGACAACGGTCGACCACGCCCACGCCGTCCACATCGACGCCACGGGACTCGACCCGTCGACGACCTACTGGTACCGGTTCGTCATCGGCGATTGGACCAGCCCGATCGGACGAACCCGCACCGCCCCGGAGCCCGGATCGAGCGTCGACTCGTTGCGCTTCGGCGTAGCGAACTGCTCGGCCTGGAAGTCGGGCTACTTCACGCCCTACGCCCACCTGGCCGAGGAGGAACTCGACGCGGTGCTGTTCCTCGGCGACTACATCTACGAGCTCGAGGGCGGCACCCTGCGAGACCACGGTCTGCCGATCCCGTTCTCCCTCGACGAGTACCGCCTCTACTACACCGCCGCGAAGGGCGAAACCGAGCTGCGCGAGGCCCACGCCGCACACCCGTGGATCGTGATGTGGGACGACCACGAGGTGGAGGACAACTATGCCGGTTGGCTGCCGGGCGGGATCGGCCTCGCGCTCGACGACAACGCGGCCGCCACCTTCCGGGATCGGCGCACCGCGGCCTATCAGGCCTGGTGGGAGAACATGCCGGTGCGCACCGGGCCGCCCGTCGATGGGGAGCTGCGGGTCTATCGGGACTTCGAGTTCGGCGATCTCGCGAAACTGACGGTGATCGACGATCGCCAGTACCGCTCCCCGATCATCGACGGCGAGGGCAACGGGAACCTCCCCCGACCGTTCGGCGGCGGGCCGCAGCTCGACGCCACCTTCGACGAGAGTCGCACCATGCTCGGCGACGCACAGGAGACCTGGTTGGAGGCAAGCCTCGACCACGATGCCACCTGGTCCCTGCTCGCCCAGCAGACGATCATGGCCGAGGTCGATCGAGCCCCCGACGACCCGACGAAGGGGTTCTCGATGGATGCGTGGGACGGCTACGCCGCACCCCGCGAACGCCTCCTCGGCCACGTCCGCGATGCCGGCATCGAGAACTTCGTCGTGCTCGGCGGCGACATCCACACCTCCGCGGTCACCGACCTCCGCGTCACCTACCGCGAGCCGGACTCCCCCATCGTCGGGACCGAATTCGTCGGTCCGTCCATCACCAGCCTCGAGCTCCTCCTGCCCGAGTTCGTCGAAGGGTCCCGGTCGAACCCCCACGTTCATCTCTACGAAACGCAGTCCCGCGGCTACCTGATCGTCGACGTCACCCACGACGAGCTCGTCGGCCACTTCCGCTGGGTGGACACGACCCAGGAACCGACATCGCCGATCCGAACGGCGTCGTCGTGGCAGGTCGACGCCGGCGCCGTCGGCGTCCGCGAGATCTGATCGAACCGCGCGGTACTCCAGCCGCCCATGCCGATCCGACTCTCGCCCACCC
>JAJRXC010000088.1 GCA_024276495.1 Actinomycetes bacterium
CTTCGGCCTTGAACTCCTTGGTGAACTTGCGTCGCGGACGACGCTCACTCGTACTTGACATGGACACCCCACTCCGGGCCCACGCCCTCAAGGTAGGTGTCCGTCAAACCGGGTCAACCTCACAAGGACCAACGAGACCGCGTCACGCCGGAACTCCGGCGGGTACTTCGACGGGCGACCCCGCCTCTTCTTCGTTTGCACAGACATGGACATCTCCTATTCGAAGTGTCCGCCCAACAGGGGGATGCTCATCGGCTCGGGAGCCAGTGGTTCGTCGCTGAGATGTTGAGGTCGCGGATTGTTGTGGCATGGTCCGGGTCGTGGAGATCTCGATTGCGGATCGTATGGCGGTCGAGGTGTTGGCTCGTCCGACGACGGCTCCACCTCGCACGGTGGTGTCGACGGGATCGACGTCGATGCCGTCGAAGTTGTCGGCCCAGAACGAACAGCTCGGGCAGCCCTCGTCCCAATCCGGACCCATCATGAAGTGGTAGACGACGAGTTGGCTTCGGTCGCCGAACAGCTCTGCGAGCGACTGTTCGCCATCGGTGGTGTCGAACCGGTAGTGCGTGTCGACCTTGACCCAGGGCGCGTCGCTGCTCGGCGAGCTCGTCGAGCCGCCGGGTGACGCGCTTCTCCTCGGCGAGCAGCGACTGTCGCGCCGTCAGCCAGGTGGCGCGGACGACGACGGCAGGTGCGACGGTCATCAGGTCTCCTCGGTTCGGGATCGGGTGTCGGCGAGGTTGCCGGAGACGTCTCGTAGCCGCCTCAGGTAGTGGGTCCAGCCATCGGCGTGATCGGCGAGCCGGTCCGGCGGACAGTCTCGGTGGACCAACTCGAGAAGGGTTCCGTCGCCATCGGCGGTCAAGTCGATCTGCACCGTCGAAGCGCCGGGCCCCATGTCGGCCACGCCCTCGTAGCCCCAGGTGAACACGACACGATGCGGGCGGTCGACCACGACGTACTCGCCGCGGACGATGTCGGAGCCGTTCATGTCGATCGTCAACTCACCGCCGGGACGAGGGTCGGCCACCACGACGGATCCGATCCAGCGGCGAATCGACTCGGCGTCGACCAGAAGCCCGAAGACCGCGTCCGGTGGCGCGTCGATGCGCACCTCCTGGCGGTAGATGACGTTCTGGCGGTAGATGACGTCGTCGGAGTCCGGATCCGTCGGCATCAGTCGTGGCCCTCGTCGCGTTCGGCGATGTCCTTGAGCTCGGCCAGACGTGTCGTCCAGAAGCTCTCGATGTAGTCCTGGATCTCGGCCATGCCCTCGGGGCGGGCCCGATAGAAACGCCGCGTCCCCTCAGCGGTGACGGTGACGAGGCCGGCCTCGTTGAGGACGGCGAGGTGCTGGCTGATCGCCGGCCGACTGATGTCGAACCGGGCGGCGATCTCGCCGACGGTGTGGGCCCGATCGCGCACGAGAAGCAGGATCTCCCGACGTCTCGGCTCGGCCATCGCCTGGAGCGCCGGGCCGATCACGGCCGCGTCCCCGTGGTTGCTGCCGTGGTCGCGGTTGAGTCGGGAAGGGCCACGGGCACGCCTCAACCGTAGGTGAGGACTTACCGTAAGTCAAAGCTTACGCTAGGGCTCCGGTGGAAGATGCAGTCAGGCCGGAAGACCGACGAGGTGGCGACCTTCATCGGTCTTGAGCGAGAAGTCGTCACCGTAGAACTCGCGGGCCGCGGGCGTGGTCAGCCACACGATCGCCTCGGCCACCCATCCCGGCGAGATGTGATCCGACCAGTCCAACTCACTGACGGGGTTGATGCCCGAGTCCTTGATCGCGTGCTGCATGTCGGTCGCGACCGTGCCGGGAGAGAGCCCGACGACATCGATGCCCGCGCCGCGCCATTCGTTGTGGGCATTGCGGGTCAGCGAGAGCACGGCGGCCTTCGTGGCGCAATAGTGACTCCACCCCTCGAGTAGGCCACCGGCGGCGCCCGAGGAGAGGTTCACGATCAACCCTCCGTGGTCCTTCATCGCCGGATAGGCAGCGCGAAGCCCGTGATAGACGCCCTTCACGTTGACATCGACCACATGGCCCCACGCGTCGGGATCCGAGTCTTCGAGTCGGGCGATCGGCTCGATCAGACCGGCGTTGTTGACGAGAACGTCGAGGCGACCGAACGTGTCGCGGGCGAGCGCCACGGCCCGGGCGACGTCGTCGTAGCGGGCGACGTCACACCCGACGAAGGTCGCCGCCGCTCCGATCTCGCCCGAGATCCGTTCGATGTCCGCGGCCGTGCGGGCGGCGAGCACGACGTTGGCACCCGAATCGGCGAACCGTCGCGCCGTCGCCTCGCCGATTCCTCGGCTCGC
>JAJRXC010000005.1 GCA_024276495.1 Actinomycetes bacterium
AAAGGCGTCAAGATCACCGACGCCCAGATGTCCCAGATACCTATCCGAGCACACAGCTGGCACGGCGAATGGAACTACACCATCACACCCCCACCCACACCCTGAACCACGCAATCAAACCCGCGGCGGGCCCTGACCCTCGATCCGGTCGCGATAGCCGGCGGCGATGTGCTCGAGCCACCATGCCGGCGCGTTGTCGAGGAGGTTCGACAGGTTCGAGTAGTCCCACCAGCGCACGATGATGCCGTCGTCGTCGAGCTCCATCACGGAGGTGAACGGGTGGAGGATTCGCTCACCGGTGTGGAACACCCATTCCTCGGCGTGTTCGGTCACCACTACGTTCCCCTCGGCGATCATGAGCCCGAGCTGGTGATTGTGGGCCTCGACCGGCTCGAGGCCGAGGCGTAGCCGGGCGACGATCTCGTCCGGTCCGTGGGCGCCCCCGAGGGCCTCTCCGGTGCCCACGTCGACATAGTTGCTGTCGGGGCCGAAGAACGAGGCGATCCCGTCCCAGTCGTGGTCGTAGAGTGCCTCCCAGTAGCGGGCGACGATCTCTTTGTTGCGGTCCTCGCGGTGGTCGTGAACCTGTCGGGAATCGGTCGGATCGGTCATGGCGCACAGTAGGCCCCGGCCGACCGGATCATCCAGATCATCGAGATCACCCGGGCCGGGCCGACGCATCGGGGGGTGATGCGACCGGCTCGGACCCGGGTGACCCGTCCCCTCCAGGGGAGATCAGTCGTCGGTTGTCGTGGCGGCTCCGGCCGCGAGATAGGCAGCCGCGGCATCGACCCGCTTCCGGCTCTTGACCACGGACCGGCGGATCAGCCAGCCGATGACGAGGAGGAAGGGCAGGAACGGCAAGACGACACCGACCGCGATCATCAAGATGCTGAGCACGGCGATCATGGCGCTCCAGCCACTCGAGAACGAGTCGCCGAAGCCGGGCAGCGGATCGTCGACGTCGGCGGAGATGAACACCGAATCGGAGGAGGTCAACTCGATGGTCGGCGACGTCTCCGGCGTGGTGGTCACGCTCACCTCGATGTCGATGCCGCGGGAGGCGTCGACTCGGCGAATGAACCCGCCGTCGGCGTCGAGCTCGGCGTAGACGAGGAGGTCCTCACCGGGAGCGAGCTGCTCGAGGGTGCCGGTGCCGTTCTGGTTGATCAGGAAGTCGTCGACCCTGAGACGGAAGGTCGACGAGGCGATCTCGATGTCGGTCAGTGTGTCGTCGCCGGTGTTGCTGACGTTCACGCACAGCACCGCGGTGTCGTACGCGCCGATCGACAGGTCGGACACTCCGGGGCAGGCATCGGCCACGTCGGTGCCGAGCCAGGCGACCACCTCCATCTCCGGGGTCAGCCGGTCGGGGTCGAGCTCGACGATCGTCAAGGTGATCGTGGCGAGCGCGATCTGATCGCCGATGGTCTTGCGTTGTCCCCGCAGCCGTTCGAGCTGGGCCTGGCGGTCGGCGAGCTCCTCTTCGAGCGTGAACACCGTGGTGAGGTCGCGGGCCGCGTCGAGCAGGATCTGGATCCGCTCGACGCTGGATTCGGCGGCCGTGATCCGGGCGTCGAGGTCGACGACGGTCTCGGTGACGTCATCGGTGGTCACCGACTGGGAGACGAGGTTGGCCCCCTCGAGCTCGGAGATCGCGGTGAACACCCGATCGAAGTCGCCCGGGGGAACCCGGATGGTCAACACGGTACGTGGCGACGGATCGGTACGGGTGTCCTGACCCCAGATGGCGCCTCCGTTGGCGAAAACGACCTCGATCACGTCGGCGGTCGCCTTTTGCACATCAGCCGACTCGATGACGACCTCACCGGTGGAGATGATTTGGCGACCGGCGGCGAGGGCGGAGATCACGGCCGGTGCGGTGAGGTCGGCGCCCCCACTCGGTGCGGGGGATTCGGGCTCGGCCGTGGCTCGGTCCCCGGAGAGGTCGTCGACGGTGTCGGCGTCGTCAGTCGAGTCCATGGAGTCGGCCGGTTCGGCCGTGGCGTCGCCCTCGACGAGGAGCTCCCCGTCGGAGGCGGCGGGCGCGCCGCTTTCCTCATACGACCCTGCGGCGTCGAAGGTGGCGTTGTCGGCGTCGTCAAAGGCGCAGGCGGCGAGGATCACCACGAGAGTGGCGAGCAGAGCGACGAACCGGAGCCGGCGCCTCGATCGTCGAATCGGCCAGGCCGGCGCGTGTTCGTGGTGGTGCGTGTGAGAACCGGACATGTTGTTGACCCCCCGAGGGATGTGAGTTCGCTCTCAGACGGACGATCGGCGTCGACGGTTCCCGTTGTCGCGCGATTGACGGTGTTTCGTCACCTCGCCGTCTTGTTCGTCATCTCGCCGACCCGTCGGCGTGCGCGCCCGTGGGGGGGGGCAGGTGATCTCGCCGGGCTCCCGTTGACCGGTGGCGCCGGGTCACTCGGTGTGGACGACCCTGAACGACTCGACGGCGCGGCCGGTGTGCCCTGCGGCGCGGGCATTGGTCTGCGCCCAGTCACGGATCATCGACGGGAGGGCGTCGGCCCGGTCGTCGTTTTGTGAGTGATGCGCCCGAAGGGCTTCGATCTTGCGGTCCAGGTTGGCGGTGATGTCGACATGGAGGTCGTTGTCGGCGCCGGCCATCAGCCAGACCCGCGGGACGGCGTGGGGAAGGTGACCCTCGGCGAGGAGCTCCGGGAACGAGTGACCGTTGCGGGCATCGGGGTAGACGGCGCAGACCGCGGCTTCGCCGGCGGCGAGATGATCGGGGTGCGCGGCGTAGATCCGGTCGAGGTCGCGCACCGGTGTCTGCGTGATGACCAGGTCGGGCTTGACCATGCGGATCAAGCGAGCGATCGCCTTGCGCAACTCGAGGTCGGCGACGAGGTGTCCGTCGGGAAACCCGAGCCAATGCAGCTCGGTGACACCGACGATGGCGGCCGCTTCGGTCTGCTCCTTCTGGCGGATCTCGGTGAGCTCGGCCGGGGAGAGCTCGGCCGGTTCGCCGGCCTGGCCGCTGGTGACGAGGCCGTAGACGACCTCCACGCCGTGATCGGTCAATGTCGCCGCGGTGCCGGCCGCACCGAAATCGATGTCGTCGGGGTGGGCGACGACGAGCAGGGCCTTGGTGGGGACGAAGTCGTCGTCGGACAGGAGAAGATCAGCGAGCGCCATCGGCTCAGCCTCGCAGCTCCCTCCTACAAATCCTCGATGCCCATGTCGAGGTTCGAGCCCGTGATGCCGCCGTCGACACCGAGGAACTGGCCGGTGGTGTACGCCCCCGCGTCGCTGGCGAAGTACAGCGCGGTGGCGGCGATCTCCTCGGGGCGGCCGAGCCGTCCGAGGGGAGTGTTGTCGTTCATGGCCTGTTCGAGCTCGGGTGTCTGGAGCACGATGTCGAGGGCCGACGTGGCGATCGCGCCGGGGCAGACGGCGTTGACCCGGATCTTCGGAGCGAGATCCTGGGCCAACGCCTTGGTCAGGTGGATGAGCGCGGCCTTGGCGGTGCCGTACGCGGCGAAGCCCCGGCTGGCGAACAACCCCGCGGTCGAGGCGATGTTGACGACGTTGGCGCCGGGTCGTTCCAGCAGGTGCGGCACCGCGAGTTGGGTGAGGTTGAAGGCGGTGGTCACGTTCCAGCGCATCGCTCCGTCGAAGGCCCGTTCGCTGGTGTCCATGAACGCCTGGGGCATCGATCCGCCGACATTGTTGACGACGATGTCGATCGCGCCGAACTCGGCGATCGCGGTGTCGACGAGGGTCGCCAGGCCCTCCCGGGAGGAGAGGTCGCCGGCGACGGTGACCGCTCGGCGACCAAGGGACTGCACGGTCGCGGCGACGTCGGCGAGCTGCTCGGCGGTGCGGGAACCGATGACGACGTCGGCCCCCGACTCGGCGAACATCGTCGCGGTCGCGGCGCCGATTCCGCGGCCCGCGCCGGTGATGATCGCGACTTTTCCGTCGAGTCGGAATCGGTCGAGTGTCATGGCAATCCCCGTATCTCTCGCGCTGGTGTGCGTGGGTGACCGTAGACTTCGATGGCTATGGAGACGAGTTCGCCGGTGAGCGACACCGATGCCGAGGCCGACGGCGCCCCGATCGCGGCCCCCGCGGCCGGCGCCGACGCGCTCAACGCGATCCTCATGGCCGACGATGTCGCGGCGGCGCTCTGGGCGGCGGTCGACAGTGGCCGGATCGACGACCTCGTACCCGAACTTCCGTTGTTGCGGATGGAACAGGATCCGATCCATCGACACAAGGAGGTGTTGTCCCACACGATCGCCGTGGTCGCGAAGACCCCCGACGACCTGATCGTGCGGTTGGCTGCCCTGTTCCACGATGTCGCGAAGCCCCGTACCCGCAGCTTCGAGCACGGTGGTGTCACCTTCCGCCATCACGAGGTGGTCGGGGCCCGGATGACCCGGGCGCGAATGACCGCCCTCGGCTACGACGACGAGATCGTCGACGAGGTCAGCGAGCTCGTGCGGCTCAGTGGCCGGTTCAAGGGGTACACGGAGGGCTGGTCCGACAGTGCGGTGCGGCGCTATGCCCGCGATGCCGGACCGCTTCTCGGCCGGCTCAACGCCCTGATCCGATCGGACTGCACCACCCGCAACAAGCAGAAGGAAGCCGATCTCCAGGCGGCGATCGACGAGCTCGAATCCCGCATCGCGGTGCTCGCCGAGGAGGAACGACGAGCGGCCGAACGTCCCCAGATCGACGGCCAGGCGGTGATGGCCCATCTCGACACACCGGGAGGGCAACACATCGGTCGGATCCTGAAGATGCTGCTCGAGGTGAAACGCACCGAGGGCGAGCTCCCCGAAGACGAGATCTATCGTCGCGTCGATCTCTGGTGGGAGAAACATCGAGATGAGTACGACTCGGCCCGTTAACCTTTCCGCCATGCATGTAGGAATCGTGGGGGCCACGGGCCAGGTGGGTGGAGTCGTTCGCTCGCTGCTGGCCGAGCGCGAGTATCCGGTCGACACGCTGCGACTCTTCGCCTCGGCCCGTTCGGCCGGGAAGACGATCGAGTGGCAGGGCGGCGACATCACCGTCGAGAACGCGGACGAGGCCGACTACTCCGGTCTCGACGTGGTGATCTTCTCCGCCGGTGCCACCACGAGCCGCCGCCTGGCCCCGGCGGCCGCCGCGGCCGGGGCCACCGTCATCGACAACTCGTCGGCGTGGCGGATGGATCCCGACGTTCCCCTGGTCGTCCCCGAGGTCAACGCGGCCGCCCTCGCGGACCGGCCGAAGGGGATCGTCGCCAATCCCAACTGCACCACGATGGCCGCCATGCCGGTGCTCAAACCGCTCGCCGACGAAGCCGGGCTCGAAGCGCTGGTGATCTCCACCTACCAGGCGGTGTCAGGGGCCGGGCTCTCCGGGGTCGCCGAGCTCGACGAGCAGATCCAAAAGGTCGCGGCCGATGGCCCGGCGCTCACCTACGACGGCGCCGCGGTCGCGCTCGAGGCCGGCGAGAACTTCACGCAACCCATCGCGTGCAACGTCTTGCCGTTCGCCGGCGCGCTCGTCGACGATGGCCGCAACGAGACCAACGAGGAACAGAAGCTGCGCGACGAGAGCCGCAAGATCCTGGCACTCCCCGATCTCCTCGTGTCCGGCACCTGTGTGCGGGTCCCCGTCTTCACCGGCCACAGCCTTTCGATCAACGCCCGCTTCTCCCGGGTGCTCACCCCCGAACGGGCCGTCGAGTTGCTGGCTGTCGCGCCGGGTGTCGTCGTCGTCGACGTTCCCACACCGTTGATGGCCGCCGGTGCCGATCCGTCGTTCGTCGGCCGGATCCGGGTCGACCCCACTGTCGAACACGGTCTGTCGTTGTTCGTGTCGGGCGACAACCTCCGCAAGGGTGCGGCCCTCAACACGATCCAGATCGCCGAGTCACTCATCGCCCAGGGTCTGGTCTGAGCGCGGGCCGCCCCGCGGGCGGATCGATCGTTCGGGGTGGGTCGGTGACGTAGCGGGCCATGGCGTCGTCGAGACTGATGTCGAGCTGGTTGGCGAGCGAGGCGAGCCAGGCGAGGACGTCGCCGAACTCGTGAAGCTGTTGTTCGACGGTGCCTTTGCGGACGGCCTGGGCCAGCTCTCCGAGTTCTTCGCACAACCAGGCGACGGTCGACGGGATGCCGCGGTCGCGGTCGGCGTCACCGTAGAGCTCGTCCATGAGGCGCTGGAGCTCAGCGAGTTCCATCGTCGGCCCCCAGTTCTCCGAGCGCCCACCCGAGCGTGCGCATGAGGGCGGTGGCGGCCGGTCGGATCGCCAGCGGCTCGGCGAGCGGGACGACGGGGAGCCACAGCATGCGACGGGCGAAGCCGGGAAGCATCGATGCGGCGGCGGCGAAGACGACGCCGTAGGTGGGGCGCAGCGTCAACGCGATCGGTGGCCAGGCGAGAAACCGCAGCGTCTCGCGGGCCTGGCGGCCGACGGCGAGCTCGGGTCGGAACCGTTCGAGGGTGGCCCGGAGCTCCGCCCGGCTCCGGGGTGCGTCGTTGGCCCCGAGCCGCTCGGCGACGACCGCCATCTCGTGAACGTAGCGGTCGGGGGCGTCGGCGGAGAGCCGCTGGGCGCCGTAGCGCTCCCGGGCCCGCAGGAAGCTGTCGACCTCGGTGCAGTGGACCCACAGGATCAGATGCGGATCGGCGGCGTCGTAGGGGGTGCCGTCGGCCATGGTGCCCTTGACCCGTGTGTGGACCCGACGGACGATGCGGATGGCGTCGTCGGCCTCCTCGGTCGTGCCGAACGTGGTGGTGCCCACGAAGCTGCCGGTGCGATGGAGCCGGCCGAGGGGGTCGGTGCGATAGTTCGAGTGCTCGGCCACGCCGGCCATCGTCGGTGGATGCAGGGTCTGCAGCAGCAGGGCGCGCAGCCCGCCGATCATCATCGACGCGTCGCGGTGAACTTCCCAGGTCGCGCTGCCGGGGCCGAAGAGGCCGGGGTCGTCGTCGAAGGGCACGCGGCGTTCGGGGGCGTCGCTCGACCCGGACAGAACCTGGCGGACACTGCGGGCGAGTTGGGAACGCAGGTCGTCGAGCGGGGAGGTCAGGGTGGGGGTCACGTCCGACCCAGCGTACGGGCTCAGCGGCCGGCGAAGAAGTGGCGCAATGGGGTCGTCTCACGGCGGGCGGGCACCAGCTCCCGTTCCGGGTCCTCGAAAACGCGGCAGTCACACCACATACATGCCTGATTGCTGAAACCGTGGCAGTGTGAGCCCTCGTGGTGGCCGCACGAGCAGTGGCGCTCGGGCTCGAAGAGGGCATCGATGAAGCTGCTCACCGACCTCCATCGGACGGTGTGTTCGCGGATTGAGCATGGGAGACGGATATGGACCTGAGAGAAGCGCTCTACACGACGCGGGCGATGCGACGGGTGAAGCCCGATCCGGTGCCGGTCGAGGTGCAGGCCCGGCTCCTCGACGCCGCGGTGCGGGCCCCGAGCGGCGGCAACGCCCAGGGGTGGCGATTCCTCCTCGTCGACGACAAGGATCAGATCGCGGAGATCGGTGCGCTCTACGCCGAGTGCATCGACATGTTGTGGGCGACCGTCTACAAGGACAAGGCCGCCTACGCGGAGTCCTCCGATGATCCCGAGGCGAAGCAGTTCAAGAAGATCATGAGGTCCGTGACCTGGGCCCAGGAGAACTTCGCGACCTACCCGCTCCTGTTGTTCGCGTTCGATCAGTTCGACGCCAGCGGCGGCTCGATCTTCCCCGCGGTGTGGAGCGCGATGCTCTCGGCCCGCGCCGATGGGGTGGGCTCGTCACTGACCAGCGTGCTGGCGTTCAAGAACGACGAGACGTTGTCCGTTCTCGGCGTGCCGGCCGACGAGGGCTGGCGGATGTCGTGTTGTGTGCCGTTCGGCTACCCGACCGGTACGTGGGCGGTCGCGGCCCGCCGCCCCGTGCACGAGGTGTCGTACCGCAACACCTGGGGAACACCGGTGGGCTTCGAGATCGACGAGCCGCTTTGGCCCTGAGCGCGAGGACTCAGCTCCAAACCCAACGGGTGGCCGAGGAACTGAACCGTTCGGCGGTCTCGATGATGCCGAAGGCCCGGTGGGGAACCACCTCATAGGCGGCGTTGTCGTCGACGAGGGAGATCATGTCGGCCTTGGCCACGTGCCGTCGTGGTACTTGTCGGCCCAGGCCGGCGCCATCGTGGCGAGATCGCCGCGGCCAAGAGACACGGCTCGACCCTCGACCGACACGCATTCGACGGAGTGGAAGTGACCGCAGCTCCCGTCGGGCGGACCGAGCGGGCAGACTGATCCGATGAGCGAACCCCGCCCGGTGTTCGTCGGTGTCGACACCGGCGGCACCTACACCGACGCCGTCGTCTACGACGAGCGCGATGCCCGGGTGCTCGCGAAGGCCAAGGCGCCGACCACCCACGGCGACCTGGCCGTCGGCATCGCCGCCGCGTTGGACCTCGCTTTGGAGATCGCGGCGGTCGGCCCCGACGCGGTCGGGCTCGTGTCGTTGTCGACGACGTTGGCGACCAACGCCCTGGTCGAGGGGGCCGGTCGACCTGCGTGCCTCGTCATGATCGGTTTCGAACCGGAAGCGCTCGACCGGGGTGGGCTGAGAGAAGCCCTCGGTGACGATGCCGTGATCCGGATCGCGGGGGGCCACACGCCTCATGGCACACCGCAGCATCCGCTGGACCTCGAGGCGTTGGGCCATGCCCTCGACGAGCTCGGAGACGAGGTCGAGGGATTCGCGGTCACCGGCCAGTTCGCGGTGCGAAACCCCGAACACGAGCTGGCGGTCCGAGGCGTGATCCGCCGCCGAACCGGCCTCCCGGTCACCTGCAGCCACGAGCTGTCCGACGGCCTCAACGGGCCGAAGCGTTCGGTGACGGCACTGCTCAACGCCCGCCTCATCGCGATGATCGACGAGCTCGTCTCGACGACCGAGTCGGCCCTTCGCGGTCGGGGGATCGACGCGCCGGTCATGGTGGTCCGAGGAAACGGCTCCCTCGTGTCGTCGGCGTTCGTGCGGGATCGGCCGGTGGAGACGATCCTCTCGGGTCCCGCGGCGAGCCTGGTCGGGGCGGCGCACCTCGTCGCGGTGGAGGATGCCGTCATCGCCGACATGGGCGGCACGACGACCGACATCGCGGTTCTTCGTGGCGGGCTGCCGGAGCTCGCGCCGCGGGGGGCGACCGTGGGAGGGCATCACACGATGATCGAAGCCATCTCGATGCGCACCCATGGCCTCGGTGGCGACAGCGAGGTCACGCTCGACGACCGGGCGGTCGGGCCGCAACTGCACATCGGTCCCCGCCGGGTGATCCCCGTTGTCGCCGCCGCGGCCGGCGACGCCGCGTTCGTCGAACACACCCTCACCCGGCAGCTCGCGGCCGACGGCCCGCCCGGCGAGTGGGCCGGGGTGTTCGTCCGGCCGACGGAACGAGCCGCGGGGGCTCGCCTCGACGGTGGGGAGTCGGCGGTTCTCGCCGCGATCGGTGATGGTCTCGCGGCGGCCGATCCGGTCGTGACCTCGAGTGTTCAGGGCCGGGCGCTTCGGCGGCTCGTCCGCAGGGGGCTCGTCCGGATGGTGGCGTTCACACCGACCGACGCCAGCCATGTGCTCGGGACCCAGTCCACCCACGACCCGCACCTGGCCACGCTCGCGGCCCGGCTCTTTGCCCGACGTCGCGATCGCCACGGTGATCCGATCGCGGTGGGAGCCGAAGAGCTGTCGGCGGCGGTGGTGGCGACACTGGTTCGTCGCTCGGCCGAGGCGTTGTTGGCGGCAGCGCTCGTCCGTGACGGTCTTCCGGCGGAGGCCGCGACATCGGAGCTCGTGGCGGCGGCGTTCGATTCGAAGGCCCGCACGGCTCGCCTCGTGGCCGGGTTGGCGGTGCCGTTGGTCGGCCTCGGTGGGCCGGCCTCGACGTACTTTCCGGCGATCGGTGAGCTTCTCGGTGTCGACGTGGAGATTCCCGACGATGCCGATGTGGCCAACGCCGTCGGTGCGGTCGTCGCGCAGGTGCGGATCCGGCGACAGGTCGCGGTGACCGCACCGAGACGAGGGATCTTTCGCGTTCACGCCGGGATCGCTCCCGAGACCGTGTACGACCTGGAGGCGGCGCGGGCGCGCGCGGCCGAACGGGGGGCGGAGATGGTCGGTGAGGCCATGGTCGAGGCCGGGGCCCCCGAGTTCACGATCGAGACGTCGTGGCACGAGAAGTCCGCCACGGTCGAGGGACGGGAGTTGTTCGTCGAGGGCACCGCGACGGTGATCGGCAGTGGTCGTCCCAAGCTCGACTGACGCCGCGTCGCATCGCGGCGTTCGTGACGGCTGGAGACACCCTGGTGGTCGAGTGAGAGCCCGCGATCAGCCGACGAAGGAGGCCTGTTCCCAGACTCGTCCGTCGAGCAGATCGCCGACCGCGGCGATGTAGCCGACGGCATCGGCGGTTCGCCATCGGCCGGAGAACCAGACGCCGAGGCAGCCCCAGAGATCTCCGGCGTGGTAGGTGGCGCCCCGTTCGACGGTGTTGAGCCACGTGAGCTCGCCTTCGTAGCAGGATCTCCAGACCGCGTAGGTGTAATCGGCGTTGTAGGCGGTCGACGCGATGGCATCGTCCATCGCCGGCCCGTGGTAGGGGTAGCGGACTTGGAGGATGCCCAGCGATTCGGGGCAGGGAGAGAGGTTTCGCACGCTCGGGTGACAGTTGTTCGGGTCGTTGCTCAGGTCCCCGCCGTTGCGCTGGTCCCACCACGACTCCTTGACCACCTGGGCTCGCACGACGTCCTCGTCGATCCCCCACTTGCACGCGGCCCACTGCAGGATCTCGTCGGTGGTGCCGGTGAAGTCACCGTCGACCCGGGGGATGTCGGGGTGGGGTCCGCGACCGGTCGTCGTGTTGTACGGCGTGTTGTCGGGCCGCGTCTCGACCGCCGCTCGTACCGACCGGGCGCATTGCTCACCCGATGGGAGAACCGAGCCGGGGGCAAGCGTTTCGAACCGGTTGCCGGCCGGGGGAGTGGGGGTCACCGGGTCGGGGGCGCCGCCGCAGGCCCCTCCCGACCGGATCGTCACCGTGGGTGATCCGGCGTAGCGCCACAGGAAGGTGGCGGTTTCGGCGCGGGTGACGGGACGGTCGGGGCTGAAGGTGGTCGGGGTGGTGCCGGTGGTGATGCCGGTGGTGGCCATCCATGCGACGGCTTGGGCGAAGAAGGCGTTGGGTTCGACGTCGAGGAACGAGTCGGTTCCGAGCGTGGGTGATCCGGCGTAGCGCCACAGGAAGGTGGCGGTTTCGGCGCGGGTGACGGGACGGTCGGGGCTGAAGCAGCCCGGGGTGGTGCCGGTGGTGATCGATTCGTCCACCAGCCATTGCACCGGGGCCTCGTAGTACACGTCTGCGCTGACGTCACCGAAACCACCCGCGGCGGCGAGGGGCGCGGGCGCCACGGAGGTGACGGTCAGCGAGGCGAACACGATGGCGAACGCGAAACGTGAACGGACGTCGGTCACTGATCCTCTTCCATGCCCGCGGCGCCGACGCTAGCCGATCGTGGGAGGTGGGCGCCGGGGGCGGACCGGTTGTCGGTCAGGCGGCGCCGAACTCCGGATCGTTGGGGTCGGGGCCCCGGGGCGGGGTTCGTGGCCACACGAGGTGGTCGTCGATGAAAAGGCCGAAGGTCGCGCCCGGGCGGGGGTTTCCGACGATGATCCCGAACCCCTCGATGCCGAGCCGATCGAACTCCTCGACGCTGATCTGGGTGACGCACTCCGGCCGGGCTCCCGGCTCGACACCGGGCGAGTAGATCGCGAGGAGCGGAGTCCAATCGGGCCGTGCCGTCGCGGGGTTCGGTGGGGAGATGGCGACCATGAGCG
This sequence comes from Actinomycetes bacterium, assembly GCA_024276495.1. Classification (GTDB taxonomy): domain Bacteria; phylum Actinomycetota; class Acidimicrobiia; order Acidimicrobiales; family Aldehydirespiratoraceae; genus JAJRXC01. The sequence continues at coordinate 11,856 of JAJRXC010000005.1, forward strand.
CGACGCCGCCGGTGAAGCTCGCGGCGAGGGCCGCGAGCTCCCGGGCGACGCCGAAGGCGAGCAGCACCAGCACGAGGATTCCGCCGGCGACCAGCATCAACGTCAGTCGCTCGACCCGACTCGTCGTGTGGTCGGGTCGCGGAGCGGCGGTGCCGACGAAGGTGCGATACGGGCGCAGATCGAGATCGGGGGGATCGTCGATGAGCACGCGGGCCTGAAAGGCGCGTTGTTCCTCGTGCCAGCGCAGATCCATCCGCCGAAGCTACGCCGGAGGCCGCCGACCGGGCCACACCGGCGATGGTCAGAGATGGGCGAAGCAGGGCTCGGGACGACCCTGCACACCGACGTCGATCGCCATCAGGTCGCCGGGGGTGAACCCGTCACGTCCCGGCGCCGACGGCTTCGAGCCGGCCGCGCCGATCGAGGTGACGAACAGCGTCTCGAGGTCGGGACCGCCGAACGCCGGCATCGTCGGTTTCTCGACGGGTACCTCGACGCGGCGGTCGATCGTCCCGTCGGGGGTCACCCGGATGAGTGACCAGGCATAGATCGACGCCGACCAGTAGCAGCCGTCGGCATCCACACAGGCTCCGTCGGGCTTGCCGGGGAGCGGTCCGTAGTCGAGGAACGGGCGGAGGTTTCGGTGTTCGCCGGTGTCGGTGTCGTAGTCGGCGACCATGACCATCCGGGTGGGGCTGTCGGCGAAGTACATGCGGCCCCGCTCCGGATCGAAGGCGATGCCGTTCGGCACGCCGATGTCGGTCTGGAGGACCGCGACCGACCCGTCGCACGACACCTGGTAGAGGCTCCCGGTGGTCTTCGCGGCGCTGGTGTCGGGCCACATCGTGCCGACCACCATGCGGCCGGCAGGGTCGGTTCGTCCGTCGTTGAGCCGGTTGCCGGTGGTCGGCGGCTCCAGATCGATCCAAGGAGTGGTCTCGCCATCAAACCAATCGAGCCACACGAGCTGGTTCTCCATCGCCACCAGAAGCCGCCCGATGTCGACGGTGAGCGCGATGGATCCGGGTCGACCCTCGAGCGTGCGGTACTGGTTGTGGCCGGACTGCGGATCGTGGCGATGGATCCGGTGGCGGTCGATGTCGACCCAGTAGAGGACCTGCTCGGCTTCACTCCACACCGGACATTCCCCGAGCAGGGTCTCGCCGGTGAGCTCGTCGCCGGTGAAGGCCCTGCGGATCTCGACGGCGCTCACGCCGGTGCCGCCTCGGCCGGTCCTGGGAGCCGTTTGGCGGGGTCGAAGCATGGTCGGTCGGCGTCGATCTCGGGAAGGGTATGGTGTATCGCCTCGTGGTCGAGGTCGTCGGCCCGGAGATCGACGCTCCGGATCCCGGCCCCGAGGGCGCCCGTGAGCGGCAGCACGTCCATGTCGTCCGACGATAGCCCCCCGTCCCCGGCAGGCCCACCGGAACGAACCGGCGTGGTGGCCGTCGATCCTCGCCCCGGATCGGATGCTGCCTCGTGCGGCCCACGATGTCATCTCCGCCTATTGCCGTCCGGGCGACGCTCGCTGTCGACGGACCGTGTCGCCCCGCTACCGAGATGGTCCGACCGGCGCGGCTCGCGAGAAGACGGTGTACCCACCGTCGACACAGACTTCCTGGCCGGTGTGGTACGTCAGCGTGGGATCGGCGAGGAAGGCACCGACCTCACGGAACTCGTCGGGGTCGGCCCCGCGTCGCACCGGGGTGCGCCGGGTGGTCGCCTCGCGGAACCTGTCGTCGGCGTAGGGGGCGGCGGCCAGTTCGGTGACGTTCCATTCGGGCAGCAGCGAATTGACCCGAATCCGGTGGCGGGCGAGCTCGAGGCCGGTCGAGCGCCGGGAGACCACCGCACCGCGTCAGGCGGGCCGGACCGCGTCGGCCGGATCCAACCGGGCCGCGCGCAGCGCGGGGTAGAGGCCGGCGAACGCGCCGAGGACGAGGGCGGCGACGACGCCGGCGCCGAGCGCCGCGATGGGGATGTCGACCCGCCAACCCTGCTGCTCGGCGTAGGCGTAGGTGACCGCGGCACCGAGCCCAGATCCGATCAGGCCGCCGAGTGTGGCCAGCGACGCCGATTCGAGGACGAACTGCACGGCGACGTGACGACGGGTGGCCCCGAGCGATCGCCGCAGGCCGATCTCGCCGCGTCGTTCCAGCACGGAGATGATCATCACGTTGGCGATGCCGACGCCGCCCACGAGCAAGGCGACGCCCCCGAGGCCCAGGAGCAGGTTCTGGAGGTTCTCGTCGACCCGGGCCCGGGCTTCGAGGGCGTCGGACGGACGCGACACCTCGACTTCGTTGGGGTTCGCCGGGTTCACGGTTCGTGAGAGCACGCGGCGCACCGCCTCCACCGCGTCGGGGTCGGCCCTGAGGTAGATCGCGGTCGGGATGATCTCGGCGCCGAGGAACTGCTCCGCCGCGACGTTTCCGATCAGCACGGAACGGTCGATGTCGGGGTTGAGTGGCAGCGGGTGGAGAATGCCGATCACCGCGAAGATGCGGCCGGCGATCTCGACCGTCGGCCCGCCCCGGAGGTCGATGATCCCGAGACGTTCGGCCGCGACGGAGCCGAGCACGACGGTTGGCAGGGTCGCGGTTCCGGCGTCGAGGAAGCGGCCGTGGGAGATCGCGGCGTCGAGGGTGGTGAGCAACTGGGGCTCGGTGGCCAACACGTCGAGCCCGTTGGTGTTCTCGACGAAGCGGTTGCGGCGAACGTCGGTGTCCAAGGTCGACACCGACGACGCGTTGTCGACCGGTCCGATCCGCCGGATCATCGCGGGCGCTTCCTCGGGCAGCTTCGCCCCCTCCCCGAGGACATCGCTTCCGGGCCGAACCTGCAACAGATTCGTCCCCAACTCGTCGATCTCGGCGATGAGATCGGCCCGGCTGGAGGACGAGATTCCGAGCACGGCGACCATCGATGCGATCCCGATCGCGATTCCGATCGCGGTGAGAAATGTGCGTCCCCGTCGACTGCGCAGCCCATGGGTGCCGGTGGTCAAGGCGTCGGTCAGGAGCAGCCGGGAACGATGCGCCGGGTCGCGCCGTTTGCCGGGTTCGGTCATCTCGCCACCTCCACGGCGCCGACGTGACCGAGGGTGTCGTCGACGACGAGTCCGTCGTGAAGGGTGACTCGACGGGGAAGGGTCGCGGCCAGTTCCCGGTCGTGGGTGATCACGATGATCGTGGCACCGTCGGCGTTGAGGTCCCGGAGCAGTTCGACGATCGCGGCCGAGGTGCGGCTGTCGAGGTTTCCGGTCGGCTCGTCCGCCAGGACGATTGCCGGGTCGCCGACGATCGCCCGGGCGATGGCCACCCGTTGGCGTTCGCCGCCCGACATCTGGGGCGGCCGGTGGTTCATCCGGTGCCCGAGCCCGACCCGCCGCAGGGCGTCGGCGGCAACGGCTCGGCGTCGGCCGCTCCGGATGCCCTGGTAGAGGAGGCCCGTTGCCACGTTGTCGAGCGCGGAGACCGCCTCGAGGAGGTGGAACTGCTGAAAGACGAAGCCGATGCGGCGCGAGCGAAGACCGGCGAGGCCGGCATCGGACAGGGAGGCGACCCGCTGGTTCGCGATGATCACCTCGCCCCGGGTCGGTCGGTCGAGTGTGCCGATGACGTTGAGCAGTGTCGACTTGCCGGATCCCGAAGCCCCGACGATCGCCACCAGTTCCCCGTCGTCGACGGACAGCGACACGCGGTCGAGGGCCCGAACCGGAGGGTTGCCGGGATAGTCCTTGCCGACGTCGAGAAGCTGGAGGCGGGGTTCGCGTCGGTCGGTCATCGCTCCACCACCACCTGGTCGCCGACCGAGAGGTCGCCGGAGACTTCCGCCCGACCATCGAGCACCTCGCCGACCTCCACGCCGACGAGAGAGGTGCCGGCCCCGCGATCGGTCACGACTTCGACGGCGAAGCCTCCCTCGGCCAGGGCCAACAGGGCGCTGACGGGAACGAGCAGGACGTCCTGCGCGAGGATCTCGGTCACGGTCACCGTCGCCGACGACGCGTCTCCGGGGAGCGCATCGGCGACCCGGATCGTCGTTCGCCACACGGTCGTGCCGGCGGAATCGGTGGTCTGCTCCTGGGTGGAGACGGTGCCCTGGGTGGTGGTGCCGTCGGGCAACCGCACCTCGACCGCTGTGCCCTCGGCGAGGGCGCGGCGGTCGCGATTCGTCGTGTCGACCTGTACCGACGGTTCGGCGTCGTTGACGCGAAGACCGGAGAACGCGGCACCGACCCGTGCCGAGGACGCGATCCGCACCGGATCGGGCGCGAAGACGATCTGGGTGTTGTCCACCGCGCCCGTGACCGGCAAGCCGACCTCTTCTTGCCACTCCTCGACGGCCTTTTCGGTCGATGCTCCGAATGTGCCGTCGACCGTGAGGTCGCCGCCGGCATCGAATCCTCCCTTCAGCAGGAAGAACTGGAGCTGGGCCACATCGAAGCCGCGGAGCAGCTGGATCCGGTTGCCGTTGTCGTCTCGGCCGCTGGTGTCGACCTTGGAGAGGTTCCGGTACATCGGAATCTCGCCCTCGGCCAGGAACCGTGGCCGATCGTCGGTGCGCACCAGCACCTCACCGAATCCGACGATGGTCCCGACGGCGGGCTGCCGGGTGACCGTGCCGGTGGCGGGGGTGTCGACGTCCCACTCGTCGCCGTAGCTGACCGTGGCCCGGAACTGCCGTTCGGTGCGGAGATCGCCGCGGCTGACGGCGGCCGTCGTCGTCGGCGTGTCGGGTGCGTCGGAGGCGGCCGTTTCGGCCTCGGCGCTCGCGCAGGCTCCGGCGAGGGCGGCGACGACAGCGAGAGATGCCATGAACTTCGGGCGCCTCACCGGTCGACCTCGTCGTTCGCGCCGATGAGCTCGTCGAACTCGGCGAAGGCCCGCTCGCAGACGGTGGCCGCTTCCTCGAACTCGGCGAAGTCGAAGTCGGGGTCGTCGAGGCTGTCGTTGGGCTGCGGATCCTTCTCGTCGGTCTCGCCCTCGATCGCGATGGCACCGTCGCCGTCGAGCTCCGGAATGTCGATGCCTTGTTCGGCCATGCAGACGCTCCAGGCCAGCTGCGCGTCCTCGAACGCCGCCTCCTCTTCGGGGGTGAGGTCGAAGCTGTCGTCGATGTTCTCCAGATACCGGCTGCACTCGTCGCTGGCGACGTCGAAGGCGTCGGGGTCGAAGTCGTCCACGGACGACGAGGACTCCTGCGGGTCGGGTTCGACGCCGCCGACGTCTCCGAACGTGTCGACGCGCAGGCCGCCGGATCCGACGTCGGCGGTCTCGAAGTCGAAGCCGGCGTCGGACATGCACCGGTCGAACAGCTCGTACGCTTCCTCCACGTTCTCCGGGGCCTCGACGGTGTCGGTTCCGTTCTCGTTCGACGCCTGGTCGGTTGCCGACGTGTCGCCCAATGTGGCGATGCCGGTGTCGCCGGCACCCTCGCTCGGGGCGCAGGCCGTGGCGACCAGCATCATGGCGACGATGACCGCGGCGACGCGGCCGAAGATGGGAGTGGGGGACATGGTGGGGGCTCCTTCGGTCTGATCCCGGGCAGCATGTCGAAGCGGCGCTGAAAGAAGCCTGTGAGGCGCTAAACGAACGTTCAGTGAGTTACGATTCCGCCATGGACTCGATCGATTTCTGCGACTCCCACCTGTTCGACGATCCGTGGGACGTCTACAGCCGACTGCGCGCCGACGCCCCGATGTATCGCGACGAGATCAACGGCCTGTGGGTCGTCTCCCGCTACGACGACGTCGTGAAGGTGTCCCGGCATCCCGAGCTCTACTGCAGCAGCCAGGGCGTGCGACCCAAGGGGGCATCGGAGCTCTCCCTGCTGGCGATGGACGACCCCGAACACACCCGGGTGCGACGTCTCGTCAACAAGGGGTTCACCCCGCGTCAGGTCCGACTTCTGTTGCCCCACATCCGGGATCTGTCGGCGCAGCTGGCCCGTGAGATCGGCGACCGGGGTGAGGTCGACTTCGTCAGCGAGGTCGCGATCCACGTGCCCCTGATCGTCATCGCGGAGCTGCTCGGACTCGACCCCGAGACCCGGCTCGATCTCTACCGCTGGTCCGACGACATGATGGGCGGCGACGGACGCACCGACCCCGACGATCCGGCCCTGCTCGCCGCCATGGTCGCGTTCGGCGAGTACACGACGGTGCTGCAGGAGATCATCGCGGCCCGGCGGCAGGATCCGACCGACGACCTCATCTCGGTGCTCACCCGAGCCCACGACGACGGGTCGCTGGCCGAGATCACCGAGGCGACGACGAAGCGCCGCCCGAGCGAGGACGACGACACGTTGGAGGAGCACGAGCTGCTGATGTTCCTCGTCGCCTTGCTGGTGGCCGGAAACGAGACGACCCGCAACGCGATCAGCGGGGGCCTGTTGGCCCTCAGCCGATTCCCCGACGAGCACCAGCGCCTGCTCGATCATCTCGACGACGAGGCGTTCCTCGACCTCGCGGTCGACGAGTTGATCCGATTCGTCTCGCCGGTGATGACCTTCTCGCGCACCGTCACCGAGGACCACGTCTACGAGGGTGAGGACTTCACCCAGAAGTTGAGGGCTGGCGACAAGGTGCTGATGCTCTACCAGTCGGCCAATCGTGACGAACGGGTCTTCGACGACCCCGATGGGTTGCGCCTCGACCGCGACCCCAACCCCCATGTCGCCTTCGGCATCGGTACCCACTTCTGCCTGGGCGCCAACCTGGCCCGGATGGAGGTGAAGGTCGTGTTCCAGGAGCTGTTGCGTCACCTGCCCGACATCCGGGTCCCCGACGGGATCGGAGCCGACCGGGGCGAGTCGACGCTGGTGCTCTCGTTGGCCAAGCTGCCGGCGGTGTTCACGCCGGTCGCGTCGTCGTGACCGCGGCGCCGACCACCGCCCCGACCACCCGGGAACGCATCCTCGAGGCGACCCTCGAGCTCACGGCGCGGCGGGGATCCGACGGGATGAGCATGCGGGAGCTGGCCGACGCGTGTGGCGTCAACGTCGCCGCCCTCTACTACCACTTTCCGTCGAAGGCGGAGCTGTTGCGGGCGGTCATCGAGGAACGGCAATACGACGCGATGATGGCCGATGTCGTGGTTCCTCCCGCCTCTTTCGGAACGGACCGTGAACGGCTCGTCCAGCTGATGCTCGTGGTCTGGCAGGGTCTCGAAGGGGAAGAACGGGTCTGGCGGCTGCTGTTGGCCGAGAGCTGTCACAACAACGGTGACGCCCAGGAGGTGGCCCGGGCGCTGGTCCGCAGCTTCGAGGACCTCGCCGCGGTCTGGCTTCGCGACGAGTTCGGCGAGCTGGCCCTGCCCGAACCGGTGGCGGCCCGGCTTCTCGCCGACTTCCTGTTCGCCAACCTGGCCCGCATGGCGATCGGGGCGGTCACGAAGAAGTCGATCAGGGACGGTCTCGCGTCGTTGGCCGAGGTGATCTGCGGCTGACTCTCGCCGCGGCCCCTACACGTAGGTGGATCCCTTGGGCCCGTCGCGGTCCTGGCGGATCTCCACGTTGACGAGGGCGGGCGTGCCCGCGGCGAAGGCCCGTTCGAGCGCGCCACGGATCTCGCCGGGTTCGGTGACGTGCTCGCCGTGGCCACCCAGGGCTTCGACGACAAGGTCGTAGCGGGTCGAGGCCAGCTCGGTGGCGACCGCCCGACCGAACAGCCCGACTTGGGGTCGCAGCATCTGACCCCACGCGGCGTCGTTGCCGATGACCCCCACGATCGGGAGACCGAATCGGACCGCGGTGTCGAACTCGAAGCCGTTGAGGCCGAACGAGCCGTCGCCGTAGATGATCATGACCCGCTGGTCGGGATGGGCGAGCTGGGCGGCGAGGGCGAACGGCATGCCCACGCCGAGCGTGCCGAGTGGACCGGGATCCATCCAGGTGCCGTTGTCGGGGACCTTCAGCACCTTCGAGGCCTGAGCGACGATGTCGCCGCCGTCGCCGATGACGATCATGGAGTCGTCGGTGTCGATGAAGTCGCTGATCTCGCGGCACAACCGGAGCGGATCGATCGGTACCTCGTCGCTGTCGAGTTGGGCCCGCAGGGCCGCTGCCGCGGCGTCCTCGACCTCGGTCAGGGCGGCCCGCCAGTCGGCGTGGCGATCCGGGGTGGCGGTGAGACGGCCGGCGAGGGCGGCGAGGTTCCGGCCGATGTTGCCGACGAGGCCGACGGTGGCCGATCGGTTCTGGCCGATCAGGGTGTCGTCGAGGTCGAGTTGCACGATGGGGGTGGCGGACGGGATCGAGGCGCCGAATCTCATTCGGAAGTCGAGCGGGGTGCCGGCCAGGACGACCAGGTCGGCGTCGGCCAACGCGGCCTTGCGTGCCTTGCTGAAGAACAACGGGTGCGACATCGGAATCTGCCCCCGGGCCATGCCGTTGGTGAAGCACGGGAACCCGGCGCCCTCGCGGAAGGCGGTGAGCTCGGCGCCGCCGTCGGACCACTTCACCCCGGTTCCGGCCATGACCATCGGGCGGTCGGCGGCGTTGATCAGGGCGGCGGCCCGTTCCAGCTCCTCGTCGGGTGCCGTGGTCCGAACCCGATAGTCGCGAAAGGCCGGGATCGGCGCCGCGGCCGGGTCGACGAATCCGTGCAGCACATCCATCGGGATCTCGAGAAATGACGGCCCGGGGATGCCGGACACGGCGTTGCGGACGGCCAGCTCGAGGTATTCGGGGATGCGGTGCGTCTCGTAGCAGGCGTCGGCCCATTTGGTGATCGGGCGCATGACCGACACATGGTCCATCTCCTGCAGCGAGCCCCGGCGCAGGTTGTTGAACGGACCCTGGCCGCCGATCACCACGATCGGCGAGTTGGCCCGCCAGGCGTTGGCCACCCCGGTCACGCCGTCGGTGACCCCGGGCCCGGCGGTGAGGACCGCGACACCTACCTTGCCGGGATGGAGCCGGGCCCAGGCGTCGGCCGCGTGCACGGCGGCCTGTTCGTGGCGGACGTCGATCACGTCGATGCCCTCGTCGAGGCAGCCGTCGTAGATGCCCATCACGTGGCCCCCGGACAGGGTGAAGACGACGTCGACACCGGCGGCGGCCAGCGCCTTGGCGGCGAGTCGGCCCCCGTGGATCGTCTCTGCGGGGGATTCGTCGGTTTCGGGATCGGCCATGTCGAGACCGTACCGCGGCTCAGTCGAGCGGAAACAGGTCGGGCTGGTGGACGAGAAACGTCTGCTTCATCGCCGCGAACCCGGCGAGCCCGGCGATGTCGGCGGCCAGCGCGAGCGCGGTGTCGACCGCATCACCGGCGGGGACCACTTGGTGCACGAGCCCGATCCGGAGGGCCTCGGCTGCGTCGACCCGGCGGCCTGTGAGGCACAGGTCGCGGGCCGCGGGATCGGCGATCACCGAGGCCAGGAGCTCGAAGTTGGTGGGGATGCCGTGGCGGATCTGGGGGTGCCCGAGAGTCGCTTCCTCGCCGGCGATCCGCAGATCGCACATGAGGGCCAGGTCGAAGCCGCCGGCGAGGGCGAACCCTTCGATCGCCGCGACGATGGGCTTGGGGAAGATGTGCACCGTGTGGTGGTAGAGGTTGGCGTCGGCGAACAGGGCGGTGGGGTCTGCTGCCGCGGCGAGCTCGTCGAGGTCGAAGCCCGCGCAAAAGGAGCCGCCGGCGCCGGAGAGCACGACCGCGCCGACCGAGTCGTCGTCGTCGGCGGCGGCACCGAGGGCGTCGACGAGGTGTTGTCGGAGCTCGGCCGACAGGGCGTTGCGCTTGGCCTGACGGTCGAGGACGAGGTGGCGCACCCGGTCGGTTCCTTCGACCCGAAGCACACCGCCGCTCACGACGCGGTGAGCTCTGCGAGTTGGCGTTCGTAGGTCGCCATGTCGAAGTAGTCGCGCCACAACGAGATCTTGCCGTCGTCGTCGATGTGGAACACGCCGGCGATCGGGAGCTCCAGCCAGCCGTTGCCGATGCGGAAGCGGTCGAGGCGTTCGTTGAAGACCACCGATCCGACTTCGTGTTGGCGCAGGATCCGCCAGTCGACCTCGGTGGCCGCGGCCAGGAACATCTCGAGGGTCGCGGCGAGCGCGTCGTGGCCCACGACCGGCGAGATCGGCATGTTCTCGTAGGAGATGTCGGCCGCCGCGAAGCGCACCGCGGCCGCGACGTCCTTGCGTTCGATGGCGGCGATGAAGGCAGTGACGGTGTCTGCGGGAGTCATGGGGAAACGATCCCACAAACGCGACGGACCGGTCATCTCGGTGGACCGTCGAAGATCCGGGCGGTTCAGGGTTGAAGGATCTCGAACGTCGTCGCCAGTTCGACGCCGATGCCCGGGCCGGCTTGCTCGGCGTTGGCTCGCAGGAAGCCGCCCGGATCCGCCATGTCACCGTCGAGGTTCGCCAGGTAGAGCTCGTGGCACCGCAGCGATTCGATGCCGGCGTCGATCGTGTCGGTGACGTCGACGGCGTGGCTGGGCTGCGGGGAGCCGCTGAAGGCGACGAGGCGCACACCATCCCACGGGTCGAGTCCGAGCTCACCGAAGATCGACGGGTTGGCGGCATCTCGGACCGCGTCGAGCAGGGCGATGCCCGTCGCCCGATGGTCGGCGTGGTTCCAGCTCGGTCCGCCCCACCCTTCCCGAAAGTTGATCGAGAGCACCACGTCGGGGGTGTTCGTGCGGATGGCCGCGGCGAGGTCTCGGCGCAGGGCCATGTTGGCCTCGATGAGCCCATCGGGGTGATCGAGGAACTCGACGTCGGTCACACCGACGACCGCGCAACTGGCGATCTGCTCGGCCATCCGGACCGGGCCGACCTCCTCGGGGGGCATCGACGATATTCCGGCTTCGCCCTTCGTCAGCAGCAGGTAACGGACGTCTTTGCCCTGCGATGTCCAGCGGGCCACTGCGGACGCGGCCCCGTACTCCATGTCGTCGGGATGGGCGACGACCGCCAGAGCCCGGTCCCAGTCTTCGGGAAACACTTGCAAGTCGATGGGGGGGAGCATGGCCGATCTGATGTGCATGTGCCACTGTGGCCACCATTGGGGGAGTGACCGGCGGCTGCCCACGGCTGAGCGAGTCGTCAGTAGAATGATGCCGTGGCTCAGGGACGACGTGGACGCGACCAACGCGACACCGGTGTCGCGTTGGAGCAGGCGGCGGTCGCACTGTTCGCCTCGAAGGGCTACGACAACACGACGGTGGACGAGATCGCTCGCTGCGCTGGAGTCTCTCCGCGGACGTTCTTCAACTACTTCCCCGCCAAGGAGGATGTCCTTTTCGCCCACGGGCATGACCGGGCTCGGAGACTACGAGACGCGGTGGCCGCCCAACCGAGCGACATCCTCTCGCTGCACGCCTTGCGGGAGGCTTTTGGCTCCATGAGCGAAGACTTCCTCTCGAACCGCGACGCGATCCTGATCCAGGCGCGAGCGATCCGCTCATCTCCGGTGCTCGAAGGGAAGCTGGTCGGAATTCGTCGGGACTGGGAGGCCGCGATGGCGAGCGGGTTGGCGGCTCGGGCCGGCCGCGACGTGACCATGGCGGACAGGGTGCTCGCCGGTGTCGCGATGGCGGTGCTCGATGTCGCGGTGGCCGGTTGGGTCGACGCCGGCGGCGACGGTGACCTCCTCGATCTGGTGGCGGACGGCTTCGGCGCGATCGGATCTTCGATCTGACGGTTTTGCAGTTGACTGCAAAACCGGTAGCGTTCGCTCATGCGGTGGGGCCCGACACCTCGATCGCGCCGTCGGGCGACGATGGTCCATCGTGGTTTCGCCGCGTTGGTGTTTCTGGCCATCGTCGCGGCGGCCTGCGGCACCGACGACACCGATTCGTCGGAGTCCTCGGCTGCGACAGCCGCATCAGCGGACGACGGTGGCACGACCACACGGCCACTCGTCACGGGTGACTCGAACGCGCCGCTCACCGCGTCGGCCCGGGGTGTGACCGCCGAGACGATCACCATCGGGCTGTCGATGCTCGACTTCGATCAACTGGTCGAGTTGGAGCTGGTCGACGCCGGCTGGGGTGACCAGGAGTTGGTGTTCGACGCGTTGGTCGAGGAACTCAACGACCGGGGTGGGATCCTGGGGCGGCGCGTCGAGGTCGTCTACGCGTCCTACTCGCCGATCAGCGCAATCGATGCGGACGCCGCATGCCTTCGGCTGACCGAGGACGCGGAGACCTTCGCCGTGCTCGGCGGGTTTCTGGGGCCGGTCCAAGCGGTGAACGACTGCATCGTGAGCGCCAACGACACGGTGCTCGTCGGGGGAGTTCTCGATGCCGCCATCATTGATCGATCCGATGCTCCCTGGATCGACTTCCAACCGGGTCTCGATGCCCGGATCGAACCCTTTGTGGAGCTGTTGAGCCGTCACGGAGACCTCGATGGCGCCGTCGTGGCCGTGTTGGGAACCGCAGATGACCCCGATCTCGTCGATCGTGGCGCGAACACCCTGGAGGACGAAGGCGTCACGGTCGAGATGCGAGTCGAGCTCAACGCCGGCGTCGGTGACCTCTCGGCTGTCGACCGGGAATGGGACGCCGTCGCCGAACGCCTGCGGTTGAGCGACGTCGACACCGTCTTCATCGTCACCGGCACACCCGGAGCCCTGCGGGCAATCGACCGCAACGATCTCGGCGTCGAGGTGTGGGCGCTCAACGATGCCGCGGTGATCGGCCGTGGCTCGGGAACCCCCAAGGAAACCGCTGACGGTGTCATCTCCATGACGAGCCTCACCGAGCAGGAAGCCTGGGAGGACCCGACAACGCAGCCCTGCAAGGACGCGGTGGTGCAGCGCAACCCCGACATCGACCTGCGCGGACCGGCGGAGTTGCAGGAGAACGACGACCAGTGGTTCAAGAGCGTGTTGAACCTCTGCCGCTGGCTGCGACTCTTCGAGCTCGTCGCCACGGCCGCGGGCCCGGACCTCACCCAAGAGACGTTGAGCGACGCGATCGAGACGTACGGCGAGATGGAGCTGCCCGGTGTCCCGTTCGGATCTCTGGGCCCGGGAAAGTTCTACGCAGGCGACGCATACCGACTGTCCGTCTTCAACAGCGACGAGGGCGACAAGGGCGGGTTCGTCGCATTGACCGAGATCGAAGATGTCGCCGGCTGAGGACCGATCGGCCGAGCGTCTGCGAGCCGCGTTCGACGAGATGATCGACGGGTTCCGTCGTGCCCGTGACGCCATCGACGCGCCGGAGCTGACCCCACCACCGGGGACGGCTCGCAATCTCGCCGACGGGTACCGATACCTGATGGGGTCTCTCGTGAGCGGGCTTTCGCGCGCGGTTGTCGAGGACACCGAATATCCGGTCTTTCGACCGGCGATTCCTCCTCATTGCAAGTCGACATGGGACAACGCCGACGCGCTCTATCTGTCGGCTCCCATTGATCCGAATCGGTACTACATCATCCGAGCGGAGCCGAACGACACCCGCCACTGGACCGGTGAGCCGGAGGTGACCGGGCCCCGTGCGCCGTGCTACGCGATCTTCTCGACGAGCTCGCGCTACACAGGCGACAGTGGATCGATCGGTGAGCTGTCCCCGGATCTCGCTGCCGCGCTCGGCGTTGATTTCGACATCGCGCATCCCGCCACCATGTCGACGGGCCATGTCGCCAGCAACGACATCATCCTCGGCCGGGACGGAACGCTCGAGATCCTCGTCGGCCCCTCCCGCCCGGCCGATTTCGAAGGGAACTTCCTGCCGACCCGTCGTCTCGTCGACGGGGTGGAGCACACCGCCGCCCATGTCGTGTGTCGCCAGCTGTTCGCCGACTGGGAGCACGAGCTTCCGTTCACCGTGACGATCACCGTCCGTGATGAGTCCGTGCCGGTCACGCGGCCGTCGCCGACGGTGGACCGCACCGCTGCGACGCTGTCTCGTGCGGGTGAGCTGGCCGCGAACCAGATGCGGTTCTGGAACGAGTATTTCTCAGTGCTTCTCAATGGCTACGGCGACAGCCCTCTTCCCTTGCCAACCGGGTTCTTGGCACCGAACCAACTCAAGGCGCCGTCGTCTCCCGTTGGTGTGGGCGCCGCACAGGAGACGAACGTCTACTCCGGAGGCACATACGATCTCGGGCCGGACGAGGCCCTTGTCATCACCCAGACAGTGCCGGACCAGCCGCTGATCTATTCGGGGATCAACCTGTCCAACTTCTGGGGTGAGTCACTCGACTACGCGAACCGTCTGACGAGCATGAACCATGCGCAGGTCACCCGCGTCGGGCCGACCGAGCTCATCTTCGTGATCGCCCATGAGGACCCGGGCTGGCCGAACTGGCTCGACACCACAGGATTGCCGCAAGGATTCATCACCCAGCGATGGATCTATCCGGGCGCCCCCGACGACCTCCCGACCGTATCCACTGAAGTCGTCGCGTGGGAGACCTTGCGCTCCATGCTCCCGGACCACCATCCGGTCACGGCGGAACAACGCCGAACGCAGCTCGCGGTACGAGCCGCTCACAGTCAACAACGGTTTCGGTTCTGAACGGACGCGTCGCGATTCGCTCGCCGGCGTTGCCGAGGACCCGATCCGATCCATCAACCGCGAGCCGCGACCGGCTGGGTGGGATCTCATGGTTGTCGGGCAGGCGGGATTTGAACCCACGACCTCCTCGTCCCGAACGAGGCGCGCTACCAACCTGCGCCACTGCCCGTGTGCAGAACCGAAAGGCTATCGGCTCAGGCGGTGGACGGCTCCTCGGTTGTCGTCTCTCCGGCCACGGCCCGTTCCACCGCTCGAAGGACGCGAAACGGGTCGAGGGGCTTGATCAACCAGCCGTCGGCGCCGGCTTCTTCCGCCAGGAAGATGTCGACGTCGCGGTCGAGCAGCAGCATGACCGGGCGCGCCTCGAGCGACCCCATTCCCTCGGCGTGCTTGATCGCGAGACACGCGGCGATGCCGCCCATGTTCCCGATCTGCATGTCGAGCAGCACGAGGGCCGGGTCGACCTCGGCGATGGCGGGGACGACGTCGTGACCGGACCGGACCCGATGGATCAGGTGGGACCCTCCCAGGGCGGCCTCGATGTCGTCGACGAGCCAGTCGGCGTCGGTGGCGAGAAGGATGTCCGTCACAGGCGAATAGTACACCTCCGAGAACCTCGCTCCGTTGTTCGGCGGACGACCGCGTGTCGGTGCGGGAGCGGAGAGGTTACGATGCGCCGGTGCTCGAGATCAACGCCAACCGCCCCGACGACGGATCCCGGGTCGACCTCTGCCCCGACGGCGAGCTCGATGCGTACTCCGTCGCCCAGTTCCGAGAGGCGTTCTCGGAGCTCTCCGCGGAGCCCCGGGTCATCGTCAACCTGTCCGGCGTGCAGTTCATGGACTCCGCGGGTCTCGGCGCGCTGATCGGCGGGATCCGCCGAATCCGGGAAGGCGACGGTCGAGTGACGATCTTCAGCGACCGCGAGGCGATCACCAAGCTGCTGCACACCACCGGCTTCGACCGGATCGTGCCGGTCAAAGACGTCCTGGCCGACGCGATCGCCGCCCTCGACGAGGATCCCGACGCCTGATCTTCCCGCCGACGCGGGTTCAGTCGGCGGTCAACAGCTCGGCGATTCGGCGGAGCGTGTCGACATCATGGACGTCCCCCGGCAACAGCGGCACTCGCGCCACGACCGCCTCCGGCACGGCGGCGGTCAACTCGGCGACGCGGGCATCGTCCCCCGCGGCGGCGGCGGCGTGATCCGCCAGCGCGATCGCAGCGCCGGCCAGCGGTCCGCCGGCGAGCTCGTCTCGTAGCACGACCGCTCGGGCCGCATCGACCGACAGGGACGGCAGCATCCGGTTGACGATCACCGCGCCCACCGCGAGATCGGCCTTGCCGAGACGGTTCACGAAGTAGCGGGCCTCGGAGATCGTGTCGCTGCGCGGCGACGCGATCAGCACGAAGGTCGTCTCGTCGGCGGCCAGGAGCCGAAGCATCGCGTCGGCCCGATCCCGGAACCCCTGCTCCATGCCCTGGAAGGTCTGGAAGAACTCGATCGCGTCATCGACGACTTCGGCACCGACGACCCGTGAGAGCTGGCGAACCACCGTGCTCGCGGCCCGATTCACCGCCCGCAGGATGCCGCCGCCGGGAGAGATCAACAGCTTGTAGATCGCGTTGTCGAGAAGGCGGGTGAGGAGCTTCGGCGCTTCGAGGAAGGCCAGCGCATCGCGGGTCGGAGGAGTGTCGACGACGACGAGATCCCAGTCGCCCGACGAGTGCAACTGGCTGAGCTTCTCCACGGCCATGTAGTCCTGGGTGCCCGACAGGCTCGTCGAGATGTTGTGGTAGAAGCGGTTGGCGAAGATCCGCTCGACCTGCGCGTCGTCGGTCGCATGACGCCGGACCACATCGTCGAAGGTCGCCTTGGTGTCGAGCATCAACGCGCCGAGCGTGCCCGGCCACGGACCCTCGATGATCGTCGCGTCGTTGCCGAGCTCGGTGATGCCGAGCGCGTCGGCCAGCCGCTTCGCCGGGTCGATCGTGACGACGGCGGCCCGTCGCCCCATCGCCGCCGCGGCCATCGCGGTCGCCGCGGCGATCGTGGTCTTGCCCACGCCGCCGGTGCCGCAACACACGACGACATCGCGATCAGCGATCACCTCGCGATAGCTGGTCATGCCCAGCCCTTCAACGTCTCGATGGACGACGTGGCCTCGTCGGCGAGGTGGGTGAGCTCGTCAGGGCCGATCGTATGGGTGAAAAGCTGTGGAAGCCGCAGTTGTGCCAGCGGCAGGCGATCCGCCAGGCGGTCCAGTTGCTCGGCCTGCAACGCCATCCGGTTGCGGCGGAGGTCGGCGGCGAGCCGCAGGTCCGCGGCCTCCGTGGCCAAGAGCGCAGCGGACGCGTCGACGGCATCGAGCCCCTCGATGGCCGGGAGGATGCCGTTGATGATCACCGGCCCGAGCGCCAGCCCAACCCGGTCCTCGACGGCGAACGCCGTCTCGATCAACTCGTTGACCGGCGTCTCCTCGGGGATGCTCACCAGCATCGCCCGACAGCGACGGGGATCGTCGAGCATCTCCATCACCTCCACCGCCTGACGGTTGAGCACCCCGGCCCGGGCGGTGTCGCGAACCCCGGACGGGGCCTGGAGGAACTGGACGGCGTGACCCGCCGCCGGGGCATCGACGATGATCAGATCCGCGACCCGCTGCTGTTCGAGCGCCTTGATTCTCCCCAGGACGAGAAGATCCTTGATCCCCGGTGTGGCCGTGGCGACGATCTCGAGGATCCCGGTGCGGGCCATGCGTCTCGCGATCCGCCCGAAACCATGCGTCGACAACCACTCGACCAGGGCCTCGTCGGGGGTGATCGACCGACATCGCACCGATCCGCCGTCCACATGGTCGAAGACGGCGCGCTCCTCGTAGCCTTGGGGGGCCGCGCCGAACATCGGCGCGGTCGCCGACCGGCCGGCCACCTCCACGAGGAGGACCGAACGGCCGGTGCGGGCCGCAGCCAGGGCAAGGGTCGCCGAGGCTGTGGTCTTCCCGACTCCACCCTTCCCGGCCACAATGAGGACCCGCGACGATGCGAAGAACTGACCGGGATCCATTCCCCTCCTCGAAGCGGATGCGCGGCGTACGCCGCCGCCTCACGCTAGCGCTCACCTTGGTCGCGCTGGCGGTGGCCCTCCTCACCTTCGCCCGACCGGCCGACGCGCAAGAACCCGACGGCGTGCCCGATGCCCCCGCTTCGTTCGACATCGTCGCCGTGTCGGGATTCCTCGACGAGATCGTGGCCGACTTCATCGAACAGTCGATCGACGACGCGGAGGCCCAGGAATCGGGCGGCGTGATCCTGCAGATCAACAGCTCCGCGACGGTGATCGACAATGCCCGGCTGATCGAGTTGGCCCAACGGATCAGCGACGCGACGGTGCCGGTCTACGGTTGGGTCGGCCCGAGCGGGGCGACCGCGCAAGGCGGCGTGGCCCAGCTGATGGCCATCACCGACGAGATGGGCATCGCCTCGTTCGCGAAGTTCGGCAACACCGGGCCGATCGTGCTGGGCGACTTCATCCCCGCCGAGCGGGCGGCGTTGCTCGATGGGTTGGAGAGCAGCCTCATCTCCGATCTCGACGCGCTCGACCTGGGGCTGATCGACAGCGAATCACCCACCCTCGCGCTGTTCGCCCTCGGCCCCGGCCCCGGCGACGAGCTGCCCGGTTTCGACAGCGTGATCGACTCGACCAGCGGCGAGGAACCGGTGCGGGAGATCGCGTCGCCGGTGCGACTGCGCAAGCTCTCGCTGTTCAAGGGGTGGATGCACAGCGTCGCCAGCCCCGCCATGGCCTATCTGCTCTTCCTGATCGGTGCCGCCCTTCTCGTGTTCGAGTTCTACACCGCAGGGATCGGGATCGCCGGTGTGATCGGCGCGTTCTGTCTGCTCCTCGGTGGCTACGGGCTGGAGGTGTTGCCCACACGTTGGTGGGCGCTGGCCCTCCTCGTCGTCGCGATGCTCGGCTACTCGATCGACGTCCAGACGGGAGTGCCGCGGGCGTGGTCGGTGATCGCGACGGTCAGCCTGCTCATCGGGTCGCTCTTCCTCTACGACGGATTCTCGATCTCGTGGATCACGCTTCTCGTCGGCATCGTCGGCCTCGCGACGTCGATGATCTCGGGGATGCCGGCGATGGTGCGCACCCGTTTCGGCACGCCGACGATCGGCCGAGAGTGGATGATCGGGATGATGGGTGAGGCGCTCACCGAGGTGAAGAAGGACGGCGTCGTCATGATCGACGGTGCCCCCTGGCGGGCGATGGTGAACCGGACGACGCCGATCGCGGCCGGCGATCCCGTGCGTGTCGTCGCGATCGAAGGGCTCTTCCTGGAGATCGAACCCGAGGAAGGCGGCGCCCGCGACTATCGCGAGATGCGGCCCAGCCACGACGAGGATGCCGTCGACGCCTGATCAGCTTCCGGTCAGGCGTCGTTCGAGCATGGCGGTCAACTCGTCGACCGGTCCGCCGAGCTCCTCCAACATCTCGTGACACTGCTGCATCGCCCGGTGCGCGGCGGCCCGATCGCCTCGCTGGAGATGGGCGGCCACCAGGATGCGGTGGGCGGGTTCCGACCAGGGTTCGATCTGGATCGTGCGACTGGCCAACTTCACCGCCTCGTCGACCCGATCATGGGCCAGCATCAGCTCCGCGCCCCTGACCGCGGCGGCGACGAAGCGGACGTGGAGCCGCTGCCGTTCGAGATGGAGCCAGTCGCCCTCGATGATGCCGCTCAGCAGGTTGCCCCGATAGAGCTCGATCGCCTCGCGGAGACGCTCGAGGGCGAGACTGGGGGCACCGTCGGCTTCGAGCTGCTCGGCCTCGTCGACGAGCGAATCGAAGCGCCAGACGTCGACGTCGAGTCGGTCGTGGCCGGCGAGCCGGACCCGGTTGCCGTCGGCCCGCACGAAGTAGGCGGCGTCGCCGCCGGCCCGACCGGTCTCGAGCACCCCGAGCAGCAGGTTGAGGGTCGAGCGGAGGCTGCGACGGGCGGCCTCCTCGCTGGCGTCGGGCCACAGGGCGGCCATGATCGCGTCGCGGGTCGCGTCGGGATGGACGACGAGATATCCGAGCAGCGACCGCACCCGCTCGCGCCGCCAGTCGTCGTGGTCGCTCTCGACTTCTCCGATCTCCAGCCGTTCCGGGCCGAGAAGTCGCAGCGTGCGGGTCTCGACGGGCGGCAGTGGGACCGAGGCGAGGATCTCCTTCGCGGCGTCGGCGACCTCTTTCAGGTCATGCTTCGTGTGGTCCCGGATGCGGGCGCGGGCGGCGTCGCCGATCACGTCGAGGAGCCACTCGGCGGCCACCCGGGCCTCGGGACGCCCCGCCGCCCAGCCGGCACAGACGAACTCACACGATGTTCGCAGGAACAGCGTGGCGAGGAGGATGCCGGGGCTCTCGGGCCATTCGACGGTGGAGAACGCCATCACGCTGCCGGTTTGGTCCATGTCGCGAAGGGCCGCGCCCAGGTCGGTGTCTCGCGCCGGCATGGGGACCGTCAACGTCTCGAGGGCCTCGGGGTGGTAGCGGGCGATGAGCGCCCCCGACCCGTTGTAGGAGAGGCGGGTGGCGGGGCCGAGCGGAATGCGATCGAGGAGGTCGGCGAGCATCGCCCGTGCCGTGTCGGTCGAGCCCTCTTCGTGTTCGATGAGGATCTCGGGAAGCCCGAGGGTGATCTCGACCTGCGCCGCGCCCTTCTCACCGGCGAATCGACGGGCCCGCGCGGCGTGCTCCCGACCCTCGGCCACCCGGCCGGTCCCGGCCATCACCGCGGCCGTCCACGCATGGCACAAGAAGCGGGCGCGGTCGGACCCGGAACGGGCCTCCCAGGCGGTGGGGTCGTCGAGCAGCTCCTCGATTCGGCCCGCCCGCCAGCGGGCGGCGATCGCGATCACCTCGGTGCCGCGGATCCCGCCGGCTCCTTCGAGATAGCGGTCGGCGAGCGCGACGTCGGTGTGGCCGAGGAACTCCAGCGCCTGGAACTCCAGCCAGTCGGTGATCGCGTGGAACCGTCCGGTCATCCGGGCGGTCCGGGCCCGGCGCACGGCCGCGAGGATCGCCTCGGGATCTCCCTGGGAGATCCCGACGAAGGCCTTCGTCACCTCCGTATACGGGGTTGCCGAGGCGACCCCTCGATCCGACAGCTCCTGCATCTTCATCGCGACGGCCACGAGCTCGTCGGTGTCGCGGCGGATGTGATGCCAGAACCCGATCTCCGCGGTGGCGTTGACGAGACCCTCGAGCTCACCGAGGGCCTCGTATCCTTCAGCCGCTCGTTGGAACAGCTCGAGGCACCGGGCGGTGGTCGGATCGGTGGCCTGGGCGATCAGGCCCTCGATGTGGTGGGCCAGCGGGTGGCGGCGCACATCGTCGGGGAGCATCGGCAGCCAGCGCCGGAGAAGACCGATGTCCTCGACCTGTCCGGCGATGACGGCGGCCCGAAGGGCCCGCAGGACGAGGTCGCCGTGGCCGGTTCGGCAGGCCAGGTCGACGGCCCGGCCCGGCCGGTCGCGGGCGAGGAGGTGCTCGACGGCGCCTCGTTGGTGGGCTCGCCGGGTGGCCTCGATCGTCTCGGTCGGAAAGACCTGGGACCACAGCGCATGGGCCTCGTACCATCCCTCGCTCTGGTGGACCATCGGCAGCTCGCCGATGGCCTGACCGGCATCGAGACCGGTCAGGGTGTGGACGAGGTCGTTGTCGGCACCGCCGAGCGCGACCACCAGGGCGAGCACACGGCGCTGGTCGTCGTCGAGGCTCGAGATCACCTCCTCGTCGAGAAACTGACGCACCGGCCCGGATCGCAAGCCGAGGGCGACGAGCGCGGGCCACCCACCGAGGTTGTCGATCTCGGTGCGCGGCCGGCCCGCTCGTCTCGCCAACTCGGTCAACTCGGCCTGGTCGAGGGCGAGGTCGTCCTCGACCAGGCGTTCGACGCGTCCCTGCGCTTCCAGCCGGGCAAGGGCGACCGGTGGGTCGGCCCGTCCGGAGAAGACGACGTGGCCGTTGGCCGGGAGGTCGGCGACGAGTCGGCTCACCAACTCGGCCCCGCCGGAGCCGGTCGGGATCTCGTGCACGTCGTCGAACATCAAACAGATCTGGGCCGGGGACGCGGCGGCGACGGCGTCGACCACCGCAGCGAAGTCTGCGCCCGCCTCGAGCTCGAGGAAGTCGGCGAGGCCGCGCAACAGGTGGTCGGCGTCGGCGTCGGCGGGCTCGCAGCCGACCCAGACATCCTTCCCGTGGGGCGCGAGCGCGTTCTGTTCGACTGCCTGGGTCAGCGCGGTCGTCTTTCCGAAGCCGGCCCCGGCCCGCACGACGATCACCCGTGCTTCGAACCGGGCGAGGAGCCGGCGCAGCAACGCCGGGCGTAGGAGCGCGCCGTTGATCTCCGGCGGTCGCGCGCGGAAGGGCCTGCTCATCTCCACGTCCATCTGATCGCGAACGTAGCCCTCATCGGCACCATCGTGCGACGGTGCCGTCATCGGCCCGTCACCGACCTGCTCGGCGCGCTGGTGCAGTGCGAGGTCGTCAAGGGACGTGAAATCCGCGCCGATGTACCAAAAAGTGGTGGTATCTCACGCGCCGTGGTCGGATTCGCCGGTTGACCGCGATGAGCGGTTGTGACATCCGTCTCATTTCTGGTAGGCCAGCGAAAGGAGAACGGGAGTGGATATGTCAGTGCGCAATGTGGAGGTCGGTTGGCAGCTCAAGGCGGCGTGTCGCGGACCCCAGGCGATCGTGTTTTTTCCGCCATCGAACCCCGAGCGACGCGACGAGAAGCGGTTCCGGGAACGCAATGCCAAGGCGATCTGTGAGACCTGTTCGGTGCGCGACGATTGCCTGTCCTACGCACTCACCATTCGTGAGCAACACGGAATCTGGGGCGGTCTCAGCGAGAGCGAACGGCGCGAGCTCCTGACGGTCTGACGCCGGCCCGGTTCGATGTTCACCCGATCCGGGGGAGACGGGGACCGGCGATCCGGAGGTCGTCACGGCGCCGGGTAATTCCCTGGTTGTCGAGAAGGGTGATCAGGGGAATCGCGAACTTCCGTGAGGTGCCCCAGGCGTCGCGGGCCGCGGCAACGGTGATCCCCCCGGGTTCGGCCGCGAGCAGTTCGGCGACCACGCGAGCGGCGGCATCGATCGCCTCCGCCGCGAAATGGACACCGCCCTCCTCGATCACCTCGCCGCGGCGGACGAGCTCCCGCAACTCGGCTCGATCGACTCCCTCGGGTTCCGGAGGAGCGAACAGCGACGCCCGCAGTGCCGCGGTGAACGGATGACCGGCCAGCGGATCGACCGCGTCGGCGACCCGGACATGTCCGGCTTCGATCGTGATGCCCTCGACGAGGTCGAGGACCGACCGCTCGAACTCGTCGAGCGTCGCCAGCTCGAGGCCCAGTGGACCGGCATCGGCGACGGCAGCGGCGAGCGCGTCACGGGCGCGTCGCAGCTCCTCCGGGTCGACGGCCCAGTTGCCGACATCGGGCGCCCGTCGTTCGCCGGTGAGCCGGTGGAGATGGTCGACATCGACCCGGCCGCGTTCGGCGATCACCCGGTCGACCGATCGGTCCGGGGCCGCCTTCGCCGCGGTCAGGAGCGGATCGATGTCGAGGATCTCTCCACCACCGAGCGTCTCGCCCCGCCCGGACTCCCGCAGGATGAACCGGTCCCCGGGGAGAAGCGGCAGTCCGACCGGGAGATGGACCCGTACCGCGCCGTCGCCGCCGGGCGGGATCTCCGTGGGCCCCAGCACACGGACCCGCACCGGATACTCGCCCGCCCCGAGATACGCGACATGGGCGCCCCGCCGGGTGACGGGATGGTCGAGGGCATCGAGCACCCGAAGCCGACCGTCGAAACGTTCGGTGACATGCCACTGCCCCGCTCGGACCAGGACATCGCCGCGGGCGAGCCGGTCGTGGCTGATCCCGCCCAGGTTCACCGCGACGCGATTTCCGGGCCCGGCCTTCGTCCGTTCGGCGTGGAGGCTCTGCAGCGCTCTGATCCGGACCGACTCGCCGAGCGGGAGAACCGCCAGCTCGTCGTCGACTCGGAGCATCCCTCCCGTCAACGTGCCGGTGACGACGGTGCCCGACCCCTTCGCCGCGAACACGCGGTCGATCCAGAGGCGTGGCCGTTTGTGGTCCGTGGCCGTCGGCGTCTCGTCGAGCAGCACGTCGAGCGCCGCGGCGATGTCGTCGATCCCGGCGCCGTCGAGCGCGTCGACCTCCACGATCGGCGCGTCCTCGAGGAAGGTGCCGGCGACCTGGTCGGTGATCTCGAGCGCGGCCAACTCCCGGAGCTCGTCATCGGCCAGCCCGACCTTCGTGAGCGCGATGATCCCGTGCTCGATGCCGAGCAGCGAGAGGATGCGCAGATGCTCCTCGGATTGCGGCTTCCACCCCTCGGTCGCGGCGACGACGAAGAGGCAGGCGTCGACGCTTCCGACCCCGGCCAGCATGTTCTTGAGGAAGCGCACGTGCCCGGGAACGTCGATGAACGCCACCCCCCGCCCGGAGGGAAGACGGGTCGACGCGAAGCCGAGATCGATGGTGAGGCCCCGCGCCTTCTCCTCGGCCAGCCGATCCGGGTCGGTGCCGGTCAGCGCCTTGACCAGGGTCGACTTTCCGTGATCGACATGGCCGGCCGTGGCGACGACGTGCATCAGTCGTCGACGGCGGCGTCGGTCGGGGTGGAGATGTCGGCGAGCGCGGCCGCGACCTCGGCATCGTCGTCGGCCTCGACGGTGCGCAGATCGACGATCGTGCGGTTGTCGACGACCCGGGCGATCAGGGGACGGGGCCGGTTGCGCAGCCGCTCACGGTGATCGCCCGGGACCGCCACCCCGGCCGACGGGATCTCGACCGTCGGAAGGGTGCCGCCGCCGGGAGTGGACATGACATCGACCGGGATCCCGACGCCGAGGGCCGCGGCCCGGTGCCGCAACGTCTCGACCGGCACGGCGACCATGCGCCAGAACGGGATCGCGTCGCCGTCGCCGCGCAGGTAGGCCAACGCGGTCTCCTGGAGGGCGCCGAGAACGAGCGATCCGGGCCGAAGGGCCCGAGCGAGTGGGTGACGAGAACAGGCCGCCACGAGATCGGCCCGACCGGCGATGATGCCCGCCTGAGGGCCACCGAAGAGCTTGTCGCCGGAGAACGTCACGAGATCGGCGCCGGCATCGAGCGTCTGGCGGGCCGCGGGTTCGTCGTCGAGCCAGCCGGGCGGACCGGAGTCGAGCCACGGACAGCGGGAATCGAGCAGTCCGGAGCCGATGTCGGCCACCAGCGGTCGGTCGATCGACGCCAACTCGGCGGTGCGGGGCGCCTCGGTGAACCCGACGATCCTGTAGTTGGACTGGTGGACCTGGAGGAGCACACCGGCATCGTCCCCGTGCTCGTCGACGGCCCGGCGAAAGTCGTCGACCCGGGTCCGGTTCGTGGTGCCGACCTCGATCAGACGGGCACCGGACCGCTCCATCACTTCGGGCACCCGGAAGCCACCGCCGATCTCGACGAGCTCACCACGAGAGACGACGACCCCGCGGCCCTCGGCCAACGCGGCGAGCACCAACATCACCGCCGCGGCGCAGTTGTTGACCACCAGCGCGGCCTCGGCCCCGCAGGCCCGGGCGATCAACGCCGGCGCGGTGGCCATTCGTGAGCCACGTTCGCCGGTCGTCAAGTCGAGCTCGAGATTCGAGTACGCGGCCGCCTGCGACCAGGCCAGCGGCGCCCGCCCGAGGTTGGTGTGGAGGAGGGTGCCGGTGCCGTTGATGACCGGACGCAACAGGGAGCGGGCCATCGTGGCGGCGAGCTCGCGGGCCCGTTGGGGATCACCCGCGTCGATCGCCGCCCGCGCGGCCTCGACCAGCATCGGGTGGGGGAGGTCGATGTCGGCCAGCGAACGAGCCAGCTTGTCGACCGACGGTGGGTACGACGGAGAGTCGGGTGCAGACGTCACAGCCGGCTCAGTGTAGGAGATCGACATGATCGGCAACCGCGGCGAGCCCGCGTTCCGCGTTGCGCCGGAGGAAGGTGGCCCCGCGTTCGTCGGCCGGCGTCACGACGGCCAGGGCGCTCACCGGGTTGGGGAGGTTGAGCATGTGCCCGAGGCGGTAGTCGCGCCAGAGCTCGGCCTCGTCGACCGGGTGGCCGAGGGCCGCGAGCGTCGACCCGTAGAGGTCGAGCAACTCGGGTTCCAGACGACGACGGGTCTGCGTATCGAGGGATCCGGCGCAGAAGAAGGCCACGTCGTAGACGCCCCGCCCGTGGCTGGCCAGCTGGAAGTCGAGCAGTGCGGCCTCCAGCCCGCCGGACGGCGACCCGTCGGGACCCGTCGACCGGAAACGGAGGTTGTCGAGTCGGGCGTCGCCGTGCACGAGGGTTCGATCACCGCGAGCGAACTCCTCCACGGCGGTGTCGAACCAGCGCCGGGCGCGGCGGACCGTCGTGTCGAGAGACCGATCGACCCCACCGAGCCGGTCGACACACATGTCCCACGTGACATCGAAGATCATGCCGTAGTCGGCCACCAACGGGTCGGTCGACTCCGGGAGCCAATCGAACGACGCCAGCCGCGGATCGTTCCAGAACGCGCCATGCCAGCGGGCCAGCGCGACCACCGCGGCGCGGGCCTCGGCTTCGGTCGCCCCGGCGACCCCATCGCCGGCGGCGTACGAATCGAGGTCTTCGAGCAGGAGCCAACCCCGGCGCGTGGTCTCATCCCACCACTGCGCTACCGCCCGGGGTGACGAGGTCCGCTCCCACGGCCGGAGCTCCCGATAGACCCCGGCCTCGCGACGGTCGTAGTCGAAGCGGTCCACGATCGCCTGGTTCTCGGGGATCGTCGTCGGCAGCTTCGCGATGATCGACACGGGGCCGTCGCCGGATTCGGGCCACGTCAACCGGACCCGAGCGAGGGAACCGAGGAAGCCCGAGCCGTCGTCGATGGCCTCGATCGCGACCGTCGTCGGTGCGCAGGCCGCGGCCCCGGCCGCCATCAAGGCGTCGCCCAACCGGTCGGCGGTCAGATCCCCGAGGTCCCTGAACATGGGGACGAGCCTAGGATGAGCTGGTGTTCCGCATCCTGCTGCTCGCTTTCATCGTCGTCCCGATCGCGGAGCTGTACGTCATCATCCAGGTCGGGTCGGCCATCGGAGGGTGGGAGACCATCGGCCTGCTCATCCTCGACAGTGTCGTGGGGGCGTGGCTCGTGCGGCGAGAAGGCTTCAGCATCCTCGCCAAGGTGCAGGGCTCGCTGGCCAACGGCGAGCTGCCGACCAACTCACTGATCGACGGGCTTCTCGTGCTGATCGCCGGGGCGTTGATGCTCACCCCGGGTTTCCTCACCGACGGCCTCGGACTCGTCTTGTTGCTGCCACCGTCGCGCACCGTCGTTCGGACTGCCCTGAAACGACGTTTCGCCGGGCGGATCACCGTCGCGGGCGGACCCTACCAGGGGCCGTTCGGCGGAGGCGGCGTCACCGACGTGCGTTGGACCGACGGCCCGGCACCGGAGGCCGACCGCCGCGACGACCCGCCCGGCCCGATCGAGCTCGGCCCGGTGAGCGACTGATTCAGTTCGACGTCACCAGGGCCCGCAGCCGGGCCGCGTCGACGGGTGGCGAGAACAGATACCCCTGGGCGTAGGTGCATCCGAGCTGGTCGATGGCCTCGAGATCGTCGTCGGTCTCCACGCCCACCGCGCACACCTCCAGCGAGCGGTCGAGGACACCACCGATCACGAGCTCGGCTCGGGCCCGCCCACGCTCCCCGTGCACGCCGTGCACGAGACGCTTGTCGAGCTTGATGAGATCGATCCCGTCGGGCATCACGAGATCGGCGTCGCTGGCGCCGATGAACTCGTCGATCGCGACGACGACCCCGAGGGCCCGCAGTTGCGTCACGAGCCGAACGGCGGCGCCCTTGCGATCGAGAATCGAGCGGTGGATCTCGAGATGGAGCTGCTCGGCGGGGAAGTCCGCGGCGTTCAGCGTGCGGGCCAACGCGAGCGGGTAGCGGCTGTCGCCGAGCTGGCGGTCCGAGACGTTGACCGACAAGAAGAGCGGGTCGTCGCGTTCGGGTAGCGAATGCATCGTCTCGGCCGCCCGTTCCAGCACGGTCTCCTCGATCCGACGGATCAGCCCGCCGTCCTCGGCCGCCTCGACGAGCTCACGCGGGTTCAGGTGTTGCCCGTCGGGACCGACGATGCGAAGCAACGCCTCGACGCCGACGATGCGGCGACTCGGCACTTCGACGATCGGTTGATAGTGGACCTGGATGCCGTCCTCGTCGAGGGCCCGGCGAAGTTGCTGATCGACGGTGATGCGACGTTCGGCCCGGGTGCGCAGATCCTCGTCGAACGCCTCGCAACGGTCTCGCCCCAGGCCCTTCGCCTGGTACAGGGCGGTCTCGGCGTCGCGCATCATGTCCTCCGCGCTGCGGTCGGCTCGTCCGAGCGACAAGCCGACGGACACGGTGAGCCCGGCCAGCGGGCTGTCGAGGGTCGCGTCGGCGCAGACCGAACGGAAACGTTCGGCGACCGTCATCGCCTCCGCGATGCCGAACACCTCCGGACAGACGATGGTGAACTCGTCGCCGCCCAGGCGGGCCAGGGTGTCGTCGGGCCGCAAGGTCGACTCGAGCCCGGCGGCGAGGGCCCGCAGCGCCTCGTCGCCGGCGCTGAAGCCACGGGCGTCGTTGACGGTCTTGAACCGGTCCACGTCGATCGAGAAGACTCCGACGCTGTGTTCGGCGTTGAGCGCCCCCTGGAGCGCCGCATCGAGCGCCGCCATCGCGTAGGTCCGGCCCGGCAGCCCGGTGAGACGATCGACGTCGATCTCGTCTTCGTGGTCGCCGACGAGGGTCGTGGCCCCACCTTCGTTGCCGAGCACGACGATCTTCACGTTGCGGGTCACGCCGTCGTCATCGGCGACCCGGGCCAGGACCGTCGTTCCGAAGCCGGTGCCGCGGTTCTCGGCGATCCTCAAGATGGTGGCGATGGCCAAGATGTCGTCGGGATGCATGCCGGCGGGCAGACCCATCGACTTCAGGCGTTCTTCGAGCGCCTCGGGGTCGCTGACCTCGCGGACGCGGGTGGCCGCCGCGACTCGGCGATTCCACGCCGTCATGTCCGTCGTCCTGGCGTCCGGTGCACACCCTCCAATCGGCAGTGGCGGGCCCGGAATTGAGGGTGCGCGGGTCAGACGGTCGTGTCGTCGAGATCGAGCTCGTCGAGCGCCGCGACCGCGGCGTCGAGCATCCGGGCGCTGCAACCGGCCATCTCGACCGGCGGGACGTGTTCTTCGGTGATGGCTCGGGCGATCGACCGCAAGGTGTCGGCCGCGGCCCCGTCGCCGAGAACCGCCGGCTCGCCACAGTCGCCGCCGAGACTGATCTTCGGCTCGATCGGAACCGAGCCGAGCAGCGGCACGCCGATGTCCGCGGCCAACGCCGCGCCGCCACCGGAACCGAACAGGGCGTGACGCGAGCCGTCGGGGGCCACGAACTCGCTCATGTTCTCGATGACACCCACGATGCGCAGATAGTTCTTCCGCCCCATGTCGGCCACTCGGGCCGCGACCTTCTGGGCGTTGCCGGCCGGGGTGGTGACGATGATCATCTCGGCCCGCGGGAGCATCTTCGCGAGACCCATCTGCACGTCGCCCGTGCCCGGGGGCATGTCGATGAGGAGATAGTCGAGATCGTCGGACCAGGCGACGTCCTGGCAGAAGTGCTGGACCGCCCGATTGAGCATGAGTCCCCGCCACATCAGGGCTGAGTCCTGCTGGTCGACGAGAAAGCCCATCGAGACGACCTCGAGGCGGCCGTCGCCGATCTCGCGCACGAGCGGGTCGATCTTGCCGTCGCGGGCCAGGAGATCCCCGTCGACCCCGAGCATGCGGGGGACCGAGAACCCCCAGATGTCGGCATCCATGACGCCGACCGCGTGGCCTTCCTCGGCGAGCGCGGCGGCGAGGTTCGTGGTGATCGACGATTTCCCGACCCCGCCCTTTCCCGACGCGATCATGATGACCTTGGTGGTAGGCGGGATGTTGGTGTCGGGCGCGTCCTGGCTGACGTTGAAGCGGGCCTTGGCCATGGCCGCGGCGCGTTCCTCCTGGGACAGCTCACCCCAGCTGATCGTGACCCGCGTGACGCCGGGGAGACTGGTGAGCCGACTACGGATGTCCTTTTGGATCTGGGCCCTCAGCGGGCAGCCGCTCGTCGTGAGCGCGATGTCGAGATGGATCTCGCCGTTGTCGGTGACGGTGGCACCCTTCGCCATGCCCAACTCGACGATGTCGCTGCCCAACTCGGGGTCGACGACGCCGCGCAGCAGCGCCATCACGTGCTCGGCGGTCGGAGGCGCGGGAGTGGCCACGGGATCGAGGATACCCACGTGTCGACGTTCGAGAACGCCCCGACCGGACGAGTGGGGATGGTTCGACGGGACGAGCGCCGTTACACTCGCCACATGATCACTCTCACCGATGACGCAGTTGCCAAGGTCGGACAGCTCATCACCGCGGACGGCGAAGAGGGTTTGGCCCTGCGGGTCGCGGTTCGGCCCGGCGGCTGCTCGGGCTTCTCCTACGAGATGTTCTTCGACACCGACCGTGCCGACGACGACCTCGTCACCTCCTACGGTGAAGTCGAGGTCGTCGTCGACCCGTCGTCCGCCCAGCTGCTCGAGGGCGCGACCCTCGACTACAAAGACGGGCTGCAAGACGCCGGGTTCGCGATCGACAACCCCAACGCCCAGAGCACGTGCGGGTGCGGTCAGAGCTTCAGCTGATCCGGTCGGCGACGCACATCCGATGGCCCCACACGCCTTCGATCCCGAACTCGCGGAGATCATCGAGCTGCTCCCGAGTGTGATCGATTGGGGCCCGGCGGCGAACATGGACGAGATGCGGGCGGCGATGGGCGCCCAACGTCTCGCGGTGGAACAACGAGATGATGTCAGCCGCGACGACCGGGAGATCCCGGGGCGTGCCGGCGATCCCGACGTGCGAGTCAGGGTCTACCGGCCACGGGAATCGACCCGGCCCCTCCCCGCTGTGCTCGAGATCCACGGCGGCGGATTCATCATGGGCGACCTCGAGATGATGGATGCGTTCTGCGATCGGGCCGCGGCCGAGCTCCCGGCCGTCGTGATCTCGGTCGACTATCGCCTCGCCCCGGAGCATGCGTTCCCCGCAGCGGTCGAAGATTGCTACGCGGCGCTCTCGTGGCTGGCCTCCAACTCCGAGTCCCTCGGCGTCGACCCCGAACGGATCGCCATCGCCGGGCAGAGCGCGGGCGGCGGCCTCGCCGCCGCGACCGCGTTGATGGCCCGCGACCGGGGTGGGCCGACCTTGTGTTTTCAGCTTCTGGAGATCCCCGAGCTCGACGATCGGCTCGACACGGTGTCGATGACGGAGTTCGTCGACACCCCGTTGTGGAACCGACCCAATGCCGTCCGAAGCTGGAGCTGGTATCTCGGCGACGACGATCTGCCCGGCTCCGCCGACGTGTCGCCCTACGCCGCGCCGGCTCGGGCCACCGACCTGTCCGGGCTTCCACCGGCCTTCGTGTCGGTGATGGAGTTCGACCCGTTGCGCGACGAGGGACTGGCGTATGCGACGCGGCTGCTGCAGGCCGGGGTCTCCACCGAGCTCCATGCCTACCCCGGCACGTTCCACGGCTCCGGGCTCGTCGCCGACGCGGCGGTGAGCAAACGGGCATCGCGCGACACCTTCGATGCGTTGCGCCGCGCGTTGACGTTCTCACGGTGAGCGAACCGATGCACGTGATCGTCGACGGGGCGACGATCGAGATCACCGACGAGGGCGCGACCCTGCTCGACGTGTTGCGAGAGGACGCCGGCGTGCGCGCCGTCAAGGACGGATGCAGCCCGCAGGGACAATGCGGGTGTTGCACGGTCCTCGTCGACGGACGCCCCCGGGTGTCGTGTGTGACCCCGGTGCGTCGGGTGCGAGGCCGCGAGATCACGACGGTGGACGGGTTGCCGGGTGAGGTCGCGCTGGCGTGGGCGGCGGCGTTCACGGCGACCGGTGCCAGTCAGTGTGGGTTCTGCACGCCCGGCATCATCTGCCGGTTCGAGGGCCTGCGGGCCAAGGGCACCCGGCCCGACGACCGCGCCGCTGCCGCGGCGGCGCTCCAGGCCCATCTGTGCCGGTGCACCGGATGGCAGTCGATCGTCGATGCATGGGGCGCGTTCGGAACCGAGCCCGTGCCGGCATCGTCGGCCGCGGCCCGCCGCGCCGAGATCGAAGGACGTGTTCCCCACGAGGTGGGAGTCGAGATCGCCCTCGGCCGCGGTGGTTTCGCCGACGACGCCGCGCCGTCCGATGCGCTGGTGGCCGTGCTGTCGAGCGAGGGCGACGAGTGGGTCGTGGCCGAGTCGCGGGCCGAGGCGATGCGATCGGCCGGCAAGGTGCAGGGCCGGCGGACCACCGCGGCGTTCGACCCGCCGGTGGAGTTGCCGGCCGGTGACTACGACCGGACGTTGCGAACGACATGGGTCGACCCGGCCTATCTCGAGACGGATGCGTCGTGGTGCCGGCCCGGCGGTGAACCGGCGTCGCCGCTCGCCAACGGAGGAGCGTTCGGCGCCAAGGTCGACCGCGAGGTGGCCGCGGTGGCTCGACGTCTCGCCGATGAGCACCAGCGGCCGGTGCGGGTGCGGTACTCCCGTGAGGATGCGGTCCGGCGCGGCCCGAAGCGGCCGCCCATCGCCGCGGGGATCAACGCCGACGGAACCGGTGTGGTGAGGGTGGTTCGCACGCCCGGCATCGCGACGGCGATCGCCGCGGTCGCGCCCGGCCTCGTCGTCGAGGAGGTCGACGTGGCGGGGCCGCCGACGAGTGCCTCGTTGCGGGGCGCGGGATGGGTCGAAGCGGTCGTGCTGCTGTCAGCGGTGCGTGACGAGGTCGGGTGGATCGATTCCCCCGGTGGCGGTTCGGCGACGGCGACGGTGGCCGACGACGGCTCGATCACGGTGCGGGTACGGGCCGGTTCCGTGCTCGACGAGACCGTGCTGCGGTCCTACTGCATCGGGGCGGCCCACATGGCGCTGTCGTGGGTCACCAGTGAGTCGCTCGGTGTCGACGCCGACGGCGAGATCCACGATCTGACCATTCGCTCGTTCGGTGTGCTCCGAGCCATCGACACCCCCCCGATCTCCGTCGCCATCGAGTCCGACGATGGCGAGCCGGTCAACGGCAGCGACGCCGTCTTCGCCGCGGTCGCCGCCGCGGTGTGGCGTTCCCGCGGATTCCCACCCGTGTGGCCCACCGGCTCCTGACCGCGCCGGGGCGCTCGGTGCGTGTCGCCCCTAGATTGTCACCACGCGCCGCCGGCGCCGGATCTGATCGAGGAGCATTCCATGAGCACACCAGTCGGGCCCTACACGCCGATCGTCCGAGGCGGCGATCTCCTCTTCACCGCCGGCCAGGTCGGCATCAACGACGG
Organism: Actinomycetes bacterium; assembly: GCA_024276495.1. Lineage (GTDB taxonomy): Bacteria > Actinomycetota > Acidimicrobiia > Acidimicrobiales > Aldehydirespiratoraceae > JAJRXC01. The sequence goes on from JAJRXC010000005.1 coordinate 44,834, forward strand.
TGCCATCGTCACGGGCGGTCTCGAGGCCGAACTGCGCCAGCTGTTCGTCAACTTGCGTTCGGTCCTGTCGTCGGCCAACGCATCGCTGGCCGACGTGGTGAAGACCACCGTGTTTCTCGTCGACATGGACGACTACGGCGCGATGAACGAGATCTACATGGAGGAGTTCGGCGATCATCGCCCGGCCCGCTCGGCGGTGGCCGTCGCCTCGCTCCCCCTCGGCGCCCGGATCGAGATCGAGGCCATCGCCACCATCTGATCCCGCGGCCCCCGGCGGTTCGTCCGGTCGGGGGCCGGTCTGGCAGACTGTCGGACATGGATGCCGGAGCGATCATCATTCTCGTCGCCCTGCTCGTCGTGATGCCCGTCGGGATCCTGATGAGCATGGTCGGGTTGGCGGCTCTTCTCGGTGGCCTCATCGGGCGCGACCGGGACCTCGACAACGTCACCGACGACGGCGAGCCCAACGAGCATCGGGTGCTGGCCGACTCGAATCCCTACGGATCGGGCTGACCCGGTCCTGGCCCATGGACCCCGGCCCCCTCGTCTCGACCGCGTGGCTCGGCGAGCATCTCGACGATCCGACCGTCCGGGTGGTCGATTGCCGCTGGTATCTCCCGCCGTTCGACACACGCGACGGGGCCGAGGAGTACGCCCGGGCCCACATCCCCGGCGCGGTGCGGGTGCAGTGGGACACCGACATCGCCGACCCCGATCAGCCGGGGCTGTCGATGCTGGCCGACGCGCGACGGTACGCCGCGGCCATGGCCGAGCGGGGAATCGGTGATGACACGTTCGTGGTGGCGTACGACGACCAGCATGTGACGGTCGCGGCCCGCCTGTGGTGGTCACTGCGGGTCTACGGACACACCCGCGTCGCGGTGCTCGACGGCGGGATCACGAAGTGGATCGCCGAGGGACGCCCCGTCGACGACCTCGTCCCGACCTGTCCGCCCGCGGTGTTCACGCCCCGTCGCAACGACACGTTGTACGCGACCAAGTCCGATGTGCGCGCCGCGATCGACGCCGACGTGCAGCTCGTCGACGGGCGCATGGCGGGTGCCCGGGCCGAAGACGGCGGCGCCCTGCCCGACAGTGTCGTCCTCCCTGGCATCGAGTTCATGGGACCCGACGGGACGTGGCCCGACGAACACGAGGCACGAGCCCGGATCTCGGCCGCCGGCGGCGACCGGACCGAACGGGTCATCGCGTACTGCCGGGGTGGTGTCGGTGCCTGCGGGACCGCCCTCGCGTATGCCGTGGCCGGGTTCGACGACGTCGCCGTCTACGACGGCTCGTGGACCGAGTGGGTCGCCGACCCCGACACGCCGAAGATGATGGATCGGCCGTGACCCGAGTCGTCGTGGTCACCGGATCGAGCGGGGCGATCGGCGCCGCCATCCGGGCGCGATTCGAAGCCGGCGGCGACATGGTCATCGGCCTCGACGCGATTGACGCCGACGGCACCATCGGCTGTGACGTGGCCGACGAGCGGTCCGTGGGCGCGGCGTTCGCCACGATCCGAGCCGAACACGGGCACCCGACGGTGCTCGTCAACAACGCCGGCATGACCGGCGCCGGTGGCATCGAGGACGAGGATCCGACCACCTGGCGTCGCATCCTCGACGTGAACCTCACCGGGGCCTACCTGTGCGCGCGAGAAGTCGTTGGTGCGATGCGGGCCGCGGGCGGAGGGAAGATCGTCAACATCGCCTCGGTCAACGCCCGATTCGGCGGCTCCGCCCTGTCGGGGCCGGCCTACGCGGCGAGCAAGGGCGGCCTCGTCACCCTCAGCCGCTTCCTGGCGCGAGAACACGCGTCGGACAACATCCAGGTGAACGCCGTCGCCCCCGGTCCTCACGACACACCGATGTGGGCGGCGCTCGACCCGGGCCTGCGGCGGCGCATCCTGGAGGCGATTCCCGGCGAGGCCCCGGGGGATCCGAACGATCTCGCGTCGATCGTCCACTTCCTGTGCGATCCGTCGACCGGCTATCTCACCGGCGCGACGATCGACGTCAACGGTGGGCAGTGGATGGGTTGAGCGCGACGGCTCAGCGTTCGCTGCCGGTCGACTCGTACCAGGCACCCACGACGAGACGGCTCAACCAGCCGAACGTGAAGAAGACCGCGATGCCGAGAACCGACGAGATGATGATCGTGGCATACAACTCCTCGATCTGAACGAGGCCGCGATACTTGTTGACGAGGTTTCCGAGCCCGGTCTCGCCCCGCCCGAAGAAGAACTCGCCGACGATCGCGCCGATCACCGAGAGCCCCGCGGCGATGCGAAATCCGGTGAAGGTGGCCGGCATCGCCGCCGGGAACTGCAGCTTCCACAGGCGCGTGAACCGGCTGGCGTCGTGGAGAGTGAAGAGATCGTGGAGATCACGATCAACCGACTTCAGCCCGAACAACGAGTTGGTGATGATCGGGAACAGCGAGATCAGCACCGCGACGATCACCCGACTCTTGAACCCGAACCCGAACCACACGCCGATGAGGGGGACGAGCGCGAGCGTCGGGACGGTCTGGATCACGACCGCCCACGGGAAGAACGCGTCTTCCATGAGCCGGGCCTGGCTCATGACGACCGCGAAGAGGACACCCAACGTGATCGCGATCGCCAAGCCGACGAACGCGACCTTGGTGGTGTTGATGAACGCCTCGAAGAGCTCCGCCCTGGTGGCGTTGTCGCCGATGGTCTGGGTGAAGACCGTGTGGGGTTGAGGAACGAGGATCTTGCGCTTCTCCGACACGACCTCGCGCAGGAGATAGAAGAGCCCCGTGACGATCGCGGCGAACACGAGCGGCGGAACGCCGAGCGTGACGAAGGAGCTCCAACTGACCCGTTTCGTCGGCGGCGGGCCGACGACGGTGCCGCTGCTCACATCCGGGGAGCCCGAGGAACTCGCCTCAGTCGTCATGGGTACCTTCTCCGTCGAGTTGAACAGCGGGGGAGGTCGCCGCCGCGACCTCCCCCACCGCTACAGCCTTGAACTACTGGCCGAGGCTGATGCTCGTGTCGAGGAACTCGTTGGTGAAGAGGTCCTCCGGTGTGACATCGGGGTTCACGTTGTCGTCGCCCCGTTCGATGTAGATCGGCAACATGATGTCGATCATCCGCTGCACCCGTTCGGTGTCGAAGTCACCGATGTAGCCGTTGTCACCATCGGTGACGAGGCCCAGGTCCAACATCGCCGCGGTGCCCGCAGCGTGGCTCTCCTCGGACGACGTCCAGAAGCTGTTGAGATCGGTGACGATCTCGTTCAGCCGGATGTTCATCGGTTCCGGGTCGTTGAGATAGTCGACCGAGGCCTGCTGGAACATCGGGATCAACGCCTCGAGACATTCCCGATCCTCGGTGAGCGACTCGGGCTTGACCGAGAGCGCCGACTGGTAGTTCGGGAATCCGGCATCGTTGATGAGCAGGAAATCGACGGGCTTTTGCCAACCTTCGATCTCGTTCTCGTACCGCCAGGGCTCGTTGGTGGCGAAGCCCTGTTGGACGATGCCCTCTTCGGTGATGAAGCGGGTCGGCGAGCCGTCGTAGGACGCATCGACCTGCGACTCGTTGAGGATGCCCTCGCCGAGGAAGTAGTCCATGTAGGCGCCGCCCTCGAAGTAGAGCACGGAAGCGTCGGAATCACGGATGTCCTCGAAGGTCTCGAAGCTGTACTGCTCCGGATCCCACATGAGGATCTGAGGTCCGACGTCGAAGAAGGTCATCACACCCACCAGCGGCAGGGCCGCCGAGTTCTGGATGGCCTCCGAGGTGCTCGCGTAGCCCATGAAGATGTTCTCATCGGCGTAGATCTGCGCGCTCGGGGGGGAGAAGCCCACGTAGGGCCCGCCCGCACGGATCTCCATGGTGATGCCGGTGTCGCCGAGTGGGCCGCTGTAGATGCCGTTGTCGGCGTCGAGCGTGCCGTCGGGGCCGATCAACTGGTAGGTGAACCCGTGCTCGGGCTCCGGGAACCAGTCGGTCTGCACGATCAGCGGATCGGGGCAGATGCCGACGAGTGAGTTGCCGACCGCCTCGGCACCACCGCCTTCATCGGCACCTTCATCGGCGCCTTCGTCGGCGCCCTCATCGGCGCCGGTTTCGGTCGCTTCGGTGTTGTCGGCGCCGGCGTCGTCACCGTCGTCGCTGTCGTTTCCGCACGCCGCCGCGAACAGCGTCAGCGCGACGAAAACCATGAGTAAACGTCTCCACGAGTGAAGTTTCACAGATCCCCTCCTAGGTGTATGTCCGATATTTCTTATCACGCGGCCGTTGTCACCGGCTCATCGTCTTCTTCCCGGTGCCCAATGTCTGGTTGCCCGGTCGCCGATCGCTCCGACGATCAGGAACAGCACCACACCGAGAAGAGAACTGAGGACGATCGCGGACATCAGGCGATCGATCTGGAGACGGTTCTGATAGAAGCTGATCAGCCGCCCGATGCCCTTTTCCTGTCCGCCGCGAAAGAAGAACTCGCCGACGATGGCGCCCGTCACGGCCAACCCGGCCGCGATGCGAAACCCGGTGAAGATGGCCGGCTGGGCCGCCGGCAACTCGAGCTTCCACAGCCGGGTGTTGGACGATGCCTTGTGGAGGGTGAACAGCTCGTGGAGGTTGCGATCGGCGGCCTGGAGTCCGAACAAGGTGTTGGTGATGACCGGGAAGATCGAGATGATCACCGTCACGAGGACCCGGGCGTTGAAGGCGAAGCCGAGCCACAGGCCGATGATCGGTGTGATCGCGATGATCGGGATCGTCTGGAGCGCGACCGCGTAGGGGAAGATCGTGCGCTCGATCCAGCGGGCCCGGCTCATGAGGATGGCGATCGCCATTCCGACGATGATCGAGATGATGAGACCGACGACCACCACGACGGTCGTCGCCCACAGGCCTTCGAGGATCTCCTTCAGGGGTTTCCAGGTGAGCATGCCGTCGGAGAAGACCTCGTGGGGTGGCGGCAGGATGAACCGCTGGCTGTCGCTCAGTCCGCGGTAGCTCATGAAGTACCAGACGCCGATCACGCCTCCGAGGACGACCACCGGCGGCACGATCACGCGAGCGAGCGCTCGAGCGGATTGCCCCACCCCTCCGGTGGATTCGACGGCACTCTGCGAGGTCACGGCGTGACCCTAGTAGGTCGGCCGTGGCTGGTGCATCCTGCGGTCGACCCGCGATTCTCCGACACGCGGGTCAGTCCTCGTAGCCGCCGCGGAGCGCGGCCGAGACCTCTCCGCTCAGCTTCGCGAACTCCGGCGTGAAGCGAAGTTCGGGGGCGCGGGGGTACTCGAAGGGCACGTGGAACTCGGCGACGATCCGGCCGGGGCGCGGCGACATCACCAGCACCCGGGTGGAGAGGAACACCGCCTCGTACAGCGAGTGGGTGATGAAGAGGCCGGCGAACCCTTCGCTCTCGAAGAGCCGGATGACCTCGTCGTTGAGCCGCTCGCGGGAGATCTCGTCGAGCGCGCCGAATGGTTCGTCGAACAAGAAGACGGTCGGGTTGAGGGTCAACGACCGGGCAACCGACGTTCGCATCCTCATGCCACCCGAGAGGCGTCGGGGGTGGTGCTTTTCGAATCCGGTCAGTCCGACGAGGTCGATGGCGGCTTGGGCTCGCCGCGCCCGCTCCTCCTTGTCGATGCCGTGGAGCTCGCACAAGAGCTCCACGTTCCTCGCGACGGTGCGCCACGGCAGGAGGGTCGCGTCCTGGAACACGTAGCCGAGGCGATCGCGGTCGACCGAGACCGAACCGGCGGTCTCCGGCAGCAACCCCGACGCGATCTTCAAGAGGGTGGACTTGCCGCAACCGGACGGCCCGACGACGGTCACGAACTCTCCCGGCTTCACATCGAAGGAGATGTCCTCGAGCGCGACGGTGCCGTCGGGATATGTCATCTGCACGCCGGAAAACGAGAGCGAGGCCGACGCCTCTGCCTTGGGATCGTCAGCGCTCACAGGGTGTGCCTTTCGGGCCGGGTGACTCAGAACCGGGGTTGAGTCTGTCAGATGTTCGGTGCCGTGTGCATCTCCGCCGGCAAACACCGCCGGAGGGCCGTTTCGACGCCCCCCGGGATTTTTGTTCAGCAAAGATTTATTTGCTCACACCTAAGCCCTGGGAGTAGGTTCCGGCCATGGAACGCGACACGCTCCTCGGGTTGTACGACGACATGTGGCTGATTCGGGCCTTCGAGCAGGGCCTCGAGCGTGAGTTCGAGCAGGGCAACGTGCCGGGAATGCTGCACACCGGGCTGGGACAGGAGGCGACCCAGGCGGCACTGGCCGCCCACCTCGACGCGACCGACTGCTTCTTTCCGGATCATCGCTGCCACGGGATCAACGCATTGGCGCAGCACCGCCACCGCGGCGACGGCGAACGCATCATGGCCGAGCTCTTCGGCCGATCCACCGGCGTCTGTGGCGGCAAGGGCGGCAGCCTCCACTCCGCGGATCCGACGGTCGGGAACTATGGCGACAACGCGGTCGAAGGGTCCTACATGGCCACGGTGCTCGGCGTCGCCCTCGCCGCGCAGCTCCGCGGCGAACCCAAGGTCGCGTGCGCGATCATCGGCGACGGCACCGTCGGGCGCGGCGAGTTCCACGAGAGCCTCAACATGGCGGCCATCTGGAAGCTCCCCGTCCTCTACGCCTGTGTGAACAACGGCTATGCCATCTCGATGCCGGTCGGCGACGGGCACGCGTCGGCCGACATCATCGATCTGGCGAAGGGGTACGGCTTCGAGTGTCGGCAGGTCGACGGCAACGACATCGTCGAGTCCCATCGTGCGGTCGGCGACGCCGTCGCCCACATCCGCGCCGGCGAGGGCCCGTACTTCCTCGAGCTCAAGACCTGGCGATGGCAGGGGATCTTCGCCGGGGAGTTCCGCCCGGCCGAAGAGGTGAAGTACTGGCGCGAGGAGCACGACCCGATCCTCATGGCCGACGAGGTCCTGGAGTCGATGGGGGTCGACGCCGCGGCGCGCGAGGCCATCGAGTCGGCCCAGCGGGCCCGGATCGAGGAATGGATCGCCTTCGCGAAAAAAAGCCCTCCGCCCGACCTCGCCAAGGCCACGGCCGATGTGTACGTCGGCTGGGAGGTGGCCGGCCGATGAGCAGGACCTCTTTCACGAAGGCCCTCAACGACGCGTTGGACATCGGCCTCGAACGATTCCCGGAGATGTTCCTGATCGGCGAGGACATCGGCGAGATGGGTGGCGACTTCGCCGTCACCAGAGACCTCTGGGCCAAGTACGGCGCCGACCGGGTGCGCGACACCCCCCTGTCCGAAGCGGCGATCGTGGGCACGTGTGTGGGTGCGGCGGTGGTCGGCATGCGTCCGGTGGCCGAGATCATGTTCGCCGACTTCCTGGGCGAGTGCTACGACCAGATCGTCAACAACGCGGCCAAGCTCCACTACATGTTCGACGGCCAATTCACCGCGCCGCTCGTGATTCGCACGGCGTGCGGCGGCGGCTTCGGTGGCGGACCCCATCACTCTCAGAGTGTGGAGGGGTGGTTCCTCAACGTGCCCGGCATCGTGATCGTCGCGCCGTCGAATCCCGCCGACGCCAAGGGCCTGTTGTTGGCATCGATCGAATCCGACGATCCCGTGCTCTTCTTGGAACACAAGGCTCTCTACCGGGCTCGTGGTGAGGTCCCCGAAGGCCATTTCACCACCCCGCTCGGCACCGCGGTCGTGGCCCGAGAGGGAACCGACATCACCGTCGTCGCCACCATGCGCATGGTGGCGATGGCGCTCGCCGCGGCCGAAGAGCTCGAAGCAGAGGGCATCTCGGTCGAGGTCGTCGACCTGCGCACGATCCGACCCTACGACGCCGACACCGTGTTGCGATCGGTAGCGAAGACGGGCCGGGCGGTCGTCGCCAACGAAGCACCCCGGATCGGCGGGCTGGGCGCCGAGCTCAGCGCCCGGATCCACGAAGAGTGCTTCTCGGACCTGGCGGCACCGGTGGGGCGGGTCGACGCGCTCGACGCCCCGATCCCGTTCTCCGTGCCGCTGGAGCACGAGATCCTGCCCCAACCGGCCCACGTCACCGCGGCGATTCGCACCACCCTGGAGGCTGTTCGATGAGTACCGATGTGATCCTGCCCAAATGGGGGCTCACCATGGAGGACGGCACGGTCGTCGCCTGGCACGTGCGCGAGGGCGACACCGTCGCCGAGGGCGACCTGTTGGCCGAGGTCGAGACGGAGAAGGTGGAGAACGAGCTCCTGGCGCCGTGCGCCGGCGTCGTTGCGAGCGTCGTGGTGGCCGAGGACGAGACGGTCGACGTCGGAACGGTGCTGGCGGTCATCGCCGCCGACGAGGCGGAGGCCACCCGGATCCGGGGGGTTTGATCTCCATGCCCGACACCACCGAGACGACCTCTCGCCCCACGCGGCTGCAACGGGCGATGGCCAAGACGATGACGAAGGCCGTGACCACGGCCGCCCTGAGCCAAGTCGTCCGGGAGATCGACATGACGTCGGTCGAGCGCGACCGGGCCACCGCCACCGAGCGATCCTCGATCAACACCTATCTGCTGGCCGCGGTCGCTCGGAGCCTCGTCGACCATCCGATGCTGAACGGTCGACTCGAGGACGGCTCGGTGGTGGTGCCCGAAGCGGTCAACTTGGGCATCGCCGTCTCCGTGTCCGAGGGGCTCGTCGTACCGATCGTCCACGGAGCGAATCGGTTGTCGTTCGACGAGTTGGCCGCGGCCGCGTCGGCCGCGGCAGCCAAGGCCCGCGACGGCGACCTCACGTTTGCCGACGTCGAGGGCGGCACGTTCACCGTCTCGAATCTCGGAATGTTCGGCATCGACGGCGGCTTCGCCATTCCGCCCCATCCGCAGGCGGCGATTCTCCTCGTCGGTCGAGTGCAAGCCCGCTTCGTGCCCGACGATGCCGGCCGGCCGGTTGCCCGACCGGTGTGTCGCTGCGGCCTCAGTTTCGATCACCGGTTCATCGACGGCGCGAGCGCAGCCCGGTTCCTGATGGCCGTCGACTCGGCGCTGGGCGACGCGCCGGCGCTTCGAGACGACCCGGGGAGATCCGGATGAGACGATTCGTGGATCGGACCGTGCTCGTCACCGGTGCGTCGCGAGGAATCGGTGCCGCGACCGCGATCGCGTTCGCCGAGGAAGGCGCTCGGGTCGCGATCAACTATCGAGCCGACGCCGCCGGCGCGCGCGACACGCTCGCCACGATCGAGGCCGCGGGAGGAAGCGCCGCCGTCTTTCGGGCCGATGTCGGTGTCATCGCCGATGTCGAACAGCTCGCCGACAAGGTACGAGAGACCCTCGGCCCGGTGTCGATCCTGGTGAACAACGCCGCGATGATGGAACGCAGTCCGTTTCTCGAGCTGAGCCTCGACGATTTCGAGGCGGTGTGGAGAGCCAATGTTCGGGGCGTCTTCCAGCTGAGCCGGCGGGTCGCGGCCGACATGGTCGAGCGGGGCGAACGCGGCGCCATCGTGCACCTCAGCTCGATTCTCGCCAGGCTCGCCGTCGCCAACCGCACCGCGTACATCGCGTCGAAGGGAGCGATCGAGGGGCTGACCCGCGCGATGGCCCTCGACCTCGCTCCGCATGGCATCAGGGTCAACGCGGTCGCGCCGGGTCTCGTCGCGACCGAGGCACTCCTGGGCGGCATGCCCGATCCCGAGTTGCAGGCGGCGATCCAGCGCCACATCCCCGGCGGTCGCTTCGGTCGGCCGGAGGAGGTCATGTCCGCGATCTTGTTCGTGGCGTCGCCCGACGCGAGCTATCTGAACGGCGCGATCGTCCCGGTCGATGCCGGTCTCGGCGCTAGGGAAGCAGGCCCCGCATGAACATCAGCATCAACCGTGAGGCGATGAAGACCGTCCGCGTGATCCTCGAGGATGCCGACGCCCTCGGTGTCACCGTCGAGACCCTCGCGAACGGTGCCACCGTCATCGACATGGGACTCGTGGCCAAGGGTGGCTGGCGGGCAGCCCGCTTGTACACCCTCGTCACCATCGGCGGGCTCGGCGAGGTGAGCTATGAGCCGTTCGAGGTCGCCGGACGGATGCTCAGCGCCGTGCGGGTCATGATCGATCATCCGATCGAGGGCTGCGTCGCGTCCCAGATCGCGGGTTGGCGGCTCGAGTCGCCGGGCAAGGAGCACGCGGCCATCCTCGCTGGTCCCGGCCGGGCGTTGAACCGGGTGTCGCTCGATCACTACTTCGACTGGACCGACTATCGCGACGATCACCACGAGGCGGTTGTCGCGATTCAGGCGTCCGAGCCGATCTCGTCGGAGATGTGCGACCTGATCGCGTCGTCATGTCATGTCGAGGCCGACGACCTCTATGTCCTCATCGCCCCGAATCGCAGCCTCGTCTGTGCCGTGCAGGTTGCCGCCCGCATCGTCGAACAGACGCTCCACCGTCTCGCCGAGGAGGGCATGGATCTTCGGGGTCTCCGACATGCCTACGGCTTCGGGGTGATCCCGCCGCTCGTCGACGACGACATGATCTCGATGGGGCGCATCAACGACAGCCTCCTCTACGGGGGGATCGCGAACATCGCCGTCGAAAGCACCGATGACGAGTGTCGTCGGCTCGTGTCAAAGGTGATCTCGTCGGCCTGCGATGTCTACGGACGCCCGTTCATCGAGATCTACGACGACGCCGGTCGCGACTTCTACGAGATCCCGATCGAGTTGCACTCTCCCGCCGAGGTGCACCTCAACAACGTGACCACCGGCAACACGTTCAGCGCCGGCTCCGTCAACCACACGGTTCTCGAGGAGTCGTTCTTCGGATGACGGAACCCTCGCTGGCCGGAAAGGTCGCGATCATCACCGGCGGCGGCTCCGGCGTCGGCGCGGAGACGGCGGTGGCGCTGGCCCGCATGGGCGTGCACGCCGTCGTGACCGGGCGTCGGGAGAGCCGCCTGCGTGAGGTGTCGGAATCCCTCGCCACCCCCGGTCTGCCCGTGGCCGCGGATCTCACCGAGCCCGGCACCCCCGATCGTGTCGTTGCCGCCGCGGTCGACCGATTCGCCCGACTCGACATCGTCGTGCACGCGGCGGGAATCTTCGAGAAGCGGCCTCTCTCGGCGACCGACGACGAGTTCTGGCAACGCGTCATCGATGTGAACCTGACGGCGGTGGTCGCGCTCAGCCGCTCGGCGTGGCCGCAGCTGTGCGCCGAGGCAGGACAGGTCGTGCTCGTCAGCAGCGTTGCCGCGGAGAGAGGGTTCCCCGGCAACAGCGCCTACGCCGCGTCGAAGGGCGCGGTGCGCGCCTTCGGCGAGGTGCTCCGGGTCGAGGGGCGCCCCCACGGGGTACGGGTGATCACCGTGGCGCCCGCCCAGATCGACACCGAGCTCTGGGATGGGAAGGCGCCGCCCGAGGTGCGGGCCGAGATGATGCGACCGGCCGGCGTCGGTGGCCTGATCGCGGCGCTCGTGTCGTCGGATCGCAGCATCGACTTCTCCCCGATCACGATCGAGCCCCCGTTCGACCCGTGGGACCGATCGATCGACGGGCGGGGCACCGTTCACCGGGAGGAACCATGAAGGTCGGCAAGCAGCTCAAACGGCGCCGAACCGAACTCCAGATGAGTCAACGAGAGGTCGCCGAGCTGACCGACCTCAGCGTCGGTTTCCTGTCGCAGTTGGAGAACGACCAGGTCTCGCCGTCGCTCAACTCTCTCGAACGTCTCGCGGGCGCGCTCCGTACGCCGATCTACGAGTTCCTCTCCTCCGACGAACGCGATCCGGTGGTCCGCGCGTCGCAACGCCCCACGCACGCGCTCGGATCAACCGACGTTCGGGTGGAGTTGCTCACCAACTTCCCGAACTGGCAGATGTTGCCGTTCTCGCGGGTGTTGGCGGTCGGCGAGAAGTACGAAGCGGTCCGAATCGAACGGGCCCGCGAAGAGTGGATGTACGTGGTCGCCGGCGCGATGGAGATCCAGCTGACCGACCACGAGCCCTACGAGCTTCGCGTCGGCGATTCGATCCACTTCCCCAGCAGTCGCCTCGAGACGGTCGACTCCGTCGGCGACGAACCCCTGGAGTTGATCTGCATGATGACCCCACCGGCCTAGTCGCGATGGTGGGATCCCGGCGGGGCCGCTCCCCGGACGATCTCGGCGACATCGCGCAACAGCCTCCGGTTGCCGTCGAGTCCCGGTGCGATGATGTTGATGAAGAATCCGTCGAGGGCGTGTCGGGTGATCATCTCCTCGAGCTGTGATCGGCACTGCGCGGGTGAACCGGCGATCTGGTATGCCCCGACCATCTCGTCGCTCACCAACGGCGCCAACGCGGCGGCGCCGCCCCGCTCGAACGCGGCGCGCATCGCGGCGATGGTGGCATCGTCGATTCCGAGGTTGCTCAGCACGCGGGGCGGGCTGTCGAGAATCGCGTAGGCGTAGAGGCTCCGGGCCTCCTCGATCATCTCCGGCGTGAAGGCCAACCGGTCGAGGTACATGTGGGTCAGGTCTCTCCCGGCTCGGGTGGCGATCTCGATCGCGTCGCCGAGATCGGCCTTGGCCATCAGCACGAGACCGTCCGCCTCGCGCCCCGCGAGCTCGAGGATGCGTTCACCGCGGGCTGCGACCCAGATCGGGATCGACTGTGGGCCGTGGCTCAGCTGCGCCCCGTCGAGTCGCAGGCGGCGTCCCTCCCATTCGACTGGTTCACCCCGCCACAGCGAACGGAGGATCTCGATCGTGTCGGCGAGCACCGCCCGTGGCGCGACGCGTTCGATCCCCATCGGCTGAAGGACCATCGTGCCGCCGGCCACCAGGGTGACGAACGCCCGGCCGTGGCTCAGCTCGTTGACCGTCGCCAACGCGGCCGCGGTGGCGGCCGGATGACGGGTGTATCCGTTGGTGACGACACCGAGCCGAATCGATTCCGTGGTGCCGGCGGCCGCGCCGAGGCACACGAAGACGTCCTGCATGAGCCCCTCGTCGGCGACCATGCAGTACTCGTAGCCGAGCTCCTCGGCCACGCGGACCGTGTCGACGATCTCGGCGACCGGCATGGCCGGAACGATCTGGCAGCCGAGCCCGATGCTCATCGTGGCGCCGGGGCCCAGTCGCCGTTGGCCGAGTAGCCGCCGTCGACGCCCAGCACCTGACCCGTGATGAACCGGGCCCGATCCGACGAGAGGAACACCACGGCGTCGGCGATCTCGTCGGGCTGGGCGAGACGGCCGAGGGGTATCCGTTCGGCGATCCGGTCGAGCGGGAGGAGCCCGGAGGTGCCGAGTTGCTCGATGGCTTCGGTCGCGACGTGGCTCGGCGCGACCGCGTTGACACAGATCCCGTGGGGGCCCCATTCGAGGGCGAGGGCTCTCGTCATCGCGTCGAGCCCTGCCTTCGCGGCTCCATAGGCGGCCTTGCCGTGCATCGGGTGGGTCGACGAGACGCTGCTGAGATGCACGATCCGACCCTCGACACCGGCGGTCGTCAGGGCCCGGGCGAACGCCTGGGACAAGAAGAAGGCGCCGTCGAGGCCCACATGGACCACCTGTGCCCATTCGTCCGGGTCCTGCTCGAGTGCCGGAGACTCCCGGTAGAGCACGGCACAGTTCACGAGCAGATCCGGGAACGGTCCGGCGTCAGCGGCGTCGGCCACGAGACCCGCGCATTGGGCCGGATCGACGATGTCGACGACCGCCGAACGGGCGGTGGCGCCCACCGCGGAGATCTCGGCCGCGGCGGCCGCGGCCAGCTCACCGTCGAGGTCGGCGACGGTGACGACGGCTCCTGCCGCAGCCAGCGCGTGGGCGCAGCGCCGGCCGATCCCGCGGGCCGCGCCGACGACGATGACATGGTGTCCGCTGAGCTCGTCGTCCATGCGACCGCCTCCCGGACCGACCCTACTTCAGGCGAGAATCCGCTCGTCACCGGCCGGCTCGCCAGGTCCCGGTTCCGTTCGGCGATGGCGGATGGTCGACGCTCAGACGGGGTCGATGGATGCCGTGCAGTCGGCGATCGACGTCGGTCGTCCGAAGTGGATGCGGTCGACCTCGACCCATGGTCGAGGGTCGCTCTCCCAGGCGTTGGCCACGATCCCGACTTGCAGCTCGGCGCCGAAGTCGGGACGACTGTGGGTGATCTGGTCCATGGTCCAGGTTGCCGTGTCGGGGGCTCCGGTGAAGTACCGGATCTCCGAGCCGACTCGGCAGATCAACAGTCGGTACGTCGTCGTGGCGATGGGTTGGAGTTGCAGGACCGACGATCCGTCGACGGTGGTCTTGACCTCGCGGGCGAATCCGCTCGCGTCGGTCTGCCCCCCGATGTTGAACATGACCCAGTCGTTGGGCTGGTCGCCGTCGCGCAGCACGAAGCCGCCGGAGTTGTAGCCGTTGCCCGGTGCGGTGTCACCCGTCGGGTCGTCGATCGACACCACCTTCAGGCGGATCGCGGCGGCGAAGTCGCCGCGGACGTTCTGGTAGGCGAAGGGCCCCTCGCTCGTCGCGTACCATCCGTTGTTGTCGAAGTCGCGGGGCACGATGACGAGGGCTCCGGCGGCCGACGAGTCGATGTCGATGCGGTCGGCGGTTCCGCCGTTGTGGACCTGCCACACCGAGGGATCTCCCGCGAGGAGGTCGGTCGGTCCGGCGTCGAACTCGTCGTCGACCGGCCCGCTCGGTCCCGGCTGGTTCCCGCACGGCAGCGACGAGTTGTCGACGTCCACCGTCGGCTCCCCCTTGTAGCGCCAGAAGAAGGCAGCGAGTTGGCCCCGGGTGACGGGGGCGTCGGGGGAGAAGGTGGTGGCCGACGTGCCGGTGGTGATTCCCGTGGTCGCCATCCACGAGACGGCGCCCTGCTGCCAGGGGGCGATGACGTCGACGAACGGATGAGCGGACGCGGCAGGGTTGTCGGCGAGGCGCCACAACAACGCGGCGAGCTGCCCGCGGGTGAGGGGCTCGTCGGGCGAGTAGGTGGTCGGGGTCGTCCCCGTGGTGATGTCGTTGGCGGCCATCCACGAGACCGCGTCGTCCTGCCACGAGGCGGAGATGTCGTCGAACGAGTGGCCGGCCGCAGCCGGTCGGCCCTCCATCCGCCACATGAACGCCGCGGCTTGGCCGCGGGTGACCGTGTCGCCGGGGGAGAAGCATCCCGGCGCGGTCCCGGTGGTGATGTCGTTGTCGACCATCCACTGGACGGCTTCGGTGTAGAAGGCGGTCGGGCCGACATCACCGAAACCGGCTGCTCCGGACGCGGGTGACGCTCCGATGGTGAGACCGCCGGTCATCGCGGCCACGATGGCCGCGCCTCGAAGGCGCGCTGACACCGGGAAAGGACTCATGGTCCTCTCTCGGTGGTCGGGGTCGTGAACTTGAGGGCCCCACACGGCGGCCGGGTCGACCGGCCGCCGCGTCGCGGCATCGACGGGGTTGGCTCAGGCGGGCGTGGACTCCGCCTCGATCGCCGTTGCGGCGCCCGAGCCGATGCTGATCTTGCGGGGCTTGGCTCGTTCGGCCACGGGGATTCGCAGGGTCAGCACGCCATCACTCAGGTTGGCTTCGATGCCGTCGGCGTCGAGTCCGTCACCGAGATGGACCTGACGTCGGAAGCTGCCACGGGGGCGTTCCGCGAGATACATGCGGTCGTCGTCTTCGACGTGCCAGTTCCGCTCGGCGGAGAGGGTCAAGACGTTGCGCTCGACGTTGATGTCGAGGCTCTCCGGGGAGACGCCGGGAAGGTCGACATGGACCCAGACGTCACCGCCCCGACGGTAGGCATCCATCGGCATGGGATGTCCGCCGGCGGCCCTGGCGCCGAGCCGGTTGAAGAGGGCATCGACCTCGCGGAAGGGATCGTTTTGGAACAGCATTGTGAACTCCTTTGATCGAGGGTTGCCTTTCACAACGAGTGAATACCTTTCACTATTCCAGAAAGAATCACATTTGTGGTCACGAGTCAACACCAGCGGGTAGGGTCGACGAATGGCTGGACGCACCGCCGCCCGTGGAGATTCTCGCCGCCTCGACGTCGCCACCGTCACCGCCTCGGCGATGTCGGTCGTCGACCGCCTCGGCTTCGACGCCCTGAGCCTCTCCGCGGTCGCCGAAGCGCTCGGGGTCGGCCCCTCGGCGCTGTACCGTCACGTCGACGGGCTCGGCGGCCTCCGAGAGACGGTGGCGGTCGAATCGACCCGCCTCCTCACCGATGCCGTGCGCAACGCGGCGATCGGAACCGCCGGCGACGACGCGCTGCATGCCGTCGCCGCGGCCTACCGGCTGTACGCAGAGGAGAACCCCGACTACTTCACGGCCATCATCCAGGTCCGGTCGACCGGACAGTCGATGGCCGCGGCCAGAGACGAGCTCGACTCGGTGTTCGCCCTCCTCTACCGGGCCCGCGGCGTCGCCGAGCCGACGGCGGGGGTCAACGCCCGAAACGCCCGCAGCGCGATCCACGGCTTCCTCGTGCTGCAACACACCGGAAGCGGCGCGGCGACGGTCGACGACGACTATCGGGCGCTCATCGAAGGACTCTGCCGGGTCCACGACGCCTGACGGAGAAACCGGCGAGACGCCGAGCTCACACCCACCGGCTCCGGCCGAAGCTGTAGCCGACCGAGCGGATCGTCTGGATCAGCCCGGCGTGCTCCTCGCCGAGCTTGGCCCGGAGACGACGCACGTGCACGTCGACCGTGCGGGCACCACCGTAGTAGTCGTAGCCCCACACCCGATTCAGCAACGTCTCGCGGGTGAAGACCTTGCCCGGATGGGCCGCGAGGAACTTCAAGAGCTCGTACTCCATGTAGGTGAGGTCCAACGGCTTGCCGTCGATCACCGCCTGATACGTCTCGAGGTTCATGGCGAGCGGGCCGTACTCGATCAGATCGATGTCCTCGGCCCGACCCGATCGGCGGAAAAGGTGCTTGAGCCGCGTCTCGAACTCGATCGGCTGGAACGGATGCAGGCAGAAGTCGTCGAACAGGTCCTCTCGGGGGTCGAG
This sequence comes from Actinomycetes bacterium, assembly GCA_024276495.1. Taxonomy (GTDB): domain Bacteria; phylum Actinomycetota; class Acidimicrobiia; order Acidimicrobiales; family Aldehydirespiratoraceae; genus JAJRXC01. Next base: position 61,792 of record JAJRXC010000005.1, read on the forward strand.
CTCGGAGAGCTGCCCGCCGTTCACCAGGAGCAGCACCGAGTCGACGTTGATGTCGCCGTTGCGGATCGCCCGGCAAAAGCGCAGCGCACCGTCGAGACCGGCCGGGCCGACCGGACCGCCCATCCCCACCGTGTGGGTCGCCATCACGATGGCGCCCACCCAGCCGTCGGCCGGCTCGTCGCGGCGCGCCGCGTCGATGTCGGCCGCGCCCTTCCACGGCCACCCGCCGATGTCGAGCGCCTGGGCCAGCTCCGGGGCGACCGGCTCGGGGAAGACGAGAAGGGGTTCCATCACCAGCTCGGGAGGTAGCGCTCCAGCTCGAACGGCGTGACCTGCGACTGGTATTCGGACCATTCGGTCCGCTTGTTGCGCAGGAACCACTCGAAGATGTGATCACCGAGGGTCTTGCGCACGAGATCGGACCGCTCCATCACGTCGAGCGCCTCGTCGAGTGATCGGGGCAGCGGTTCGATGCCCATGTCGTGGCGGGCGGCGTCGTCGAGATCGAACAGGTTGATGTTCGTCTCCTCGGGCAGCTCGTAGCCCTCGGCGATGCCGCGCATTCCCGCGGCGAGCAGCAGCGAGAACGCCAGATACGGGTTGCACGCCGGATCCGGGGCCCGGTACTCGATGCGGGCCGATTCGGGCTTGCCGACCCGACGAATCGGGACGCGCACCAGCGCCGACCGGTTGTTGCGGGCCCACGCCACGTACGGTGGCGCCTCGGACGTCTCCGCGATCCGCTTGTAGCTGTTGACCAGCTGGTTGGTGACGGCGGTGATCTCACGGGCGTGGTGCAGCACGCCGGCGGTGAACCGGCGGGCCGTCGCCGACCAGCCGTACGGATGCTCACCGTCGTGGAACGCGTTCTCGCCGTCTTTGAACAGCGACAGGTGGGTGTGCATCCCCGAACCCTGCACACCGTTGAGCGGCTTCGGCATGAACGTCGCGTAGGTGCCGCGTTCGAGCGCGATCTTCTTCACGACGAGCCGTAGCGTCATGATGTTGTCCGCGACGTCGAGCGCCTCGGTGTACCGAAGGTCGATCTCGTGCTGGCTCGGGCTGTCCTCGTGAAACGAGTACTCGACCGGGATGCCCATGCCCTCGAGCATGTGGATCGTGCGTTTGCGCAGGTCGCTCGACACGTCGGCGGTCGTGAGGTCGAAGTAGGAGGCGTGGTCGAGGGGTTGCGGCTTGCCGAGTGCCGGGTCGCCCGACGCGAAGTAGAAGAACTCGACCTCGGGCGCGGCGAAGAACGAGTAGCCGTGGGTCCGGGCCTCGTCGAGGTTCCGGCGCAGCACCTGGCGGGGGTCGCCGGCGAAGGGTGTGTCGTCGAGGTTCGAGATGTCGCAGAACATGCGGGCCGACGGTTCGTCCTCCTTCGCCCACGGGAGGAGCTCGAACGACGTGGCGTCGGGCCGGGCGAGCACGTCGGACTCGTGCACGCGGCTGAACCCGTCGATGGCCGTGCCGTCGAACTGCACCCCCTCCGAGAACGCGGTGTCGAGCTCGGCCGGCGTGATCGCCACCGACTTGAGCTGGCCGAGCACGTCGGTGAACCAGAGGCGGATCAGCCGCACGCCGCGCTCTTCGACGGTGCGCAGTACGTATTCCTGCTCGCGTTCCATGTTCTCTCCCGGCCGCGCCGCGTCGGGCGACGCCTACAGCTTGCCCCTGGACTCTCGCAGACCCAAACGTGGCCGTCGCCCGCCCCGGGCTTCGTTCACACGGCGTTCACAATCGGGCAACCGTCGGGAAACGCCGCGTTGGAACGCTGGCTTCCGGCTCGCCAGAATGAGCCATTCCGACGACATCCTCAAAGAGGGGACACCAATGGCCTACCAGGCTGAGTACATGTGGATCGACGGCTCCGAGCCGACTCGCGAGATCCGCGGCAAGACCAGGATCCTCGCCGACGGCGCCACCCCCGGCATCTGGGGGTACGACGGCTCCAGCACCAACCAGGCCACCGGCGACAACTCCGATGTCGTCCTCAATCCAGTCTTCCAGTGCCCCGACCCGATCCGGGGGGGCGACAACATCCTCGTGCTGTGCGAGACCCTGCTGACCGAGGACCTGTCGCCGCATCCCACCAACACCCGCGCCGCGGCGGCCGCTGCCCTCGAGAAGTACGCCGACCAGGAACCGATCTTCGGTCTCGAACAGGAGTACACCCTCATCAACCCGTCGACGGGATGGCCGGCCGGCTTCCCCCCCAACGGTTTCCCCGCACCCCAGGGCCCCTACTACTGCGGGGTCGGCGCGCTGAAGATCCATGGCCGCGACCTCATCGAGCTCCACACGCAGGCGTGCATCGACGCCGGCCTGGCCATCTCGGGCACCAACGCCGAGGTCATGCCCGGCCAGTGGGAGTTCCAGATCGGGCCGGTCGACACCGTCACCGTCGGTGACCATCTGTGGGTCGCCCGCTACCTCCTCTACCGGCTCGCCGAGGACTTCGAGGTGGAGGTCAGCATCGAGGCCAAGCCCATGAAGGGTGACTGGAACGGGGCGGGAATGCACACGAACTTCTCGACGAAGGCCATGCGCGAGAGCTACGACCCGATCATCGCGGCCTGTGAGGCGATGGGCACCGAAGACGCGGTGGCGCGGCACCTCGCCGGCTACGGCACCGGGATCGAGGACCGTCTCACCGGTGCGCACGAGACGCAACGTTTCGACCAGTTCAGCTACGGCGTCTCCGACCGGGGTGCGTCGATCCGCATTCCGTGGCAGGTCGCGAGGGACGGCAAGGGCTACATCGAGGATCGTCGCCCCAACGCCAACGCCGATCCGTATGTCGTGTCGGAGCTGCTCACGTCGACGATCTGCGCGGCGCTCGCCTGACGCACACCGGTCCACGCCGAGCCGGGGGGCGGGAGGGCTCAGTACGGGCCGGGGCCGGGGTCGTCGCCGACCTGGACCAGCGCCTTGCCGATGTTGGTACCGGTGAACAGTGAGTTGAGCTGACCGACACAGGTCTCGAGGCCGTGGCTGACATCGGTGCGATACACGAGCCTTCCCTCGTTCTTCCACTGCCCCATGCGATCCCACGCCTCCGGGTAGCGGTCGACATAGGCGAGCCCCTGGAAGCCGAGCATCTTCGCCTGCTTGTTGATCAGGTTCAGATAGTTCGACGGCCCGGGCGGCCGACCCGACTCGTTGTACATCGAGATCGCTCCGACGATCACGACCCGGGCCCCGATGGCGAGTCGGCGCAGGGCCAGGTCGAGGATCGGTCCGCCGACAGTGTCGAAATAGATGTCGAATCCGCCCGGTCGCAGCTCCTTGAGGCGGACCGCGAGATCGTCGGTGCGACGGTTGAGGCAGGTGTCGGCGCCCAACTCCTCGACCCAGCGGCACTTCTCGTCGGACCCCGCGATGCCGACCACGTCGGCGCCGAGGTTCACCGCGGTCTGGACGGCCACGGAGCCGACCGATCCCGCCGCCGCGCTGATCAACACCGCATCGCCTTCTCGGACCTCGCCCAGATCGGTGAGGCCGAAATAGGCCGTCGCGGCGGGAGACGAGATCACCGCGAGCTGGAAGAGGGCGTCGAGATCGGCGGGGAACGTCATCACGAGCGGGCTGTCGCCGTCGGCGATCGCGTACCTCTGCCAGCCGGGAAGCCCACCCGACGACCACTGGCCCACGGAGATGTCGGGATGACGGCTCTCGACCACGCGACCCATCCCGCCGCTGCGGACCGTCTCACCGATGCGGACCGCGGGAAGGTATCCCGCACCCTCGTCGAGCCACGACCGCACGGCGGCATCCATCTGGAGCCACACCATCTCGAGGAGGATCTCGCCCTCGGCCAGATCCGCCACGGGCGCCTCGACGATCTCGACGTCGGCGTCGGTGAGCAGTCCGTCGGGCCGTCGGGTCAACACGACCTGACGGTTCACCCGCTCACTCATCGGTCTCACGCGCACCCATGCCCGGCAGCTTCGCGCAGGTCCGGGGCCACCCGCATGCCCGTCAGCGCGCGAGCAACCCCAGCTCCGTCGCCTTCCCACCCGGTCGCCGCGTCCTCGAGGTGACGGCCAAGGGTTGACCGACCCGTACGATGGGGGGATGAACGGCCCCGTGACCCACCTGCGGGTGGCCATCTGCCAGATCAACCCCACCGTCGGTGACCTCGACGGCAACGCGGCGCTCGCCCTCACCGCGCTGTCGGACGCCGAGGATGCCGGGGCCGACGTGGCGATCATGCCGGAGATGATGATCACCGGGTACCCGCCCGAAGACCTCGTCCTCAAACCCGGGTTCGTCGCCGATTGCCGGGCCGCGCTCGAGAAGTTCGCCGCCCAGACCCGACGCTGCGCGGTCGTGATCGGCTTCGCCGACGGTGATTCCGAACCGGGCCGTGAGCTCCCCGACGTCGCCGGCGGCGAGTTCGCCAACGGCGTGTGGAACGCGCTCGCGGTCTGCGCCCAGGGCCGTGTCTTCGGCACCTACCACAAACGGCATCTCCCGAACTACGACGTCTTCGACGAGCTGCGGCATTTCCGGCCCGGCAACGAGGCGTTGGTCCTCTACGAGGTAGCGGGGGTTCCCGTCGGCATGACCCTGTGCGAGGACTCGTGGATCTCCCACGGGCCCGTCTCGCAACTCGCCGCCGGTGGTGCCCGGCTCGTCATCAACGTCAACGGCTCGCCGTTTCGTGAGGGAAAGCAGGCGGTACGGGAGAAGGTCATCGCGGATCGGGTCCGGGAAACCGGGATACCGGTCGTCTACACGAACCTCGTGGGTGGCCAGGACGAGCTGGTGTTCGACGGGGCGTCGTTCGTCACCGCGCCGCGCGGTGACGGCGCCGAGGTCGTGGCCCGATGCGGGGCGTTTCGGGAGACCGTCGAGATCTTCGACGTCGAGTTGCCGCCGGCGCGGCCCACGATCGACCGATACCGCACGATCACGGTCTCATCGGCGCCCGCGAGCCGTCCGTCCCGGATCCCGGCCCCGATGGTGCCCGAGCTCGACCCGTTGGCCGAACGGTGGGAAGCGCTCGTGCTCGGCACCCGCGACTATGTCCACAAGTCGGGTTTCTCACAGATCTGTCTCGGGATGTCCGGCGGTGTCGACTCGTCTCTCGTCGCCGCCATCGCGACCGACGCGCTCGGGCCGGCCAACGTCCACGGGGTGCTCATGCCGTCGCGCTACTCGAGCGACCACTCGATCGCCGACGCCGACGCGCTCGCCGCCAACCTCGGGATCGACACCATGACGGTGCCGATCGAACCGGCTCACGTCGCGTTCACCGAGATGCTCGTTCCCCATGTCGCCGACGGCCGGATCGACGTCGGCGACCTCACCGACCAGAACGTGCAGTCCCGGATCCGCGGTGTCCTGCTCATGGCGCTGGCCAACGAACACGGCTGGCTCGTCTTGACCACCGGCAACAAGTCCGAGGCGGCCGTCGGCTACTCCACTCTCTACGGCGACACCGCGGGTGCGTACGCCGTGATCAAGGACGTCTGGAAGCTGGTCGTGTACGACCTGTGCCGGTGGCGCAACGAGGTCGCCCGGGCCGAGGGCGTCACGCCGCCGATTCCGGAATCGGTGCTCGTCAAGGCGCCGTCGGCCGAGCTGAGACCCGGGCAGCGCGACGACGAGTCGTTGCCGCCCTACGACGTGCTCGACCCGATTCTCGTCGCGTACGTCGAGGACGACCACAACGTGGCGGAGATCCTCGCGATGGACATCGCCGACCGAAACGACGTGGAGCGGGTCTGTCGTCTCGTCGACATCGCCGAGTACAAGCGACGCCAGACGCCGCTCGGTGCCCGCATCACCGCCAAGGCGTTCGGACGCGACCGACGGATACCCGTTGTGAATCGCTACCGCGGCTAGCGTTCTGGCGGTCCGTCGCGGGTTGCTGACGGTGGGTATCGGCTAGGAGGATGGGTGGAACAGGGCTTGACGGCCGTGCAGGGCGCACGGGTCGTGGGTGAGTTGCACTGGGCGACGGGCCGCCTCTTCGAGGTGTTCGGTCAGTGGGCCGGAGAAGCCGACCGACCCGACATCGCCGTCTCGATGGCCACCGCGTCGCGTCACCTCGGGTGGCATGCCGGCGACCTCGCCGAGTTGTTGCCCGACTCGGTCCTGCTCGAGGGAGTGGCCCGGACCGAACCCCACGAGCCGGAGGTTGCCGGCGCGGTCGACGCGATCCGGGCCATACCCGGTTCGGTCGAACGACTGGCGGTCGCCCATCGAGTGTTGCTGGCCCGGGTGGCCGCGCGCTGCGTCGCCGTCGAGCGGGCCGTCGCGACCCACAGTGATGCCGCGCTCGCCCGGGTCCTCGGGTTCCTCCTCGCCGACATCCGCCGCGATCGCGACGACGGTGAGGCTCTTCTCGGACGCCTGCTCGTCGACATTCCGACGGTCGAGGCGGTCAACGCCCGTGTGCTCGAAGCGGAGTCACGTCTCGTGGCCGCGGGTGGGTTGCTTCCGTCGAGAATCGTCGGTTGAGCCCGGAACTGGGCCCTTCGACTCAACCGGGCGTCGTCCGTCAACTCTTCCTCATGATCGACCCGGGACGAGCCGATCATCCTGGGGCAGAGAATCTGCGAGTACCGATCTCCCCCACCCATCGTCATCCCGACGTCGTCTCCGCGTCCGTCGTCTCCCCATACATCGCGGGAGGTCGTCGGTGGTGGAACCACGATCGCTGGGTATCGTGCATGCACGGAGCCGGTAGCGACGAGAGGGCAACTCTGTGGCGAAGGAACGAGTCGAACGGGACGAAGAAGACCTTGTTCGGCTGTACCTCACCGATATCGGTCAGTACCCCCTTCTGACGAAGGAGGACGAGGTTCGCCTCGCCCAGGAGATCGAAGGCGGCGCGGAAGCGCGCACCGAGGTCGAGACCACCGAAGGTGAGCTCACCCCGGCCAAGAAGCGGGAACTGCGCCGCGCGATCCAAAAAGGAGAAGCCGCCGAACGCACCTTCGTGCAGTCGAACCTCCGCCTCGTCGTGTCGATCGCGAAGAAGTACCAGGCGTCGGGGCTTCCCCTGCTCGACCTCATCCAGGAGGGCAACCTCGGGTTGATGCACGCCGTCGAGAAGTTCGACTGGCGCAAGGGCTTCAAGTTCTCCACCTACGCCACCTGGTGGATCCGCCAGGCGATCACCCGTGGCATCGCCAACACCGGCCGCACCATCCGACTCCCGGTCCACGCCGGCGACACCCTCGCTCGTCTCCAGAAGGCCCGGGCCCGCCTCGAGTTGAAGTACGGCCGCCCGGCCACACTCGCCGAGCTGGCGATCGAGGTCGAGATGCCCGAGGAGAAGGTCACCGAGGCGCTGCGGTTCGCGGCCGAGCCCCTCTCGTTGTCCGAGCCTCTTCGTGAGGACGGCGACGCCGAGCTCGGCGACGTCGTCGAGGATCGCGGCGCCGATTCCCCCTTCGAGGTGGCGGCCACCGCGTTGTTGCCCGACGAGATCGCCCGACTCCTGGCCCCCCTCGACGAACGCGAGCGTGAGATCCTGAAGCTGCGCTTCGGGCTCGACCGGGGCGAGCCCCGCACCCTCGAAGAGGTCGGCGAGCACTTCAACCTCACCCGTGAGCGGATCCGTCAGATCGAGGCCCGGGCCATGTCGAAGCTGCGCCACCCGTCGAGCGACACCGGCGCCCGCGACCTCCTCAGCGTCTGAGCCCCGGTCGACCGGGTCGCGTCCCCGAGCCGGCGGACCCCAGTCTCCGACGCGGGCCCGCGTCGTTGCACGAGATGGAGGAGGCGGCCGGGAATCGAACCCGCCGGACAGGGATCACCCATCCCACCCGCTTTGAAGGCGGGGGAGCCCACCAGGCGCTCGGACACCTCCGCCGAGCAACCTATCGGCGTCGCGTCGCTGTCAGGGGGCGGGGTCGGCCGCGGGGAAAGTGGCCGGTTCGCTGACTAGCGTCTCGCCCATGTCGAAGAATCGTCTGCTCCTGGTGGCCGTGCTGGCCGTCCTGGTCGCGCTGTTGGCCCGCAAAGTCAAAGACGTCTGAACGGCGGATCGTTCAGAACGGCCACCGGCGGGTCGGTTTCGACCGTCTGGTGCGCCACCACAAGGTCGCGCCCGCGACCAGCCCCATTCCGAGCGCCCCGGCGCCGATCGCGGCGGGTCTCGGTGCAGCGATCGATCCCTCCCGCAACGGTCGGGGGTTCTCGAAGGTGCGGATCTCCCAGCCCCGGGCCTCGGCCTCCTTCAGGAGGGCGCGGTCGGGGTTCACGGCAACCGGATGCCCGACGGCCTCGAGCATCGGGAGATCGGTGATCGAATCGGAGTAGGCGAACGAGTGGTCGAGGTCGAGTCGGTGGGTCGCGGCCTCTGCTTCGATCGCCTCGACCTTGTGCACTCCGGCCGAGTAGAACTCGACCTCGCCGGTGTAGCGACCGTCGGAGTCGATCCGGGCCCGCGTGGCGATGGCATCGTCGACACCGAGGTGACGGGCGAGCGGCAGCACGATCTCCTCGGGTGAGGCCGACACGAGGTACACACGGCGGCCTGCGTCTCGATGCGACTCCATGAGCTCGAGCGCTTCCGCGTAGACCAGTGGGTCGATGACCTCGGTGAGGGCATTGTCGACCAGCGCGGAGATGCGTTCCTTTTCCCAGCCGACCGCGATCCGCAGCGCGGTCTCTCGCATCTTCTGCATCCGTCCCTCGTCGGCACCGAGGTAGCGAAACACGATCTGGCCCCACAGGGCCCGCACGACCAGCCAACGATTGAGCAGGCCGGCCTGCTGGAGTCGGGGCCCGAACGCGAGCATCGCGGCCTTCGCGATGACGGTCTTGTCGAGGTCGAAGAAGGCGGCTTCGACCGGTTCGGAGGTGGTGCTCGCCATGGCGACAGCCTACGGACCGGCGCCGGTGCGTCCCGGTCGACGAGGTCTCGTGGTGATGTTGGGACTGTCGGCGCTTCCCCGTAGGGTCGGTTTCGCGACTTCCCCCGTCGAACCATTCGAGTTCCGGGAGTCGCTGTGCTCACTGTGTGTTGGTCGCCGAAGGGCGGCTCGGGTACTTCCGTCGTCGCGGTTGCCCTGGCGCTGCAGGTCGCGGCCGCGGGCGACGACTGTCTGCTGGTCGACCTGGCCGGCGATCATCCGGCGATCCTGGGTGTGCCGCCGGCCGAGCGCCAGGGGTTGACCGACTGGTTGTCGGCGCCCGACGACGTGCCGATCGACGCGCTCCGTTCGCTCGAGGTTCCGGTCGTCGATCGCCTTCACGCGCTTCCGCGGGGTGGTTCGGCCCGGGAGGGATGTCGGGCCGAACGCCTCGAGCTCGCGGCCGCGCTGTTCGCCGGGAGCGGCACGTCTGTCGTCGTCGACGCCGGCTCCGGGGTCGACGACGGGCGATGGTGGCCCGCGTCGTCCACCACCGTCACCGTCGTTCGGTCGTGCTATCTGGCGCTGCGCCGGCTCACCACGGGCCTCCCCGGCATCGCCGGATCCCCATCCGCGGGCCCGGTCGCCGGTGATCGGATCGTGCTGATCGAGGAAGCCGGACGGGCGCTGACCCGTCGCGATGTCGTGGCGGCCATCGGCGACGTGGCGGTGGCGCTGCCGTGGGATCCGGCCGTCGCCCGGGCGGTCGACGCCGGCCTGTTGGCCCACCGGATGCCCCGTTCGCTGCGTCGGCTTCGCGCGCTGATCCCGGCGACCACCTCCGGAGCCGTGTCATGACCGACGTCGACCTCGTGGCCGATGTGCACCGTCAGCTGGTCGACGCCGGCGGCGGGCTGGCCGACATCGCCCGGCTCGTCGCGGGCCGGGCCCCGTTGTTGACATCGACGGAGCGCGAACACGTCGGTCGTCAGGTCGCGGCGAGGTTCGCGGGTCTCGGGCCCATCGAGCACCTCTTCGAGGACGCCGACGTGAGCGAGATCATGATCAACGGTCCCGGTCCGGTGTGGGTCGAGCGCCACGGAGTGATCGAGCCTGCGGGGATCGATCTCGATCGCGCCGCCGTGGAGTTGCTCGTCGAACGAATCGTCGCGCCGATCGGTCGTCAGGTGGATCCGCTCCGGCCCTGGGTCGACGGTCGGCTCGGCGATGGCAGCCGGGTCAACATCGTGGGCCGGCCGGTCGCGCTCGACGGCCCCTACGTGACGATTCGTCGGTTCACTCTCCAACGGCCGGGTCTCGACGCGTTCGGGTCGCCCACCGTCGTGGCGACGCTCGCCGCGTTGGTGGCGCGTGGCGCGACGATCGTCGTCAGCGGAGGGACCGGCTCGGGCAAGACCTCCCTGCTCAACGCGATGGCGGGTCGCCTCCCGTCCCGATGCCGGGTCGTGACCGTCGAGGACGCGGCGGAGCTCGACCTTCCGCTGCCGCATGTCGTCCGCCTCGAGTGCCGTCCGCCGGGAACGGAGGGAGTCGGCCGGGTCGACGTGCGCGATCTCGTACGGACCGCCCTGCGGATGCGACCGGACCGGTTGATCCTCGGCGAGGTGCGTGGCCCCGAGGCGTTCGACCTGATGCAGGCCCTCAACACCGGCCACCGCGGGGGCATGTCGACGGTCCATGCCAACTCACCGGTCGATGCGTTGCGGCGTCTGGCCACACTGGTGTCCGCCGCCGGCACCACCGTCCCGTCCGCTGTCATCGCCGATCAACTCGCGGCCGCCATCGACGTGGTGGTCCAGGTCGCCCGCACCGACGGGGTCGCCCGGCAGGTCGTCGACATCGCGAGAGTCGTCGGCCCGGCAGAAGTCGACTCGGTCGACATCGGATCATGAGGTGGCCGGTGGGCGGGTCCGGTTCGGCGCACCAACGGGACCGACGAAGTCAGATCGAGCGGCTCCCTCTGGTGTTGCACGCGCTGGCCCGTGAGCTGCGGGCCGGCGACACCCTTCTCCACGCCGTGACGGTGGTCGCCGAGGATCGATCGATCGCCGGGTCCGGGCTGCGGGCGGCCGTCGACCGGATCGACGCGGGGACGAGTGTGGTCGAGGCGATCGATCGATGGGCCGCCGAGCTCGCCCACCCTGATGCCGATCTGGTCCGAGCCGTGCTCAGTACCGGTGCGTCCACCGGCGGGGCGATGGCCGCATCCCTCGACCGGGCGGCGGGGAGCCTGCGGGAGCGGATCGAGCTTCACCGGGAGATCCGGGCGCTGTCGTCCCAGGCGCGGATGTCCGCCGTCGTGCTCACGATCTCGCCACCCGCGTTCTTGTTGGTGATGGCCCTCGCCGACCCGTCGGTGGCGGCGGTCGTCGCCACCTCCGCCATCGGGCGGGCGGCGTTCGTCGCCGGAATCGTGCTCGACACGATCGGCTGGCTGTGGATGCGGCGACTCATCGACTCGGTGGCGCGATGATCTCCGCCGGCGTCGTCGGGTTCGTCGTGATCGGTGCGCTGTTGCTGCGGCCCGGGTGGGTCCGCCCCCGACCGCTGGTGTCGGCCCCGCCCCGTCCTCTTTCGTGGCCACTCGTCGTGCCGCCGAGCCCGTTGTGGGGTGCCGCCGTCGTGCTCGGCTGGTGGGTTCATCCGGTCGTCTCGATGCTGGTGGTCGTCGCACCCACGGTTCGCCGGGTTCGTCGCCGCCGGCACGATCGAGCGTCCTTCGAGCGTGCGGTCACGAGAGCGCTTCCGGAGACGGTCGACCTGATCCTGCTCGGTGTCGGCGCGGGGCTCGGCGCGCGCGGCGCGCTGGCGCGGTGCGAGGAGTGGCTTCCCGTCCCCTTCCGTGGCGTGTTCGCCGAGGCTCGTCGTCGTTCGAGTGCCGGCGAGCCCTTCGCCGAGGCGCTCGCCGCCGCCGCCGGGCCCCTCGGGGAGCCCGCTCTTGCCCTGGTGAGTGTCCTCGTCGCGGCCGAGCACAGTGCCGGCGCGCTCGTGTCGACCCTGACCCGCGTGGGTGACGAGGCCCGGCGTCGGCGGCGGGTGGAGGCCCAGGAACGAGCCCGCCGCCTCCCCGTCACCATGCTCGTGCCGTTGGTGACGTGCGTGCTCCCGGCCTTCGGACTGCTCGCGGTCGCGCCGCTGCTGATCGCCTCGCTGCGTGATCTCGGCCTCGGAGGCATCGGCGGTCCCGGCCCGTGACCTCCCCCGGTTCCGGCTTCCCCCTCCGACACGACAGTCCAGAAAAAAGGTACGCCCAGAGATGGAGGCAACGAGATGAACAGGAAACAGTTGGTGGCGTCAGGTCCGGTCGGCCTGCGGTTGTGGGTGGCGACGGAGTCGCTGCTGCGCACCCGCACACCGAGTCGACGGTGCGGCGACGACCGTGGCCAGGCGACGGCGGAGTACGCCCTCGTGGTGCTCGGCGCGGCGACGGTGGCGATGCTGTTGATCGCCTGGGCCACCAGCACCGGGAAGATGTCGACGCTGCTCAACAAGGTGATCGACTCGATCTCGCGGCGCATCACGTGAACGACGCCGGCCGACCGCGACGGGCCGGGCCCGACCCGTCGCGGCGGTCGTCGACGGGCCAGGCGACGGTCGAGTTCGCGCTCTTGCTCCCGGTCGTCGCACTGCTCGTCCTCGCGATCGGTCAGGTCGCGCTCGTCGCGCTCGACCGGGTTCGGGTCACTCATTCGGCCCGTGAGGGGGCGAGGGTCGCCGCGGTCGGGGGTTCCGACGCGCAGGTGCGCACCGAGGTGGTCGCCGCGTCCCGTCTCGCCCCGGATCGGCTCCGCGTGTCGGTGCGCCGCACGACCGCGAACGTCGAGGTCACCGTCCGCTACGACGGCGCCACCGAGCTGCCGCTCGTCGGCGCGCTGATCGACGACGTCGACATGGTCGCCGTGGCCCGGATGAGACGGGAGCAGCCGCCGTGACTCAGGTGAGGCGGAAGCGCGACGGGTAGGTCGACGTGCCGAACGCGAGCCAGGTGTCGGTCTCCACGTTCTGGGGCACCGTCATGCTGACCAGCAGCGTGTGGCCGGCGACCACCGTGTAGTCGATGGTGCCCAAATCGATGGTGACCACGCCGAAGTCGTCGCCGAACTCGGCCTGGGAGAAGACGGCGGAGCCGCTGCCGATGGTCGTGCAGCTCGTCGTCGCGTTCACACAGTCGATCAGGCCGGCCCGGATCCCACCCAGCGACGCGGTGCTGAAGTTCGGCGTCGCGACATGGAGACGGAGCGAGGCCCGCCCCTGCAGGCGGGTGTCGTCGACGATCGACAGGGACCACGCGGTGACGTGCGCCGCGTCGATCTCGGCCAGCCCGGCCGGCCCCGAGGTGAGCGTCAGGCCGGGGTCGGCATTCGCCCCGGCGTCCCAGTTCGTCGCGCCGACACCCGACACCGCGCTCACCAGCCCGAACGTCGCACCGCCCGATCCCGCTCCGAGGTACCCACCGGCAAACGTCGACGGGGCCAGGGTCGTGGTGGTGGTGGTCGACGGCACTTCCTGAACGACGGCCTCGGTGGTCGTGGGCGGCGGTGTCGTGGTCGTCGGAGGGTGAGCGACGTGCGCCACGGTGGTCGTCGTCGTCGGCGTGGTCGTGGTGGTCGTCGTCGTGGTCGTCGTGGTGGTGGAAGGCCGACTGGTCGTGGGCGGCGAGGTCGTCGTGGTCACGAGCGGCGGCGGGATCGTCGGCACCACGACCTCCTCGACCACCCGGGCCGCGGATTCCTGTGGCACGTCCGCGGAGAAGGCGGGCACGACGATGGTGGTCGCGGCGATGGCGGCGGCGACGGCCGAGGTGGCCGCCGCGGGGAGTTGGGCGACCGACGTGGCTTGCAGCGCCACCGGAGAGTTCGCGAGCCAGGTACCGATCTTGCTGCGTCGGTCGGGCGCGAGCGATGCCGACAGGAAGGCGCGCACGACCTCCGGGTCGAACTGGGCACCCGCGCAACGGGCGAGCTCGGCTCGGGCGTCGTCATGGCTCATCGCGACCTTGTAGGCGCGTACCGTGGTCATCACGTCGAAGGCGTCGACGACGCTGATGATCCGGCCGGCTCGTGAGATCTCCTGCCCCTTCAGGCCCCGCGGGTATCCGCTGCCGTCCCAGCGCTCGTGGTGGTCCCGAGTGGCGCGGGCCCACTCCCCGAGCCAGGTCCGCATCGGCTGGACCATCTTCCAGCCCTCGTTCGGATGGCTCTTCAGCCTCGACCATTCCCGCTCGGAGAGCATGCTCGACTTGTTGAGCACATCGGTCGGCACCGTGAGCTTGCCCACGTCGTGGATCAGTCCGGCCCACTGGAGCTTCATGCGCTCCTGATCGCTGAAGCCCATCTCGACCGCGACGAGGTCGGCGTAGGCCCGGACCCGTTCGGTGTGGCCACGGGTGAGCCGATCATGGGAGGTGAGCTTGCCGACGACCGTGAGCAGGTACTCGGCGGCCTCCTGGGCCGACGCCTGGTCGAGGGCCGCGACCTCGTGGGCGAGGTGCTTCGCGGTTCCCTGGCGCAGCGCGAGCTTGAACCGCGACGGCGCGTGGTCGGGGAAGACGATCGACAGCTTCAGCAAGGTCGCGATCGGGAGGTACTGGCGGGCGGCTCGATCGATCGCGACGAGGGCGAGAGTGGAGACGACGGAGAGGGCGGCCCAACGAGCCACCGCTTCGATCACCGAGCCCGGTGGGCCGAGCCCGCGATTGAGTTGCCAGGCAGTGAGGATGACCACCGCGAACGGAATGCCCACGATCGCGAGTCGAGCGGCGCGGGCCAGCCAGGGTCGGCTTCGCCACTCCGTGGAGCGGCGTTCGTCGTCACGCTCCTCGTCTCGCGTCTCCACGGTGTTCCCGTCGGTGAGGTTGGTCACCGCATGGATGAGCCGTTCGGCTCAGTGTTGTGGGCCGTCGGACCCAATCCGCACCGGTCCGGGTCTGTCAGCCACCGAGGATCGCCCGCAGGAGACGGGCGGACCCGTCCTTGTCGAGCGGTTCGTTGCCGTTGCCGCACTTGGGGGACTGCACACAAGAGGGGCAGCCGTCGGTGCAGGGGCAGGCCCCGATCGTCTCGACGGTGGCGGCGAGGTGGTCGGCCCCGGCCTCCCAACCGAGCTCAGCGATTCCGGCCCCGCCGGGGTACCCGTCGTAGACGAACACGGTCGGGAGGCCGGTGTCGGCATGGACGACGGTCGAGACGCCACCCACGTCCCAACGATCGCAGATCGTGAACAAGGGCAGCAGGCCGATCGCCGCGTGTTCGGTGGCGTGCAACGTGCCCGCGGGATCCGGCCCGCACCGGTCGACGATCTCAGGGTCGACCGTGTACCAGAACGCCCGGGTGACCAGACGTTGCTCGGGGAGGTCGAGTGGCTCGTTGGAGAGGATTCGCCGGGAGCGGGTCTCCCGGAGCTGGTAGCCGGTGACCAGCGTGCTGACCTCCACGGATCCGAGGTGGAGGGTCGCGGCTCCGACCGCCCGACTCGCCTCGATGTCGAGCACTCGGATGTCGGTGGTGCTGCGGGCCTGGGTGTACTCACCGCCGTCGGCCTCCTCGACCCGGGCCTCGCGCCGGACGAGGTCGAGGCGCACGACCTCGAACGCCTGACCGCGATGGAGATAGATCGCGCCCGTGTGCACGGAGGTGAACGCGCGACTCTCGTCGACCGTGCCGATCAGCTGATCGCGGCGATCGTCGACGATGCGGATCTCTCCCGACGAACCGGACCGCAGGCTGATCCCCCGAGACGGGTAGCCGACCCCGCACCAATGGGCGACCGGTTCCTCGGTGCCGTTGCGTCGGCGCCGACGGAGGCGGAGACGGTCGTCGTGAACGAGGTCGCGCACGCCGTCGTGGAGCTCCTCGTCGCTCCACCAGCGGAGGTCGTCGTAGCTGATCGGGAGCTCGTAGGCGGCACAGGCCAGGTGGGGGTGGAGGACGAACGGGTTGGCGGTGTTGACGACCGAGGGTTCGGGTGGCCGGGAGAAGACCTCGTCGGGGTGACTCATCAGATAGCGGTCGAGCTGGTCGTCGCCGCCGACCAGGACGGTGACCGACGCCGTGTCGCCCCGCCCGGCCCGGCCGGACTGCTGCCACATCGAGGCGATCGTGCCGGGAAACCCGTTCATCACACAGGCGTCGAGCCCGCCGATGTCGACACCCAGCTCGAGGGCGGAGGTCGACACGACCCCGCGGAGCTCCCCTCCGAAGAGCCGATGTTCGATGGATCGCCGTTCGTCGGCCAGATACCCGGCCCGGTACGGAACCACGGTTTGGCGGAGATGATCGGGGAGACGCCGGCTCACGTCGGCGGCGACCAGCTCCGTCCCCTTCCGGGACCGACAAAAGGTGATGGTGCGGTGGCCCGACTCCACCAGTGCGGCGGTGACCGACGCGCACTCGAAGTTGGCCGATGACCGGGCGCCCGTCGCGACGTCGATCACGGGTGGGTCCAGCAGCGCGAACCGGCGGGCGCCGGCGGGTGAGCCGTCGTCGGTGATCGGGGTGACGGGCGCCCCGCAGAGGGCCGCGGCAAGGCGTTGTGGTTCGCCGATCGTGGCCGAGCAGAAGATGAACGTCGGATCGCTGCAGTAGTGACGGCACAGCCGCCGGAGTCGACGCACGATGTGGGCGACGTGGGTACCGAAGACACCCCGGAGCACGTGGAGCTCGTCGATCACGACGTAGCGGAGCCGCATGAGGAAGGCCGCCCACTTCGGGTGACGGGGGAGGAGACCCCCGTGGAGCATCTCCGGATTGGTGAGCACGACGTTGGCTTGATCTCGGACCCACGACTTCTCGGCTCGGGTCGCGTCGCCGTCGTAGGCCCCGGCGATCAGCTCGGGGAACGACAACGCCTGCAGCGCCCGAAGCTGGTCCCGGGCCAGCGCCTTGGTGGGCGACATGATCAACGCGGTGCCCGGCTTGATCGGGTCGATGACGGCTTCCGCGATGGGGAGCTGGTAGCAACGGGACTTCCCCGACGCCGTGCCGGTGGCGACGACGACATGGGTGCCGGCTCGGGCCAGTTCGATCGCTTCGGCCTGGTGGCACCACAGTCGGTCGGTGCCGAGCGTCGCGGCGACGGCGTCGGGCAGGGGGTGACGCAACTCGCCGAATCGTTCGGCCCGTTCGGGAAGGTGCTCGATGTGGACGAGCCGACCGTCGGCCGCCAGGGAATCGAGAAGGGTGTCGAACGCGGCGGTGCGCGGCAGGGCCGGAACGGGTGGCGGTACGTCGGGGGAAACGAGGGAGGCGAGCGCCATTGGCCGATGCTACGACCTGGGTGTGACCGAATCACAACGTTGTCGTTCGTCGTCGTCGTTCGCGGCGCTCGCCCGGGCGGCGCCGTCTCGGCGGGCGGGCGAAGTACGGTCGGCGCTGTGCAGATCGTGACGCACCCACATCGTGATGGCGCCTGGACGGTTCTCGCGGTCTCCGGAGAGCTCGATGTCGTGGGCGGCCCCGATCTGCGCCGGCAGGTGGTGCGCGAGGTGAACGAGGGGAATCGTCACCTGGTGCTGGACCTCACCGGCGTCGATTTCATCGACTCGTTCGGGTTGGGGGTGGTGGTCGGCGCGCTGAAGCGGGTGCGGCTGCTCGACGGCGATCTCCGGGTCGTCGTTCCCGAGCCGCGGGTTCGCCGGGTGTTCGAGGTGTGTGATCTCGACCGGGTGTTCGACCTGCACGCCACGGTGGAGTCCGCGGTCGCGACGGGGGTGTCGTGAGCCCCACCGATCGGTCCGCCGACGAGATGGCGGTCGCCGACTTCCGGCCCGGGGAGATCGTGCTGGAGATCCCGGCGAGCAAGGAATACGTGTCGCTGGTTCGCTCGGTGGTCGTCGCCGCGGCCGAGATCGAACCCGACATGGACAACGATCGCATCGAAGACCTCAGGGTCGCCGTGTCGGAGGCCACGACCAACGCGATCGAGGCCCACGACCTCCGAGGCGTGCGCGACCGGATCCGCATCCAGTGCAACCTCGCCGACGACGAGGTCGCGGTCGTGGTGCACGATCAGGGAATGGGCTTCGAGCCCGACGACGTGCCGGCGTTGCCCGAGCCGGATTCCCCCGATCGGTTGAACTACGAGTCCGGGCTCGGAGTGCACCTGATGCGCATGTTGGCCGACGAGTCGGAGATCTCCTCGACCGAGGACGGCACCGACGTTCGCCTCGTCGTCTATTCCGCGAAACGTCGCCGTCGCGATCTGGGCCGCTAGCGTCTCTTTCCGTCATGGCCAACGACGACCTCCCCTTTTCCCCCCTCACCTGGCTCGGCGGCGACCGCCAGCTGGCGCGACGCGTCGGGCGTCCGGTACGCAACTTCCTTCGCATCGAGGCGGCCGGCGGCATCCTCCTTCTCCTGGCCACCATCATCGCCCTCGTCTGGGCGAACTCGCCGTGGAGCGACCTCTACCACGAGATCCTGGAGACCCACATCAAGCTCCAGTTCGGCGACTTCTTGTTGCTCGACGAACCGATCGAGCTGTGGATCAACGACGCGTTGATGGCGATCTTCTTCTTCGTCGTCGGCCTCGAGATCAAGCGGGAGCTGGCCGTCGGGTATCTGCGCGATCCCCGCGCCGCGGCACTCCCGGCCATCGCCGCGATCGGTGGGATGGTCGCTCCCGCGCTGATCTACATCGCGTTCAACCCGTCGTCGCCGGGCTTCGACGGCTGGGGAATCCCGATGGCCACCGACATCGCGTTCGCCCTGGGTGTCGTGTCATTGCTCGGCAACCGGGTGCCGTCGGTGATGAAGGTCTTCTTGTTGACGTTGGCGATCGTCGACGACATCGGGGCCATCGCGGTGATCGCGATCTTCTACACCGACAAGTTCTCCACCGGCTGGTTCCTGGTCGCGGTCCTCTCGATCGGTGTCGTGGTGGTGATGCGGCTGGTCAAGATCTGGTGGATCCCGGCCTATGTGCTGGTCGGGTCGTTCGTGTGGCTCGCGGTGTTCGAATCGGGAATCCACGCGACGATCGCCGGTGTCATCCTCGGCCTGCTCGCCCCGGCCCTTCCGCTGAAGCGGGAGATGACCGAAGACGAGGAGGTCGTGCGCCTGGCCATGCAGGGGGGAGCGAGCGCGGTGGTCGTCCGGCGGGCCAGCTTCGAGCTGAAAGAGCAGATCTCCGTCGTGGAACGTCTGGAGAACGCGCTGCACCCCTACACCAGCTACCTGATCATCCCGATCTTCGCCCTCTCGAACGCCGGCGTCGAACTGTCGTCGGAGACCATCAACGCGGCGATCACCGCGCCGATCACGCTCGGTGTGACGTTCGGCCTCGTGGTCGGAAAGATCGTCGGTGTCTCCGCCGCGACCTTCCTCGCGGTCAAGCTCGGCATCGCCACCCTTCCGCGTGGTGCGACGTGGACCCATGTCGTCGGCCTCTCCGCGATGGCCGGCATCGGTTTCACCGTTTCGCTCTTCATCACCGGCCTCGCGTTCGGCGATGCGCAGCTCCTTACCGACGAGGCCCGCATCGGCATCCTGACGGCGTCGGCGATCGCCGCGATCATCGGCACGCTGATCCTCCTGCGGGCCCGTCAGGTCATCGAGGTCGACGTTGACGACCCGATTCCGACCCCGTAGTCGTACCCTGCTCGCTCCTGCGCAGTAGTTGACAATCGTCCTCTCATCGGATTGGTTTCCCACCCGTGGCCCATGCTCTCGTCATCGTCGAGTCGCCCAAGAAGGCGACCACCATCGCCGGTTACCTCGGTGATGGCTTCGTCGTGGAGTCGTCGGTCGGTCACATCCGTGACCTTCCGAAGAACGCGGCGGAGGTCCCCAAGGCGTACAAGGGCGAGAAGTGGGCGCGGACCGGCATCGATGTCGACAACGGCTTCAAGCCGCTCTATGTCGAGAACTCCGACAAGAAGGACAAGATCCGCGAGTTGAAGGCGTTGTTGAAGGACGCCGACGAGCTCTATCTCGCCACCGATGAGGATCGGGAGGGAGAGGCGATCGCCTGGCACCTGATCGAGGTGCTGAACCCGCAGGTGCCGGTCAAACGCATGGTCTTCCACGAGATCACCAAGGACGCGATCCAGGCCGCGATCGATTCGCCCCGCGAGCTCGACCGCAGGATGGTCGATGCCCAGGAGGCCCGCCGCATCCTCGACCGATTGTTCGGCTACGAGGTCTCGCCGGTGTTGTGGAAGAAGGTCATGCCGGCGCTGTCGGCGGGCCGGGTGCAAAGTGTCGCGACCCGGATGGTCGTCGAACGGGAACGGGAACGGATGGCGTTCGTCGCCGCGAGCTATTGGGACGTGAAGGGCGAGTTCGCCGCGGTCGAGGGCGACACACGGGGATTCGCGGCGTCTCTGTCCCGAATCGGTGGAGTCCGGCTCGCCGGCGGCCGTGACTTCGGCGACGACGGCACGCTCACCCGCGATGACGTGGTGGTGCTCGATCAGGCCTCGGCCGGCGCGCTCGTGGCCGACCTCGAGGGTGTGCCCTACGAGGTGCGGTCCCGCGAGTCGAAGCCGTACCGGCGCCGTCCCGCCGCCCCGTTCATCACATCGACGTTCCAACAGGAGGCGGGTCGAAAGCTCGGGCTCTCCTCGGCGATGGCGATGCGGGCCGCCCAGGGCCTCTACGAGAAGGGCTACATCACCTACATGCGAACCGACAGCACGACGCTGTCGGGCACCGCGTTGCAGGCCGCCCGCACGATGATCGCCGAGCGCTACGGCCGGGAGTACCTCCCGGACTCGCCCCGTCTCTACACGAAGAAGTCGAAGAACGCCCAGGAGGCCCACGAGGCGATCCGGCCGGCCGGCGAGACCTTCAAGTTGCCCGAGACCGTCGCCGGCGAGGTGCCGAGCTCAGAAGCGCGGGTCTACGAGCTGATCTGGAAACGAACGGTCGCCTCGCAGATGACCGATTGCACCGGCGAGACGGTGCAGCTCCGCCTCGGCGCCACCAGCGCGTCGGGCGAGGACGTCGAGTTCAACGCCACCGGCACCGTGATCCAGCACCGTGGCTTTCGCCAAGTCTACGAGGAGACCCGCGACGTGGGCCGGTCCGGCGACGACGCCGAGGAGAACGAGCGCCGCCTTCCGCCGCTCGCCGAGGGTGACGCGGCACGGGCCACGGGTCCGTTGGAGTTCGAAGGGCACGAGACCCAGCCACCCTCACGTTTCACCGAGGCGTCGCTCGTGAAACGGCTCGAGGAGCTCGGGGTGGGGCGGCCGTCGACCTACGCGTCGATCATCGGCACGATCCAGGACCGCGGCTACGTCTGGAAGAAGGGGTCGGCCCTGGTCCCGTCGTTCACCGCGTTCTCGGTGGTCAACGTGATGGAAGGTCACTTCCCGAACCTCGTCGACTACGCGTTCACCGCGAAGATGGAAGACGACCTCGACCGGATCGCGAGTGGGGCCGAGGAGACCGAGCCGTGGCTGACCCGGTTCTACTTCGGTGAGGGCGGCGAGAACGGCGAACCGGGGTTGAAGGAGAAGGTCTCGACCCGGCTCCCCGACATCGACGCCCGCCAGGTCAACACCATCCCGCTCGGCATGACCGACGACGGTGAGCCGGTCGTGGTGCGGGTCGGCAAGTTCGGCCCGTACGTGCAAAAGGGCGACAGCGAGAACAAGGACGACAACGAGACGGCGTCGATCCCCGACGACATCCCGCCCGACGAACTGACCCTCGACAAGGCGATGGAATACCTGTCGATGCCGAAGGAGGGCCGAATCCTCGGACAGGACCCCGAGACCGGCCTCGACATCTACGCGAAGGCCGGCCGGTTCGGGCCCTATGTGCAGCTCGGCACCTTCGACGACACCGACGACAAACCCAAGACGGCCTCATTGTTCAAGACGATGACCCTGGAGCGGGTCACCCTCGACGACGCGCGGCAGCTCCTCTCCTTGCCCCGCACCGTCGGTGCCGACCCGACCGACGGTGCGGTGATCACCGTGCAGAACGGCCGCTACGGGCCCTATCTCAAGAAGGGGAAGGACAGCCGCAGTCTCGAAACCGAAGAACAGATGTTCACCATCACCCTCGAGGAATGCCTCGCGATCCTCGCCCAACCGAAACGGGGCCGGGGCCAGACCGCGAAGCCGCCGCTGCGGGAGATGGGTGTGGATCCCGAGTCGGGCCAGAAGATGATCGTCAAGGACGGGCGCTTCGGGCCCTACGTCACCGATGGCGAGTACAACGCGTCGCTGCGCAAGGGTGACACCGTCGAGGAGCTGACCGACGAGCGGGCGGCCGAGTTGCTCGCCGACCGGCGGGCCAAGGGCCCGGCGAAGAAGGCCAAGAAGAAGGCCAAGAAGAAGGCCGCCAAGAAGAGGGCCACGAAGAAGAGGGCCACGAAGAAGAGGGCCACGAAGAAGAAGGCGACCGGGAACGCGACCGCCGAGAAGGCTGCCGACGCTGACTGACTCACGCGCAGTGACGGTCGGGCGCGCCGCCTAGGGTGGCCCCGGTGGGAGACATGCCTTCGAGCAGCGCGTCCCGGATGGGCGAAGCGATGTCGCTGACCCGTCCCGCGGGCCGCATCGAGTCGTGGTTCGGCTCGAGGGAGTTCTTCCGGCTCTGGATCGCCCAGGTCTTCTCGGCGACCGGGGACTGGCTCGGTCTCATCGCCACGATCTCGTTGGCCGCCCGTTTGAGCAAGGGCACCGAGGGCACCGCCATCGCGCTGGTCCTCGCGACCCGGATCGCCCCCGGCTTCTTCCTGGCCACCGCGGCGGGTGTGATCGTCGATCGTTTCAACCGGAAACGACTGTTGATGGCGTGCGACGTCGGCCGGTCGGTGGTGCTGTTCAGCCTGCCGTTCGTCGACAGCCTTCTCGGACTCGTGATCGCGTCGTTCCTGCTCGAGATCTTCACGATGCTGTGGTCGCCGGCCAAGGAGGCGATCGTCCCCAACATCGTGCCGAAGGAGAAGCTGACCACCGCGAACTCGCTCAACGTCGCGGCGGCCTACGGCACGTTCCCGGTGGCCGCCGGCATCGCCGCGTTGCTGGCGAAGATGGCCCAGTCGTTCGCCGACGAGGGATGGGTCGACACCTGGCGGCTCAACGAGGAGGGCTTGGCGTTCTACGTCGACGGGGTGTCGTTCCTGTTGACCGCGCTCATCATCTGGACCATCTCGTTCCCCATTCGATCCCGCGACGAGCGCGGTCGGAGCGAGAGCGGGTGGGATCTCGGTGGCGCGTGGCGCGAACTGCGCGAGGGCTGGCGCTTCATCGCCGTCAACCCCATCGTCCGGTCGGTCAACATCGGTCTCGGTGTCGGCATCATCGGCGGCGGCATGCTGGTCCCCCTCGGGGCGTTGTACGTCGACGAGATGATCTCGGGCAACGACGCCGACTTCAAGCTCGTCCTCTTCGCCCTCGGCATCGGCATGGCGATCGGTGTCGTGACCGCGTCGCTGCTCCAGAACAAGATCAACCGGGCCCGGGCCTTCCCGCTGGTCCTCGTCCTCGCCGGCGGGGCGCTGCTCGTCGTGTCGTCCTCACCGTTCCTCTCCGTGGTCGTGCCGATGATCGGGGTGGTCGGGTTCGCGGCAGGTCCGATCTACGTCCTCGGGTTCACCTTGTTGCACGAGAACGTCGACGACGAGCTGCGGGGTCGCATCTTCTCCGCCCTGCTCGTGCTCGTGCGGTTCTGCATGCTGTTCGCGTTGGCGATCGCCCCGCTCGTGTCGGAGGGCCTCGACACCTTGTCGAATCGTTGGTGGGACGGCGACATCGAGGTGTTCGGGCTGTCGATCCTCGTGCCGGGCGTGCGGTTGACGCTGTGGTTGGCGTCGACCACGATCATGGGCGCCGGGGTGCTGGCCTCGTGGAGCCTTCGGGCCGGCACCGGCGCCTATCTCGCGGCGGAACCGGTTCCGAGCGCCGAACTGGTCGAGGAGCTTCCGTGACCGGCTGCCTGATCGCGTTCGAAGGGGCCGACGCGTCGGGCAAGTCGACGCAGGCCCGGCGGCTCGGCCGACGCCTCGGTGTCGACGTCACGTTCCAACACGGCGCGACCGACGTCGGCGCCGCCATTCGCACCATCGTCCTCGATCCCACCAACCATGTGCTCGACGACCGGACCGAGGCGCTGCTGATCATCGCGGACAAGGCCCAACACGTCGCCGAGGTCGTCGCGCCGGCGCTGGAGGCCGGCCACACCATCATCTCGGATCGATTCACCGCGTCGACGCTCGCCTATCAGGGCTACGGTCGAGGTCTCGACCTCGATCTCCTCCGGGCGACGATGGACTTCGCGACCCGCGGCATCGAGCCGGACCTCACCGTCCTGCTCGATGTCGACCTCGCGGTCGCCCGGCGGCGGCTCGGCGACCAGATCGACCGGATCGAAGGCGCCGGCGACGCCTTCCACGAGCGGGTTCGCCAGGGTTATCTCGAGCTGGCGGCGGCCGATCCGAGTCGCTGGCTGGTGGTCGACGCGGGCGGCACCGTCGACGAGGTCGCGACGTGGATCGACGAGGCGGTCGACGAGTGGTTCGGCGGGGCGCGATGACGTCGGACGATCCGCGAGTCGAGAGTCCGTGGGGCGCGGTGGTCGGCCAGCCCGACGCGGTGCGCCGCTTGGCGCTCGCCGTGGCCTCCCCGGTCCACGCCTATCTCTTCGTCGGACCGACCGGGGCGGGGAAACGGCAGGCGGCCGGAGTGTTCGGCGGAGAGATCCTCGCGGCCGCGGATCCGGGCGGGGCCGAGCGTCATCGCCGGCTCGCGGCGGCGCTGCTCCATCCCGACATCGTGGTGTTCGAGCCGAGCGGCAACAGCTTGCGGGTCGGTCGTTCCGACGATCCCGGCGAGATCCCCGCGATCATCAAGGAAGCCACCCGCTCGCCGACGGAGGGCACCCGAAAGATCGTGGTGGTCGACCAGTTCCACACGGCCGAGGCGGTCGCAGCATCGGCCCTGTTGAAGCTCGTCGAGGAGCCGCCGGCGAGCACGATCTTCGTGCTGCTCGCCACCGACGTCCCGGCGCATCAGGTGACGATCGAATCGCGTTGCACCCGGGTCGATTTCTCCGCCTTGTCGCCCGACGTCATCGCCTCGGTCCTCGTGGCCGAGGATCTGGCCGACCCGGAGCAGGCCGCGGTCGTCGCCTCCGCGGCCAACGGCGACCTCGGGCGGGCCCGGGTTCTGGTGCTCGACGAACGGCTCGCGGCGCGGCGCGACGCCTGGTGGTCGGTGCCCGACCGTCTCGATGGCACCGGGGCGGCGGTCGGAGCCCTCGTCGACGAACTCCGCGCCATGATCGACGACGCGTCGGCGGCCCGCGTTCAACGCCACGGTGAGGAGTTGGCGGCGCTGGAGGAACGCGAGGAACGCCTCGGCACGCGAGGCTCGGGCCGGCGTGAGATGGAGACCCGGCACCGACGTGAGCTGCGCCAGTACCGCACCGCGGAGCTCCGGTTCGGGCTCGCGACCCTCGCCCGGCGGTATCGCGAGGCGATCGTCTCGGGCGATGCTCGCCGCGGCCCGCTCGACGCGGTCGACGCGATCCGTGCGTCGGCCGAGGCGTTGGTGCGAAACCCCAACGAGGCCCTCCTGCTGCACGCGCTGTTCGTGCGTCTCCCTCCCCTCACCGTCGCGGTTTCGTGAACCTCCGGCCGGGAGGATCGCGAGGGAGGGTTTGGTACCTTCTGAGTCCGGCCCGAGTAGCTCAGTTGGTAGAGCGACGCTCTCGTAAAGCGTAGGTCAGGAGTTCAATTCTCCTCTCGGGCTCCACCGACTCCCATGGAGGCAACGTGGCGGACCCGGCCACATTCGCAGACGACGCGATGCCGTTGATGTCCTCGCTGTACAGCGCGGCCCTGCGCATGACCCGCAAGCCCGCCGACGCAGAGGATCTCGTCCAGGAGACGTACCTCAAGGCCTATCGCGCCTACGAGCGGTTCGAAGCCGGAACCAACCTGAAGGCGTGGATGTACCGCATCCTCACCAACACCTACATCAACGCGTACCGGAAGAAGCAACGACGCCCCGACGAGCAGGACCTCGACGACGTCGAAGACCTCTACCTCTACCACCGCATCGGTGGGCTCGAAGGGTCGACGCTCGGCCGGAGCGCCGAGGACGAGCTGATGGACCTGTTCGGAGAGGACGAGGTCAAGGCGGCCGTCGAAGATCTTCCCGAGCACTACCGCCTCCCGATCCTCCTCGCCGACGTGGAGGGTTTCGCGTACAAGGAGATCGCCGAGATCCTCGATGTTCCCATCGGCACCGTCATGAGCCGCCTGCATCGTGGAAGAAAGCAGCTGCAGAAGCGGTTGTACGATTTTGCCGAACGCCGACGGCTCCTTCCGGACGATCCGGAACCCGCCGGCGTCGGTGCCGACGCGAGTGACGAGTCCTGACATGGCCGATTCCACAGCACCCGATCCCTGTGCGGATTCCGGATCCGACGACTGTCGCCAGGCGTTGGCGGTGCTGTACTCGTATCTCGACGGCGAGCTCACGATCGAGCGGCGCACGGTCATCCGAACCCATCTCGACATGTGCTTGCCGTGCGGCCACCGCTACACCTTCGAGTCCGAGCTGCGTCAGGTCGTGTCGACGTGCTGTCAGGAGAAGGTTCCCGACGAGCTGCGGGACCGGATCGCGTCAGCGTTGCGCCGAGAGCTCGAAGGTCGCTGAGCGAACTTTTGGCCCGGTTTTCGGGAACGTTTCGGTCCGATGTGTCGTTCTTCTTGGCATGCGGGTCCAAGGTGAGCGGTTCACGAGCATCGAGCGCAACCTCCCCCGTTCCGCCGACGGCCGGGTCTGCGGCGAACCGGGGTGCACGACTCGCCTGAGCGTCTACAACGAGCAGGAGTTCTGCGCGCTCCACGCGCCGATGGTCGTCCCCCGGATGCGGGGCAAGGTCCTCGACGACTGAGGTTCCGGGGCCGGATGCGGACAGGGGCGTCGGGCGTTCTACACTCTCCGACATGACTCTTGCTGTCGTCTGGCACTTCTGGATCTCCGTCCCGCTGGCCGTTGGGGGCGTTTTGCTCACGATCGGCATGATCGCCGGCTATGTCGGCACGGTCAGCCGCGCCCGCTACCCGAGGGACTGAGGCGGACCCTTGGCGGCGGACCCCGTCGACTGGGAGGTCGCCCGCAAGGTCGCGCAACGAGTCGCGGGCAGAGAACCGTTCACGGCAGCCCGGTTCCGCGACGGCCTCGAGGACGACTTCGATCGTTACACCGCGCAGGCCGAGGATCTCGTGGCCGAGTGCACCGGGCTTCGCTCGCTGAGCGGCAACGCCCGGGGTCGGGTGACCGACCGCAACGGCTGGATCGATGCGAACCTCGCGTCGTTTCGGCGGCTGCTGTCGCCGATCACCACGAAGATCGGCGAGAAGATGGACGACGGAGCCGGCCCGAACCTCGGTGGCAAGATCGCAGGTGCGGAGCTCGGCATGATGCTCGGCTGGATGTCGACCCGGGTGCTCGGGCAGTACGACCTGCTCGTCATCGAGGACGAGAACCCCGACGAGCAGGACATCGTCTACTACGTCGCGCCCAACGTGTTGGCGCTGGAGCGACGCTACGCGTTTCCGAAGCAGGAGTTCCGCTTGTGGCTCGCCTTGCACGAGGTGACCCACCGGGCCCAGTTCACCGGGGTGCCGTGGATGCGTGAGCACTTCCTCGGCCTGGTCAACTCGACGATGGAATCGGTCGATCCCGACCCGAAGCGGTTCTTCGCGGCGCTCCAGCGGATGATCGAGGCCCGCAAGCGGGGCGAGGACCCGATGGCGCAGGGTGGGATGATGGCGCTCTTCGCGTCGGAGGAACAGCTCTCGGTCATCAACGAGGTCGCCGGGCTGATGAGCCTGCTCGAAGGCCATGGCGACGTCACGATGGACCGGGCCGGCCGGGGCCTGGTTCCCTCGGCGGAGCGGTTCTCCCGGGTCCTGCGCCGGCGCCGCCAGAACTCGAGCGGGTTCACCAAGGTGTTCCAACGCCTTGCGGGGCTCGAAGCGAAGATCAAGCAGTACGCCGAGGGTGAGAACTTCATCTCGGTCGTCGAAGACCGAGGCGGCGCGGCCCTGCTCGACCGGGCCTGGGCCGAGCCGGCCAACGTGCCGTCGATCGCGGAGATCCGCGAGCCGGAGCTCTGGATCGCCCGCGTCGGTGCCGACATCACGGCTGCCTGAACGTGACCGCGATCGACGGCCCGGTCGACGAGGTCGTGGCCGCGGTGCTCGACCGTTGCGACTTCCCGGCGTCGACGGGGCCGGTCGCGCTCGGTGTCAGCGGTGGACCCGACAGTGTCGCCATGGCGTTGCTCGCCCGGGCGCTCGGTCGCGAGATGGTCATCTGGCACGTGCATCACGGGCTCCGGCCCGAGGCCGACGACGACGCCGACCTCGTCGGCGCGTTCGCCGCCGAACTGGGCGTGCCCTTCGAGTTGCGAAGGGTCGCACCGGCGCCGGGCGCCGATCTCGAGGCCCGGGCGCGAGCGGCGCGCTACGACGCCCTCCCCGACGACGTCTGTGTCGGTCACACCGCGGACGATCGGGCCGAGACCGTGCTGCTCAACTTGTTCCGGGGGGCGGGGATGGCCGGCGTGGCTGCCCGGATGGACCGGGTCAACCGGCCGATCCTGCGTCTCCGCCGGGCCGAGACGGCGCGAATCTGCGCCTCGGCGGGTGTGCGGGTCGTCGACGACGCGATGAACCACGATTCGTCCTTCACCCGGGTGGGCGTGCGCGGCCGGGTCCTTCCCGCCCTCGCCGAGGTCTTCGACCGTGATCCGGTGCCGTTGCTCAACCGGCACGCCGACCATGTCGCCGATGCCCTCGAGGTGGTGCGGGCCGAGGCCGCCGCGTTGGACCCGACCGACACCGCCGCGCTTCGGTCGGCGCCGCGTGCGGTCGCCACCGAGGCGCTGCGGGCGTGGATCGCGACTCGGCTCGGGTCGCCGCTCGCGGTCGACCTCGCGTCGATCGATCGGGTGATGGCGGTGGTCGACGGCCGTTGTGTCGCGACCGAGATCGTCGGAGGTCACCGGGTCACCCGAACCGGTGGCGTGCTGCGTCTCGTCCCCCGCTGACGCCCCGTTCCCCGTTTCGGTGGTATCGGGGGTGGAGCCGGGCGGCGACGGGCGGGGGTAGGGTCCGGGCGTGGAGGGAGATCGATGAGCACGATGCCGGCCGGAACGCTGGGCCGCACGGTGATCGGGGCCGATGAGCTGGCCGCGAAGGTGCGAGGTCTCGGAGCCGAGATCACCGCCGACTACGTCGGGCGCCGACCGTTGCTGGTCGGGGTGCTGAAGGGGGCGTTCATCTTCATGAGCGACCTCGCCCGGGAGATCCGTCTTCCGGTCGAGTTCGACTTCATGGCCGTCTCGTCGTACGGCGATTCGACGACGACGAGCGGCGTGGTCCGCATCGTGAAGGACCTGGAGACCGACATTCGGGATCGTGACGTGATCCTCGTCGAGGACATCGTCGACTCCGGGCTGACCCTTCGCTATCTCCGCCGACTGTTGGAGGACCGTGCGCCGGCGAGCCTCGAGGTCTGTGCCCTGTTGGTGCGCGAGGGCGCCCGGTCCGACGACGTGCGCTATGTGGGTTTCCCGATTCCCGGTGATTTCGTCGTTGGCTATGGCCTCGACGTCGCCCAGCACCATCGCGAACTCGAATCGATCCGGGTGTTCGAGCCCGCAGACTGATCGGGGCTCGCTAGTTTGGCGGGATGATCCGTCCCGCCTCGATGATCCGCACCGAACCGGTCCGCGGACGGGAGCGGTGTTGACATGGCCCGGGTCATGGGAATTCTCAACGTCACTCCCGACTCCTTTTCCGACGGGGGCCGCTGGCTCGACCGCGTGGCGGCGGTGGCGCGGGCCCGAGCGCTCGTCGACGAGGGCGCGGCGGTGATCGACATCGGCGGTGAGAGCTCCCGGCCCGGGGCCGAGCCGGTCGACGCGGAGACGGAGCTGGCCCGAACCGTCCCGGTGATCGAGGAGCTGGCCGGCACGCTCGGTGAGGTGGAGATCTCGATCGACACCACCAAGGCCGAGGTCGCGTCGGCGGCGGTCGCGGCGGGCGCCACCCTCATCAACGACATCAGCGCCTCACTCGAGGACGTCGCCGCGCACACCGGCGCGGGTTGGATCGCCATGCACTCGCTCGGGCCCAGCGCCACGATGCAGGATGCCCCCGTCTACGACGACGTGGTGGAGGAGGTCGCCACGTTTCTCGCCGACGCGGCGCGCCGTGGCCGCGACGCCGGCGTGGATCGGATCTGGATCGACCCGGGCATCGGCTTCGGGAAGACGATGGGGCACAATCTCGACCTCGTCGCGAATCTCGACCGGTTCGTGGAGATCTCGCCGACGGTGATCGGGGTCAGTCGAAAGAACTTCGTCGGTCGACTTCATGCCGAATCCGACGGGATCACCGGCGACGTTCCCGTCGCCGACACCGATGATCGGCTCGAAGGTTCGATCGCGATGGGGACCTGGAGTGTGCTCCAGGGTGTCGACATGGTCCGCGTGCACGATGTGCGGGCTACGGTCCACGCCGTGCGAGTCGTGCAGTCATGAGAGGCAAGTGGGCCCAGGGCATCGAGCCGCGGCATTTCCGTTGGATCGTGAAGGACCGCGTCGCGGTCTGTGAACGGCCCGGCGGCTACGGCGACAGTCATCGCAAGGTCCGGCGCCAGGAGGAGATCATCTGGCTGCGCCAGCACGAGTTCGACTTCGTCGTGTCGCTGATCGGCTCGACCCACAACCTCCACAACTACGAGGAGTTGGGGGTTCCGTTCCACCATGTCCCCTTCTCCGGCCCGGCCGACGGACCGCTCGGCCTCACCCGGGCGATGGCCGCGATCCGCGACCATGTCGACGCGGGACACAAGATCGTCGTGCATCGAGAAGAGCTGGGCGAGCGGATCTCGGGCCTGATGGCCGCCTACCTCCTGTGGATGGGCCTGGTGCCCGACGGGCCCCGGGCGATCACCGTCACCGAGCAGTTGTTCGAACGCGAGCTCGGTCCGACGGCGCGCGAGCTGGTGTCGATGGTCGCGAAGTGCACACCGTCGGCCGAGCTCGAGGTCGACGCGTTCGCCGCGGTTCCGGCCGAGGAGGAAGGCCCGACCGCAGACGCGACGGCCGACGACAGTGCCGAGGTCGACGGAATCGCCGACTGATCCGATGGTCTGTCGACGGAGATGAGCGCACGGCATCGGGCTTTTCTCGCCCTCGGGTCGAATCTGGGCGATCGGGTCGAACATCTCCGCACCGCGGTGGCGTCGATCCCCGACATCGACGAGCTCTCGAACGTCTACGAGACACCGCCGATCAGCGACATCGAACAGGGTGCCTTCTTGAACATGGTGATCCGCCTCCACACGACGCTCGACGCCCGGGCCCTGCTCGAGGTGTGCCGGACCAGAGAACACGCCGCCCGTCGCGTCCGGTCGGCCTACTGGGGGCCGCGGACCCTCGATGTCGATCTGCTCTGGGTCGACGGCGAGACGGTCGACGACTCGCCCGAGCTGCTCGTGCCGCATCCCCGGATGTTCGAGCGGTCGTTCGTTCTCGTGCCGCTGGCCGATGTCGGCGGTGATCTGTTGCCCGCCGGCTACGACGTCGCCGCGACGGCCGACGCCGACGAGATCGTCGATCTCGGCCGGTTGGCCGACCTCTGAGCCGGACTAGCGTGAGCACGGTGAACGCGAGGTCGCGATGAGGCAGGTGCACGTCGTCGGCGCCGGCCGGGCCGGTCGCTCGCTCGCCCGGGCGCTGAACGACTCCGGGTGGCCGACCCCGGTCCTCTTCGGGCGCCACGACGACCCCGCGGGGATCGGCGAGGGC
This sequence comes from Actinomycetes bacterium, assembly GCA_024276495.1. Classification (GTDB taxonomy): domain Bacteria; phylum Actinomycetota; class Acidimicrobiia; order Acidimicrobiales; family Aldehydirespiratoraceae; genus JAJRXC01. The sequence continues at coordinate 93,419 of JAJRXC010000005.1, forward strand.
GCCGACATCGTGATCATCGCCACGCCCGACGCCGCGATCTCCGGTGTCTCGGAGTCGCTGCCGGTGCGGTCCGACGTCGTGGTCGCCCATCTCGCGGGTTCGCAGGGGCTCGACGTGGTGCGTCGCCACCCTCGTCATGGCGCCGTCCACCCTCTGGTGGCACTGCCCGACGAGGTGACCGGGGCGCGGCGGCTGAGGGGCGCCTGGTTCGCGGTGGCCGGCGATCCTGCCGTCGAGGAGATCGTGGTGGCGCTCGACGGGCGGAGCTTCACCGTCGACGACGACGCCCGGGCCCGCTACCACGCGGCAGCGGTCGTCGCCTCCAACCATGTCGTCGCCCTGCTCGGTCAGGCCGAACGCATCGCCGGCTCGGTCGGGGTTCCCTTCGAGGCGTTGCTGCATCTGGTGCGGGGCACGCTCGACAATGTCGACGAGCTCGGCCCGGCCGCCGCCCTGACCGGCCCGGCCGCGAGGGGCGACGAGGCGACCATTCGTCACCACCTCGAGGCCATCGGTGACGACGAGCGGCCGCTCTACGAGCTGTTGGCGACGGAGGCTCGACGCCTCGCCGGGCGCGGTCGCGAGGCGGATCGACCCGGGCCCGGCGGGAAGTAGGGGAGGGCGCCGTGGAGATCGTCGAGACCATCGCCGACCTGAGGGCTCGGCTCCACGCGGATCGGGCCGCCGGCCGGACGGTGGGGTTCGTTCCGACCATGGGCTATCTGCACGCCGGCCACGTGTCGCTGATCGACGCGGCGGTGGCCGCCGACGATCGCACGGTCGTCTCGATCTTCGTCAACCCGCTCCAGTTCGCGCCGGGCGAGGATCTCGCCGACTATCCGCGCGATCTCGCCGCCGACACCGCGGCGTGTGCGGCCGCCGGAGTCGACTATGTGTTCGTGCCCGACCTTGCCGAGATGTATCCCCGTCCGGTGGAGACCGTGGTGACGGTGCCGACGGTCGCGGCACCGCTCGAAGGGGTGCACCGCCCGAGCCATTTCGCCGGGGTGGCCACCGTCGTCGCGAAGCTGTTCGCGATCGTCGGCCCCTGCCGGGCCTACTTCGGGGCGAAGGACTGGCAGCAGGTCGCGGTCGTGCGCCGGCTGGTCGCCGACCTCAGCTTCCCGGTGGAGGTCGTCGCCTGCCCGATCGTGCGCGAGTCCGACGGACTCGCCCTGTCGAGCCGCAACGTCTATCTGACCGAAGAGGAACGTCGCCAGGCGCCGGCGCTTCGCCGGGCGCTCGACGCCGGACTGGCGCTCGCGAACGCCGGGGAGACCGACGCGGCGGCGGTCGAGGCGGCGATGGCCGACGCGTTGGCCGCCGCGCCGGCGGGCACGATCGACTATGTCGCGGCGGTCCAGGCCGACTCGCTGCTCGTCGACGGCCCGTTGCACGACGACATCCGTCTGCTCGTGGCCGTCCGGTTCTCGAAAGCCCGGCTGATCGACAACGACGGAGCTCGGATCCCGCGGCGAGGCCCCGACGATCGCGGTGCTCTATCGTCGGCCCCATGACCGAACACACGCCGGACTGGTACCCCGATCCCGGTGGAACCCACCAACTCCGCTACTTCGACGGCACCAACTGGACCGACCACGTGTCGGACCACGGCCGCCAGAGCCAGGACCCGCTCGTGAACGCGGGTGCGGTGCCGACCACCGGCATGACCGCCGACAAGATCCAGAGTCAGGTCGCCGACAAGGCCGGTGTGCAGCCGAGCTTCGCGGGCGGTGGCACCATGTTCACCGAGCCGGTGCTGGTGGTGAACCAGAAGGCGAAGATCCTGGAGATCAACACCGAGTACGCCGTCTACGACCAGCACGGCACCCAGATCGGCGCGATCCGCCAGGTCGGCCAGAGCGGCCTGAAAAAGGCGGCGCGGGTGCTGACCAGCCTGGATCAGTTCATGACCCACAGCCTGCAACTGGTCGACACCGCCGGGGTCGTCCAGCTCACCGTCACCCGGCCGGCGAAGTTCATGAAGTCGAAGGTCCAGGTGGCGGACGCGGCCGGCAACCCGGTCGGGACGATCGTGCAGAAGAACGTGATCGGCAAGATCCGATTCTCGTTGCAGACCGCCGCCGGAGAGATCGGCACGCTCAACGGCGAGAACTGGCGGGCCTGGAACTTCAACCTCCGGGACAACCAGGGAAACGAGGTCGCCCGGATCACCAAGACCTGGGAGGGACTGGCCAAAACGATGTTCACGACCGCGGACAACTACGTGCTGCAGATCCACCGGCCACTCGAGGATCCACTGCGGAGCCTGGTCGTCGCGTCGGCGGTGTCGGTCGACCTCGCCCTCAAGCAGGACAGCCGTGGCCTGGGGTAGCCGCGTCGCGGCCCGCTAGCGTTTGCCCGTGCTCCTCACGATCGATGTCGGCAACACCCAGACGGTGCTCGGCCTCTACGACCCCCACAGCGATCAGGGCGACGGGGCCGCGGTCGGGCTCGTCGACCACTGGCGACTGTCGACCGATGCCGATCGCACCTCCGACGAGTACTCCGTCGTCATCCGGTCCCTGCTCGACACCGCCGGGGTCGATCTCGACGACGACCTGACCGGCATCGCGATCTGTTCCGGTGTGCCACGGATCCTCGCGAACCTCCGAGATCTCGTGGCCCGCTATCTGCCGTTCGGTGCCGTCGTCATCGAACCCGGGGTCAAGACCGGGATGCCGATCCTCTACGACAACCCCAAAGAGGTCGGCGCCGACCGCATCGCCAACGGGATCGCCGCCCACGACCTCTACGGCGGCCCGACCGTCGTCGTCGACTTCGGCACCGGCAACAACTTCGATGTCATCTCCGCCGACGGGGAGTTCCTCGGTGGCGCGATCGCGCCGGGCATCGAGATCAGTCTCGACGCGCTGTTCGGCCGAGCCGCGCAGCTCCGGGCGATCGAGCTCGTCGAGCCCCGCAGCGTCGTCGGCAAGTCCACCGTCGAGTCGATCCAGTCCGGTGCGGTCTACGGGTTCGCAGCGATGATCGACGGCATGGTCGAACGGTTCCGCCGTGAGATCGGCGACATCAACGTCGTGGCGACGGGCGGTCTCGCCCACCTCATCGCGCCGGTGGCCGAGTCGATCCAGAACGTCGAGCCCTTCCTCACCCTCCACGGTCTGCGGATCGTCCACCAACGGAACCAGAAATGACCGACACCGGCCCGCCTCCCGTCCCCTACCGGGCGGAGGTCTCGACCACCACCGCCCGGATCCAGGCGGACCACGGCGATCTCGCCGCCGGTGAGGAGACCGACGAGGTCGTGTCCATCGCCGGCCGGCTCATGTTGCGCCGCGACCAGGGAAAGCTCGCGTTCGGCGTGCTCCAGGACGGCACCGGCCGGATCCAACTGTTCGCGATGGCCCGGCTCACCCCCGATTTCGACGGGTTCACGTCGTTGTCGATCGGCGACTGGATCCTGGTCCGTGGCATCGTCATGAACACGAAGCGGGGCGAGCTCTCCGTGCGGGTCGACGAGTGGACCGTGCTCGCCCACGCCCAGCGGCCGTTCCCCGACAAGTGGCACGGCATCAGCGACCCCGACATCCGCTACCGGCAGCGCTACGTCGACCTCTGGGTGACCGAGGAGGCGCGCACCGCGTTCCGTCGTCGTTCGGCGATCGTCGCCTCGATGCGCGGCCGGCTGGCCGAGAAGGGCTTCGTCGAGGTGGAGACGCCGATGCTGCACCCGATCCCCGGCGGTGCCCTGGCCAAGCCCTTCGTCACCCACCACAACGCCCTCGACACCGATCTCTACCTCCGCATCGCGCCGGAGCTCTACCTGAAGCGGCTTGTCGTCGGCGGCATGGAGAAGGTCTTCGAGATCGGCCGGGTCTTCCGCAACGAGGGCATGTCGACGCGTCACAACCCCGAGTTCACGATGCTCGAGCTCTACTGGGCCTACGCCGACCACGCCGACATGATGACGCTCACCGAGGAGTTGATCGCGGCCGCGGCCATCGATGTCACCGGGTCGACGACGATCGACTACGACGGCCGCGTGGTGGACCTCTCGACACCCTGGCGGCGCGCCACCATGGAGGAACTGATCCTCGAGCACGCCGGTGTCGACATCGGCCTCGACACCCCGATCGACGAGCTGCGAGCCCGGTGCGACGAGTTCGGCGTGGCGACGGAGGCCCACTACGGCCCGGGGAAGCTCATCGTCGAGATCTACGAGAAGACGACCGAGGGAAAGCTGTGGGGGCCGGTGTTCGTCACCGACTACCCCGTCGAGGTCTCGCCGCTGTCACGCGAACACCGCGACCGTCCGGGCTACACCGAGCGGTTCGAGGCGATCATCGCCGGCCGCGAGCTCTGCAACGGCTTCTCCGAGCTCACGGACCCGGCTGTGCAGCGAGAACGGTTCCTCGCCCAGGAAGCCGGCCGCGATGCCGGCGACGATGAGGCGATGATGGTCGACGACGACTACATCCGGGCGCTCGAATACGGGTTGCCGCCCACCGCGGGGCTCGGAATCGGCGTCGACCGACTGGTGATGCTGCTCACCGACACCACCACCATTCGCGATGTCGTTCTCTTCCCCACCCTTCGTCCGGAGTCACGATCGGGCGGACACCACGAAACCGACGTCGACGACGGCGGCGGTGTCAGCGGGGCTTTCGACTGAACCGTTTGCGGCCCAACGGTGCGGCCACCCGTTCGATCAGGTGGTCCGAGGCCGCCCGTAGGGCTCGGGCCCCCGGGGTGTCAGGCAGCGCCGAGAGGGTCGCCGCCGCCTTGTCGGCCCAGGTGCGGGCGACGTCGAGGGCGATCGTGACACCTTCGCTCTCCCGCACGAGATCGCGGGCACGGTCGCGTTCTTCGGTGGTGATCGCCGGGGTCAGCAACGGCCGCAGCTCACGGGCGACGACCGGGTCGGCCAACGAGTGGATCACGGGCAGGGTGTAGATGCCCTCGACGAGGTCGTTCCCGGCCGGCTTCCCGAGCTGCTCGTCGGTCGCGATGATGTCGAGGATGTCGTCGACCACCTGAAACGCCATGCCGTAGGCGGTGCCGAACTCGGTCATCGCGTCGACGACCGGGCGCGGGAGATCGGCGACGATCGCACCGATGCGGCAGGCGGCCGCCAGCAGGGAGGAGGTCTTGCCGGCGATCGAGCGGGTGTAGGAGTCGATCGAACGATCGGTGTGGTACGCCGACTCGAGCTCGAGAATCTGGCCCTCGCACAGCCGGGTGATCGTGGTGGCGAGAACCCCGGCGACCTCGGTGCCGAGCTCGGCCGCGATCTCCGATGAGCGGCCGAGGAGGTAGTCGCCCGCGAGGATCGCCCGCAGGTTGCCCCACTCGGCGTTGACGCTCTTGACGCTGCGACGGGTGATCGCGTCGTCCATCACGTCGTCGTGGTAGAGCGACCCGAGATGGACGAGCTCGACCGCACATCCTCCCCGGATCACGTCGATCGTCGCGGCCGCCCCGTCGGGGTCGAGCACGGATGCCGCGGCGATCGAGAACCCCGGTCGGACCCGCTTCCCGCCGGCCAGGATCAGGTGGCTCGCGATCTCGGTGAGGAACTCGCCGTCGGAGGCGACGACCCGCAGAAGCTCCTTCTCGACCCGCGCGAGGTCGGGTTCCATGCTCGGGAGAACGGAGAGCGGTGACGCGGGCACGGGTCCACGCTACGTGAAATGCGTCGCTTCGGCGCATGCGAGAATTCACACGGGCGACGAAACTGCCGATGGAGACGACAGGAGTTGCCCGATTCGACCGTTCCAGGCTGAATCAGCCCGGTACACTCTGAGCAACGACCCAGACGTGGGAGGGAAATTCCGATGTTCGAGCGGTTCACCGACAGGGCTCGACGTGTGGTGGTGCTGGCGCAGGAGGAAGCGCGCCTGCTCAACCACAACTACATCGGAACCGAGCACATCCTGCTCGGCCTCATCCACGAGGGTGAGGGCGTCGCCGCGAAAGCCCTCGAGTCGCTCGGCATCAGCCTCGAAGCCGTACGGAACCAGGTCGAGGAGATCATCGGCCAGGGCGGGTCCTCGCCCAGCGGACACATCCCGTTCACCCCGCGGGCCAAGAAGGTCCTGGAGCTGAGCCTGCGTGAAGCGCTCCAGCTCGGCCACAACTACATCGGCACCGAACACATCCTGTTGGGTCTGATCCGTGAGGGTGAAGGCGTGGCGGCGCAGGTGCTGGTCAAGCTCGGCGCCGATCTCAGCCGTGTCCGCCAGCAGGTCATCCAGCTGCTCTCGGGCTACTCCGGCTCCGGTGGTGGCGACAGTGGTGCCGGCGGCAGCGCGGAGAAGGCCGGCGCGACCACCGGGGGTTCCGGAGGCGACAGCGCCTCGGGTTCGCTGGTGCTCGACCAGTTCGGCCGCAACCTCACCCAACTCGCCCGTGAGAAGGGGCTCGACCCGGTCATCGGTCGAAGCCGGGAAACCGAGCGGGTCATGCAGATCCTCAGCCGCCGCACCAAGAACAACCCGGTGCTCGTGGGCGAGCCCGGCGTCGGCAAGACCGCGATCGTCGAGGGCCTCGCCCAGTCGATCGCGGCCGACCGCGTGCCGGAGACGCTCACCGGCAAGCAGCTCTACACCCTCGATCTCGGTGCCCTGGTCGCCGGGAGCCGCTATCGCGGCGATTTCGAGGAACGGCTCAAGAAGGTGCTCAAGGAGATCAAGACCCGCGGCGACATCATCTTGTTCATCGACGAGATCCACACGCTCGTGGGCGCCGGCGCGGCCGAGGGCGCGATCGACGCCGCGTCGATCCTGAAGCCCATGCTGGCCCGAGGCGAGCTCCAGACCATCGGCGCCACGACGCTCGACGAGTACCGCAAGCACCTCGAAAAAGACGCCGCTCTCGAGCGTCGTTTCCAAAAGGTCGTCGTCGACGAACCGACCGTGCCCCACACGATCGAGATCCTGAAGGGCCTGCGCGACCGGTACGAGACCCACCATCGGGTCACGATCACCGACCAGGCCCTCGTGGCTGCCGCGAACCTGGCCGATCGGTACATCGCCGATCGTCACCTTCCCGACAAGGCCATCGACCTGATCGACGAGGCCGGCTCGCGGCTGCGGATCAAGCGCATGGCCACCCCGCCCGAGCACAAGGAGCTCGAAGCCGAGATCTCCGAGGTCGTGCGCCAAAAGAAGGACGCGGTCGAGTCCCAGCAGTTCGAGGAGGCCGGTCGCCTGCGAGACAGGGAAAAGGAGTTGCTCGCCCGTCGCGAGTCGATGGAGGGCGAAGCGAAGGCCTCCGGTGTCGATCTCTTCGACGAGGTCGACGAGGAAGCCATCGCCGAGGTGCTGTCGCTGTGGACCGGGATTCCCGTCTACAAGTTGACCGAGGAGGAGACCGAGAAGCTCCTGCGCATGGAAGACGAGCTGCACAAGCGGGTCATCGGTCAAAACGACGCGATCAAGGCGGTGTCGCAGGCGATCCGGCGCACCCGTGCCGGCCTGAAGGACCCCAAGCGTCCGAGCGGTTCGTTCATCTTCCTCGGCCCGTCCGGTGTCGGCAAGACCGAGCTGGCCAAGACCCTCGCCGAGTTCTTGTTCGGCGACGAGAGCGCCCTCATCAGCCTCGACATGTCGGAGTACATGGAGAAGCACACGGTCAGCCGCCTCGTCGGTTCCCCTCCCGGCTATGTCGGCTACGAAGAGGGCGGCCAATTGACCGAGAAGGTCCGGCGCAAGCCGTTCTCCGTGGTGCTGTTCGACGAGGTCGAAAAGGCCCACCCCGACGTCTTCAACACCTTGTTGCAGATTCTCGAGGAGGGTCGTCTCACCGACAGTCAGGGTCGTTCGGTCGACTTCCGCAACACGGTCCTGATCATGACCTCGAATCTCGGCACCGCCGATCTGCGCAAGGCCCAGATCGGGTTCGGCACCGGCGACGAGGCCGTCAGCTACGAGAAGATGAAGGAGAAGGTCAACGACGCCCTGAAGCAGCACTTCCGGCCGGAGTTCCTGAACCGCATCGACGACACGATCGTGTTCCACGAGCTCAGCCAGCCCGAGGTGCGCACGATCGTCGATCTCATGGTCAGTCGCACGGCCGAGCAGCTCAGCGGCCAGGGAATGGGCCTCGAGCTCACCGACGCGGCCAAGGATCATCTGGCTCGCAAGGGCTACGACCCCACGCTCGGTGCCCGTCCGCTGCGTCGGTCGCTGCAACGCCTCGTCGAAGACCCGCTCTCGGAGAAGCTCCTCTACAAGGAGTTCCGGGCCGGTGAGATCATCATCGTCGACGTCGAACCCGACCCCGAGACCGACGACGAGTTGATGATCGTCTTCCGGGCGATCGAGGGTTTCGAGCCTCCCGAGCCGGAGTTGGCCGACGCCGTCGACGGCGGTGAGCTCTTCTCGTAGTCGATCCGATTCCGGTCCGATTCCGGTCTGGTCACCGCGTCGGTCGCTGGGCGTCTAGCGTCATCCCAATGCGTCGGGTCCACGTGCTGTTGTTGGGGGTGTTGGCCCTCGCCGCGAGCGCGTGCCGGGTCGACACCACCGTCGACATCGCGGTCGACGCCGATGGTTCCGGCACGGTGGTGGTGTCGGTGGTCGCGGATGCCGAAGCGGTGGCGTTGTTGCCCGATGCCCCCGACGGTTTGCGGTTCGAGGATCTCTCTGCGGCCGGCTGGGCGATCGAAGGGCCGGAGATCGATGCGGCCGGAGCCCTCACCTTCACCGCGTCGAAACCCTTCGTCGACGCCGACGATCTTCCTTCGGTGCTGGCCGAGATCGCCGGTGAGGGGGTGCTCTTCGTCGATGTGGCGCTCGAGAAGTCGCACTCGTTCGACCGCATCGGGCTGGCCCCGGCGTCGACCGACTACCGGCTGACGGGAACGATCGATCCCTCGCCGGCCCTCGATGTCTTCGCCGACGAGTTCCTTCCCCCGTCGATCGATTTCAGCCGCCGGGCGACGTCGCTGCTCGGGAGCGGCGACGAGCTCAACTTGACCGTCCGGGTTCGGTTGCCCGACTCCGAGGCGACCGACACCGGCGAGATCGATGGCGAGGCGGTCGTCTGGGAGGTCGTCTACGGCGACGAGCCGGTGACACTCGACGCCCGGTCGTCGGTGGAGGACATTCTTCCGCGGGTCTGGGCGATGGTCACCTTGTTGGCCTTCTTGTTGTTCATCGGTCTGGTTCTCGCCCGGTTGGCCGGGTTCGTGCTGGCGAAGCTCCGCACGCCGAAGGGTCGTCGGCGCCGCGATGTGCGTCGTCGACAACATCGGGCGGCCACGAGGGCCGAGGAGGCGAACCGGCCCCGTCGCCGGATGCTGCGGCTGCTCGTGGTCGATGTCCACGGGGTGCTCGTTCGTCCCACCGACCCGTTGGAGGGGCTGCTGTTGCCGTTGATCACCGCGGAACGTCCGGATGTCGACGCGGGCCAGGTACGTGACCTGCACCGTCGTCTCGTGCTCGGGCGGGTGTCGGTGGAGGAGTTCTGGGCCGAGGTCGGGCTCGGTCCGGTGGCCGAGGAGATCGAGACGAAGTACCTGTCGTCGTTCCGACTCGTGCCCGGACTGCATCCGTTCCTCGATCGCATGCAGACGAGCCGGCTGCCGGTTGCCGCGGTCGGCAACCAGCCGCGGGTGTGGGGTGACCGGCTCCGACGCATGGCGGCCCTCGACAACGCGGTTGCATCGTGGATGGTGAGTGGCGATGTCGGCTCGATCCTGCCCGAACCCGCCCTTTTCGAGGCGACCCGACGCACGATGTCGGTGGATCTCTTCGACTGCTTCTATCTCTCTAACGTGCCCGAGAACCTCGACGCGGCGAAGGAGCTCGGGATGGCGACAGGCCTCTTCGTCGCCGGCAACGAACCGGCGCCGGAGACCGAGCACACCGTCGTGCGGGGATTCGAGGACCTTCTTCGAAGCCGCGCCGGCCAACCGTGAGGATCGGGAACCGGTCCGGCTCGGGCGTCACACCCGGGATCTAGGGTGCCGGCATGGCCCGAACGAGAACCGTCCATCGATGCACGTCCTGCGGTGCCGCCGCACCGAAGTGGGCCGGTCGTTGCGACGGCTGTGGCGAGTGGAACACGCTCGTGGAAGAGCTCGACGTTCGCGACGAGCCGCTCCCGGTCGGCCGCCCGGCGAGCGTTGCCGTGCCGATCGCCGATGTGGTCGACGAGTCGGCCCGGATTCGCTCGACGGGGTTGGCGGAGGTCGATCGGGTCCTCGGCGGAGGCCTGGTCCCCGGTTCGGTGACCCTCGTCGGTGGTGAGCCGGGCATCGGCAAGTCGACCCTGTTGCTGCAGCTCGCGGGTTCGGTGGCCGCGGCCGGCCAAAAGGCGCTCTACATCTCCGGCGAGGAGTCGGCGTCGCAGGTGCGGGCCCGCGCCGCGCGGCTCGGCGCGCTCCACGAGGATCTCTGGCTCGTCGCGGAGACGGCGCTGCCCCATGTGCTCGACCATCTCGACACCGTGAAGCCGGAGGTCGTCGTCATCGATTCGGTGCAGACCCTCGTCAACCCGCTGCTGGGTTCGGCGCCGGGTTCGGTGGCCCAGGTCCGCGAATGCGCCCACGGGCTCGTTCAGGAGGCGAAACGCCGCGGGATCGCGTTGTTGCTGGTCGGTCACGTCACCAAGGAGGGCACCCTCGCGGGGCCCCGGGTTCTCGAACACGTGGTCGACACCGTGTTGGAGTTCGACGGCGACCGCCAACACGGTCTGCGACTCCTGCGGGCGTCGAAGCACCGGTTCGGGCCGACGTCCGAGGTCGGTCTGCTCCAGATGGACGAGCTGGGTCTGGCGCCGGTCGATGATCCTTCCGGGCTGTTCCTGGCCGATCGGGTCACCGGCGTGTCCGGCTCCGCGGTGGTTCCCACGGTCGATGGCAACCGGCCCTTGCTGGTCGAGGTGCAGGCGTTGGTGGCGCCGTCCCAGCTCGCCACCCCGCGCCGCAGCGCGCAGGGCCTCGACCACGGCCGATTGGCGATGCTGCTCGCCGTGCTCGAACGCAGGGTCGGGCTTCCGGTGTCGAGCGCGGAGGTCTACGCCCTCGCCGTTGGCGGTGCCCGGGTGGCGGATCCAGGCGCCGACGCGGGCCTGGCCCTGGCGGTCGCGTCATCGCTCACCGGGCATCCGCTCGACGACGACCTCGTGATCGTGGGCGAAGTCGGCCTCGGGGGAGAGCTGCGCCATGTGAGCCACGTCAACCGGCGCCTGGGCGAGGCCGGTCGCATGGGCTTTCGGCGCGCGATCGTGCCCCACGCCACCGGCGAGGCCCCCGACGGGCTCCGGATCCTGCGGGCCCCGACGCTTGCCGCGGCGGTCCAGCTCGCCGGGGTGGGTCCGTCGTAGCGGCCGGGCCGCGGCGCGTGCGAAACTGCGGCGATGCGCATCACCTTGCCCTCGGGAACCGCGGCGGAGGTCGCCGGTGAAGCCGGGTCCCGCGGCCTCGTCGTGGTCCCCGACATCATGGGGCTCCGTCCCCTTTTCGACGAGATGGTGGCCCGCCTGGCGATGGAGTGGGAGTGCCGGGTGTGTGCGCCGGACCTCTTTGCCGGTCACGAACACCTCGACCTGGCGGGTCGTTTCGCCGCGGCGGCGTCGTTGAACGACGACGATGTCCTCGGCGACATGGTCGCGGCGGCCGAGGTCGCCGGCGGTGAACGGGTGGGCGCGATCGGGTTCTGCATGGGCGGGATGTACGTCACGAAGGCGGTGTCGACGGGCCGGTTCGACCGCCTCGTGCCGTTCTACGGGATGATCCGAGTCCCCGACGACTGGGCCGGAACCGGTCAGGGCGAACCCCTGGAGCATCTCGCCAAGGGAGATCCGACGACGCTGCTCGCGATCGTGGGGACGGCCGACCCCTACACGCCGCCCGACGACGTCGCCGCGCTGGCGGCCACGGGCGCGCACATCGCCGCATACGAGGGAGCCGAGCACGCGTTCGTGCACGATCCCGAGCGTCCCTCGCATCGAGCCGGCGACGCGGCCGACGCCTGGCGTCGGGCCGGCGCCTGGTTGGGGAGCTGAGTCAGCGGGAGCGAATCGAGAGTTGCTCTCGATTGGTGATCACGTAGCGGCGGTCCGACTGGTCGAGCCAGCCGAGCTTCACGAACGACGCGATGGCCTTGTTGACCCGCTCACGACTCGCGCCGACCATGCCCGCCAACTCCTCCTGGGTGATCGGGAGGGTGAACTCGTCGTTGTCGCCGGCCAGCTCCAGCAGGCGTTTGGCGGTGCGGCCGGTGACGTCGAGAAAGACGCTGTCGGCGAGCGTCTCGTCCATCGATCGCAGGCGCGTGGCGAGGAGCTTGACCACGCTCCAAAGCTCGGCGGGCGCCACCTCGTAGAGGGCCCGCACCGGTGCGTAGGGGATCGCGATGACCGTCGAGGGCTCGAGGGCGCGTGCCTCCGCCGAGCGTCCGAGGCCGTCGAACAGGGGCATCTCGCCGAACAGGTCACCGGACTCCATCAACGCGACGACCGACTCCCGCCCGTCGACCGACTTGTTCGCGATCGCGATCCTCCCCGACGTGACGATGTAGAGCTGGTCCGACGGTGCGCCCTCGGTGAAGAGCACGTCGCCCCGGCGCAGGCTGCGTTCGGTCGCGGCCGCGGCGATCGCGGAGAGGTTCTCCTCGCTCACGTCGGCGAAGAGGAGTGTGGCGCGAAGAGTGCTGGTGTCAGACATGGGCGGCCACCACACTAGTGAGGTGACCTCATCCTCTGCAGCGAAACGAACTCGATGAGTGGCGACCGAACGGATGCGGTGTGGACGATCGTGGTGGCGGCCGGGGCCGGGACCCGTTTCGGCGGGCCGAAGCAGTTCCTCGATCTGCGGGGGATCCGGGTGGTCGATCGGGCCATCGCAGTCGCGGCCCGTCACAGTGACGGCGTGGTCGTCGTCACCCCGGCCGAGCCGGTGGCCGACACCGGGCCGATCGTGGCGCCACGGGGTGCAGGGCTCGAGGATCTCGGATTCGAAGTCGTGACCGGCGCCGCGTCGCGCACCGGCTCGGTGCGGCGTGGGCTGGCCGCGGTTCCGTCCGACGCGGCGATCATCTTGGTCCACGACGGCGCCCGCCCGCTCGCGTCCGACGAGATCTTCGTCCGGGTGATCGATGCCGTTCGGGCCGGCGCGCATGCCGTGACGCCGGCGGTTCCGGTGGCCGACTCGTTGCGTCGCCGCGACGGCGGGACCATCGACCGCGACGAGGTGGTCGCCGTCCAGACTCCACAGGGGTTCTCGGCCGCGGCGCTGCGGGCCGCCCACCGGTTCGCGGAGGAAGCCACCGACGACGTGACCGTTGTGGAGCGCGATGGTGGCAAGGTGGTGGTCGTGAACGGGGACCGACGCAATCTCAAGCTGACCACGCCGCTCGACCTCGAGATCGCCGGGTTGTTCCTCGACCGGGGCGGCCTCTGATGAGCGGAGAGATCCCGTTTCGGGTCGGTCACAGCTTCGACGTGCATGCGTTCAGTGATGATCCCGCTCGGGCGCTCGTGCTCGGTGGGGTGACCTTTCCGGGGGAGCGGGGGTTGGTCGGCCACAGCGACGCCGACGTGGTGGCCCACGCGTGCATCGACGCGCTCCTCGGGGCGGCCGGCATGGGTGACATCGGGATGATGTTTCCCGATGCCGACCCGGCAATGGCGGGCGCCGACAGTGTCGAACTGTTGCGACGGGCGTCGGCGGCGGCGCGTGGCAACGGTTGGCGGCTCGCCAACATCGCCTGCACGGTCGTGCTCGACCGGCCCCGGTTGATCGACGTGAAGGATCAGATGGAAGCGAATCTCGGTGCGGCGGCCGGTGCCCCGGTGACGGTGAGCGGCCGACGAACCGAAGGGGTCGGCTCCCTGGGCCGCGGTGAAGGTGTCGTGGCCTGGGCGGTCGCGTTGGTGGCCCGATGAGCCGGGGACCGCAGAAGGGACCGAAGGGGCGGGGTCCGAAGGGCGGCGCCGGCAATCGGTCGCGCTCGAACCGGCCGGCGGGGCGGGCGAAGGGCCGCGGCTCACGCGGTCGCGCCGCGACGCCCGGTCGGGGCCGCGACGGACAGCGGGGGACCACGCCCATTCGGGAGGCCGACGCCGGTCGGGGCCGCGACGGTTCCCTTGGGGGCGACCAGGTCGAAGGGCGCCACGCGGTGAGGGAGCTGCTCCTGGCCGGCACGCGACGCACCCGCGAGGTCGTGTTGGCCGGAGATCTCGATCCCGCGCCGATCCTCGACGAGATCATCGACCTCGCCGACGAAGCGAAGGTCGCCATTCGCGAGCTGAGTCGGTCCAAGTTCGAGTCGATGACACGAACCGAGGCGAGTCAGGGGGTGCTGGCCCTGGCCCAGCCGCTGCGGCCGACGCCGCTCGAGGAGCTGATGCGACCCGACGTCGACGGATCGCCCCCGTTTCTCCTGCTGCTCGACAGCATCACCGATCCCGGCAATCTCGGTGCGATCCTGCGGACGGCGGAATGCGCGGGGGTCACCGGAGTGGTGCTGCCCCGGCACCGGGCCGCCCACATCACCCCGACGGTCGCGAAGGCGGCGGCCGGCGCGGTGGAGCATCTACGGATGGCCCTCGTCGCCGGGTTGCCGTCGGCGATGGCGACGTTGAGAGGGGACGGCATCTGGACGGTCGGGCTCGACGCGGGCGGTGACCGTTCGATTCATGATCTCTCGGTCGCCACCGAACCGCTCGCTCTTGTCCTCGGGGCCGAGGGACCGGGGCTGTCGCGACTGGTTCGTGAACGGTGCGACGCCGTCGCGTCGATCCCGCTGTCGGGCGTGCTCGACTCGCTCAACGTGTCGGCCGCCGCGGCAGTGGCCTGTTTCGATGTGGCGAGGCAACGCGCGCGCTGACGAGCCCGAGACAGGAGTCGAACCTGCGACCTGCTGTTTACAAGACAGCTGCTCTACCAACTGAGCTACTCGGGCGTTCCTGACAGCGTAGGGCCCGCCCGGCTCCACCCATGCGTCGGTTTCTGCAAGGCTGGGGGGATGGAGCTCACTGATGGTGAACGTGCGATGCTCGATCTCGAGCGGTCGTGGTGGACCGAGCCCGGTCCGAAGGAAGCGACGATCAACGTGCGCCTGGAGATGTCGACGACCCGCTATCACGAGTTGTTGAACGAGCTCATCGACCGGCCGGAGGCCGAGAACCACGACCCGCTCGTGGTTCGGCGCCTTCGACGGATGCGTGATCGGCGACGTCGTTCCCGCATCGGACATGGTGGCGCGACCAGCGAGGAACAGAGCCGATGACCACACCCGGGCGTTATGCCGCATCAGATGGATCGTTCGCGAAATCGGCCGGGAGCGCCGCGGCCCGGGGCGGGGTCCTCATCGCCTTGGCCGTGGTGATCGGTGTGGTCCTGTTGTGGAAGGGCTTCGACGGCGGCGCGGCCGACGCCGACATCGGCGATGCCCAGTCCAGCGCGGCCGCCACGGGTGACAGCAGCGGGGCCGAGAGCGGCGATCAGGGGACCGTCCAGGTCGAGACGGGCGACGCCACCGGCGAGGACGGCGCGCCCGTCGACGGCGGCGAAGACGTGACGACCCCCACCGCGCCGACCGACGGAGCGGAAACCGTGATTGACGACCCGTCCGATGTGACCGTCGTGGTCCTGAACGGCACCACCACGGGGGGCCTGGCCGGCAACCGGAGCTCGGCGTTGGGCGCGGTCGGCTATGTCGTCACGGCCGGCAACGCCGCCACCAACGATGTGGCGGTCAGCACCGTCTACTTCCTGCCGGGATTTGCCGATGAAGCCGGAGAGGTCGTCGCTGCGCTGAGCGGCCAGCCGGGTGTCCTTTCACCGGCACCAGCCGATCCGGCCTCGCTCGCGTCGGATGGTTCGGCCGAGGCCGCCGCCGCGGCCGATGTGATCGTGGTGCTGGGAGCCGACGGCGCACTGTCCTGAGCGTGGCGTCCGAACTGCCGGTCTCGTTGGCGCGGGCGCCCGAGCGCGCGGGCCTCTTCGTCGACTTCGACGGTGTGCTCGCCGACATCGTGCCCGAGCCGAACGGCGCCCGACCGAGAGCCGGTCTGCCCGAGCTGCTGGTGGCGTTGCACGACCGGCTCGGTCGGGTCGCGGTGGTCTCCGGGCGACCCCTCGATTTCATCGCGGGCATGATCCCCGCCCCGATCGATCTGGTCGGGCTCTACGGACTGGAGTGGCGCACCGGTGGGGTGACCGGCACGCTGACCGACGCCGAACCGTTCCGGGTCGTTGTCGGAGAGCTGGTCGAGGAGGCGGTGGACCGGTTCGGCGCTGCGGTCGTGGAGCCCAAGGGGTTGTCGTTGACCATCCACTACCGGGGCGACGCCGCGTTGGCAGGCCCGATGCGGGAGTGGGCGATCGACCACGCCGAGCAGACCGGGATGGAGTGGCGATCGGCGAAACGCAGCTATGAGCTGCATCCCCCGTTGACCTGCGACAAGGGAACCGCGATCGTCGAGTTGGCCGAGGGCCTCGACCCGGTCGTTTATGTCGGCGACGATCTCGGCGATCTCCCCGCGTTCGACGGGCTCGATCGGCTCGCGGCCGGTGGCGTCGACGCGGTGCGGGTGGCGGTCGCGTCGTCGGAGACCCCGATGAGTCTCCTGCGCCGAGCCGATCTGACGGTCGACGGAACGCCGGGGGCGGAGGCCCTGCTCCGGCGCATCCTCGCGCTCACCGAGTCGGCGGTCGGCTGACCCGTCAGCCGACGGCGGCAAGCTGTTCGCGCAACCAGTCGGAGGGCGTTCTGGCTTCGGCTCGGCGCCGGAGCTCCTGCGCCTGCGCCGTTCTGGTCGCAGTGTCGAGATCCAGTGCCTCGGCGAGGGCGGTGGCCTGGTCGGCGATGTCGAACGGGTTCACCGATCGCGCCGCACCGACGAGCTGATCGTGCACGCCGGCTTCGCGGCTCAAGACGACCGTCCCGGCGCGCTCGTTGACCAGCGGCCCTTCCATCGCGACGAGGTTGAGGCCATCACGGAGGGGGTTGACCAACAAGACGTCGTAGCGACGCAGGTGGGCGACCGACCGGGGGAAATCGTCGGCGAGATCGAGCTCGATCGGCTGCCAGTCGGCCGTGCCCCACCGTTGATTGACGACCTCGGCGAGCGCCTCCACCTCGGAACGGTAGGCGAGGTACTCGGGGAGGCCCTCGCGGCTCGGATACCCCAGTGACCGGAACACGACGGTGCCGCGCAGGTCGGGTCGGTCGGCCAGCATCTGGTCGTAGGCCCGGAACCCACGGAGGAGGTTTTTCGACAGCTCGATGCGATCGACCCGAACGATGAGGCGGCGATGTCCGACCTCGCGATCGATGCGCGCCACCTCTGCTTCGCAACGGCGCCCGGCGGCGACCGAACGGAGGTCGGCGGCGTCGGGGGCGAGCGGGGAGACGAAGGTGTTCGGCTCCCGGTCGAGGATGTCGTGGCACGACTGGCGGAAGTCGTCGGCCCAACGGGCCGAGTGGAAGCCGCAGGCATCGTGGTCGGCCATCCCTTCGAGCAACTCCGCAGCGAGGTCGTGGGGGAGGACCCGCATCTGCAGCGGTGGCGCGAACGGGGTGTGGGAGAAGTGAACGGTCCGCAGATCGGGCCGGGCGACGCGCAGACGTGGTCCGAGCAGCGCCAGGTGGTAGTCCTGGACCGCCACGATCGCACCCTCGGGCGCTTCGGCGGTGATCACCTCGGCGAATGCGTCGTTGTAGGCGCGATAGGCGGTCCACGCCTCCCGGAAACCGGCGTCGATCACCGGTCGGCGGCTGAGGTCGTGCAGCCCGTGGTGGAGAAACCAGAGCATGGAGTTGCAGACGACGTCGTAGGACTTCGCCATGACCGCGGCGTCGATCGCCAGCGTTCGGGTTCGGATTCCCTCGGATTCGACGATCCCTCGGGTCGCGGCCTCCCGGTCGGCGTCGCTCAGCGCGGCGGCGATCCACACGGTGTCGGTGCCGGACACGAGCGGCGCCAACCCGGACACGAGCCCGCCACCACCCCGGGTGGCGACGAGGTCGTCGCCGTGCCCGTGAAAGGCCAGTGGGCCGCGGTTGGAGACGAGCACGATGGGAGGGGCCACGGGGCAACGGTAGTTGGGGCACGATGGAAGCGATGCGTGTTCTCGCCTGTGCCGACAAGTTCCGAGGAACGGCGACTGCCGGAGAGATCGGTGACGCGGTACGGGTTGCGGTGGAGGCCCGTGGCGGTTCCTGTCTCGTGCAGCCGATGGCCGATGGCGGCGAGGGGACCCTCGAGGCGTTCGGTGGGCCCAACCGGACGTCGACGGTCACGGGCCCGCTCGGTACCCCGGTCGACGCCGACTGGCGGATCAGCGACGGGCTGGCGGTCATCGAGATGGCCCGGGCATCCGGGCTCTCCCTCGCCGGCGGCGTCGAGGGCAACGATCCGATGGGGGCGACGACGGCGGGAACCGGTGAGCTGCTCGCCGCAGCGGCGGAGGCCGGGGCGCGACGGATCCTCGTCGGTGTCGGCGGGTCGGCAACCACCGATGGTGGACTCGGTGCGCTGCGGGCGATGGCACCGCTCGCCCGTTTCCGAGGAGTGTCGATCGAGGTCGCGTGCGACGTGCGAACCCGCTTCGTCGACGCGGCGGAGGTGTTCGGTCCCCAAAAGGGTGCGAGTCCGGCCCAGGTCGAGCTGCTCCGCCGTCGTCTGCGACGACTGGGCCAGGTGTATGCCGACGAGCACGGGGTCGATGTCACCGATCTCGACCGGGCCGGCGCGGCGGGGGGCCTCGCCGGCGGGCTGGCGGTCGTCGGTGCGTCGCTTCGTGACGGGTTCGCGCTGATCGCGGAGGAGGTCGACCTCTATGGCCGCATCGAGGACGTCGACCTCGTCGTCACTGGTGAGGGTCGGCTCGACCGGACGTCGTTCGCGGGGAAGGTCGTCGGTGGGGTCGCCGATCTGGCCGAGGCGGCGGGTGTGCCGGTGCTCGCCGTGGTGGGACGGGCGGATGCGGAGGTCACCACCCGATTCCCGGTTCTCGATCTGTCGGCCCGATTCGGCCGAGCGCGGGCGATGGCGGAGACGACGTCGTGTGTCACCGACGCCGTGGCCGGTTGGCTCGCCTCGTCAGCGTGATCCCTTGGCGTTGACCACCCAGGCGCCGATGCCGAGGATCACGACGATCAGCAGCCCGAACTTGACGATCGAGATGATCGAGGCGAGGACCCAACTCACCAGGGTGACGGCCCCGAAGATGGCGAGCGCGCCGAGGACGATGCGGGCCGGCATCGACATGGTGCGACGGCGGGGGGCCTGTTGGCGGCGTTCGAGTTCCACGCCTCCAGCGTAGATCAGACGGGTCGGCTGATCTCCGCGGCGCCGTTTCGCAGCGAGATGATGGCGTCGGCGATGTTGAGCAGTTGGTCGCCGGCGTCGCCGTTGCGGGCGAACGCGTCGTCGAGCGCGGTGCGGGCATTTGCGGGGCCCACCCCGCACAGTTCGACCACCAGTTCGGCCAGTCGGTCGTGGGCGTCGGCGCGGGAATCGAGCGTCATCGATCTCCTCGGGAGGGGTTTCGGGGTGAGAGGGGGCAGCGGCGCAGGCGTCGGACGGCGCGCTGTGTCAATGGCATCGTCGGATCAGGGGTCGGACTGAACCCGATTTCGGCGGGTTGTCGCGATTTGTCGACGAGCCGCCGGTTGGCGGCCCGACATATCCCGATAAGGTTGGTCGGGATTTATCGGTTTGGTCACGTCCTCGTCTGATGGAGAGAGCATCATGAGTGTCACTGTTCGAGTTCCCACCACCCTTCGCACGCTCACCGCGGGCGAGGCCGAGATCGATGTGGAGGGGACCACCGTGGCCGAGGTCCTCGACAGTCTCGAGGGTGTCCACCCGGGGTTCAAGGAGCGGATTCTCGATGGTGAGGGGGCGCTGCGGCGTTTCGTCAACGTGTTCGTGAGCGACGATGATGTGCGGTTCCTGGATGGTCTGCGCACCGAGGTGCCGCCTGGAGAGACCTTGAGCATCGTCCCGGCCGTCGCCGGAGGCTGACCAGGTTGGGGCCGGAGGCTGACCAGGTTGGGGCCGGAGGCTGACCGGGTTCGGGCGCCACGGTTGCGATTCTGCCGCCCTCCGGGTTGAATTAGCACTCTCGGCACGAGAGTGCCAACCGTGTTCTGTTCGACCATGTTTTCGGAGGAATGATGGCCAAGACCATTCAGTTCGATGAGCAGGCCCGCCGTGGCCTCGAAGCGGGCATGAACCAGCTCGCCGACGCCGTGCGTGTCACCCTCGGCCCCAAGGGGCGCAACGTCGTGCTCGAAAAGAAGTGGGGTGCTCCCACGATCACCAACGATGGTGTTTCCATCGCCAAGGAGATCGAGCTCGAGGATCCCTACGAGCGCATCGGTGCCGAGCTCGTCAAGGAGGTCGCGAAGAAGACCGACGACGTGGCCGGTGACGGCACCACCACGGCAACCGTTCTCGCGTGGTCGATGGTCCACGAGGGTCTGCGCAACGTCGCGGCCGGGGCCAACCCGATGTCGGTGAAGCGGGGTATCGAACAGGCGGTCGAGGTGGCGGTCGCCTCCATCCACGACAACGCGATCGACGTCTCCGACGACAAGGCTCAGATCGCCAACGTGGCCGCGATCTCATCGGCCGACACCGAGATCGGCGCTACGATCGCCGATGCGATCGACAAGGTCGGCAAGGACGGTGTCATCACCGTCGAAGAGGGCCAGACGTTCGGTCTCGACCTCGACTTCGTCGAGGGCATGCGCTTCGACAAGGGCTACATCTCGCCGTACAGCGTCACCGACACCGAGCGCATGGAAGCCGTGCTCGACGATCCCTACGTGCTGCTCGTCGGGTCGAAGATCACCGCGGTTCGCGATCTCGTACCGGTTCTCGAGAAGGTCATGCAGTCGAGTCGCCCGCTGCTCATCGTCGCAGAGGATGTGGAGGGTGAGGCGCTGGCCACCCTCGTCGTCAACAAGATCCGGGGCACGTTCACCTCGGTGTCGGTGAAGGCGCCGGGCTTCGGTGAGCGTCGCAAGGCGATGCTCCAGGACATCGCCATCCTCACCGGTGGTCAGGTCATCAGCGAAGAGGTCGGCCTGAAGCTCGAGGCAGTGTCGCTCGAGATGCTCGGTCAGGCGCGAAAGGTGATCGTCACCAAGGACGAGACGACGATCATCGAGGGTGCCGGCGACAACGCCGACGTCCAGGGCCGGATCAATCAGATCAAGGCCGAGATCGACAACACCGACTCCGACTACGATCGGGAGAAGCTCCAGGAGCGGCTGGCGAAGCTCTCCGGCGGCGTTGCCGTCCTGAAGGTGGGCGCGGCGACCGAGGTGGAGCTCAAGGAGAAGAAGCACCGGATCGAGGACGCGGTGTCGACCACGAAGGCCGCCATCGAGGAAGGTGTGGTCGCCGGTGGTGGCACCACGTTGATCCGGGCCCAGGCGGCGGTCGAGGCCGCCATCTCCGGCATCGGTGATCCCGATGAGCAGGTCGGGGCGAAGATCGTCGCCAAGGCGCTGGAAGGCCCGCTGGCCCAGATCGCGATCAATGCGGGGATGGAGGGCGGCGTGATCGTCGACAAGGTCCGCAACCTCGAGGGCAACATGGGTATCGATGCGGCGACCGGTGACTACGTGGATCTGGTCGAGGCCGGCATCATCGATGCCGCGAAGGTGACCCGGTCGGCGCTGCAGAACGCGGCCTCGATCGCGGCCTTGTTCCTCACCACCGAGGCCGTCATCGCCGATGCGCCCGAAGAAGGTGGCGCGCCAGGCATGCCGGACATGGACTTCTGACCCGCCCCCCGGCCCCGGCCCCCCAGGCCCCCGGGGCTTTTCTGAGCACTTGATCGCGCTGGGCGCGATCAAGTGCTCACAGATCAAGGGAACGGCCCCCGTTTGCGCGGGGGCCGTTCGTCGTCTCGCCGGCGCTGACACAGTCGGGGTGGAACTCGGTAGCGTGGCCACGGCATGAGCACCGGCGCAGAACTCCATTCGGCCTGCGAGACCCTGGCCCCCCTGATCGGCACCTGGAGAGGCCCCGGTGGAGGGCACTATCCGACGATCGACGATTTCGTGTATCTCGAGGAGCTGACGTTCAGCCATGTCGGGAAGCCGTTTCTGGCGATGACGCAGCGGACCCGCAACGGCGACACCGATGCCCCCCTGCATGCCGAGGTGGGGTATCTCCGACCGCAGCCGAACCGAGTCGTGGAGCTCGTGCTCGCCCAGCCAACCGGTGTTGTGGAGATCCACCTAGGCAGGATCAGCGAGGAGAACGACACGCTGACCGTCGACCTTCGAACCGAGCGGGTCGAGGGCACCCGGACCGCGAAGCCGATCAGCGAGGTCCGGCGGCGGCTCGAGGTGACCGGGAACACGCTCGTGAGCGAGATGTGGATGGCGGCGATGGGTCAGCCGCTCACCCATCACCTGCGCGCCGAGCTGACGCGGGCCTGAGTCGCCCGCGGTCTCGTAGCCTGACGCAGGTGAGTCCACGGTCCCGGAGCGTTCGTCGGTTGGTGCGTCGCTGGTCGACGTCGTCCCCCGACGCCGGCCGATCACCGGCGGAGCTGGCAACCGAGGAGCCGATGGCGATCGAGCTCGACGGGGTGCGGGTGGCCACGACGATGCGCACCCCCGGACACGACTTCGAGTTGGCCGTCGGGTTCTGTCACAACGAGGGTCTGCTCGACGGCCACCGGGTACGCGAGGTGAAGTACTGCGCCAACGGGTCGGCCGCGGCCACCGCGTTCAACGTCGTGACGGTGTCGACCGGCGGGAAGGCGCCGCGACCGGTTCCCCGACTCACGACCACGACCTCGTCGTGCGGATTCTGCGGAACCGACGAGATCGACGAGCTCGCCACGAAGCTGCCGCCGGTGAGCGGTGCGCTATTCGACTGGTCGGCGATGGCCGGGGCGCCGGCGCTCCTGCGGCGACACCAGGACCTCTTCGAGACGACCGGTGGAGTTCACGCGGCCGGCGTGGTGGCCCGCGACGGGTCGGTCACCCTCGTGCGGGAGGACGTCGGACGGCACAACGCCGTCGACAAGCTGGTGGGCCGAGCGCTGCTCGACGCCGAGCTCCCGATGACAGGACAGGCGGTTGTCGTCAGCGGTCGCGCCAGCTTCGAGCTCGTTCACAAGGCATGGGCCGCGGGCTTTCGGGCGCTCGTCTCGGTCAGCGCGCCGACGGCCCTCGCGGCGGCGACCGCGGAGCGAGCAGGTCTGCAGCTCGCCGGTTTCGCGCGGGATGGTTCGCTCACTGTCTATGTCGAGGGTTGAGGTTCCTAGACTCGCTCCATGCTCGATCCGGTCATCACCTCCGAAGGCGTGGCGGTCGTCCACCTGTTCTGCGCCCGCACTCCCTCGACCGACGACGGGGCGGCCCTCGCCGCGATCGAGGCCGCCGAGGCCGCCGACGTGTCGGTGGTGACGGTCGCGATCCTCGGCCACAAGGCCGAGCTCTGTGTCATGGCGATGTGTGTCGATGTCTGGGCCCTGCGGGATCTGCAGACCGGCCTTGCCGGCGCGGGGCTCGAGGTGGTCGACAGCTTCGTCTCGATCACCGAGTTGTCGGAGTACGCGCAGGGGCTGCCCGACGAGATGAAGAACATGCGGCTCCACCCGGATCTGCCACCGGACGGGAAGAACGCCTGGTGCTTCTACCCGATGACCAAGCGGCGCGGGCACGACGACAACTGGTACCGGCTCGACTTCGACCGGCGCAAGGAGCTGATGTACGAGCACGGCACGTCGGGACGCCAGTTCGCCGGACGCATCGTGCAGCTCATCACCGCGTCGACCGGGCTCGACGACTGGGAGTGGGGAGTGACGTTGTTCGGCGTGAACCTCGACGATCTGAAGGACACCGTCTACACGATGCGCTACGACACGGCGAGCGCGGTCTACGCCGAGTTCGGGCCGTTCTACACCGGCTTGATCGGCTCGGCCAAGGACATCCTCGCGCGCACCGCGCACTGAGCGCCGCCGCTCGTGGCGGTCGGCGTGTCACCCGGCTAAGTTACTCCGGTCATGCGCGGCCGTACCCTGCACCCTCGTCTGCTGAGCCGACTGGTGGGAACACTGGTCGTCCTCGGCGCACTCCTGACCCTGTGGACGGCCCCGGCCGGGGCCCAAGACGACAACGAGACCGTGGTCGGTGGCACCATCCGGATCCGGGCGGCTGAACCCGACAAGGAGAACACCCCCGTCGAAGGTGTGGAGATCACGATCTCGACCATCGACGGTACGGAGGTCGGTACCGCGGTCACCGACGAGACCGGGGCCTGGCGCCTGGTCCTGCCCGACGGCGGTGAGTACATCGCCGAGCTCGACCAGTCGACGCTGCCCGAGGGTGTGCCGCTGCGAGATCCCGAGCGGGCGACGCTCGACTTCAACATCAACGCCGGATCCTCGCGCAACGTGTTGTTCCCGCTCGGCGAGATCGTCGGGCCCGAAAGCGACACGATCCAGATCGTGCAGCTGACCATCGACGGCATCAAGCTCGGGATGATCATCGCGATGAGCGCCATCGGCTTGTCGCTGATCTACGGCACGACCGGCCTGGTGAACTTCGCCCACGGCGAGATGGTCACCTTCGGGGCGATGACCGCCTACATCTTGAGCCAGTACGGGCTCCTCGGTGGCCTCATCGGCGGTGATTTCGCCATACAGCTCATCATCGCCGGACTGTTGACGTTCGTCCTGGCCGCGGTCGCCGGCGGTTTGTTCAACGAGTTGGTGTGGAAACGACTGCGCAAACGCGGGGCCAGCCTGATCTCGATGCTGGTGGTCTCCATCGGCTTCTCGATCATGTTCCGCTACATCATGTTGTTCCAGTTCGGTGGTCGCGTGCGCCGCTATCGCGACTATCAGATCCAGGACACGATCGATCTGAAGTACTTCTCGATCACCCCGAAGGACATCTTCATCATCGTCTTCTCGACGATCATCTTGATCGGGGTCGGCCTCGCGCTGCAGCGCACCCGCATCGGAAAGGCCATGCGGGCGGTGGCCGACAACCGCGACCTGGCCGAGAGCTCCGGCATCGACGTCGAGAAGGTGATCCGCACGGTGTGGATCGCGGGCGGCGGGCTCGCCGGCATCGGTGGTGTGCTCTTCGGTCTCACCGAGACGGTCGGCTGGGAGATGGGGTTCCGGCTGCTCTTGTTGATGTTCGCGGGAGTGACCCTCGGCGGGCTGGGCACGGCCTACGGCGCCCTGCTCGGCAGCCTCGTCGTGGGGGTCTTCATCCAGACCTCCACCCTTTTCATCCCGACCGACATGAAGAACGTCGGGGCCCTTCTCATTCTCGCTGTCATCTTGTTGATCCGTCCGCAGGGCCTCTTGGGCCGGGCCGAGCGGATCGGGTAGGGGGTCGTCATGGACTGGGGTGGAATTCTCGACAACACGCTGCGGGGTCTGATCGGCGAGCAGTTCATCTACTTCGCGCTCGCCGCGATCGGTCTCAACATCCACTTCGGCTATGCCGGGTTGTTGAACTTCGGTCAGGCGGTGTTCATGGCGGCCGGGGCGTATGGCCTGTCGATCATGGTGGTCACCTACGACTGGTCGTTCTGGGCCGGGGTCGGCATGGGCCTCATCGTGTTCCCGGCGGTGCTCGCACTGATTCTGGGGGTGCCGACGCTTCGGCTGCGGGCCGACTATCTCGCGATCGTCACCATCGCGACCGCGGAGATGTTCCGCTTGATCGCCCGCTCGCCCCGCTACGACTGGTTGACCGGATCGAGCGACGGCCACGGCGGATTCGCGACGCGGTTCTACGAGCTGAGTCCGTTCGACCCGGGGGAGCGCTACTTCTTCGGTCTTTTCATCGGCAACCAGTTCTTCGTCGTTCTGGTCGGTTGGGCCGCCCTCGTGGTGGTGGTGACGTTGGTCTGGGCCCTCATCCGCAGCCCGTGGGGCCGGGTGTTGAAGGCGATCCGCGAAGACGAGGACGCGGCCCGCAGTCTCGGGAAGAACGCCTACTTCTACAAGATGCAGGCCCTCATGCTCGGCGGGATGATCGGCGCGCTCGGCGGCATGCTGCGGGCGATCGGAACCCAGTCGGCGCAGCCGCAGAACTTCATCACCGACGTCACGTTCTTCGCCTGGGTGGCGCTCATTCTCGGTGGAGCGGGCAAGATCATGGGACCGGTCGTGGGCGCGGCCCTGCTCTACGGCCTGATCAACTTCACCGACGGCCTGCTACGCCAGCTCGTCGAGGAGGGGTTCATCTCCGAGTCGGTGATGGATGGCACACAGGTCGGTCAGGTTCGGTTCCTGCTCATCGGCGTCGGTTTGGTGGCGCTCGCCGCGCTTCGCCCGCAGGGCCTCTTCGGGAACAAGGAAGAGATGGCGCTCGATGACCGCTGAAGCCGCCCCGGAGATCACCGCGCGAAGCGTTCCCGCGCTGGGCAAACGCTTCTTCGCCCGCTGGCTCGACGAGCTCTTGTTGGGGTCGGCGCTGCTGTTGGCCTGGTTGTTGTTCCTCTACGCGGTGGGTGACGGACGGGGCACGATCGACGGTGCCTTGTGGGGTCTCGCCGCGCTCGTCGTCGTTGTCGCCGCGCTCTACAACCAGGTGTGGCTCACCGCCGCGGAGGGCGCCAGCGTCGGGAAGCGAACGGCCGGCATCAAGGTGCTCGATCGTGAGACCGGGCTGCCGCTCGGGTTGGGCCGCACCGTCGCCCGCGAGTTGTTGTCGCCGTTGGCCGTGACCGCGTTGAAAGACGAGTTGGGTCAGGGCCTGCACGACAAGGTCGTGGGGTCGGTCGTCGTGCGAGATGCGTGGCGCCAACCCGAACTGGTGGCCGGTGACGCCGCCGCGGCCCGGGCCGCGCTCGCAGATGTCTCCCCCACACCGGGTTCGAGGAAACCGGATCCGATCCTGATCGCCGAGAACATTAGCCGTACCTTCGGCGGGCTCGTTGCGGTCGACGTCGACCATCTCGAGATCCAGCGCGGCGTCATCACCGCGTTGATCGGTCCGAATGGTGCCGGCAAGACGACGTTGTTCAACCTGTTGACCAGCTTCGATCAACCGACGACCGGCACGAAGGCCTTCAACGGCGAGACGATCGACGACGTGCCGGCCCACAAGATCGCCAACTACGGCATGGTTCGCACCTTTCAGCTGACCAAGTCGCTGTCGAAGATGTCGGTGCTCGAGAACATGAAGCTCGGTGCCACCGATCAAAAGGGTGAAGGCATGCTCAGTGCCCTGTTCACTCCGCTGTGGTCTGCCCAGGACAAGGAGATCGAGGAGCGGGCCGACGAGCTGCTGGCGCGTTTCAATCTCGATCACATGCGCGACGAGTTCGCGGGCACGCTCTCGGGTGGACAACGCAAGCTCCTCGAGATGGCGAGGGCCCTGATGGTCCGCCCGTCGCTCGTGATGCTCGACGAACCGATGGCCGGGGTCAACCCGGCGCTGAAACAGTCACTGCTCGATCACGTCAAAGGGCTGCGCGATCAGGGCATGACGGTGGTCTTCGTGGAGCACGACATGGACATGGTCCAAGACATCAGCGACTGGGTGGTAGTCATGGCGGAGGGACGGGTGATCGCCGAAGGCCCACCAACCTCGATCTCCGACAACCAGGCCGTGGTTGACGCGTATCTGGGGGCCCACCATGACTCGGCCCTCGACCTCGGAGACGACTCGTGACCGAAGAACCACTTCTCATCGCCGACGATCTGACCGCGGGCTATGTGCCCGGCGTCGACATCTTGAACAACTGCAGCCTCGAGTTGTTCGAGGGTGAGCTGGTCGGGATCATCGGCCCCAATGGTGCCGGGAAGTCGACCCTGTTGAAGGCGTTGTTCGGCCTGCTCGACATCCGCGCCGGTGGCATCCGTCTGCGGGGCGATGACATCACCGGCCAGAAGGCCCACCAGCTGGTGTCCCGCGGGATCGGCTACGTGCCCCAGGTCGACAACGTCTTTCCGTCGCTCACCATCGCGGAGAACCTCGAGATGGGGACGTTCCTGGAGCCCGAGAAGTTCGACGGTCGCTTCGACCGGGTGGGCGACATGTTCCCGCTGCTCGCGGACCGGCGGGATCAGCGGGCCGGTTCGCTGTCCGGTGGCGAGCGGCAGATGCTCGCGATGGGCCGGGCGCTGATGATGGATCCCACCGTGCTGCTGCTCGACGAGCCGTCGGCCGGTCTGTCACCGGCCCTCCAGGACGAGGTCTTCGTCAACTGCCACAACATCAACAAGGCGGGGGTCTCGATCGTGATGGTCGAGCAGAACGCGAGTCGTTGTCTGCAGATCTGTCACCGGGGCTACGTGCTCGATCAGGGGACCAACGCCTACACCGGGTCGGGGCGGGACCTGCTGACCGATCCGAAGGTGATCGAGTTGTATCTCGGCACCCTCGTCAAGACCCATCAGGACTGACGGCGGTTCTCGCCGAACGCGCAACGGCCCGGGGCGTTGGCCCCGGGCCGTCGTCGTGATCTCAGTGCCGAAGCACCGGAGAGATCAGGGTCAGATCTGACCTTCGATGGAGCCGTCCACGAAGATCGTGCCGGTCTCGTCGAACTCGAGGATCAGGATCGATGCCTGCGAAGGCTCACCGGCGTCGATGAACTCCAGCGGTCCGCTGAAGCCGTCGTAGTCGATGTCGGTGCCATCAGCGAGCAGCCCGGCGCATTCCTCGAAGGAGGTGCACTTGGTGCCGCCACGGGTGACGTCGTTGATCTCCGCGGCAACGGCCACGCCGTCGTCGCTTCCGGCCGCGATGGCGGCGAGGGCGGTGATCACGACGGCGTCGTAGGACTCGGCCGCGTAGGAGAAGTCGATGAGGTCGCCGTCGATGCCGAGGAGGGCATCACGGAAATCACCGAGCTCGCCGGCGACGTCGACACCCGGGAGGGTGCCGCGCATGCCGGCCACGACCGACGGATCGTCGAACGCCTGGGCAAGGGCGTTGCCCATGTTGCCGTCGGTGCCGTAGACGAGCTTGTCGGACGGGCCCATGCCGTTCTCGATCAGACCGGTGAGGATCTTCGAGGTCTCATCGAAACCGATGATGACGATGGCGTCGGGGTCGGCCTCGACGGTTGCCGCGACTTCGGCGTCGAAGTTCTCGGCCTGCGGGTCGTAGATGACCTCGTAGACGACAGTGCCACCATTGGCCTCATACGGGCCCTTGGTGAACTCGAGAAGGCCGGTGCCGTACGAGTCGTTGAGCACCAGGAACGCCACGGTCTCGGCACCATCAGCGAGGATGATGTCGGCCAGGGCCGCGCCCTGGACCACGTCGGACGGCGCGGTGCGGAAGTACAGCCCGTTGTCGTCGTAGGTGGTGAACGCGGGTGACGTGTTCGCCGGCGAGAAGTGGATCTTGCCGGCCTGGGTGATCTTGTCGATGACGGTCAGCGAGACGCCCGAGGAGGCGGCGCCGATGAAGCCGTCGACATCCTCGGCGAGCAGACGGTCGACGGTGGCGTTGGCCACGTCACCATTGTCGCCGGAGTCGCCCGGGAGCCATTCGATGTCGTTGCCGAGCACACCGCCGGCGGCGTTGATGTCGGCGATGGCCAGTTCGACGCCCGCGAACTCGGGTGGTCCGAGGAACGCGAGGTTGCCGGTCTCCGGCAGGATGCCGCCGAGGCGCAAAATGCCGTCGCCGGCTTCGGAGGAGCTTCCACCGCCGCTGGTCGTGTCTTCGTCATCGTTGCCGCAGGCGGCCGCGATGAGCGAGAACGACAGCAGGATGGCGAGAAGTCCCGTGATCTTCTTCGTCATGGATTGCTTCTTTCCCTAGGGTGCAGGTGTCGGCGGTGTCGTCCGACGCGCCGAAGCGCTCGTGACAACGAGGATTGTTCCCCTCCAGTGCCGACGTCGGCCATCGAATGTCAACGACCGTCTCCGGAGTCTAGGGCTCCGGCCGGTTTCGGCAACGACGAACCCTGGTTTCACAAGTTACACATTGGGAAAATGCGGCGTGGCGAAGACCCGGCAACGACGTGAAGTGCGCACCCACCGTAGGATCCGCGTGATGGAAGCCGGCCTCGAACACGACGAGAATCGTCTCCGCGAACTGTCGGTCGACCTGGCCGACCAGATCGCCGGGCTCCTCGTCGGATGGCTGATCAGTGCCGCGTTCCGACTGGCCGAAGCGAACGGGAGGACGCTTCGCGACGACGAGACGGCGCAGCTGCGTGACGCCGCCGAGGCGACCGCCGCGAGACTCGCGCCCGGGGTGCGACACGTGCTCACCGCCGACGTCGATGCCGGGCTCGGCAGCCCGCTGGCCGTGATCCGAACGGGGACCGGCCCCTTCACGTCGGAGCTGGTCGAGCTCGGGTTCGCAGCGGTTGCCCGAGATGAGTTCGCCCGCCGCCACTTCCCCGAGGATCTCTATGACCTCGGCCCGGCCTCCTTTGCGGACATCGACCCAACGTTGCACGAACCCGGCTTGGAGTGGGGCGCGGCCCGCGCCCACGTGCATCTGCGCCGTCGTCGGGAGGCCGAAGCCGAGGAGCGGCGATAGGCCGGGCCGGTAGGCTCCTGCCTCGTGTCCGACCGCCCCGCTTTCGCCGAGATCTTGGCGTCCGTCGCCGAGGTCGAAGGTTGGATGACCGATGACCAGGCCCGTCGGCTCCACGACCGGGCCATCGAGCTCGGCCCCGGCGCCCGGATCGTCGAGATCGGCAGCTTCCGGGGCCGCTCGCTGATCGTGCTCGCCCACTCCGCCGCCGACGGGGTGGAGATCGTGTCGATCGACCCCCACGCGGGGAACGACCGCGGGCCGCAGGAGATCGTCGCCGACCAGGATCGAGGCGACGACGACCACACCGTCTATCGCACCAACCTCGAGGCCGCCGGAGTCCTCGAGCGGATCGTCCACATCCGCAAGATGAGCGATGCGGCCTTGGACGACGTGGACGGAGAGATCGATCTCCTCTACATCGACGGTGCCCACCGGTTCGGCCCGGCCCGCGCCGACATCGTCGACTGGGGGGCACGGGTCGGCGGCGGTGGCACGATGCTGATCCACGACTCCTTCAGCTCGATCGGCGTCACCCTCGCGTTGCTCACCTCGATGTTCGCGTCCGGCGAATGGCGCTATCTCGGACGGGCCGGATCGATGGCGGAATACTGCCGTGAGCACCTGGGCGCCGGAGAGCGTCTCCTCAACGCCGTTCGTCAGGTGTCACAGTTGCCGTGGTTCGTTCGCAACGTCGTCATCAAGGTCCTGTTGACCGCCAGACTGTTCCCGCTGACCCGGTTGCTCGGCCATCGAAGCCGCGACTGGCCCTACTGAAGCCGACGACGGGTCGCTCGCGGCGAAACAAATGCATCAGACCGGTGAAACAATCCCGAAACACTCGGTTCGTAGGGTCCTCTGAACGTTCGCGGACGAGCCGTGACCGGTGGGGAGGAATCTGAGATGGATAGCGGCGACATCGCGTGGATGTTGATCTCCACGGCACTCGTGTTGTTCATGGTGCCGGGGCTCGCTCTGTTCTACGGCGGCATGGTCCGCTCCAAGAACGTGCTCAACATGTTGAACATGAACTTCTACTGCCTGGGCATCATCCCGGTGATCTGGGTGCTGTTCACCTTCTCGCTCGGCAACAGCGCCGACGGCGAGGGCTTCTTCGGCGGCGATCTGATCGGCAACTGGGATCTCGTGGGACTCGATGAGATGACCGGCAACGGCGACGCCCTGCTCCTCATGGCGTTCCTGATGACCTTCGCGGTGATCACCCCGGCGCTCATCTCCGGGGCGGTCGCCGACCGGATGAAGTTCGCGGCATGGGCGATCTTCGTGCCGGTGTGGTCGATCCTCGTCTACACCCCCGTCACCTACTGGGTCTACAACGGCTGGCACACGAAGCTCAGCCCCGAGGCGATCGACTTCGCCGGCGGCACCGCGATCCACATCAACGCCGGCATCGCCGCGCTCGCCCTCGTCATCGTCCTCGGCCGGCGCAGGGGCTGGCCGACGACCGCCATGCCGCCACACAACCTCACCCTGGTCATGCTCGGTGCCGGCATCCTCTGGTTCGGCTGGTTCGGGTTCAATGCCGGATCCGCGGCCGCGGCCAACGGCCAGGCCATCCAGGCGTTCGTCAACACCTTTGTCGCCGGCGCCGCCGGGATGTTGTCGTGGCTGGCGGTCGAACGAATCCGTGACGGCCACGCCACCACCCTCGGCGCCGCGTCCGGCATCGTCGCCGCCCTCGTCGCCATCACCCCCGCGGCCGGCTATGTCGGCGGATTGTCGGCGATCGTCTTCGGTGCCGTCGCCGGTGCCGTCTGCTACGGGGCCATCCAGTTGAAGCATCGTTTCGGATACGACGACAGCCTCGACGTGGTCGGTGTGCACATGGTCGGCGGCATCACCGGCGGCCTGCTGCTGGGCTTCTTCGCCGATGCCCGCGTCGGCGGATCCGACGGAGTGTTCTTCGGCGACGCCGGTCTGCTGCTCAGCCAGATCATCGCGATGGGATCGGTGCTCGTCTTCTCCTTCGTCGTGACCTTCGCGATCGCCAAGGTGCTCGATGCCACCATCGGGTTGCGCGTCGACGAAGAAGCCGAGCAGGTCGGCCTCGACCAGAGCGAACACGCCGAGACCGCCTACGTCGACTAGACGTAACCCATGAACGCGATCCCGGCGACCTCCGCCGTCCTCTCCGACTCCTCCCTCGTCGGAACCGCCCTGTCGCGCGCGTACACCGCCGAGATCGACGCCTGGCTCCATTCGGTCGTCGCCGGCGCCGGTGAGGTGCGAGGGGTCGCGCTGGCCGCGGTCGGCGGCTACGGCCGGGGTGATCTGAGCCTTGGTTCCGACCTCGACCTGTTGCTGATCCATAGCGGCAGCGGGCACGTGGCCGAGGTAGCGGAGCGGATCTGGTATCCGATCTGGGACACCGGAATGAAGCTCGGTCACGCCGTTCGCACGATCGACGAGGCGCTCGAGTTGGCCGCGACCGATCTCGACACGGCCACGTCACTTCTCGACATCCGCCGGATCGGGGGTGATCCGCGCCTCGTTGCCGAGTTGGCAGCCCGCTCCCGGGCGTTGTGGCGTGACAACGTCGACAAGATGCTCGGGTTGCTGGCCGAGCGGACCCGAGAACGCCACGACGAGGCCGGGGAAGTGGCCTTTCTCCTCGAACCCGACCTGAAGTTGTCGCGCGGGGGTCTGCGCGACGTGCACTCGCTTCACTGGGTCGATCTGGCCGAAGAAGACCTCCTGTTGAGCTCCGAACGCCAAGGACTGGCAGGCCCCCACGACACGCTCTTGTCGACCCGCATCGAGCTGCACCGAAGCACCGGACGCCACTCCAACCAGCTGTTGCTCCAGGATCAGGACGAGGTCGCGTCGGCGCTCGGCTACGGCGATGCCGACGAGCTCATGGCCGACGTCGCGGGGGCGGCCCGCACGGTGGCCTGGATCACCGATGCCGTGCTCCACCGCATCGACCTGCGGTCGAGTCGGCGCCGCCGACGCCACCGGATCCGCGACTTCGGGCACGGCATCCAGGTCGTCGACGAGACCCTTCGACTGCTCGACGACGCCCCCGTCGACACCGACCCGGTGCTGCCCCTCCGGGTGGCGCTGGTCGCCGCGAGAGCCGACGCCTTCATCGAGCGAGACGTGCTCGATCGCCTCGCCGATCACAGCCCCCACCTGCCCGACCCGTGGCCCGAGGAAGCCCACGAGGTGCTGGTCGACCTGTTGCTTTTGGGTCACGACTCGATCCGCGTGCTCGAAGCGCTCGACCAGGTCGATCTCATCTCCCGGCTGATTCCCGAGTGGGCGCCCACCCGGAGTCGCCCCCAACGAAACGCCTATCACCGCTTCACGGTCGACCGGCATCTGATGGAAGCCGCCGCGGAGTGCGCCCTCATCGCCGACCGGGTCGAGCGACCCGACCTGTTGGTGCTCGGCGGGTTCTTCCACGACATCGGCAAGGGGTACGAGGGAGACCACTCCGAGGTCGGGGTCGGGCTGGTCCGCCGCATCGCCACCCGGATGGGCTACTCGCCGGCCGACACCGAGACGCTCGCCGCGCTCGTACGCCACCACCTGCTGTTGCCCGACGTGGCCTCGCGCCGCGACCTCGAGGACGAGGACACGATCCGGTTCGTCGCCGAGGAGATCGACTCGGTCAACACCCTCGAGTTGTTGGGCGCGTTGACCGAAGCCGACTCGATCGCGACCAGCCACGCCGCGTGGGGCGGCTGGAAGGCCGAGCTCGTCAGCGAGCTCGTTCGCCGCACCAGCGACTATCTGCACAGCGGCGGCACGACCGTCGAGTCGGCGTTCCCGAGCGACGAACAACTCGAGCTGCTCGAAGCCGGCGAAGAGCTCGTGCGCCTCGACGGTCACGAGTTGGTCGTGGTCACCGCCGACCGGCCCGGCGTGTTCTCACGGGTGGCGGGTGCGTTGGCGCTCCACGGCGTCGAGATCCTGGAGGCGCAACTCCACACCCAGGACCAACTCGCCCTCGAGGTGTTGCGGGTCGGCGGCGGCATCGGGCTCGACGAGCGACCCCGCCAGGTCGAAGACGACGTCCGCCTCGCCCTCCAGGGCCGCCTCGCGGTCCGGGCCCGGCTGATCCAGCGGGCCCGCAACTATCGCTACCAGCGGGTCACCACCGCCCGCCCCGCCGCCCCGCAGGTGATCGTCGACAACGAGTTGTCATCGACCTACACGGTGTTGGAGGTGCGTGGGCCGGACTCGATCGGGCTCCTCTACCGGATCACCCGGGCGATGGCCGACCTCGACCTCGACATCTACTCGGCCAAGGTGCAGACCCTCGGCGACGACGTGATCGACTCGTTCTACGTCCGCGACGGTCAGGGGGACAAGATCCTCGATCCGGCCTATCTCCGCGAGATCGAGATGGCCGTCCTCACCGCCATCGCCGCCGACGCCTGAGCGCCCGCGACTCAGCCCGGGACCTCCCGGGGTGCCGACGGCGGAAATGTGGTCGACACCGTCGCATCGACCGCGGTCGGCGTGCCGGCCGACACGGGGCCGAGCAGTGGGGCGATGGTCCGGGTGTAGAAGTCGATCTGCACCGGGGGCCCGCTCGATTGGCCACACGACGGGGCGGGCCACATGACCAGGCGCCGGCAGAAGACCTCGTCGAGGGCGACACCATCGACGGGCGTCAGCCGGGTGGACACGTTCTCCATCAACTCACCGGAGCGAAGCTCGAAGCGTCGGGTTGCGAAGATCGGCGCGGCCCCGTCCGCCGCCCAGCCGGGGTTCAACGCCAGGACCGTGTCGGACAACACCGTCATTCTCAGGGTCGCGTCGAAAGTCTCCGGTGTCGCCCACAGCTCGGTGCCGGAGTAGTCGAGCGCGGCGATCCACGTGAATCCCTCGGCACTCTTCCGCAACGCGATCGCCCCATCGGCGAAGCGGCCGTCGTCGAGCCCGCTCTCCCAGCCGCCGACGACCCCGAGGTCGGTCACGGACCGGTCCTCCACCCCGACCAGGAGAAGGCGTTCGGTCGTGTCCTCCGGCGTCGTGCCGGTGCGGCGGGTGACGAGCGCGCTCGCTGCACCGTCGACGATGGCCGCGTCGAGCAGACGGATCTCGCCTTCGCCGAGGTCGAGCTCGTCGGGGAAGGTCGTTCGGCCGGCCCGGACCGGACCCTGCGGTTCGTCCTGGGAGATCAACCATCCGTCGACGAGGAACGCCAGCTCCGTCGCGGGGCCGACGAGCACATCGACATCGTCGGTGAACGTCCGTCGGAGCTCGATGCCGACATCGGTGCCGACCGCGAGGTCGTACGCGACGGTCGGGTCGACGGCATCGATCTCGGCCCGCACCGGGTCGGGCCGGTCCGCCGGCGTCGTCGAATCGATCCACTCCAGCGAGTCGAGAACGGTCGCGAGGTGAACCAGATCACCCGAGATCGCGAGAACGGTCCACGATTCGTCGCGGACCATGATCGGGCCGGGCAACTCGACGACGACCCCGCCCGCGACGAAGTCGCCGAGCTCGGAACCGACCGTCGCCTCGTTGCCGGCGATCAGCCGCGCCGGTCGACCGCCCACGGTCGTCACGGCGACGGTCGCCGTGTCGCCGAAGCCCCCGGATGCGACGACACCTTCGACTGCCTCGGCCAAGCCGGCGCCCGGCGTGACATCGACCGCGACGAAGCCGTCGTCGCCGCCCCAGGTCCGCCCCGGTTCGATCGCCGACCAGGTCGCCGGGATCTCCAACCGCACGCCATAGTCGTCGGCCGAGACGCTCATCGTCGCAGCCGGACCCGGATCGGTCGTCGTCGAAACCGACGGCACGGTCGTCGTCGACGTGGCAGCGACATCGGTGCCGTTCTCGTCGTTCTGATCGGCCAGCCACACCGCCGATCCGGCCAGAGCCGCGAGCACGGCTGCTGCGGCGATCCACACCGGAAGTCGGCCGCGGGGCCCCGTCGGTGCCGCCGTCACCCCGGCGGACGTGGTCGCCGGAGTTCGCGCCGCCCGCCGGTCGGCGAGGCGCCGGAGCTGGTCATCGAGATCACCCATCGGTCATCACTCCCAAATGGGTCCGGAGCCGGATCAGGGCCCGATTCACCTGTGTCGAAATCGTCGAAGCCGAGACACCCAGCGCCTCACCCGCCTCGACCTGCGTCCATCCGCAGGCGCTGACGAGCCACACCGCTCGGGCCTGACCCGCGGGAAGATCGGCGAGGGCGGCCGGCAACCCCGGCTCGACATCGGGCATCGACTCCTCGCCCTCCCACGGCAACCATCCCTGCCGACGGCGCCGCGACCGAGACTGGGCGACGCGGTACAAGAACCCGGCCGGCCGTTCCATCTCCATCACCCGATCGCGATGCTCCCAGGCGTACCCCAGCGCCTCGGCGACCGCGTCGGCCACCTGCCCCTCGACGATGTGGCCGGCCAACGCCCGTCGCAGCTGCGGCTCGACCTCGCGGACGAAGTCCTCGAAGCGATCGATGTGCGTTGGTCGCGTCTGCATGTCACCCCTCCTAACCGGTGGGCCCGAGATCCGCGCTACCGACGTTTCTCAGATTCTCCCAGACTGCGTAGGGTCATGGCCGTGACCGACCGCCGAGCCACCGAACGCGAGCTGTTGCGCTGGGCCGAAACTCTCGCCGCGACCGCCCGCACCGGCCTCGGATTCACCGAGAACCTCTACGAACGAGAACGTTTCGAAGAGGTGCTGGCCGTCGCCGCCGACATCCGCGCCCACGTCCAGGGCGGTTTCCACCCCGAAGAACAGGTCCAGGAATGGCTCGACACCGTGGGCACCGGCGTCGCCGGCTACGTCACCCCGAAGGTGACGGTTGGCGCGGTCGTCGGCAACGACGACGACGAGCTCCTGATGATCCAACGGGCCGACTCGGGGGTGTGGCTCTACCCGACCGGGTGGGCCGACGTCGGCTACTCACCATCGGAGGTCGTCGTCAAGGAAGTCAGAGAGGAGACCGGCATCGAGTGCGAGGTCATCCGCCCCATCGCCATCCTCGACGGCCAACGACGCGGGTTCACCCGTATCCCCCTCATCTCGATCGTCTTTCACTGCCGGGCCACCGGCGGCACCCTCCACGCCCACCCGCTCGAATGCCGCGACGTCGGCTTCTTTCGCGAAGATGCCCTCCCCGAACCAACCGCCAACCCCGACATCTGGGCCGACCAGGCTTTCCGGGCGATCCGAGGAGAGGACGTACCGGTGCAGTTCGACCCGCCCCGAACCCCGCCGTGGCGGGACGCCTCCGACACCTGAGGACCACATGACCCCCACCGCCTACCAACCCGTCACCTCCGTCGTCGACCACGGCACCACGAGAGACGGCCTGATCCAACTGCGTCGCCGCTGGCAACCCACCGATGACGCCCACGCCGCCGTACTGCTGCTGCACGGCATCGCCGAACACAGCGGCCGCTACGAACACGTCGGTCGCCGCCTCGCCGAAGCCGGATTCGATGTCATCGCCTACGACCACCGTGGCTACGGTCGCAGCGGCGGCCGCCGCGGCCACGTCGACTCCTGGTCCCAGTTCTCCGACGACCTCGAGGACCAGCTCGCCGAGATTCGCACCCTCGGTCTGCCGACCGTCGTCATCGCCCACTCGATGGGCGGACTCATCGCCGTGCGTTACCTGATCGACGAGCGACCGGCCCCCGACCTGCTCGTGCTGTCCGGCCCGGCCCTCGGCGCCGAGATCCCCCGCCACCTGCGCATCGCCGCGCCGATCATCAGCCGGCTCCTGCCCCACTTCGAGATCAAAGAAGACGGCGACCCCTCGCTGCTGTCGAAAGACGACCGGGTCGGCGCCGAGTTCTACGCCGACCCGTACCGTGTGCCCTATCCGACCGCCCGGCTGGGTCGAGAGCTCATGAACGCCATCGACGAAGCCCGAGAAGGGATCGACAAGATCACCGTGCCGACACTCGTCCTCCACGGCGGCGACGACCGCCTCGTCCCGACCGCGGCCAGCGAGATCCTCGAGACGCGACCCAACGTCGAACGTCGAGTGCTCGGCGAGCTCCGCCATGAGATCTTCAACGAAGCCGAAGGCCTCGACATCGTCGACGACGTCGTCTCCTGGATCAACCAGCACCTCTGACGAGCTACTCGTTTCACATGCGTTGAGGATCGCACCAGCGGGAGCGCCGACTTGTTCGAATGTTGTCCGGCTCTTCGGATCTGGGCCGGGACATCCTGCCGCCAGCCCTCGCGCTGCGACTCGACGCGCCCGACGACCCCGATGCTGAGTGCGCCGAGTTCCATCGGATGGTCCGGATCAATCCGTTCGTGCGACGACCTCGTGTGGACCACGACGCGCGGCTCACCGCTCACCGAGTCCAACTTCCGGGCGCGCGGGTGCTCGGGGTCTATGGCGGCGTCTTCGATGACGAGAGCGATGCCGTCATGACCCGCCTCTCGGCGTATGCGACGTCCGATGGCGAAGAGGGGAAGTCGACCCGCCCCGCAGCCGAAGGTTGACGTCGCCGGCGGGTTCTGGCCGGCTTGTAACCTAGGCTCCCCCCGTGGGGGCGGAACGCACGACATCGATACCGACGGGAACCGTCACGTTTCTGTTCACCGACATCGAGGGATCGACGCCGCTGTGGGACGCCCACCCCGACGAGATGGGCATCGCTCTTCCCCGGCACGACTCGATCCTGCGCTCCGCGATCGACCGCCACGACGGCTACATCTTCTCGACCGCGGGCGACGGGCTGGCGGCCGCCTTCGCGACTGCGGCCGATGCCATCGCGGCGGCGATCGACGCGCAGCGGCTGCTCCACGACGAGGCCTGGCCCGACCCGATCCGTCTCCACGTCAGGATGGGGCTCAACACCGGCGAGACCGACGAACGCGACGGCGACTACTTCGGCCCACCGGTCAATCGGGCCGCCCGGCTGATGGGCGTCGCCAACGGCGGCCAGATCGTGCTCTCGGCCGCAACCGCCCACCTCGTCCGCGACATCGCCAGCCTCACCCTGCTCGACCTGGGCTCGGCACGGCTCAAGGGCTTCGCCGATCCGGTGCAGGTCTTCGGCGTGAGTGCTCGCGGTCTCGACTGGATCGACACTCCCCTCGTCACCGCCCAGTCATCGGCGGGCAACCTGCCCCGCCCGAACACCGAATACGTGGGCGACCTGGCCGACCTGCAGCGCCGGGTGGCGGTCCTGCCCGATACCCGGCTGGTGACCTTGACCGGCTCGGGCGGTGTGGGCAAGACCCGCGCTGCCGTCGAAGTCGCCTGGCTCGCGATCGACGAATACGTCGACGGGGCCTGGATCGTCGAGTTGGGCCCCATCGCCGACCCCGACGCAGTCGCCACTGCCATCGCCTCGTCGCTGCACGTCGTGCCCCAGCCCGCGATGACGACGGCCGAGTCGATCGTCGACTGGTGTCTCGGCCGACGAATGCTCCTGATCCTCGACAACTGCGAGCACGTGCTGGCCCCCTTCGTCGGTCTCGTCTCGACGATCACGACATCGTGTGAGACAGCCACGGTGCTGGCCACGAGCCGCGAACCACTCGGCATCGCCGGCGAGATCGTCATCCGAATCCCGTCACTCAGCCCCGACCACGGTGTGGAGCTGTTCATCCAACGCGCCACCGCCGCCGACGCGTCGTTCGCCTCAGGGGCGGCCGAACGGGACACCATCACCTCGATCTGCGACCGGCTCGACGGCATCCCCCTCGCGATCGAGCTCGCCGCCTCCCGCAGTCGATCGCTCACTCCGGACGAACTCCTCGAACGCCTCAACGACCGCTTCCGCCTCCTGCGCAGCGCAGGACGCGGCGGACTCGAGCGACACCAGACACTGCGGGCGACCGTGTCGTGGTCCTACCAGCTGCTCTCCGACGTCGATCAGACGCTGTTCGACCGGCTGACCGTGTTCGCCGGAGGGTTCGATCTCGCCGCGGCGGAAGCGATCTGTTGCGGCCGCGGTGTCGCGGAGATCGACATCGCCGACGTGTTGGGAGAGCTCGTCGACAAGTCGATGGTGGGCGCGGAGCGCGTCGACGGCGCCACTCGCTATCAACTGCTCGAGACGCTGCGGCAGTTCGGCGAGGAACGGCTCGAAGAACGAGGCGACACCGAATGGCTGCGGACCGCCCATCTGGCCCACTACGAGACGATCGCGGGCCGGCTGGGCGCGGCGTGGCTGGGGCCCGAACAGCTCGTCGCCGACCGCCGATTCGATCTGGAGTGGGACAACATCCGCGCCGCGCATCAGTGGGCGAGCACCGTCGAAGATCTCGATCGGGCCGTCGCCATCTCCGGCCACGTGTCGACCCATGCCTGGTCGCGCCTGCGCAACGAAGTCGCGGAATGGGCCGAGCAGGCCCGGGTCCTGGCCGAAGCACGCGGCCAGCACCCGGTAACGGTGCTCAACGAGGTCGCGTACTGGACCTACATCGGCGGCTCGGTCGACCGAGCAATCGCGCTCGCCGAACAAGGGCTCGCCGACACCACCGATCCGAGCGGCGCCGTGAGGTGCCGGGCCAACCTGTTGTACGCCCTGATGACCGCCGGCCGAGCAGCCGAAGTCGCGCCCCATCTCCCCGCCCTGCACGACGCCGCGCGATCCCGCGACATCGAACCCGCCAGCCGCTGGCTGGCCGCCTGGGCCCGGTTCCAAGGCCTTGTGGGCGGTCCCGCGTCGGCATCGGCGTTGGAGCAGCTGGAGGAGATCTCCGCCGAGCTCGATGTGCCCACCTACAACGCCGAGCTGCGACGCATGCGCGGCATGTTCAAACTGACCGGCGAGGAGCCCGACTACGACGGCGCCATCGCCGATCTCCATCAGGCGATCGAGATGATCGAGAAGGTGAGCCTCCGGGTCGGCTGGGCGGAGGCGAACGTTGCGATCGCCGTCGTGTTCGGCGAACGGCCCGACCGGGTCACCGTTGTGCGCCGGGCGCTGGCCGCCGCCTACGACGTGCGCAACTGGCCGGCGATGGAGATGACATTCGAGCTCGCCGCCAATCTCCTGGCGAGGGCCGCCGACCGCGAAGCCGCGGACACGATGATGGGGCACCTCCTCCTTCACCCCGCCGGGTGGGGCGAGGGCGGCGTGACGTTTCGCGCATCGACGCTCGAGATGCTCGCCGGCGGCGAACGCTCCGAAGAACGACGGGCCGAAGGACGAACGATGGAACGCCATGAGTTCGTCGCCTACGTCCTCGCCCACCTCGACGCGATCGTCGCCGCCTGACCGAAAACCCGGGCCGACGCGCGCCCGTACACCGGCGCGGAGACTGACCGGATCCGCGAGGCGACATCGGTCCAGGTCGTGCCGTCGGTGCTAAACGACGCGGTCAGCGTTCCGAGCCGCCGCCCCCACCGCTGCCACGACGCAACGACATCGGTGAACGGGCGCGGCGGAGCGCCCACGGGGAACCCTTCGATTCTCCACGAGAACGCAACCGCTTGACCACGACTCACCGGATCATCCGGAGAGAAACAGGCTCGGCTGGTGCCGACGCTCGTATCTCTGACGAGCTACTCGTTTCACATGGCTCGTATCTCTGACGAGCTACTCGTTCTCCCTGAGAAACTGTTCGACCTCGGCCAACAGCGTCTCGGGATCGTTGTCGAGCTCTTCGTCGGCGACCTCGTCGGCGTCGTCCCACGCCTCCTCGAGATCGGCCACATACCCCGCCGTGTCGTCGTCCTCCGCGACGAGCTCGTCGACTTGCCGTTCGTACGTCGCCGCTGCGATCTCGAGGTCGGTCGAGTAGACCGACGTACCCACGACATCACAAACCCGTTCGACGAGCGCGAGCCCGGCCTTGGGCGACGGCGCACCGGGAACATACGACGGCACCGCGGCCCACACCGACGCGGTGGGGATTCCCGCCTCCTGGCACTGGGTCGACAACACACCGACGATCCCGGTCGGGCCCTCGTAAGACGACGGCTCGAGATCGAGCTCGGCCATCAGTCGTTCGTCCTCGGTCGCCCCGTAGACCTCGACCGGTCGCGAATGGGGCACGTCCGCGAGCAACGACCCGAGCGTCACGATCCGGCTGACATCGAGCGCCCGGGCGGTCGCGATGATCTGCTCACAAAACGACCGCCAACGCAGCTGCGGTTCGAGCCCGATCAGCACGACCGCGTCGCGCGGTGCCTCCGGAACCCGGCAGGCCTTGAAGACGTTGCTCGGCCAGGTGAGAGACCGCTGACGGTCCTCGTCGAGATGGATGAGGGGTCGAGTGGTGCTGAAGTCGTAGAAGTGCTCGGCATCGATCTCGGCCAGCGCCGTGCCGTCCCAACGGTCGGCGAGATGAGCCGCGGCGATCGATGCCGCGTCGCCGGCGTCGTTCCAGCCTTCGAACGCGGTGATCAGGATCGGCGATCGCAGCTCGGGAACGTTCGAGAGCCAGCGGACGTGGGTGGGGGAATCTGCGTGCGTCGACACGCCCGCAACGCTATCGGCGGAGACGATTCAGCGTGCTTTGGTGACGCGGTACGTTCCGTCGGCGTTCTTGCTCACCACCGCGCCTTCATTGCGAGTTCGTAACTCATCGGCGGTGGCGCGATCGACGCCGTTGGCCAACACATAGCCGCCTGCGATGTTCTGGGTCTTCACCGAAGTCTCCTCAGCGGCACGGCCCCGGGGGATGGGACGTACCTTCCCGCTCGATCAGGGTAGTACGTCCGGCGCCGCCGGTTCCGTCACAGAACTGACATATTCATCCGGACGTTTCGGTCCGGCCGTCAGCTCCCCTGCTGTTCGGGTGGGCTGAAGCGGTACACGTTGGTGTCCCGCTCGACGAACCCGATGCGGCGATACAGGCGATTGGCCGCCTCGCGGCTCGGGCGAGACGTCAGATCGACGGTGATCGCGCCGTGTGAGAACGCGTGCTCGATCGCCGCCTCGTTGAGGAGACGACCAACTCCTTTTCCCCGGGCCGCCTCGTCGACGATCACGTCCTCGATCCAGGCGCGTACACCGGTCGGGATGCGAAACACGATGAGCGTGAGCGTGCCCAGGATGCCGGTGTCGTCACGACACATGAACAAGGCGGAGCAATCGGAATCGATGATCTCCTGCAACGCGTCACGATCGGGAGGTGGGTTCGATCTCGAGAGTTGCGGCACGAGGCGACGGATCGCCTCCACCAGCTCGTCGCTGACGTCGGTTGCGATGTAGGTGTCGACCACGGCCAGAGCGTAGATGTCAGGGAGTCGGCGGTGGTGCCGACCAGGGTGCGTCCACGAGGTACTCGACCGCCGGTTGCGGTTCCTCGCGCCGATACCCCACCGGGAACCAGAGATCGCCGATCGCCGCGGAGTAGTGGATCTCCCAGGCGTGGGCGGCCAGGAACGACCGCTCGTCGTCCCGAAAGAGGTTGGCGTAGTGGGTCACCGCGGCGACGTAGGAGTTGGAGTTGTTGTAGCCGAGGATGGCCCGATGCATGTTCTCCGGGCCGCCGCGGCGAACGAGATAGGCGGCGGCGGCCGGGATCGCGTCGTGGGGATCGTCGATGTCGCCGGTGCTCACCTCCGCGAAGGTCGTCGGAAGGAACTGCATCGGCCCCTGCGCCCCCGCGGTGGAGAGACCGTCGATGCGGCCGAAACCGGTCTCGATCAGATTGATCGCCGCCAGCACCGCCCAGTCGATCCCCGTGTCGGCGGCGGCCTCGTCGTAGAGAGCCCGGAGCTCGCCGGCCGGAAGCGGCTCGATGATCTCCCAGGCGGGCACGTTGGCCGGCGCCGGCCCGGCGCCGCTGCTGATGCCGGCGATGGCTCGCCGCGCCGCGAGC
This sequence comes from Actinomycetes bacterium, assembly GCA_024276495.1. GTDB lineage: Bacteria > Actinomycetota > Acidimicrobiia > Acidimicrobiales > Aldehydirespiratoraceae > JAJRXC01. The sequence goes on from JAJRXC010000005.1 coordinate 137,596, forward strand.
TGGGTCTCGATGATCGACGCGAGGTCGGCCGGTGCGCCGTCGATCGTCGGCCGCAGCCAATCGGCGTGGCGGCCGATCGTGCGATAGAGCATCTGTTGCTCGTGGGCGAGGTCGGGCCACTCTGGATCGTCCGGGTCGATCGTGTGGAGCAACCGTTCGACTTCGTAGAGCCGCTCGGCCGCGGCGGCCTGATCGGCCGGCACACTCGGGTAGATGCGGCCGTCGGGGGCCGGTGGCTGCACCGGCGCCGCCTCGGTGGTGGTGGTCGGATTCGACGTGGACGTGACGGCCGCCGAAGTCGACGGGGCGAGGGTGACGTCGGTCAGCTCCGGTCGGGTCGCGGAAGCGCACCCTGTGGTGAAGACCCCGACGGTCAACGCCACCGTCAGCGCCCGGGCACCCCTCACGGGGCGACGATCCGGCTGATCTCGCCGGTGAGGGACAATGTGAGCAACTCACCGTCGGGGTCGGTGGTGATCCCGACGAGCTGGTCGACCGGCCCGCCCAGTTCCCGAAAAACCACCTCGTCGTCGACGATGGCGATGGCCCAGACGGTGGACCGGCAGAAGTCACCGAACACGTAGGCCCCGATGAGGTCGGGAAGGGCAGCCCCGCGATACACCCGCCCGCCGCTGATGCTGCAGCCGCTCGGGATGTCGCCGCCGTGGGGGTACTCGAACACCGGGTCGACGTTGCCCTCCGGGCGGTCGCCGGTGAACCGCCGCGTTCCCTCGCGGAGATTCCACCCCAGATTGGCGCCCAGCCCCCACCCGTTCGCGCCGAGCAGAAGGTCGATCTCCTCCCATTCGTTCTGGCCGACGTCGGCCACCCACAAGTCGTCGGTGACCGGATCGAAAGTGAAGCGCCAGGGGTTGCGGGCCCCGGTCAGGAAGATCTCGGGTCGGCCGTCGGCCCCGTCGGCGAACGGATTGTCGGCGGGGATCCGGTACGCCTCCTCGGCCCCGGGTGTGGGGTCGATTCGCAGGATCGACCCGAGCAGCTGGGTGGCGTCCTGACCGGCCCCGAGAGGGTCGTCGGCGGCGCCGCCGTCACCCAGGCCGATGTAGAGCAGGCCGTCGGGGCCGATCGCCAAACCGCCGCCGTTGTGGTTCGCGAAGGGCTGCTCGACGAACAGGAGACGGTGTCGATCCCCGGGCCGGCCGCGATCGTCGAGGGTGAACGCGTCGACGTTCGTGTTCCCATCGAGGTCCGTGTAGTCGACGAACAGGTGGCTCGCGCTCGCGGCGATGCCCAAGAGGCCGCGTTCCCCGTCGACCGTTGTCTCCGTCGAGATGTCGACGATGGTGGCCCCTTCCTCGCCGGTCACCGGATCGAGAACGACGATGCGGCCGTCTCGGAGCGCGACCCACAGCTCACCGTTCGGGGCGACCGTGGTGTCGATCGGCGAAGGGAGCACCGTCAAGGGCCGCAGGGTGACCTCGACCCGGGTGAGATCGCCGTTGGTCGGGCGGGGATCGGCCGACGGCTCCGGAGGCGTCGCGTCCGGCGGGTCGTCGTCGTCCACCTCCGGTGCGGCGGCGGCGTCGTTCGCCGCGACCGGCACGGTCGTCGACGACGGCTCGGCGACCGGCTCATCGCTCGCACAGGCTCCGGCGGCCAGGACGAGCAGGGTCGCGGTGGCCGCGAATCGACGAGCGCTCACGTCTTCACCGGGCGGATCAGGCCTTCCTGGACGACGCTGGCGATGAGGCGACCGTCGTGGGTGAACACCCGCCCCGTGGCCAGTCCGAGCGCGCCTTTCGACGCAGGGGTGTACTGGTCGTAGAGGAGCCACTCGTCGGCCCGGAACTCACCGTGAAACCACATCGCGTGATCGAGGCTCGCCATCTGGATCGAATGGTCGCCCGATCCGGTGCCGTGCGGAAGCAATGTCGTGTCGAGCAGGGTCATGTCGGAGGCATAGGTGAGCAGGCAGGTGTGGAGCACCTGGTCGTCGGGCAGGGTGCCGTCGGCTCGGAACCAGACCTGCTGGACGGGCGGGAGCGGCTCGGTGCGTTGCAGCGGACTCGTGGTGATGTACCGGATGTCGAGTGGGTGGGGAATCGCGGCGAACGGATCGTCAACTCCGCTGGCGGCGAATCGTTGCGCACGCGTCGGGAGGTCGTCGGCCCGGGGGACGTCGGGCATCGGTTCGAGGTGTTCAAGGCCGGGCTCACGGATGTGGAAAGAGGCCGCGAGGTTGAAGATCGCCCGACCGTGCTGGATCGCGACGACGCGGCGGGTCGTGAACGAGCGTCCGTCGCGGATCCGGTCGACCTCGTAGAGCACGGGCACGGTCGGATCGCCCGGCCGCAGGAAGTAGGAGTGGAGCGAGTGCACGGGACGGTCGGCGTCGACCGTCCGGGCCGCCGCGACCAGCGCCTGCCCGGCGACCTGGCCCCCGAATATGCGCTGCCGGTTCTCGTCGGGCGACACGCCACGAAAGATGTTGACCTCGATCGCTTCGAGATCGAGGAGCTCCACCAGGTCGTCCACGGCATGTTGCATCGGCCCATTGTGGCGCACCCGTCAACACCGGGGCGCGGTCGGCCGACAGGGTGGGTATGCCGCTAGCCTCGTCCTCCATGTCGAATCCCGATCGCACCGGCCTCGTGCGCCTGATCGAGGACCACGGAATGAGGGTGCTGCGCTACTGCGGCGTCTCGGTGGTCAACGTGATCATCGGGGCCGGCACGTTCCTCGTCGGCCTCTCGGTCTTCGACCTACCGCCCCTCCCGGCGAACCTCATCGCCTGGGCGGTCAGCACCGGTCCCGCCTATCTGCTCAGCCGCTACTGGGTCTGGGAGCAGTCGGGGGCCAGCAGCGTCAAGTCCGAGATCGCGCCGTTCTGGATCCTTGCCCTCGTCGGGCTCACGTTCTCGAGTGTTTGCGTCACGATCGCGGGTACGTTCACCGACACGGAGGTCGTGTTGCTCGGGGTGCAGCTCGTGGCCTACGGCATCGTGTGGGTCGCGAAGTATCTGGTCCTCGACCAGCTGATGTGGCGCCACAAGCCCGCCGACGAGTTGACCACCGAGGTCGTCTGAGTGGATCGCCGATCGAGGGAATCGGCCGAAGCCGCCCGCGGCTTCATGCCCCCCGACGAAGGGCTCGCGTTGCACGACGCGGCCTGCGACGTCGTGGTCACCGGCCCGTTCCTCGAGATCGGCAGCTACTGCGGCAAGTCGGCCGTCTACCTCGGGGCGGCGGCCCGAGCCGATGGTCGGGTGTTGTTCGCGCTCGACCATCATCGGGGGTCCGAGGAGAACCAGCCCGGGTGGGAGTGGCACGAACCGGACCTCGTCGATCCCGAGGTGGGAAAGATGGACACCCTTCCCGTTTTCCGGCGCACCATCTACGACGCGGGTCTCGAAGGAACGGTGGTCGCCCTCGTGGGCGATTCACCCACCGTCGGTGCCGTGTGGGCGACCCCGCTCGCGTTGTTGTTCATCGACGGCGGCCACGGTCACGATCCGGCCCATCGCGACTACGAGATCTGGGTGCCGCACGTGGTCATCGGTGGTCGTCTGTTGATCCACGATGTGTTCGAGAACCCCGACGACGGTGGCCGCCCGCCGTACGAGATCTACCGGCGGGCGATCGACTCGGGGGCGTTTCGCGAACACGACGCGATCGGTTCGCTGCGGGTGCTCGAGCGCACCGCGTCCGGCATCTGACGACCGCTTTCGCCGGCCCCGGTGCCCTGGTGCCCTGGTTCTGTGACATCTGCGGACCACAGGGCGGTCCGCAGATGTCACAGAACCAGGGAGGGGTGGAGGTGAGGGTCAGTCGCGGGCCCGCTGGTCGACGTCGGTCGGGGCGGTGCGCTCGGTCGGGTCGACGTCGATGATCGCGGGGAGAAACGTGTGGTCGGCGTAGAGCTTGGCCGCCGGGCTCGACCCCTCGATCGCCTCGGCGGCGAGGAGCACGGCCGCCGACGAATAGGTGGACCGTTCGTCGGGGGGGAACAGGGTCAGCTCCGGATGGACGACGCCGGTGATGTAGCGGCCGTCGTCCTCGCGTTGGGCCTGGGCCGCGGCGAAGAGCTGAAGGGCGATGTCGCGTGCGCCGACCCCGAGGTGGGCCATCGCGCACTCGCAGGTCTCCGCGGTGGTGACCCAGGGCCGATCGCTGACACACCGGATGCCCTTGTCGTCGAGCATGAACGTGTCGAAGCGCTCGGCGAGATGGGCCCGACCCGCCTCGCCGGTGATGACGCCGGCCAGGACCGGGTAGTACCAGTCCATCGCCCAACGGTGCTTCGGCGAGAACGCGGCCTCCCGGTCGTGTCGAATGGCGTGGGCGAGACGGCCAACGGAGAGCTCCCAGTCGGGTCGCTCGTGGCGGAGCTCCTCGGCGATCGCCACGGCGCAGCGCAGACTGTGGGCGATCGACGACGACCCGGTCAACAACGCGAACGACCACGGGGTGCCGTCGGGGTGGCGGGCCCACAGGATCTCACCACGGGGTTGCTGAAGAGCGAGAACGAAGTCGATGGCCGGTTCGACGACCTTCCACATCTCCTCGAGATAGCCGAGATCGCGGAAGTGGAGGTAGTGATGCCAGGTTCCCGCGGCGATGTAGGCGATGACGTTCGCGTCGAGCTTGTCCTGCTCGACCTCGTGTTCGAGGTAGTACTGGTGCCACGAGCCGTCGTCGCGTTGGATGTCGACCAGCCACTGATACGCGGCC
>JAJRXC010000089.1 GCA_024276495.1 Actinomycetes bacterium
CGAACAGCACGTCGTACTCGACGAACACGTCGCGGCGTTGACGGGCACCGATCCGGCGGACCTCGTCGAGCACGTCCTCGTTCTGCCCGAAGAAGGTGTGGTGGGTCTGCCAGTCGCCTTCGATGAGGGCGTGGTGGATGAACATCTCGCGGGCCACCACCGGATCCACGCGGCGGTAGTGAACCCGGCGACCCGCCACCAGCGGAACCCCGTAGAGCGTTGCCCGTTCGATGGTCATGGCCGAACCCTTCTCGGCGTCCCACTCGGGCTCCTCGTAGCTGCGCTTGACGAGGTGCTCACCGGCCCGCTCCGCCCATTCGGGTCGAATGCGAGCCGCACTGTGGGCCCAGAGCCGGTTGGTCTCGATCAACTCCCCGGCCATCACCCAGTTGGGCGGCTTCTTCGCGAGCGCCGAACTGCGGCCGATGACGAACCGGGCGTTGCGGCCCCCCGCGTACTCGGCCCCGGTCGCATCCTTCAAACCGATGTGCGACAGCAGCCCCGTGAGCAGGCACTGGTGGATGATGTCCGGATCGGTGCGTTCTTCGACGGGGGACGCGGCGTCGGCCCAACCCATGGATTTCGCCGTACGTTCGAGTTGGCGAACGATGTCCCACCATTCCCGGATGCGGTTGTGGTTGAGGAACTCCTTCTTGCACATGCGTCGGAAGCTGCTGCCCGAGCGGGCCTGTCGTTCGGTCTCGAGGTGGTCCCAGAGATTGAGCCACGTGATGAAATCGGAGCCCGGCTCGTTGAAACGGGCATGAAGTTGCCCGGCCTGCTCCCGCTTCTCGCTCGGGCGCTCACGCGGGTCTCGCACCGACATGCCCGCGGTGATGATCATGACCTCGCGCAGGCAACCGCTCTCGGCCGCGGCGATCACCATGCGACCGAAGCGAGGGTCGATCGGCAGGCGGGCGAGCCGACGGCCGATCGGCGTCAACCACTTCCGGGTCCCCTCGCGGTCGGGGTCCACGGCGTCGAGCTCCTCGAGCAGGGCGACACCGTCTCGGATGTTCCGCAGCTCCGGGGGGTCGACGAACGGGAACGTCTCGACCTCCCCCAGCCCGAGCGAAGCCATCTGCAGGATGACCGATGCGAGGTTCGTTCGGGTGATCTCGGGCTCGGTGAACTCGGATCGGTTGTCGAAGTTCTCCTCGGAGTAGAGGCGGATGGCGATCCCGGGGGCCACCCGGCCACACCGACCCGATCGCTGGTTGGCGCTGGCCCGCGACACCTCCTCGATCGGAAGGCGCTGCACCTTCGTGCGGTTGCTGTAGCGGCTGATACGCGCGGTGCCGGGGTCGATCACGTAGCGGATGCCGGGAACGGTCAACGACGTCTCGGCCACATTGGTCGCCACCACGATCCGGCGGGAGTCGCGCCGCGACCGATCGAAGACGCGGTGTTGCTCAGCGGCGGACAGCCGACCGTAGAGCTGCACGACCTCGGTGTTGCGCAGCCGAGCCTCGGCCAACGCATCGCTCGCCTCGCGGATCTCCCGTTCCCCGCTGCAGAACACCAGGATGTCGCCGTCGCCTTCGAGCTCGAGCTCGTTGACCGCGTCGACGATCGCCTCGGCCTGAGTGAGCGCCTCGCCGGTCTCACCGTCCTCCGGTGGGCGGTACCGGACGTCGACCGGATAGGTCCGCCCCGAAACCTCGATGATCGGCGCGTCGTCGAAGTGCGCCGAGAACCGACCCGTGTCGATCGTGGCCGACGTGATGATGACCTTCAGCTCCGGCCGTCGTGGCAGAAGACGCCGCAGATACCCGAGCAGGAAATCGATGTTGAGACTGCGCTCGTGGGCCTCGTCGACGATGATCGTGCTGTAGGCCGACAGGTTCCGATCGTGTTGCATCTCGGCGAGGAGGATGCCGTCGGTCATGGCCTTGATCGCCGTCTTCTTCGACACCTTGTCGGTGAAACGCACCTTGTAGCCGACGAGTCCACCCACCTCGTCGCCGAGTTCCTCCGCCACCCGTTCGGCGATCGAACGCGCCGCGATGCGGCGCGGTTGCGTGTGCCCGATCCACCCGTTCTCGTGCAACCCGAGTTCCACGCACATCTTGGGAAGCTGGGTGCTCTTGCCCGAACCCGTCTCGCCGGCCACGACGAGCACCTGGTTGTCGCGGATCCCGGCGAGCAATTCGTCGCGGCGCTCGACGATGGGAAGGTCGTCCGGGTACGTCACCACGATCGGTGACCGACCGGGCGCGGCGGAGTCCATCTCGTCAGTGTGCAGCCCGAGGTCCGAGCCTCACAACCGAGAAACAGGATGGGCGCGGGCCCAAGAGATGTCGTTGAGAGCTACCACGCAGGGGCGGTCTCGGCGCCAAGGCGGCGAGCTGCACGAGCACTTCACGTCTACCCATGACCATTTGGTGACACCTATGGTCTCGGACCGAGCGGCCCGTTGTCCAGCAAAGTATGACGAAGTATGATTCCATCATGCCCGTTGAACGACTGACCGTGTCGCTGGAAGCCGAACTCGCCGCGGCCGTCCGCGAGGCCGCAGATGCAGATTCCCAGAACACATCGGCGTGGCTCGCGGATGCGGCCCGACGGCAGCTCGCATCCCGCGGGCTCACCGAGGTCATCGCCGAGTGGGAGGAAACCCACGGGGCGTTCACCCACGCCGAACTCGAGGCGGCGAGAGAGCGCCTGCTTCGGTGACCGCCCTCGTCCTCGACGCGGGCGCGCTCATCGCGCTCGATCGAAACGTCCGAGACGTCTGGGCCATGCTTCGGGTGGCCACCGACGACCACGAACTCGTCGTCGTCCCCACGGGAGCCATCGGACAGGCTTGGCGCGACGGCCCTCGCCAAGCTTTGCTCTCTCGAGCGTTGCGACACTGCGACGAGTTGGCACTCGATGGAACCGGTGCCCGCGCCGCCGGCCTACTCTGCGGCGAGTCGGGAACCACCGACGTGATCGACGCCTCGGTCGCCATCGCCGCGGCCGGCATGGCTCGACACCACGAGGTCGCCATTCTCACATCCGACCCCGACGACCTCACTCACCTCATCAACGCGCTCGACATCCGCGCCTCCGTGATCCGCGTCTGATTCGCCGTCGCAGCCGCCTGCGTCACGGTCTCAGCCCTTCACGACCTCGGCCAACGCTCGAATCTCCTCGGCTGACCGGGCACCCACGTTGATCATGGTGACCGGGCTTTCCTCCCAAACCTGCAGACGGTCGCGGATGCGTTCGACGGAGCCGACCAGGGAGATCTCGTCGGCGAACTCGGTGGGCACGGCAGCGACCGCCTCGTCGCGCTTGCCCTCGAAGAACAGGTCCTGGATCTTGTAGGCCTCTTCCTCGTAGCCCATCCGGGCCATCAGCTTGGTGTGGTAGTTCTGCCCCTTGGCCCCCATCCCCCCGATGTAGAAGGCGAGCGAGCCCTTTGTCGGCCACAACGCCTCCTCGACATCGTC
>JAJRXC010000090.1 GCA_024276495.1 Actinomycetes bacterium
AGGGCGGGACGCGGCCGCCCGGCAGAGTGGGACACCCGGTGAGGGATCGGCTGTCCGAGGGCCACCGCCCCGACCGCCCGGAGCGATTCGGGGACGCCGAAGCGGTCTCGGACGGCCGCTTCGTGATCGAACAGGCCGAAGAACAGAGCGCCGAGGCCCGCCTCCTCGGCGCCGAGGAGCAGGCTCATCACTGTCGCGCCACCATCGACGAACCAGTACGGGACCGGCCATCCGTCGATCGACCGGCCCAGTCCGGTGTGGGCCTTGTCCGGCTCGGAGTAGCGGGCGACGTAGGCCGCGGGGTCGACCCACGGGATGATCAGAACAGGAGCGTCGAGGAGGCCGGGCCAGGGAAACGACTCGCGGGCCCGGGCCGGAAGGGTGGTGTCCCAGTAGCGCTCGATCTGTTCGAGTTGATCGAGCAGGAGGAAACGAACCGACGAGGTGTTGCCGGCCGACGGGGCGCGGCGCGCCACATCGAGGAGTCGGTCGACGATCGTCGCGTCGATCGGGGTGGTCCGGAAAGCTCGGGTCATCCGCCGACGACGGGCGACCTCCGAGAACGACGACTCGTTCAGAGGAGCTTCTCGAGATCCTCGGCCATGGCCCAGCCGAAGGCGATCAGGGTGTCGCCGGATGCGACGTCGAGGGTGTCGAGCTGGGCGGCGACGTCGGCCGGGATCTTCTCCGGCTTGGCGCTGGCATGGTCGAGAACGACGGGCTGCGCACCACCGCCGCGGGTCGTGAAGATTCGGTCCTCGTAGCTGGCCGAATCGATGCCGAATCGCTTCGCCAGCCGTCGGCCCCAGGCCCGCTCCTCGCCGGAAGCCTTGTGACCGGGACGCGGAACGATGTCGTCGAGGGTCTTGTACGCCTCGAACGCCCCCGCGTCGTTGATCTGGGCGCCGACGAGAACGTCCTCATCGGGGAACGCCAACACCGAACGACGCAGCTGGTCGGTCATGATGGCCCGAAGAACGGTGTCGCGCTTCGTGTTGTGACAGATGTGTCCGGCGCCGATCAGGAGGCTGGGGGTACCGCCGATCCGTTCGAGCGTGCAGTACGAGAAGCCGCGCACCTTGCCGCCTTCGCTGGCCACCGTCACCAGGACCCATTCCTCGCACTGCTTCGAGAGCAGACCGACCTCGAAGGCGTTGGGCGACTCGGCGCACAAGTCGGCCATCTCCGCCAGTTCGGCATCGCTGACCGCCGTACAGTCCTTGGTCTCCACTTCGATCGCCATGGTCTGTAACGCCCCCGGTTTGCTCAGAATCTGACTCACCCAGTTTTCAGTGTCGGGAGCCGATTCGCAACCTCACCGACCGTGAACCTGCCACATCTGTGGGTCGCCGCGCCGGTTTTGGCCGCTCAGACGAGAATCGCGTCGGGTCCGAGCAGGACCCGGAGCTCGGCGACGACCCCGTTCGCGTTGTCGACTGCGTAGTCGTCGGGCAGCCGGATCACCCGTCGGTCGCTGAGGTGGAGCTCGACCGGTGAGTCGCCGGGATGGGCGTTGAGGATCGACTTGAGATCGGCGATCTTCGCCTGATCGTCGTTGATCGAGTCGAGCCGGACCCTGACCGGCTGATTGTCGGAGAGGTCCTCGACGACCTCGATGTCTTGGGCGAAGAGCTTCGGAAGGTCCTCGGATCTCTCGACCCGGCCCCTCACCAGCACGATCGTGTCGTCGTCGAGTTTGGGCCCGTGCTCCTGCATGGTGCGGGGAAACACCATCACCTCGATGGAACCCTCCAGGTCCTCCAGCTCGAAGACGGCCATGAGGTCGCCCTTGCGGGTCCACTTGCGTTGGAGGTTGGTGATGACGCCGCCGACTTTCCTGATCGCGCCGTCCTCGGCATCGGCGAGCTCTCCGAGCGAGCAGTCGGCCTTGCGCCGGACCTGCTTTTCGAAACCGAGCAGAGGATGGTCGGAGATGTAGAGCCCGAGCATCTCCTTTTCGTGGGCGAGCTTCGGCATCTTCTCGAACTCGACGTCGGGAATGGTGGGCCGCTCGTCGAACGCGGGTCCGTCGTCGAGCTCACCGAACAGCGACATCACGCCCATGTCGTGTTCGCGGCGACGCTGCACCGTCAAGTCGATGATCTGCTCGTGGACCTGGAGCAGACCCTTGCGGGGGTGGCCGAGCGAATCGAACGCGCCTCCCTTGATCAATGACTCGATCGTGCGCTTGTTGAGCGCGTCGAGATCGACCCGCTCCACGAAGTCGACGAAGGAGGCGAACGGCCCGTTCGCGTCGCGTTCCTCGAGAACCTTCTCGACGAATCCCACCCCGACGTTGCGGATGGCCGACAAGCCGAAGACGATGTTTCCCGGGCCGTCGGCGTCGTCGGCCAGGTTCGGCATGGGCGTGAAGTCCGAGGCCGACCGGTTGATGTCGGGGACCTCGACCTCGATGCCCATGAGCCGGCACTCGTTGAGGTAGACGGCGGCCGATTCCAGCTTGGTCTTGACGCTGGTGAGCAGGGCCGACAGGTACTCGACGGGATAGTTCGCCTTCAGGTAGGCGATCTGGTAGGCGACGTAGCCGTAGCCATAGGAGTGGCTCTTGTTGAACGCGTAGTCGGCGAACTGGGCGATGATGTCGAACAGCTCGGTGGCGAGCGACTGCTCGTAGCCGTTGGCGATCACTCCGGCGATGAACTTCTCGCGTTCCAACTCCATCGCTTCGCGGATCTTCTTGCCCATCGCCTTGCGCAACGAGTCGGCTTCGGCCAGCGAGTAGCCCGCGAACTTCTGCGCCATCCGCATGACGCTTTCCTGATAGATCATCAGCCCGTACGTGTCGGCGAGCAGCTCTTCGGCGTCGGGGTGGATGTACTCGACCGGCTTGCGGCCGTTCTTGCGATCGGCGTAGTCGTTGTGCATGTTCGCCGCCATCGGGCCGGGCCGATAGAGGGCGACGAGGGCGGCGACGTCGTCGAAGGAGGTGGGCGCCAACGAGCGGATCAGGGCCCGCATCGGCCCGGACTCGAGTTGGAAGACCCCGATCGTGTTGCCCTTGGCCAGCAGCTCGAACGTCGCCGCGTCGTCGAGATCGACGTGATCGATGTCGACCGATGTGTCGCGGGTCTCCTCGATCAGCGCCAGACAGTCGGAGATCACGTCGAGGTTGCGCAAACCGAGGAAATCCATCTTGAGCAGCCCGAGGTCTTCGACGCCGTGCATCTCGTATTGGGTGACGACCGGTGATTCCTCGATCGACTTGCCCGCTTCGGGCTTGCGTTGGATCGGCAGGTACTCGGTGAGTGGTTCGTTGGTGATCACCACCGCTGCGGCGTGGATGCCGTCTTGGCGACGCATCCCCTCGAGCCCCTTCGCGACCTCGACCACACGGGCGATGTCGGCGTCGGCGCTCACGAGGTCGCGGAGCTCACCGGCCGACTGGTAGCCGCCCTTGTACTTCGGGTGCTCTTCGAAGCAGTACTTGAGCGGCGTGTCGCGGCCCATGATGAGCGGCGGCATCGCCTTGGCGACCTTGTCGCCCACCGCGTAGGGGTACCCGAGCACCCGGGCCGCGTCGCGCACCGCGGCCCGGGCCTTGATCTGGGAGAACGTGACGATCTGGGCGACGTTGTCGCGGCCGTACTTCTCGGCTGCGTAGCGGATCATGTGGTCGCGGTAGCGGGTGTCGAAATCCATGTCGATGTCGGGCATCGAGACCCGCGAGGGGTTCAGGAACCGTTCGAACAGCAGGTCGTACCTGATCGGGTCGAGATCGGTGATCCACAGCGTGTACGCCACCGCGCAGCCGGCCGCCGAACCGCGGCCCGGACCGACCCGGATGTCGTTGTCGCGCGCGAACTTGATGAGATCCCAGGTGATCAGGAAGTAGGCGGAGAAGCCCATGGCGTCGATCACGCCGAGCTCGTAGTCGAGTCGTTCGACACATTCGTCCGGCAGGGTCTGCCCCCATCGCTTCCGGGCCCCCTCGAAGGTGAGGTGGCGCAGATAGTCGGTGTCGGTGGCGAAACCGTCCGGGAGCGGGAACTCGGGCAGTTGTGGTTTGCCGAACTCGATCGTGACATCGGCTCGTTCGGCGATCCACAGCGAGTTGTCACAGGCCGACGGCACGTCCTCGAAGAGCCGTCGCATCTCACCGGCCGACTTCAGGTAGTGCTGGTCGCCGTGGAACTTGAAGCGGTCGGTGTCGCTCAGCAACGACCCGGTCTGCACACACAACAGCGCATCGTGGGCCTCGGCGTCGTGTTGGTGGGTGTAGTGGCTGTCGTTGGTGGCGAGGACCGGTGCCTGGATCTTCCTGGCGATCTCGAGCAGGGCGGGGTTGGTCTGCCGCTGCTCCGGGATCCCGTGATCCTGGATCTCGATGAAGAAGTTGTCGCGGCCGCAGATGTCCTGGAAGCGAGCCGCGTGTTCGAGCGCCGCCTGCTCCTGACCCTGCATCAGGGACTGGAGGACGTGGCCGCCCAGACACCCGGAGGTGACGATCAGACCCTCGTGGAACTGCTCGAGCAGCTCCCAGTCGCAGCGCGGCTTGTAGTGGAAGCCGGTGAGGAAGGCCTGACTCGAGATCTGGATCAGGTTCTTGTAGCCGATGTCGTTCTCGGCGAGGAGAATCGCGTGGTAGTAGAGCTTTTGTCCGCCGCCCGTGTCGCCGCCGGAGTCGTCGGCTCGGCCCCGCCGGTTCGGCCGCTCGGTCCGGCTCTCGTGGGCCATGTAGATCTCGGTGCCGAGGATCGGCTTGATGCCCTGGTCGTGACAGCCCCGATAGAAGTCGAGGATGCCGTACATGTTGCCGTGATCGGTGATCCCGAGCGCCGGCTGGCCGTCGACGACCGCGGCGTGGATGACGTCGTCGAGACGCGAGGCGCCGTCGAGCATCGAGTACTCGGTGTGGACGTGGAGATGGGTGAACGAGTCCCCCACGAGATCCCCTCGGTCGGTGGTCGTCGATCCGGCCTGTGGACCGGCTTGTGGATGCCGTGTGGACAAATCACACGACTGTCATTCGACCATACCTGGACCGTCTCACCCGCGCCACCGTTGCCTCGGCGCCGACGACTGCGGCCGGCCGAATTCGCTACAGGTAGGTGCCGGGGCGTTCGTCGGCGGGCGGTTCGGCGCCGTCGGCACCGGGTCCGAGCGCACCGCGCATCGTCTGCAGCTGGTGTTGGGCGGCCATCTGTTGGGCGAACAGCATCGCCTGCATTCCCTGCACGAGACCTTCGAGCCAACCCACGAGTTGGGCCTGCGCGATCTGGAGCTCGGCGCTCGAGGGGGTGTCGTCACGTCCGAAGGGCAGCGCCAGCCGGGTCAGCTCGTCTCGGAGGTCGGGTGAGAGAGCGGAGCCGAGCTCGTTGATCGAGGTGTCGTAGATCTCCCGCAGCCGATCGCGGCTGGGTTCGTCGAGCGACGAGGCCCGGACCTCGTCGAGGAGCTGCTTCATCATCGTGCCGATGCGCATCACCTTGGCCGGGTGGTCGACGGTCTCGTCGACCGCTTCGGTGTCGTCGGCCTCGAGCACCTCGGGATGCTCGAGCAGCTCGGGGGTCTCGGCGGCGGACACGGGGTCGGGTGCGGGGTCGGTCAACATGGCTCCAATGGATCTGGTTCAGCTTACGAACGTCAACATCGGAACGAACATCTCATCGGCGGTGAGCGAGCCGTGGCGTCCGATCAGTTCGATTCGTGGGGCGTCGGCGGGGTCGAGAAAGTACCACTCGTCTCGGGCGACCACGGCGACGTCGCCGAGTCGGGCCCGGGCGGCGTCGGAGACGGACGGGCCGAACCAGCCCTCGTCGATCACTTCGTCGACCGTTCGGATCAAGGCCCGGTCTCGGTGGGCGGCCTCCGCGGCGTCGCGCAGCGCCTGACGGTGGCCGGGAACGGCGTGCAGCCACCGGAACCGGGCCTCGCCGGATTGCCGGTCGACGTGTTGCTCGACGTCGGGGGTGAGGGCGGTGCCGTTGCCAAGACAGTCGACGATTCCGTGGTCGGCGGTGACGACGATCGCGGTCCCGCGCGGGAGGGCCATCATCAGGTCGGCGATCATGCGGTCGCATGCGACCAGTTCGGCTTCGTAGTGTTCGGCGAAGCCGTGGACGTGGGCGGTCTTGTCGATTCCGTCGTAGTAGGCGTAGACGAAGGGTTCTCCTGCGGCGACGGCTCGGCGGACCTCGACGACGAGACCCGACATGGTGTGCCATCCCCGGTGTCGGACGTCGGCCAGGTGGGCCATCGTGAACCCGGTGCCCTCGAACCCGGCCATGGTGACGACGACGGGTCGCTGGCCGAGAAACGCGGGCTCGGTCTGGAACCGGGACGGTTCGATCCGTTGGCGGGCGTCGCCGCGCCCGGTCGTCCATCGCAGGGCGTTCAGCACGTCGCCGTCGACGTCGATCCGGTACCCGACGACGCCGTGGTGTCCGGGGGTCGTGCCGGTGGAGATGGAGGTGAGGGCGGTGGCCGTCGTCGTCGGGGCGACCGTGGTGACGGGCCCGCCGGCCATCGATGTCAGCGTGGGCGCGTGGGCGGCTCTCTCCTGGAGCTGATTCCAGCCCAGACCGTCGATGACGACGACCACGATCGCGGCCGCCTCCACGATCTCGGAACCCACGAGGGATCCGTCGGTGGGGCTCGACCCGAGCAGGGTCGGGATGAGCTCGGTGACGCAGCCCCGGCCGTAGCGGGGGATGATCGGTTCCGGATCAGTCATGGAGGGCACATGTCGGTCGCATTCTCCCCCCTTCCTATCGTCGTGCGGCCACAAGCGTCCGTCGAATCCGACGATCCCCATTAAGCTCGGCCCGATGCGTGTCTCTACCAGGGGTGACTATGCGGCGCGAGCTCTTCTCTCGCTGGCCCTCCACACCGAGGCCGCGCCCACGTCGGTGCGGGAGATCGCGGAACGCACGGCGCTTCCTCAGCCCTATCTCGAACAGATCCTTCTCGCGCTCAAGGGCGCGGGCCTGGTTCGGTCGAAGCGGGGGGTCGGCGGTGGCTATGTGCTCGCCCGCGAACCGGGCGCCATCCGACTCTCGGAGATCGTCCGGGCCGTCGACGGCCCGATCACGGCCGGTGACTTCCGGGAGCCGCACACCGACGGGGCCTGCGATCACGAGGGGCAGTGTGTGTTGCTGACCATCTGGGGGGCGGCCGGTTCACACATGAGGACGTTCCTCGACTCGTTCACGCTCGCCGACATCGCCGAGATGGCCGGGGGGCGCGCACCGTGGCCGTCTCTCGACGAGACCTGACGGGGTCGTCCGTCAGGCGCAGTCGGCCAGACAGGCGACGAGATCTTCCGGCAGCGGCGCGCGCACGACGACGGCGTCGCCGCTGACCGGATGGGCGAAGCGCAGCTCGCCTGCATGCAGGAACGGGCGGCCGGGGTCGAGGCCGGGTCGGCCGCCGTCGTAGTCGCGGTCGCCGACGACCGGATGCCCGATCGCCCGCAGATGGACCCGGATCTGGTGGGTCCGGCCCGTTTCCAGTCGACAGGTGAGCAGGGAGGTGTCGCGGGGTGAGGTGAAGCGTTCGTCGACCTGGTAGTGGGTGACCGCCCGCCGGCCCTGTTCGCTGACGGCCATGCGGGTCGGTTGACGTGGCGAGCGCCCGATGGGGGCGTCGATGGTCCCGGAGTCGCTGTCGAGGTGGCCCCAGGTGAGCGCGGTGTAGGTGCGGCGGGGCTCGTGGGCCGACATCTGTCGCACCAGTTCGGCGTGGGCCCGGGGGGTGCGGGCGACGACCAGGAGCCCGGAGGTGCCCCGGTCGAGTCGGTGCACGATCCCGGGCCGGTGGACTTCGCCGACGCCGGCGATCTCCGGATATCGGTGAACGAGCGCGTTGACGAGGGTCCCGTCGACGTTGCCGGCGCCGGGGTGCACGACCAGCCCGGCGGGTTTGTCGACGACCACGACGTGTTCGTCCTCGAAGCGCACGGTCAACGCGATGGACGGGTCGGGTGCCGGGCTCGGGTCGATGTCCTCGGGGAGCACGACGGCCAGTGACTCCCCGGCGCTCACCCGCCTCGATGCAACCCGCACCACCTGGTCGTCGACTCGCACGTCACCGGCATCGATGAGGCGGGAGACCGCCGAACGACTGAGATCACCCAGCAGGGCCACGACTCGGTCGACCCGTTCACCGGCGAGCGCCGCGGGGATCGTCTCGTCGAGACGGCCGTTCATGTCGACTCAGAGTCGTCCGAGTCCGCCGACCTTGTACTCGACTCGCTGGGCTGCCCAGGGGATGGCCCGCAGACGGTCCTGGGGGATGGCCAGACCGGAGGAGGTGCAGATCCCGTAGGTTCCGTTCGCGATGCGTTCGAGGGCGGCGTCGATCTGTTCGACCGCCGCGCGCGCCTGGGCGGAGAGGGCGAGATCACGTTCTCGTTCGACCGCGAGGGTGTCGCCCTCGCCGGACTCCTCGTCGAACTGGACATCACCGGGCTCGCGACCCTCGATGAGGGCTTCGGCCTCGGCGCGATACTCCTCGGCCGAGTGGAGATACTTGGCTCGCTCCGCGATCAGTCGCTCTTTCATCTCATCGATGAACTTCTTGCCGAACGGCGATTTCGCGGCTTTGCGGGGCGCCTTCTTCGCCGCGGCCTTTCTGGCCGTCTTTTTCGCGGCGGCCTTCCGGGGCGCGGCGGCCTTTTTCGGCGACGCGTTGGCCTCGGACTTCTTGGTGGTCTTCTTCGCGGCCGTCTTCGTGGTCTTCTTCGTGGTCTTCTTCGCGGCCTTCTTGGCCGCCTTCTTCACCGCGGCCTTTTTGGCCGATTTCTTTGCCGTCTTTTTCGCCGTCGCCATGTTGCAGGCTCCTCATCCCGCGAAACCGGGACACATGCCCCGGTTCGAAGCGCAGATTCTAGAGGGAATGACAACGAATGTGGCGTATCCTCATGTCAAAGCGCGCGTCGGCCCTTCGCGGGGGTCAGCGTCGGCGCCCGAACCACGACCGACTGCCGTCGTCTTCGTCGTGGTCGAAAAAGGCACTGAGGGCATCATCGTCGTTGTCCGGCATCGCTTCGCCCTCGACGGCGTCGCGGAGCTGGGCGAGGAACGGATCATCGGCGGTGTCGGCGGGGTCGGAGAACAACGACGACTCCTGGATGGCCGGAACGGGCGCGGTCGCCGGGCCTCCGTCGACGTCGCTCCACGACGCGGTCGCACCGACCGACTCGAGATCGGCGGGGGAATCGAGGTCGGCGGCGGTCACGAGCAACGGCGGACTCGCCGCGCGGTCCACCACGGTGTCGGTGGTCCGGGTGGAGCCGCCACCGGGCGGCATCGTGGCGTAGGAGATCTCCTCGGACGTCGTGACGATCTCCGGGGTCGTGGGCGCGTCGTGGCGGTCGAGGTCGATCTCGACCGGTGCCGAGGTGTCGACATCGTCGGGGTCGGGTGCCGCCGGGGGGTCGGTGTCGGCGGCCGCGAGCGCCTCGTCGTCGGACTCGGCGGCGCTAGAGATGTCGTCGACATCGACGAGGTCGATCATCGGTGCGTCACGTCCGGGTTCCGGTGCGGGGTCGAACGAGAGCGCCTCGTCGGACTCGGCAACCGGTGTCGACGACACCGGTTCGGGGAGCGCCTCCGGATCGGTGGTGACATCGGCGACCGCCCGGGCCGGTGGCTCCCCGAACGAGACCGGCTCGTCGTCGACCGGCTCGA
The DNA here is from genome assembly GCA_024276495.1 of Actinomycetes bacterium. Lineage (GTDB taxonomy): Bacteria > Actinomycetota > Acidimicrobiia > Acidimicrobiales > Aldehydirespiratoraceae > JAJRXC01. The sequence goes on from JAJRXC010000090.1 coordinate 9,651, forward strand.
TCGTGTGCGAGGGCTCGATGCCTTCGAGGAACGACTCGTCGACCTCGACGCCGCTGGTCTCGGGGACGGGCCGGGTCCGAAAGGCCTCGGGCAGCTCGAGAAGGTCGGTCAGCGCCGAGAGCGACACGGTCAGCTGGTGGCGCTCCTCGGTGAGGTGACGTTCGAGGATCTCGATGTCGTCGGCGAGAAACGCCCGGTACTGCTGCAGCTCGGCCACTTCGGCGGCAAGCCGTTCCCGTTCGGTCGACGCCGCCTCGGCCGCCGACCGTTCGGCTTCGGCCAGCATGGTCCGACGGTCGGTCTCCGCCTCGGCGAGCACCCGCGCGGCGCGGTCCTCGGCCTCCTTCAGCGTGGCCGACGCCTCGGCCTGGGCCCCCCGCAACGTGACCTGAGCCTCGGCCTCGGCGGCAGAGAGAACCGCCTGGGCACTTGCCGCCGCGTCGGCGGTCATCTGGTCGGCCGCCTCGCGGGCTTCGGCGATGGCCGCGTCGGCAGTGCGCTGGGCGAGGACCAACGTCCGGGTGAGCGTCTCCTCGGCTTCACCGATCGCTCCCCCACCACCGCGGGCTTCGGCCGATTCGACCCGTTCGTGGAGCTCCGTCAAACGACCGTGGACCACCGCCGCGGCCTTGGCCACACGATCCACATAGGCGTCGACCTCATCGGGGTCGTACCCACGCCACCGCTCGTGGAACTCGATCTCCTGAAACAAGGGTGAGAGTTCGTCCATGCGCCGATGCTAGACCGCCTCGATGCGTGGAGCGGGGAGCCTCGGTGGGCGACTTCTCGCGCGCCGCGGGACTCAGCAGCCGATCACGCTCTGGAGGATTCTCAGACCGATCAACACGATGATCGGCGAGAGATCCATCGCCACGTTGCCGATCCGCAATGGCGGCAGCGCCCGTCTGATCGGACCGAGCACCGGGTCGGTCACCACGAAGAGGAAGCCGGCGACCGTCGCCATTCCACCGTCGGGATCCAGGGGGAACCACGTGAGCACGATGCGAACGAAGATGACGATCACGTAGATGGTGATCAGGAGACAGATGACGTCGAGCACGAGGAGTCGTTCAGTCGAGGGCGCGGCGGGTGTCGTCGGACGACACCTCGACGTCGGCCGGCGTCAGTAGGTAGACCTGATCGGCGACCCGATCCATCTTTCCCCCGAGGGCATAGCAGAGGCCACTGGCGAAGTCGACGAGACGCCGACGAAGATCACGTTCGACACCCTGGAGGTTGACGATCACCGGCTGACCGAGCTTGAAGCGGTCGCCGATTCCCTGGGCCTCGTTGAACGAGGTGGGCGTGACGGCATGTGGCTTCGTGGGCGCGGCCTCGACGATTCGGATCGCCGAGGCGCCGTCGGCGGGCGGGGCCGCGACCGCCGGACGTGGTGTGGGGGTGGAGGGTTCGGTCGCGGGAACGGCGCGCACGGAGGTGGAGGGGGCCGTCGCCGCGGGAATCGGCCGGACCGTGCCGCTCGACGGGCGGACCATCGGCGACGGGGCGACGGCGCGTACGACCGGTCGGCTTTCCTCACCGATTTCGGCATCACCGGCCGGCGCGAAGTCGTCGTACTGCTCGTATTCCTCATCGGGCCCGAGCCCGAGATAGATCAACGCCTTCTTCAACATGCTCATGCTCCTGGCTGTGGAGTCAGGTTACCGCCCCGTGGGGCGATCGTTCGGGCATCCCCCCAGGTCACGCGGTATGCCGCGGCGATGTCGGTCATCTCAGCCTCCCGGTGACCGCGGCCCGAACAAGTCGGTGCCGACTCTGATCATGGTGGTTCCCTCCTCGATCGCGAGCTCCATGTCACCGCTCATCCCCATCGAGCACTCGGTCAGGTCGAGGTCGTCGACCAGTGAACGCAGGAGCCGGAACCCGGACCGGACCTCGGCGGGCGGTCCGAGGGCGGCGATCCCCATCAATCCCGACACCCGCAAGCCGGCACGGTCGGCTCGAGCGACGAGGTCGGCGACGGCGTCGGGATCGCAGCCGCCCTTCGTCGCCTCGTTCGAGATGTGGACCTGGACCATGATCTGCGCGCCCGGCGACCTCTTCCCGATCTCGTCGATCAGCTCCGGTCGGTCGACGGACTGCCACACATCGACCAGGTCGGCGATCCGGCGGACCTTGTTGCGCTGGAGACGGCCGATGAAGTGGATCTGCGGCCAGTGCCCTTCCCGAAGCCCCAGGTCGGTGTCTTTCGCGACGAGCTCCTGCGCGTAGCTCTCACCCACGCCGCGCAGACCGGCACCGGCCGCGGCCCGAATCGCTTCGGGGCCGTGCCCCTTGGTGACGCCGATGATCTCGACGTCGGGGTTTCCCGCCGCCGCGGCCCGCTCCCGCACCGCGCCCAACCGGGCGGTGACCTCCTCGACGGTGATCATGCCGGTTCGAGCCAGGCCACGGTGGCCTGGCGCTCCGTGTCGCCCCGGGTGCGATGTGAGAACCAACCCTCGCCGGACGTGTCGGGGCGGCATCCGGCGACGGGGAGGTCGTCGAGGGTGGCGACGCCGCCGGACCGGCACTGGGCCCGGACCGCGGCGGCGAGATCGAGACTCGGTCGGCCGGCGCGGGTGCGCGAGCCGACGGGCGCGCCGACCGCGGCCTCCACGAGCTCGAGGTCCCGGCGACCGAACTCGTAAGCCGACGCGCCGATGCACGGACCCAGATAGGCGCGGATGTCGCTGTCGGTTCGGCACCGGAGCGCGTCGAGCGCGGAGGGAATCACGCCGGCGACGATCCCCCTCCATCCGGCGTGCACGACCGCCAGGGCCCCATCACCCACCAGCACGACGGGCGCGCAGTCGGCGGTCTGGATCGCCAGCACCGCCCCCTCGGTGGTCGTCACGATCGCGTCGCCGGTCGCGCCGGCCCGGTCGCCGCGACGGGTCACCGAGACGACATCGGCCCCGTGGACCTGACGAAGCCACGTCCACTCCCCGGGGGCGACACGCGCCCGGCGGGCCGAGAGCTCGCCCGTCGGGCGGTCCGGGTGGAAATCACCGTCGACCCGACTGGTGCAGCGGATCTGCACCCGATGGTGCGGCCCCGCGGGGACGAGCCGCTCGATCACCGGCTACTTCAGGAAGGACGGGACGTCGAAGTCGTCGTCGCCGAGGTCGAGATCGTCGCCGTCGTCGGCGAACACGTCGGCGATCGGAACCTCGCCCGTCGGTTCGCCGCTGTCGCCCCGGGAGACCGGTGCCGCGGCGCGCGGCGCATCGTCCCACCGATCGAAGCCAGCGGCGATGACCGTGACCCTGACGTCGTCGCCCATCTCGTCGTCGATGACCGCGCCGAAGATGATGTTGGCGTCTTGGTGGGCGACCGCGTGGATGATCTCGGCGGCCTCGTTGACCTCGAGCAGGCCGAGGTCGGGCCCACCGCTGATGTTGAGGAGGATGCCGCGGGCGTTCTCGATCGACGCTTCGAGCAGCGGGCTCGAGATGGCCGCCCTCGCCGCCGCGACCGCCCGACCCTCGCCGGTTCCCTGGCCGATGCCCATGAGGGCGCTTCCCGCGTCGGTCATCACGGTCCGCACGTCGGCGAAGTCGGTGTTGATCAGACCGGGAGTGGTGATGAGGCTCGTGATCCCCTGCACCCCCTGGAGAAGGATCTCGTCGGCCATCTTGAACGCGTTGAGCACCGAGGTGTTGTCGTCGGCCACGGTCAACAGCCGGTCGTTGGGAATGACGATGAGGGTGTCGACCTTCTCCTTGAGCTTCTGGATGCCCTGCTCGGCCTGGACGGAGCGGCGTCGTCCCTCGAAGGCGAACGGCCGGGTGACCACACCGATGGTGAGCGCGCCCTCGGACTTCGCGATCTCGGCGATCACCGGCGCGGCACCGGTGCCGGTGCCGCCGCCCTTTCCGGCGGTGATGAAGACCATGTCGGCGCCGCGCAGCGCCTCGCGAACCTCGTCGAGATGCTCCTCTGCCGCCTGGCGGCCGATCTCGGGATCGCTGCCGGCGCCGAGCCCGCGCGTGAGGTCGCGGCCGATGTCGAGCTTCTCGTCCGCGTCGCTCATCAGCAGCGCCTGGGCGTCGGTGTTGGCGGCGATGAACTCGACACCCTTCAGGCCGGCGTCGATCATCCGGTTGACGGCGTTGACGCCGCCACCACCGACGCCGATGACCTTGATGACGGCCAGATAGTTCTGCGGATCAGACATCGATTGTTAATCCTCGGTGAGAGAGAGCGGAAGAAGAACCGGCCGCCGCACGCTGCACGTGCGAATCAAGGTTTGACGGTATACGAGCCCATGTCCACTTTGGCGGACGCTGACCGGCCGTCGCCTCAATCCACATGGGGTGTCTCGGTGCTCGTCGCCTCGGCTTCGCATGCCGGATCCCGCGTGACCGTGGTCAGGTCGGCGACCGCGACGTCGATGACCTCGATGCACGTCAGCACCGCACCTTCGAGAATGGCCCGGACCGCGGCGAGCTTGTCGTCGATCAGGTCGACCGATCCGAGCTCGACCTCGGCCGTCCCGATCAGGTCCAGCCCGACCATCGGCCCGCCGGGCGCGTCGGCATCGACGGTGACCGCCTCGATCCAGACCCGCAGATCCTCGGGGATCGCCATGGCGACCGCGACGCCGGGAAGGGCGTCCGTCTCGACCTCCCCGAGCGGCACGGAGGCGGCGAGGGCGAGCAGCGGAAGTGTCGTGTCGGACGGAGCCGACCCGATCCGCACGCCTTGGGCGTCGACGAGGCCGAGGCCCCCTCCGGTGGTTCCCAGCACCGCGACCGCCTCCCGTTCGGCGACGGTGAGCCGAACGGTTCCCGGCCAGTCGCGGCGGACCTCCGCCCGGGCGACCCATGGAAGGTCGAGGATCGCCGATTCGACCTCGGCCGGGTCGAGATCGAACAACGGTGTCCCCGCTTCGAGCGCCGCCGCGGCCTCGATCTCCGCGATCCGGTCGGCCGACAGCTCGGCGGACCCCTCGCCCGCGATTCGTACGTGGTCGAGGTCGAGAAGCGGAGACCGGGTCACGCCCCATGCCGCCACCGTCACGACGACGATCCCGACGATGGAGAGCAGGACCCGGAGACGGCGACGCCCCTCGGCCCGCCGAACCGCCACCCGCCGGGCCCGAAGGCGCGGATCGATGCCGATGGCCATCACGTCGCCTTCTCCGGGGGGAACCCGATCATGACCGTCTCCGCGTGGAGGTCGACGCCGTGGGTCTGCGCGACGAGACGCCGCACCTCGTCCATCACCCGCCGGACGTCGGCGGCCCGTCCACCCGGGTCGACCTGGATGAAGTTGGCGTGCTTCGTCGAGACCTCGGCGGATCCGATGCGCAGGCCGGCCAGTCCCGCCGTGTCGATCAGCCGACCCGCGCTGTCGCCGGCCGGGTTGGTGAAGACCGATCCGGCGTTGGGCCCGCCGGGCTGGTGTTCGCGTCGCCATTGCACGATCTCCGCGATCTCGGCCCGCCCGGCCTCGGGATCGCCCGGGGTGAGCGAGAGGCGGACCGAGAGAACCAGATCGGAGGCCGCGAGCGCCGAGGTGCGGTAGCCGAGGTCGAGCTCGTGGGCGGGGCGGCGACGAACGGTTCCCGCCCGGAGATCCAGCACGCGGATGTCGAGAAGCGAGTCGCGCATGTCGGACCCGTGGCCGCCGGCGTTCATCCGGACCGCGCCACCGATCGATCCCGGCACTCCCACCGCCCACTCGAATCCGGTGAGACCGGCGGCGACCGTCGTGCGGGCGACGACGGGCAGCTTCGCCGCGGCACCGGCGGTGACGGTCGTCGAGTCGATGTCGATCGTGGCGAACCCCGTTCCGAGCGTCACGGCGATGCCGTCGAACCCGTCGTCGCTCACCAACAGGTTGCTGCCCATGCCGATCACCACGACATCGACGGGACAGCCGGCCAGGACGTCGGCCAGCACCCGGGCGTCTTCTGGTCGGTCCAGCACGACGAGCGCGGCGGCGGGGCCGCCCACGCGATAGGTGGTGAGCGGACCCAGCGGCGCGCCACGCTGCACCCGCGCGGCCAGCGGGCCCCGTTCGAGCGCATCGATCGCGACCGCGAGATGATCGACCATGACCGTCACGAGACCGCGCGGAGCCGGTCGATGACGGTGTCGGGCACCGCGGTGAGGTCGCCGGCCCCGAGGGTGAGGCAGAGATCGCCGGTGTGCAGTCGTGAGGTCAACCATCCCTCGACGTCGTCGAGGCGCGGCAGGTAGGCGACCTCGCGCCACGGGCGCGCGTCGAGGACGGCATCGACGAGGAGCTTCCCGCTCACCCCGGGCCGGGGGGTCTCACCGGCGGCGTAGATGTCGGTGATCACGAGCTGGTCCACCTGGTCGAAGGCGTCGGCGAAGTCTCGCCAGAGCGCCTCCGTGCGGCTGTAGCGATGGGGCTGGAACACGCACACGACCCGGTTCCAGTCGCCGTCTCGGGCGGCTCCCACGGCCGCCTCGACCTCGGCGGGCAGGTGGGCGTAGTCGTCGACGAACACGACCCCGTTGGCTTCTCCCCGGAACTCGAACCGACGGGCCACCCCGCCGAAACGGCCGAGCGCTCTGACCGCGGCATCGATCGGTGCGCCGAGCAGGAGACCGGTGACGGCTGCCGCCGCCGCGTTGCGGGCGTTGTGCAGCCCCGGGGTGGGAAGTTCGATCCGGCCGAGGATCTCGTCGGCGTGACACAACGAGAACGACACGGACGAACGTCGTCGCTCGATGTCGGTCATCTGATAGTCGGCGCCGGCCGAGGTGCCGTAGGTGACGCGTCGGTCTCCGCCGGCGAGCGCCGCCGACCCGGGGTCGTCGGCGCACGCGACCGTGAGCTTCGCGGCGCCGGCGAACTCCTCGAACGCGGCTCGCAGCGCGGCCGGGTCGTTCCCGTAGGTCTCGAGATGATCCGGTTCGACGTTGGTGACCACCGCTACCTCCGCCCCGAGGGCGAGGAAGGTGCGGTCGGACTCGTCGGCTTCGATCACGAACCATTCGCCCTCGTCCCAGACCGCGCCCGAACCGATCTCGTTCACGTCGCCACCGATGATGAACGAGGGGCGCAGGTCGGCCTCGGCGAGCACGAGCGACAGCATCGACGCGGTGGTGGTCTTGCCGTGGGTGCCGGCCACCGCGACCGTGCGTCGTGCCGCGGCGATGGCGGGCAAGATGTCGGCCCGGCGCAAGATGTCGAGCCCCGCGTCCTCGGCCGCACGCACCTCGGGGTTCCGTGCGGGGACGGCCGTGGAGATCGCGATCATCTCCGCGTCGCCGAGATTCGCGGCGTCGTGACCGATCGTCACGGTGATCCCGGCGGCTCGGAGTCGCTCCGCGACGGGGCCGTCCTTGAGGTCCGAACCCGTGACCTCGTGGCCCATGCGATGGAGAACCGACGCGATCGCGCCCATTCCCGCGCCGGCTGCGCCGACGACGTGGATGCGACGGGGAGTGCTGAGGTCGGGTTTCATCTCGTTCTCCGCTCCTGGTGGGGACGACGGGCATGGGACTCGACGAGGTCGACGATCGCGGCGGGTGCGTCGGGGCGGCCGAACGAGGCGGCGCCGGCCGCCATCTTCTCGCGACGATCGTGATCGGCCAGCAACTCGTCGACCACGAGCCGCAGCCGATCGCCGTCGAGCTCCGGGTCGGGCACGACCACCGCGGCGTCGACCTCGGCGAGCGCACGGGCGTTGGCCGTCTGGTGATCTCCGGGGGCGCCCGGCAGCGGGACGAGCACCGAGGGGAGCCCGACCACGGCGAGCTCGGCGACCGTGTTCCCTCCGGCCCGGCAGACGGCGAGGTCGACGGCGGCGTAGACCGAGGCCATGTCGTCTTCATAGCGCACGAGGCGGTAGTCGAGCACCGCGTCCGGGGCCAGGGGGATCCGCTCGGCGAGGTCGTCGTGGTCGCGGGCGCCGGCGATGTGATGAATCGTCAGGTCGTCGCGTCCGGCCCATCGGGGCAGCGCGGCGAGAAGCGCCTCGTTGATCCGGCGTGCCCCCAGCGAGCCACCCATCACGACCACGGCGCACGAGTCGGCGTCGATGCCCATCGCCGCTCTGGCCGCCGCCCGCCCGCCGACCCGGTCGACCGCGGCGATCTCCGGACGCACCGGGTTCCCCGTCCACACGGCGTTGGGCAGCGACGATCCGGGAAACGGGACGGCGCACGCGCCGGCGAATCTCGCGGCGAGGCGATTCGCGGCGGACGGCACGGCGTTCTGTTCGGTCAGGACGATCGGAACTCTCCACACGATCGCGGCCACGACGCCGGGTACCGACGCGTAGCCCCCGAGCGCCACCAGCACCGCAGGGCGATGGCGGGCGAACCGGGCGATGGCGCGGACGATGGCGACCATGAGTCCGGTGACGGCCGCGACGTTGGCCACGGCCAGCCGACGTTGGATGCCCCGGCCTTGGAGGGCGAGAAGTGAGAAGCCGGCCTCGGGAACCAGCCGGGTCTCGAGGCCGCGGGAGCTCCCGATCCAGGTGACGGACGGGCGCGGCACACCCCGGCGCACCATCTCCTCGGCGACGGCCAGCCCGGGTGAGACATGACCCGCGGTTCCTCCTCCGGCGATCACCGCCCACACGACGGACCGGCCCATGTCGTTCACCGGCCCTGACGGGCGATGTTGAGCACCACTCCCACGGCCGCCATCGTGACGACGAGGGAGGTGCCACCGAACGACAGGAACGGCAAGGTGACGCCGACGACCGGCACCAGCTTGGTGACCGAACCGATGTTGACGAACGCCTGCACGACGACCCAGGTGGTGATCCCGAGGGCGAGCAGCATGCCGAAACGGTCCGGCGCCCGGAGGGCGGCGACCGCGCCGGCGACCCCGACGATCAGGAAGAGGATCACCACGAACCCCGCACCGAGCAGACCGAGCTCCTCGGCGATGATGGCGAAGATGAAGTCGGAGTGGGCGAACGGGAGGAATCCCCATTTCGCCTTGCTCGCGCCCAGACCCACTCCCGTCAGGCCGCCGACGGTGATGGCGTGGAGCGACTGCAACGACTGGTAGCCGAGGAAGTCGGGGTCGATCCACGGGTCGAGGAACACCCGGAAGCGCTGTCGACGCCACGCCGTGCCGAGGATCGCGGCCGCGGTGCCGAGCGTGCCGAGCGCGGCGAGGCCGGTCATGTGGAGCAGAGGGGCTCCGGCGATGAAGAGCATCACCATCACCGCCGCGGCCATGATCACCGCGTTGCCGAGGTGCGGCTGGGCCATCAACAACACGACGAAGAGGCCGGTGACCGCGACCACGGGCCGGACGGTCGCGCGCGTGTTCTTCATCTCCCGACCCGGACGGCTCAAGATGTCGGCGGTGAACAGGACCAAGGCGAGCTTGGCGATCTCCGACGGCTGGAACGAGAACGGTCCGAGCCGGATCCAGCGAGTCGCCCCGTTAGCGTCCACCCCGAACCCCGGCAGGAGCAGGACGAGCAACAGGACCAGCGAGCCGACGACGGCCGGGGTGGCGAAGATCCGCAGTCGTCGGTAGTCGATGCGCATCGTCACGAGGAGCACGGCGGTCCCCACGCCGGTCCACATCACCTGGCGCCGGAACAGGCTCCACGCGCTGTCGGACCGGTTGATGCTCACCACCGCGGAGGCCGAGAGCGTCATCACCACTCCCAGCAACACGAGCGCCGTGATCGCGAGGAACAGGACGAGGAACGGACCGGTTCGTCGACCCACCGGCCGCTTCGGGCCGCGGCCGTCGGGTTTGACCCGCGCCGTCGGATGACGAACCCGGGCCGATTGGATCCGGTCCCGGCGTGGGCGGCGATTCTCGGTCGCCGTCATGATGAGCCGCCAAGAGCACGGACCGAGCGGGCGAAGTCGTCGCCACGCTCGCGATAGTCGCGGTACCAGTCGAACGAGGCGCAGGCCGGGCTGAGCAGCACCACCCGACCCCCCGCGGCGTACGCCCGGGCGGTGGCGACCGCCGCGTCCATGTCAGCGGCACGACTGACCGGATGGGTTGGCTCGAAGACCGCGGCGACCTCGTCGGCCGCGTCGCCGATCGCGACGACGGCGTGGATGTGGTCGCCGGCCTGGGCCAACACGCCGAGGTCGACTCCCTTGTTGCGACCACCGGCGATCAACACGACCGACTCGAAGCCGCGAAGGGCGGCCAGCGTGGCGTGGGGGGTCGTCGATTTCGAGTCGTCGTAGAACATCGAGCCATCGATCTCGGCCACCGGGCTGACCCGATGCGGCAGGCCCGCGAACGTCTCCGCGGTCGCGGCGACCGCGTCGAGATTGGCACCGATGGCCGTGACCGTGGCGGCGACGGCGAGGAGATCCTCGACGTCGTGCGGCAGGGATCGCCACATGCGGTCGGTCGTGAGGAACGGGCCGTCGGGTCCGGACAGCTTGTCGCCCTCGACTCGCCAATCGGCCGACGGCCCGCCGAAGGTGACCACCGTCCGGTCGGTCGGAACGTGACGCATCACGACCGGGTCCAGCGCGTTGGCCACCGCGGTTCCGCCGGGACCGATCGACGAGAAGATCTTCGCCTTCGCCCTCTCGTAGGCCTCGAGGTCAGGGTGGATGTCGAGATGGTCCGGAGCGAAGTTGAGCCACGTGCCGACGCGGGGTTCGAAGTCGCGCACGCGGGCCAGCCGAAACGACGATGCCTCGACCACGAACACCTCGGTCGTGGGGTCGTCGATCGCGACGACGAGGGGTACGTCGGTGTTGCCGGCCGCGACCGCGTCGATGCCGGCACGGGTCAGCGCGTCGACCGACATCTCGACGACGGTCGTCTTGCCGTTGGTGCCGGTGACCGCGGCGATCGGCCGCCGATCCCATGCCGCGGCGAGATCGAGCTCGCTGACGACCGCGCACCCGGTCTCGTCGGCTGCCGCGAACGCCACGTGCTGTTCGGGCAGACCCGGCGCGGGAACGACGAAGTCCGCGGCCGCGACGAGCCGGGCCGTGTCGGCCCCGGTGGGCCCTTCGACCAACTCGACACCGAGGTCTTCGGCCGCGCCCCGCAGAAGCTCGTCGGGATGGTCGTCGACCGCGGTCACCTGGTGTCCCCGACGCGCCAACGCGCCGGCCACCGCTCGGTTGGTCACACCCATGCCGACGAGCAGCGCCCGCCTCGGTCCGGCCCGCAGTGTCTCCGCGAACGTCGACATCAGGCGGTGATCCCTTCCCTGATCGCGTCGGCGTAGAACAAGCCCAGGCCGACGGCGGTGCACAGACCCGACATGATCCACAACCGGATGAGGATGGTCGTCTCGGGCCAACCGCAGAGCTCGAAGTGGTGGTGGACCGGCGCCATGCGGAACAGACGGCGCCCGCCGAAACGGCGAAAGACGATGACCTGGAGGATCACCGAGACCGTTTCGATGACGAACAGCCCGCCGATGATCGGCAACAGCAGTTGCGTCTGGGTGGCCAACGACAACGCGGCCAGCCCGCTGCCGATCGCGAGGGAACCCGTGTCGCCCATGAAGATCTGCGCCGGCGGCGCGTTCCACCAGAGGAAACCGATGATGCCACCGACCATCGCGGCGGAGATCACCGCGAGGTCCAACGACGCGGGGTTGTCGTAGGCGGCCGGGTTGCGGAACTGCCAGAAGCCGATGAACGTGAACGCGGTGAATCCGAGCGCCGCGGCGCCGGCGGCCAGCCCGTCGAGACCGTCGGTGAGGTTGACCGAGTTCGTCATGCCCACGATCAACAACACGGCCCACAACATCCAGAGCACCCGACCCAGCTCCCATCCCGGGTAGGCGAAGCGGGTGAACGACAGCGTCGTGTGGACCTCGGTGAACTGGGTCATCAAGAACGCGAAGCCGGCGGCGACGACGAGCTGGCCGAGCAGCTTCGCCCGCTTGCTGAGGCCCAGGTTGCGGGCCGCGACGACCTTGATCCAGTCGTCCATGAGGCCGACGACGCCACCGCCGATGATGGCGAGCACGACGAAGATCCCGCGGGTCGTGTAGATGCCGCCGAAGACGTCGGAGACGACATAGCCCGAGACGACACCGAGCACCAGGGCGAGACCTCCCATCGTCGGCGTTCCCGCCTTGAGGTGGTGACCCTCGGGTCCGTCGTCGCGGATGGGTTGACCGATCCCGTGTTCGGTCAGCCAGTTGATCAGCGCCTTGGTGCCGAACAGGGAGACCATCATGGAGATCGCCGCGGCGATCAGGAGCCGCGTCACGACGCGCCCCCGAGCCGACGGAGCTCGTCACGAGCGACGTCGCGGTCGTCGAACTCGACGACCACGGAGCCGATGGTCTGGGTGGATTCATGGCCTTTTCCGGCGATCAGCACGACATCACCCTTGCGTGCGCCGGCCAGCGCGTGGCGGATCGCGGCGCGACGGTCGGGTTCGACCAGCTCCGGAGGGTTGGTCATACCGGAGACGATGCCCGCGATGATGGCGTCGGGTGGCTCACCCCTCGGGTTGTCGCTGGTCACCACCACCCGGTCCGCGAGCCGCTCGGCCACCTCCCCCATCCGGGGTCGTTTGGTCCGGTCACGGTCACCGCCGGCGCCGAACACGAGCACCAACGACCGGTCGGTGACGGCCCGGGCGGCGGCGAGCACCGTCTCGAGCCCGTCGGGCGTGTGGGCGTAGTCCACGAGAACGGTGAAGGGTTGGCCTTCGTCGATCGTCTCGAACCGTCCGGGCACATGGGGGGCGACGGCCAACGCCGCCGCGATCGCCGCCGGTTCGTGGCCGAGGCCGTGAACGATCTCCGCGGCGAGCACGGCGTTGGCGACGTTGAAGGTGCCGGCCAGGGGAAGGTCGACGGTCTGACCTCGCCACGAGAACCGACTGCGGTGGGTTCCGGTCTCGACCCCCCGGAGGTGGTCCTCGGTGATGCGTTCCACCGCCATGTCGACGGAGTCGGCGAGTCGGGCGCCGAAGGGGCCCCGGGTGTCGATCACCGCGAGGTCGGCGAACGTCGCGGTGAACAGGCGTCGCTTCGCCGCGAAGTAGTTCTCGATGGTGCCGTGGTGGTCGAGGTGGTCGATTCCGAGGTTGGTGAAGGCCACGACCCGAAACCTCGTCCCGTCCACCCGTCGCTGTTCGAGCGCGTGCGACGAGACCTCCATCGCCACCGACGGTTGCCCGTCACGGCGGGCCTTGGCGAGGATTCGCTGGAGGTCCGTCGCCTCCGGCGTCGTTCGGGTCCCGGTGAGGGTTCCGATCTCGTGAACGCCCACGCCGAGCTCGCCCATGATCCCGGCGACGAGCCGCACGGTCGTCGTCTTGCCGTTGGTCCCGGTCACACCGACGACGTCGAGGGATCGGCTCGGGTCGCCGTGGACGAGCGAGGCGACGGGTCCCATCGCGGCGCGAACCGACGGAACGATCAGTTCGGGGACACCCAGTTCGAGCGGACGCTCCGCCAGCACGGCGACGGCTCCGGCCTCCACGGCGTGGTGGGCGTGGTCGTGGCCGTCCGCGTTGGCCCCCGCGACACAGCAGAACAACGTCGCGGGTCCGACCCGGCGGGAGTCGTGTTCGACGTCTTCGATCCGGAGGGCGGCGGAGGTCGACGTGACCTTCAGCCCGAGACGTTCGCCCACCGCGTCGAGCCGCGCCGTCATGTCGCCACTGGGTCGGGATCCGGCTCCGGCACGGTGGTGACGGGAACCGCGGCTGCGGCCCGGACCCGTTCGTCGGCGCGAACCGCGTCGGAGAGCGGCGCGATCCGGAGCTGGCCCACCGCGTAGCTCGCCACCTCGGCGAACAGCGGCGCGGCGAGTTGGCCGCCGCCGGTGCGATCCCCCTGCGGGTTGTCGATCACGACGATGATGGTCAACGCCGGTCCGTTGTCGTTCTCCACGATGCCGCCGAAGCTGGCGGTGATCGCCCGTGAGCCGTCGGCGCACAGGTAGCCGACTCCACCGGCACAGGGCTGCCACGCGGTGCCCGTCTTCCCGGCGACGTCGTAGCCGGGAAGGGCCCCGGCCCGACCGGTACCGTCGACCACGACCTGCTTCATCATGGCGATGACGCGGTCGGCGGTCTCCTCGGACAGGACGCGCACCGGTGCTCGACTGCCGATGTCGTCCATGACCACGACGGGATCGAACCGGAGCCCACCGGCCGCCAACGTCGAGAACACCTGGAACATCTGGATCGGTGAGACGGCGACGCCTTGACCGATCGCCGCGTTCGACAGCTTCAAGGCGTTGGCGTCGAGCGGGTCGAGGATGCCGCTGGCCTCACCGGAGACGCCGAGCGTGGTGGGCTCCCCGAGCCCGAAGTCGCGCATCGTCTCGTAGAGCGCGTCGGCGCCGACGGCCTGCGCCATCGTGATCGTGCCGTTGTTCGAGGACTTGCGCAGGACCCAGCTCGGGGTCCGGGCCGCGCCCTCCGGCGGCACGTTTCGGTCGACGTAGCGATGGGGGGCGACGTCGGCGCCGAGATCGATCCGGAGCTCCTGTGGGATGTCGAACGCGGCGCTCGGCGACATGGCGCCGTTCTCGAAGACCGACGAGAAGGTGATGGGCTTCATGATCGACCCGGGTTCGTAGGTCCAGGTGGCCGCCAGGTTGGTGGTGGTGCATCCGACCTCACCCGTGTCGAGGTCTCGGACCACGTTGGCCATCGCGAGGATCTCGCCGGTTCGCGGGTCGCCGACGATGACCATGCCGCGGTCCGCCTGGGCCTCCTCGACGGCGCGGATGGGGAGTTGTTCGGTCTTGAACTGGATGTTGCGGTCGATCGTCAGCGTGAGATCCTCGCCGGGCTCCATCGGCTCGATGATCCGGAATCCGCCGGGGATTCGCACGTCGCCGCCGGCCTGGGTCTGTCGAACACCCTCTCCCGGGGTTCCGGTGAGCCGGTCGTCGAACTCGAGCTCGAGCCCGCTCACACCGACCTGGTCGGCGTCGACGCGCCCGACGAGGGCGAGGCCCGAGCAGTCCCCGTTCGGGTGCTCACGCCGCTGTTCCTCGTCGATGTAGATGCCGGGAAGGTCGAGGGCGAGGACCGCCTCACCCACTTCGGGATCGACCTGGCGTTCGAGATAGACGAAGGCCCGGTCGCGGCCGAGTCGTTCCTGCAGAACCTCGGGTGGGGTCGACAGCACCGCGGCGAGCTCGTCGACCGCGGCACCCAGGAGATCGGCGTCGGGCTCGGCCCGGTCGGCCGACTGGAGGATGCGGGGGTTGGCGACGATCGACGGGCGGGGCAGCGAGAGGGCGATCGAGCGTCCGAACCGGTCGAGGATCTGGCCGCGTGGCGCCGCGATCGTCTGGCTCCGGATCTGGCTGCCGATCGCGCTGGCCAGCTCTTCATCCGGGGTGAGCTGGAGATCCACCAGGCGCCAACCGAAGCCGGCACCCATGGAGGCCAGCGCGAGCAGGAGCACCGCGACGCGTGCGCGACTGACCGGCGGACGGGCGGCGATGACCTTCTTCGACGTTCTCGAGCCGGGCTTCGTGGCGCGACTTCGTCGGCCGTGGGTGGTGGTGGCGCGGGTTCGGGAGGTACGGGGGCGACGGGGGGGAGAAGTCACCCGGCCGCACCTCCCGCGAACGGATCCGGGCGCTCGGGGGGTGTGAGTTGTCCCGGAGGCACCGGCGTGAGGATGACCAGGTCCGGGGCCGGGACGTAGCCGGCCGCCAGGGCGGTGGTCTCGACGCCGACCGCCGACTCGGACCAGGCCCGGTCCGCGAGCGTGTTCACCCGGAGCTCCTCGAGCGCGGCGATGTCGCTGTTGACGTCGTCGAGCTCCGACTGGGTCTGGACGACCACGGCGTGGAGCCCGGCCAGGGCGAACAGGACGAGGAAGAAGAACCCGGCCACACCGGTCCCGATCGCCCCGACGGTGCGGACCCGATCGGCGGGTCCGACGACTCGGAGCTGGGCCTTTTTCGGCGCAGGGGCGGGAGCGACTCGCCGAGCGGGGCGGGCCGACGGGTTCGGAGCCATCACGCGGCCGCCAGTTTCTCCACGGCCCGGAAGCGGGCGGATTCGGCTCGGGGGTTGCGGGAGATCTCGGCCGGCGACGGTGTACGGGCCCCTCGCCACAGGAGCCGGACCTCGGCGTGGTAGCCGGGTGGGGGCGGCAGATCGGGACGAGGAGGGGGCGCCTCGCCGGCGGCATCCCGGAACCGCCGTTTGACGATCCGGTCCTCACCGGAGTGGTAGGCGAGCACCGCACACCGGCCCCGCGGCGCGAGAAGGGCGAGGGCCTGCGACAGGGCGTCGTCGAGTATCTCGAGCTCCTGGTTGACCTCGATCCGCAGCGCCTGAAAGGTGCGGCGGGCGGGATGACCGCCCCTTCGGCGGGCCGCGGCGGGGACCGCGGCACGGACGATGTCGGCGAGCTCGGCGGTCGAGTGGATCGGGCGGGCCGCGACGATGGCCCGGGCGATGCGTCGCGCGTGGGGTTCGTCGCCGTTGCGGCGCACGATCGCGGCGAGCGACGCTTCGTCGAGGCCGTTGACGAGGTCGGCGGCCGTGTCGGGGCTCTGCCGGTCCATTCTCATGTCGAGCGGACCGTCGTTGCGAAAGCTGAAGCCTCGTTCGGCGAGATCGAGCTGCGGCGAGCTGACGCCGAGGTCGAAGAGGCAGCCGGCGAGCTCGGCGATCCCGAGGGAGTCGACGACGTCGGCGAGGTCGTCGAATCGCCGATGGCGCAGAGTGACCCGGTCGCCATGGGGAGCGAGCCGGGCCTCTGCGGCATCGAGGGCCATGCGGTCCTGGTCCAGGCCGACGAGGGAGATGCGGTCGTTCGCGCCCAGCAGCGCCGCCGCGTGGCCGGCCCCTCCCAGGGTGGCGTCGACCACGACGCCGTCGGGCACGTCGGCCAGGACCTCGACGACCTCGGAGAGCATCACCGGCTCGTGGACGAACCGCGCATCACTGCTCTCGGTGTTGTCCGTGTCGGTCATCTCGGGATCGCCAGGACGGTCGGGTCGGCTCCGAAGAGCCGACTCGGTCATCTGCAGTCTCCCGACCGACGGCGTCCGCCGGGATTTCTCCCCGGTCGAACTAATGGCAAGCGGGCGGAGTACGGGTCTTCCATTTGTCGGTCGGAAGACTGCAGATGATCGAGTCGTGAGATCAGACCGTGGGGTCCGGCATGCTCCTCTCGAGTCGGTGGGCGAGTGGGGAATCGGGGGAGAACATCAGCGGGGACCGAGTCCGTGGCCTCGCTCGATGGCATCGGCCAACTTCTCGGAGCCGACGGGCGAGACGTCGTTCCAGCGTTGCGGGTCCCAGACCTCGATGCGGCGGAGCATGCCGATCACGATCACGGAGCGATCGAGGCCGGCCATCTCGCGCAGGTGCGGCAGGAGGCGCACTCGGCCCTGGGAGTCGGGCACGATCTGATCGGCTTTGCTCGCGAAGGCTCGCAGGGCGTTCACATCGACGTCGCCGGTGGAGACCTGGTGTTCGAGGGAATCGGCCATCCGGTCGAACTCGTCGGCCGGAAGGATCGCGAGGCAGTGGTCGAGCGGGGTGACGAACGCCCCTTCGGCCAGCTTGGCCCGAAAGGCCGCGGGGAGGATGAGGCGACCCTTGTCGTCGAGTGTGTGTTCGAAGCTGCCGACGAAGCTCGCCATTCGGATCCCCCTTTCCCCTCGATTCTCCCTGGACCTCCATAGCCCTCCACTATACTCCCTTCCCGCCCACAAACGCAAGCGTTTCAGTGACAATGCGCGCGTACGAACGCACGTTCGGTGGTCGTCTCGCCTCGATGAACCGACGGACGGGCCGGGGATCAGGCGTCGCGAAGCGCAGCGGCGAACGCCGAGCCGATGTCTCGATCACCGACGACCGCGACGACCGATTCCCACTCGTGGTGCGCCGCCCGGGCCTCGGGGTCGGCGAGCAGGGCGGACACCGCGTCGGCGTCCCATCGGCGATGCACGAGGCACTGGAACCGGGCCCAGTCGCGGGTGCGGCGCTGACTCACGCCCACCAACTTGCGACCCCCGGATGACACCTCACCGGGTCCGAGCCCGACGAAGCACACCGTCGACGACCAACGGGTCCGCACCAGGCCTCCGCGGTGCACGGTCAGGTCGGGCATGCCGACCGCCCCGAGGGCGTCGACCCACACGTCGCCCAACCAGTCGGCGGCGCGAATCACGTCGGTGTCCCACCAGCGGCATCCGGCGGGCACCCACACGTCGATCCACACGTGCTCGCCGGGAACCAACAGCACCGCCCCTCCCCCGCTGTGACGACGCACGACCCGCACCCCCACCGCGGCCGCCCGGGCGCGGTCGACGGCCGCGGCCGTCTGGGCGCTTCCCATGACGAGCGACGGCTCTTCCACCTCGAGGAGCCAGGCCGTCGGCCGAGACTCGCTCGGCGGCGCCGTGTCGTGCAACATGTCGGCCGGGCCGCGACGGTGATCCCACAGCCACGTGGCCTCGTTCACGCCGATCGGCGCCCCGGCGCGCGCTCGCGCGGCGCGAGATAGGGAACCCAGGTTCCGGGGACGGAACCGGCCGCGACCTCGATCCAGGTGCTCGGAGGCGGCGGCCCGGGCACCCGGGCCAGCCGCATGGTGGTCTCGGCCAGAAGTCGATCCCGTTTACCGCCGTTGCAACGACGGCAGGCGGCCACGACGTTGTCCCAGGTGTGACGCCCGCCCCGACTGCGCGGCACGACATGATCGACCGTCTCGGCACCGCCACCGCAGTACTGGCACTGGTGGGCGTCGCGCGCCAACACCCCCCGCCGGTTGGGCGACCGATGCTTCGGGTAGGGCACATGCACATAACGCGAGAGCCGAACCACCGACGGCTCGGGAAGGGCGAGACGCTCGGAACGCACCTGTCGACCGGATCCGTGGAGCAGCTCGACCTTGTCGGCCAGCATCAGACAGATCGCCCGGCGGGTGGGCACGACCGCGAGGGGTTCGAACGTCGCGTTGAGAACGAGGACCCCGGCCATGTCGAGAAACCTACCGAACTCTGCGCCGCTGGTTCTCGGCTTTGCACCAAGCCAGCCACGCGACGAGATCGTCGGGTTCGAGCCGGTGATCCGGATCCCCGTACTGGGTGGTCGCCCGAAACGCCAACAGATCCGGGTCGGGCACGGGCAGGAACGGTCGTCGTCGCCACCAGCGATCGGGCAACATCCTGCGGAACTCGACGAACGCGGTCGTCCACAATCCCGGCCGGCGAACGACGGCGCCGGCGGCACCGACCAGGGCCCGCAGCGACCTCATCGTGGCCGGCCGATCAGCTGATGGCCGAGCCCGGTGAACCCGACCGCCGCGGCCCCGACGATCGGGCCGTCGGCCCCGAGTCCGGCCGGCTCGATCCTCGTCCCGGCGGAGTGTTGGAGCGCGGCGACCCGGTCGATCTCGGCCTGGGCGGCACGGAAGAAGACGTCGCCGAATCCGAGCGCCACCGACCCGGCCACGACCGCGAGGCGCAGATCGAGCAGGTTCGCGACCGACCCCACCGCCCGACCGACGAGCATCCCGGCTCGTTCCCGCTCGGCGAGGTCGGCATGGCGGGCGCTGCGGCCGGTGCGGAACGCGATCGCCGTTCCGCTCGCCTCGGCCTCGAGCACGCCACGGACATGACCGGGCAGCATCGTCCCCTCGGGTTCGACGACGACGTGACCGATGTGACCGGCGTTTCCGTCGTCGCCGTCGAGCAGTCGACCATCGAGCACGATTCCGCCGCCGACGCCGGTCGACACGACCATCGCCAGATAGTTGCGCACGCCGACCGCGGCTCCCATCCAGCCCTCGGCGAGGGCCAGGGCCTTGGCGTCGTTGTCGACATGCGTCGTGAGCCCGGTGAGGTCGGCCAGCCGGTCCCGCAGCGGAAAGTCGCGCCACACCGGGATGTTCAGCGGCGAGACCGCCACTCCAGCGGCCCGCATCGGCCCGCCGGTGCCGACACCACAGACGTCGACGGCGGCGAGGTCGATGCCATCGACCAGCCGGGCCAGCCGCGAGAAGAGCTCCTCGCCGTTCGCGACCTCAATGGAGCCGGCCCTGGCTCGTTGTCGGATTCGTCCCGACATGTCGACGAGCGCCACCTCGATTTTCGTTCCCCCGATGTCGATGGCGAGCGCGGTCGGCATCGGGCCAACCTAGGCGGCGTACGACCGATCACGAACCCCGCTGTCACTGGGCCCTCATTCCGTCGTATTCTCTTCGCCCAGAGCCCGGCGGCCGGAGGATATGTGACGACAACGGAAGACCATCCCGATGCGTCCCGGGGGAACGGCGCATCGACACATGGGGCGTGCGAGGGGTTCGCCGAGCGGTTCACGGCGATCCGGCACAATGTCGAGCAGGTCATCCGGGGCAAACGCGATGTGATCCATCTCCTCGTTCTGGCGCTGGTCTGCGACGGCCATGTGCTGGTCGAGGACGTCCCCGGGGTCGGCAAGACGAGCCTCGGCAAGGCGCTCGCCCGGTCCGTCGACGGTCGTTTCGGCCGGGTGCAGTTCACTCCCGACCTCCTCCCGACCGACGTCACCGGGATGTCGGTGTGGAACCGGGCCGACGAGAGCTTCGAGTTTCGGCCCGGGCCGATCTTCTCCGATGTCCTGCTGGCCGACGAGATCAACCGGGCCTCACCGAAGACCCAATCGGCGCTGTTGGAGGCGATGGCCGAACGCCAGGTGACCTCCGATGGAATGACCCATCAGCTCGGCGCGCCGTTCATGGTGATCGCGACCCAGAACCCGATCGAGCACGAGGGCACCTACGCGTTGCCGGAGGCCCAACTCGACCGTTTCCTGATGCGGATCAGCATCGGCTACCCGGCCCGGGAAGCCGAACAGACCATTCTCGAGCTGCAGGGGGGAACCGCCGACGTCGTCAACCGACTCCGTCCGGTGGTGACCGCCGAGGAGATCCGGGAGATGTCCGCTTCTCTGGAGAACGTCTATGTCGCGCCGGCGCTTCGCTCCTACCTGCTCGACCTGGCCGACGCGACCCGCCACCACTCGTCGTTGAGCCTCGGCCTCTCCCCCCGGGGGGTGCTCGCCCTCCAACGGGTGGCCCGGGCCCAGGCCGCGTCGCAGGGACGCACCTACGCGACCCCCGACGATGTGAAGGCTCTCGGACGGGTGGTGATGCCCCATCGACTCCTGGTGACGCCGGAGGTCCGAATGCGCGGGGTCCGTCCCGTCGATGTCGTCACGGAGATCCTCGACGGCGTACCGATACCGCGGCCCGAGTCCGGCTGATGCCGACGCGAGCCGGCTGGGGAGTGCTGGCCGCGGCCTTCGCCCTCGTCGCGGCCGGGCGCGTGCTCGGTGGTGTCGAGTTCACGGTGCCCGGAACGGCCGGCATCATCGCGGTCGTCGGCGCGGTGGCGGTGCGACAGCTCCGGCCGTCGCAGGTCACGGTCGCGAAGCAGCTGAGCCCGCCTCGGGTGCCGGCCGGCGATCCCGCCCGTGTCGATCTCGAGATCGTGAATCGGGCATCGACTCGTTCACCGGTCCTCCGGCTGCACGACGCGGTCACCGGCACGAGGGGCGTGCACCTCTCCATCGCGTCACTTCCGACCGGTGGCTCCGCCCGCGGCGCCTATCGCCTGCCGACGACACGCCGCGGCGTGCTCGAGCTCGGTCCGACCCACATCGACGACATCGACCCCCTCGGTCTCGCCCGGCGAACGCATCGGATCGAGTCCACGGTCCGGCTCGTGGTCCATCCGTTGATCGAGGCGATCCCCGCCCGTCGTGTTCCCGCCGGCGACGACCCGCTGCTCGGTGAGGAGCTGCGCCAGTCGCTCGGTCTCAGCGACGAGGAGTTCGACGGCCTACGGCCCTACGCCCCGGGCGACGATCTGCGTCGCATCCACTGGCCGTCGTCGGCTCGACAAGGTGAGTTGCAGGTCCGCCAGTTCCGGCCGCCGCGCCACGGCCGTCTGACGATCACCATCGACACCCGGCCGCCGGGCGACACGACCGACGCGCTCGACATCTCCACCTCGATCGCCGCGTCGATCGCGGCATCGGTGCTCGCCGCGGGCGACGCGACGCGAATCGAGACGACCGACGGCCGGGCCACCCCCTTGGTCCACGGCGGCAACCAGCTCGACCCGCTGCTCGAGTTCCTCGCGCTGCTCGAGGGCGGCAACCCGCTCATCCACGCGGTCGTTCCCGCCGCCGGGGGCACCGTCGTCGTGGTGACGACCGATCCCCGGATCGCCACCGACCGCGCCGCTCGTCACGCCCTTGCCCGGCGGCTCCGGGCCCGCATCGTGGTCACGTGCGACGCGGCCGGCTGGGGCACCCACGAGTCCGGGCACTCGTCGGGCGACTGGATCCATCTCACCGGTCCCGGTCAGCTCGGGGGGCTGTGGAAGCTCGATTCGCGGCGGAGTGTGGCGGCGATCCGATGAATCCCCGCCGTGGCGCGCTGCTCACCGCGGAGATCGCCCTCGTCGCCCTCACGGTGATCGTCTCGATCTCGCTCGAACGACTCTTCGACGACACCTCGTTCCTTCGACAACTGTTGATCCTGCTCCTCGGATCCCACCTGGTCGCCACCTCCTGTCGACGGGCCGGCCTGTCGATGGCGTGGTCCACGCCGATCAGCGGCCTCGCCCTCGTCGTGCTCGGGACCGCGATCTTCTACCCCGAGGCCTCGGCGCTGATCGCGCCGACCCGCGAGACCGTCTCGTTGCTGGGCGCCGACCTGCGCGAAGCCTGGCAGGTCTTCTCCGACGACGCCGCGCCGGTTCCCGCGCTGCGGGGCTTTCTCGTCACCACCGGGGTGCTCCTCTGGTACGGCGTGTTCCTCGCCGACTGGGCCGCCTTCCGGCTTCGCTCGCCGCTGGAGGCCGTCGCCCCCGCGACCGCGGTCTTCGTGTTCGCCTCGCTGCTCGGCGTGGATCGCAACCAGAGCATCCACGGACTGCTCTTCGCGCTCGGGCTGCTCGGGGTCCTGGTCACGCTGCGGGCCGAACGCCAGGCCCGCGAGGAGGTGTGGGTGGCCGGGGGCACGGTCGCCGGGGTCCGCACGACCCTGCGGGTCGGTGCATCCGCCGGTGTGATCGCGGTGGTCGTCGCCGCCCTGATCGCGCCCCAACTGCCCGGCGCCACCGCCCAGCCGCTGCTCGACATCACCGAGATCAACGACGGTCCCGAGACGAGAGCCGTGCTGAGTCCCCTCGTCGAAGTGGCGGCCAACCTGATCGACCAGACCGACCTCGAGCTGTTCTCGGTGAAGGTCGATCGATCCCAGCGCGACTACTGGCGATTGATGGCGTTGACGAAGTTCGAGAACGAGATCTGGCGTCGGAGCTCCAACTTCGACGAGGCCCGCGGACCGGTCGAGAGCGACATCTCACCGACGGTTCCGACCCGGACGGTGACCCAGGAGATCACGATCGCCGCGCTCGGCAACATCTACCTGCCGGCGGCCTATGAGGTCAGCAACATCATCGACGATGGCGGCGTCGGCTTGGAGTACGAGACCGCGACCGGTGCCCTCGTGGTCGAGCGACGGCTCAGTCAGGTCCCGCGCGGCTACACCTACGTCATCGAGTCGCAGGTGCCCGACTACTCGCCCGAGGACCTTCCCGATCAGGCGTCGTCCGGGCTCGATCGCGGGTTCGTCGAGGAGCTGACCCAACTCCCGGCCGACTGCAAGCCCGACGAACGCACCGTCGGCACCGGCTGCTGGCCCCCCGGTGTCACCGCGCAGGCCCGCCAGATCGTCGCCGACGCCGGCGCCACCACGGACCTCGAACGGGTGCAGGCGCTCCAGAGCTTCTTCTTGGACCCCAGCCGGTTCACCTACGACCTCGATGTCGCCCTCGATCAGAGCATCGACGACATGAACACCTTCCTCACGATCGGGCGGGGCTACTGCCAGCAGTTCGCGTCCACGTTCGCGGCGATGGCCCGGTCGCTGGGAATCCCGACACGGGTTGCGGTCGGTTTCACCTGGGGCGACTGGGACGAGGCTCGCCAGGAGTACGTGGTCAGCGGAAAGCACGCCCACGCCTGGCCCGAGGTCTACTTCTCGGGTGTCGGCTGGATCATCTTCGACCCCACCCCCGGTCGCAGCCGCGGCTACGACAGCGACATCACCGGCCTCCCCGAACCCGAGCAGTACGGCGCCAACTTCGACGCCGAGCGGCCCGGTACCGAGGACCCGCTCGCGACGACCACCAGCGTCGCGCCGACCGACACTACACCGTCCGAGCAGCCGGATCGACCCACGACGACCCGCCGACCCGTCGACGGCGATGCCCGGATCGTCCCCGCCGGCGGCGATTCGGGAGACGACGGTGGGGGCCGAGGGAACGGTCCGTGGACGGTCCTGATCGGATTGGCGGTCGTGGTCGGAATCGTCGGCTTCGTCCCGACGACCCAGTCGCTGCGTCGACGGCGGCGGATGAGGTCGGTGGTCGCCGATCCGCTCGGTCGGGGCGAGATCGCCTGGGACGAGGCCCTCGCCGCGTTGCGGCTGATCGGGTTGTCGATCCGGGCCGATCAGACGCCCCACGAGTTCGCGTCGGTGGTGGAACGCAGCAAACGCGACATCGGACCGGTTCGCCTTCTCGCCGACGAGATCACCGTGCTGCGCTACTCGGCGACCGGTGACGGCGTCGCCCGCGCCGTGTCGGCGCAGGACGCGTCCGCCCGGATCGTACGAAGCTGCCGGTCACAGATCGGCACATCGGGAGTGGTGAGGAACGCCCTCGACCCCCGCACCTTGTTGCGGCCGCCCCCGGCCCCGATCTTCAACCGGTAGCCCGGCGAGACGACCGTCGATCGGCGTTCAGTCGAGATCGTCGGGGCGCTGGAAGCGCTCGCGCATCTTGGAGCCGGCTCCACCCATCGCGTCGCGCAGCCCGCCCCCACGGAAGTTCTCCGTCATCTGCTCGAGACCGGCGCGGCCCAGCTTGCGGGCGTTGCGTTCGAACCACAGCAGGCTCACGAGCATCAACAAGAACCCGGAGAAGGCGAGGATGAAGTGGGCCGACAACAGCACGACCATGAGGACCACCCCGAGAACGAATCCCGCCGTCGCCCATTTCAGGTTCCGGAACGCGTGGGTGTAGATGGTGGTCTGGGCGACCTCGCGCGCGAGCGCGGGGTCGGACTCGTAGAGATGATCCTCGATCTCGGTGAGGATGCGTTGTTCGTCCTCGGAAAGCGGCACCGTCGCTCCTCCAGCCCGGGGTGTCCAGTGCACCCATTGTCGCACAGCGACCACCCATGGACAACGCGCGTCGGTCAAGCACTTCCATCCCGGTCGGGGCCCCATTGTTGTTGTCCGACCTGGAATCGGCGGATTCCGTCACCTCGCCGGGCCAGGGCGGCGGGGCCGATCGAGTCGGATCCGAAACGTTCACGGATCTCGTCGACCACGCTGTCGGCGTCGGACCACGACGGGCCGTCGACCTCGTCGAGCGACAGTTGCCGGACCGACCCATCGACGAGTTGGCTCGAGCTGACCCCGAGAAGCCGCACACCGGGAGTCGGATCGAGCTTCGCCAACATCTTCTCGGCCTCGAACGCGATGGCCCGGGCCCCGTCGAGTGGTTGGGGAAGCGTGGTCGATCGTGTGATCGTGGCGAAGTCGGCGAACCGCACCTTGATGGTGACGGTCCGGCCCAGCACCGAGCCCGCCCGGAGCCGCGCGGCGACGGCGTCGGCCATTCTCATCAGGTGCGGACGAAGCTCGTCGAGGGTGCGCAGATCCCGGGCGAAGGTCTCTTCGTGGCCGATCGACTTGAGCTCCTGGCCGACGACGACCGGGCGATCGTCACGACCGTTGGCCAGCGCGTGCAGGTGGGCGCCGGCCGCCTTGCCGATGCCGGCCTCGAGCCGTGTCCGGGGCTGTGCCGCGAGGTCCCCGACCGTTTCGATCCCCATGCTCGAGAGGCGACGGGCCGTCGCCGGTCCGACGCCCCACAGCTCCTCGACCCGCATCGGGTGCAGAAACCCGAGCTCGGTGCCGGCCTCGACCACGAACACGCCGCTTCCGAAGATCGGGCCCTGCGATGACGCCGTGGGCTTCGCTCTCTCCGTCGCCAGCTTGGCGAGGAACTTGTTGGTCGCGACACCGACCGAACAGGTGAGTTGTTCCCGGGCGAGGATCCGGGCGCGGATGTTCGCGGCGATCTCGGCGGCCCGGTCCTCGCCGTGCAGGACACCGCGCACGTCGAGAAAGGCCTCGTCCAACGACAGCGGTTCGACGAGCGGGGTGACGTCGCGCAGGATCGCCATGATCGCCCCGCTGACCTCCGCGTAGTGCGCGTGATCGCCCGGGAGAAAGACGGCGTCGGGGCACAGCCGGCGCGCCCGGGTCGACGGCATCGCGGAACGGATGCCGTAGAGCCGCGCCTCGTAGCTGGCCGCGGCGACCACGCCACGGTCGCCGGTCCCTCCCACGACCACGGCCCGACCCTTCAGCTCCGGATGACGTCTCAGCTCGACGGAGGCGAAGAACGCGTCCATGTCGACATGGACGAATCCGAGGGTGCCATCGGGGGGACGGCCGGCATCGCTCATCGACCGACGCGCTCGGCGATCATCTCGGCGGGGTCGCGGCCCACCGCCCGATAGAGGAAATGCCGGCTCTGCTCCCACGGCGCCGACATCCACTCCCGCATCGGTTCGGCCACCCACGCGGGGCTGGCGCGGAGCCGGTCGTCGATCGCGGCCGGCTCCAGGAACCGGGCTTCGACGACGATCCCGTCGGGGTCGTCGAGCACGATGGATCCCCCGAACCCGGCCGCGAGGTGAACTTCGACCTCGAGGTGCATCTCGAGGTCGACGAACTCGACCTCCGTGGTCCAGCACAGCCGCGACCAGCGCTCGACCGACAGTCCGGTCTCCTCCTCCACCTCTCGGCTCAGGGCGACCAGTGGGGTCTCGCCTTCGTCGACGACGCCACCGGGCGTGGTCCAGTCGATGCTGCCGTCGCGTCGTCGATTGGCGACGAGCAGCGTGCCCGCGTCGCTCGTGATCAGCCCTCCGGCGACCTTCCACTGACGCATGGGGCCAGCATGCCAGCCCCGACCCGTCGTCGCGGCGTCAACCGGCGGGGTTCTCCTCCACGGCCGCGCCGTTTCCGAGGTCGGTGACGATCACCGGCGCGTCCTGCACCGCGGCGGTGGCGATCCGGGGTGCCCCCGGATCGAACACCTCCGCTGGTGCCGTCGGCGCCGGGACCGGGTCGTCGTCGGTCACCAACAGCACCGTGCCGAGCGCCGTCGCGGCAACGACGACACCAACCAGGGGCATGAGGAGCTGTCGGCGGATCCGTTGCTGGTCGCGGGCGACATCTGTCCCGTCGTCCATGAGGCGCCGGAGCCGGGAGTCGACGTCGCCGGTCGCGAGCCGAAGCGCCACCGAGAGCACGTCGAGATCGACGTCGCGCAGTTGCAGGGGGCTGCCGATGGGAAGATCCCGCAGCCGGTAGACGAGCGAGAGGTAGCGGGCGAGGACCGCGTCGGGCCCGGAGGCGACGTCGATGTCGAGGTCGACGCGATCGACCGCGATGCGACCCTCGTCGAGATCGATGACGAGGTGGGAGCGCTCCGGCACCAGACCGGCGTCCTCGATGCCGTAGGCCGCGACCAGGGTCTCGAGCATCACGTCGTCGAGACGGCGGCGGCCATGCTCGACATCATCGAGCTCCGATGCCGAGAGTCCGGCCGGGCCGGCGAGGTCGGCGAGATCGAGGCCGGCGCCGACGCGGGCCCGGCGAAGCAGGATCCCGAGCCGGTGCGCGGGGACGAGATTGGTGGTCGAGGCCATGGACGGCCATCGGCAGTCAGCGCCAGAATCTGAGCACGCGGTCGCGCAGCCCCCACCAGGAGACGAGGACGAGGGCTTCGACCACGATCCGGCCCGACATCTTGGATGTGCCCCGGACCCGATCGATGAACTGGATCGGGACCTCCTCGACCGAACCGCCGGATTGCAGGACCCGGTGGGCCATCTCGATCTGAAACCCGTAGCCGTCGGCCCGGACGGTGTGGAAGTCGATCTGGGCCAGCGACGACGCGGCGTAGGCGCGATACCCGCTGGTGGCGTCGTGCACCCCGATGCCGAGCACCCCGGCGGCGTAGCGGTTCCCCCATTTCGACAGGGCCCGACGATGCCAGGACCAGTCGGGGATCGAGCCGCCCGGCACGTAGCGGCTCCCGATGGCCAGATCGGCACCCTGTTCGACCCGTTCCAACAGGGTCGGCAGCGCCGCCGGGTCGTGGGACAGGTCGCTGTCCATCTCGACCATGATGTCGAAGCCGTGCGCGAGCCCGTGACGGAATCCGTCGCGGTACGCCGACCCCAGACCCGACTTCGCGGGTCGCCGCATCACCTCGACCTCGCCCAGCTCCTCCCCGATCCGTTCGGCCAGGTCGGCGGTCCCGTCGGGAGAGGCGTCGTCGACGACGAGCACGCTCGCGTGCGGGCAGGCAGCCCGAAGCCGACGAAGCACCTCTTCGATGTTCGCCGCCTCGTCATACGTCGGAAGAACGACCAGAGCACGCACCGTCCGGCACTCTAGAGGCGTCGCCGCCGCGGTCACGCCCTTCACCGCTCGGTAGGATCACCGGCGTGGCGTCCCTGAGCGATTCCTCTTCCCCGTCCGGGTCGGCAGCGGGCCCACCGGCGACCGCGGCTCCGCCGCTTCACGCCCGAGTTCTCGCCGTCCTCGCGATCGTCATCGCCGGGCTCTCCGGCGGCCTCATCGGCTACGCCGTCACCGACATCTCGTGCGCCGACGGGTGTCCGGTCCAGGCCGGTCTGATCGGTCTCGCCAGCGCCGTCGGTTGCGCGATCGGCGTGGCGATCGTGGCCGTGCTCACCCTGCGGGCGATGGCCGAGTGGAACGCGCAGGAAGCCCAGGAGCGGGCTCGGACCGAACAGGCATGACGGTCGACCCGTTCGAGTTGCTCGCCGTCGCCGACGCGGCGATCGATCTGGTCGTGCCCCGCCTGCGTGATGCCTGGCGAGACGACGACCTCGGCGTCGACACGAAGTCGACCGCGACGGATCTGGTGACGGAGTTCGACCGGTGGGCCGAGGCGACGATCGTCGAGGCGATCACGACGGCACGGCCCGACGACGGGGTCGTCGGCGAGGAAGGGGCCGCCGTCGAGGGCACCAGCGGGGTCGTGTGGTTGATCGACCCGATCGACGGCACCACCAACTTCGTCTACGACCTTCCGGGGAGCTCGGTGTCGGTCGCCGCCCGTCACCACGACACGGTCGTCGCGGGCGCCGTGCACGATCTCGTGCGCGACGAGCGATTCCGGGCGACGTCGGGACGAGGTGCGACCCTCGACGGTCGCACCATCAACGCCGGCACCACGACGGACCTGGCCGTGTCGTTGGTGGCGACCGGATTCGCGTACACGGCCGATCGGCGCCGGGCCCAGGCGGAGGTTCTCGTCGATGTCCTCCCGTTCGTTCGCGACATCCGCCGCTTCGGAGGCGCGGCCGTCGACTTGTGCTCGCTGGCCTGCGGCCGCGTCGACGCCTACTACGAGCGGGGTCTCGGGGTCTGGGACTACGCGGCAGGCGCGCTGATCGCCCGCGAAGCGGGTGCGATCATCGACAATCGGGGTCCCCGGGGAGGTGCGCTGGTCGGCGCGTCCGAGGGAATCGCCGACGCGTTCTTCGCGCTCGTCGACACCGCCGGGGCCCACCGCGCCTGAACCGATTGGCCCCGTGGTCCCCGCGCCGGTCCGGAATCTGGCAGCATCGCGGTCGTGGGACACAGAATCCTTACCGTTGAAGACGATGAACGCATTCGGACCTCCGTCCGTCTCGCCCTCGAAGACGAGGGCTACGACGTGGTCGAGGCCGAGTCGGGCGAGGACGCGCTCCTCGCGTTCGGTCAGGATCCCGCCGATGTCGTCTTGATCGACATCATGTTGCCGGGCATGGACGGATTCGAGGTCTGTCGGGCGATCCGCAAGATCTCCGACGTGCCCATCGTCATGGTGACCGCCCGCGCCGACACCCACGATGTCGTGGCCGGGCTCGAGGCCGGCGCCGACGACTATCTCACCAAACCCCACGCCCCCAAGGAGCTCTCGGCCCGCATCCGGGCGTTGCTGCGACGGGTCCGACCGGCCGATCCGGGTGCACGTCATCTCGTCTTCGGAGAGCTCGAGATCATTCCCGACGAGGGAGTGGTCCGGGTCGCCGGCGACGAGGTCCATCTCACCAAGACCGAGTTCCGTCTGCTCGTCGAGCTCGGCTCCAACGCCGGACGGGTGTTCTCCCGCGAGGTCCTGCTCGAACGGGTGTGGGGATACGGCTACTTCGGCGACGGTCGACTGGTCGATGTGCACATCCGTCGGCTGCGCACGAAGATCGAACCGGATCCGGCCAACCCGCGCCACGTCGTGACCGTCCGGGGCCTGGGCTACAAGCTGCAGGCCTGACCGACCGTGCGGTCACGATGGGAACGCCTCGGTCTCCGGGCCCGCGTCTCGTTGGTCTTCGCCCTCGGTGGCCTGCTCTTGTCGGTGACCCTCGCGCTCGTCACGCTCGGGTTCACCCGCCAGAGCCTCCTCGACCAGCGTGAAGACGCCGCGTTCGCGTCGTTCAACGGCAACGGGCGCAGTGTGCAGACCCAGCTCACCGAGGAGGCCGACGAAGCGGCGATCGTCGCGATCGTCGAATCGCTCAGCACCTCACGCGGCGAGTTCCCGCTGCTTCGGGTCGACGACCTCTGGTTCGCGCGGAACAACACCCGGTTCAGTGTCGAGAAGCTTCCCCCCGACCTGGTGATGCTGGTGGAGGAGGGCAACGCGGCCACGATCCGAACCACCATCGACGGGGTCCCCGCGATCATCAGTGGCATCCTCTTGTCGAACAGCACCCGTGACGCCGCCTACTTCGAGGCGCTTCTCCTCGACGATGTCGAGAACACCCTCTCGGCCATCAGCTTCGTCGTTCTCGGGGCCGGCGTGGCCACCACACTGCTGGCCGCGGCGCTCGGGTCATGGGCGGCGCGACGGGCCCTGTCGCCGCTCGGCGACGTCCGCCGTGCCGCGGAGTCGCTCGCCGCCGGCGAGCTCGACACGAGGCTCGAACCCCCCGCGGATGCCGATCTGGCCTCCCTGAGCGCCTCGTTCAACGGCATGGCCCGCTCGCTCGAGGACCGGATCGAACGCGATGCCCGCTTCGCGAGCGAGGTCAGCCACGAGTTGCGCTCCCCCCTGATGACGCTCAACGCTGCGGTCGAGGTGCTCAACAACAATCGTGAGGCGATGCCCGAACGCAGCCAGACCGCGCTCGGATTGCTCAACGACGACATCAGCCGGTTCACCCAGCTGGTGGAGGACCTGTTGGAGATCAGCCGTTTCGACGTCGGCACGGCGTCGCTGCAGACCCAGCCGCTTGGCGTCGTCGAGTTCGTCCGCCAGGCGGTGCACCACTCCACCCGACCCGACGCGGCCGTGCTTTCGACGCCCGAGGTCGACGAGCTGGTGATCTCGGCGGACAAGCGCCGCCTCGCCCAGGTGATCGCCAACCTGATCGACAACGCCGACAAGTACGGCGACGGCGCGATCGAGGTGCAGATCTCGTTGGGCGACGACACCGTCGTCATCGCGGTCGAAGACGAGGGGCCGGGCATCCCGGAGGCCGAACGGGAGGTGATCTTCGATCGCTTCAGTCGTGGTTCGGCCGGTGGGCGACGGGGGTACGACACCGGGAGCGGGCTCGGGCTGTCGCTGGTCGCGGAACATGTCGGTCTCCACGGTGGCAGGGTGTGGGTCGAAAGTCGCGGCGATGACCGGCCCGGTGCCCGGTTCGTCATCGCCTTGCCCGTCGGCGATCCCGAGGAGCACGAATGAGATCCATCGCGTTCGCGACCGCCCTGTTGCTCTTCGCGGCCGGCTGCTCCCTGCCCACCGACGGGCAGGCGGCCGTCATCGATCAGGACCGCCTCGACGAGTCACTCCAGCGGGTGACCACGACGAGCACTACGTCGCTTCCCGTCGCGATTCGCCCGGTCGCGTACTACCTGCTGCGGGAGGCGACGGGCGAGACACCGCAGCGCAAGGTCAAGCAGGTCGTGGTCGACATCCCCGACACCGACGACTTGTTCGAGCTTCTCCAGCCGATGTTCGAAGACGACTTCAAGGACACGGCCACCGTCGACGAGCCCGAGGAGCTCATCAATCAGGTGACCGAATACCTGCTCGTGGCCGTGCTGCGACCTCCCGGGAGCCCGACCGCCACCGTCTTTCTCGAATCGCGCGGAGAGCCGCCGGACAACCCGGTGCTGAAGGACGTCGCCGCCCAACTGGTCTGGACGCTCACGGGCTTCTCCGCGGTCGACAACATCTTGATCAACATCGACGGGTCGCTGGTGGCGCTGCCGACCACCGACGACGACACGAGCACGACCGAGGCCGTCGATCGGACCCGCTACGAGTCGTACGACCCGGAGATCGTGGAGGCGCCCCCGTCGACGACGACGACGAGCACCACCACGACGACCACCACCACCGTGCCGCCCGCCCCCTCCGACGGATAGATCCGCCGATGTCGCACCAGCGAACGACGGGGCTCAGCTGAAGAACGTTCGCATCGCCGCGAGCAGGTCCGGGTGGGTGTACTTGATCTGCACGACGCACTCGGCCAGCCGCACCCTCACGACCTCTCCGCTGCGTAGGGCGACCATCGTTCCGAAGTCGCGGTCGTGGGCGGCTTCCATCGCCGCCACCCCGTACCAGGTCGACAGCACCCGATCGAACGCGGTGGGTGTGCCCCCTCGCTGAACGTGACCGAGCACGGTCACCCGGGTCTCGTAGCCGGTGCGCGCCTCGATCTCGTGGGCGACGACGTTGCCGATTCCGCCGAGGCGCTGGTGGCCGTACTCGTCGACTCCCGGCTCGGGGATGTCGAGCGTTCCCTCCGCGGGCCGGGCGCCTTCGGCCACCACCACGATCGAGGCGAACCGTCCCCTCGCGTGGCGGCGGGTCAGCGACCGGCACACCGCGTCGATGTCGAAGGGCTCCTCGGGAACGAGCGTCACCGTGGCCCCGCCGGCGATCCCGGCCCAGGTCGCGATGTGGCCGACGTGGCGTCCCATCACTTCGACGACCATCACCCGATTGTGGGATTCCGCGGTGGTGTGCAGACGGTCGATGGCGTCGGTCGCGATCTGCACGGCCGTGTCGAAACCGAAGGTCATCTCGGTGCCGCCGATGTCGTTGTCGATCGTCTTGGGCACGCCGACGACGGGCACACCGTCGGCGTGGAGGCGATCTGCCGCCGACAGGGTTCCCTCGCCGCCGATGACGATCAGGGCCTCGATCTCCCGCCGGTCCATCGTCGCCTTCACCCGATCGACGCCGTCGATGAACATGTACGGCTGGACGCGGGTGGTACCCACGATCGTGCCACCGCGGGGAAGCAGACCTCGGCAGGCTTCGACGTCGAGCGGCATCCAGCGGTCCTCGATCAGGCCCTGGTAGCCGTCGAGGAAGCCGATGACCTCGTCGCCGTACTCCCGCTCGGCTTTGCGTACGACTCCCCGGATCACCGCGTTGAGGCCGGGGCAGTCTCCACCACCGGTCAACAGTCCGACTCGCATCGCCATCTCCTCGTGAACGTCGCGGAGTCCGAACCTTAATGGGGCGGCCACCGTGCGGCCGCGGCCACCGGAGTAGTGTCGCCCGCCATGGGAGTTGTCATCGCCATCGACGCGGGCACGACCGGTGTCCGCTCCTTCGCCATCGACGAGCGGGGGAAGCCCCTCGGCTTCACCTATCGGGAGTTCACCCAGCACTTTCCCCGACCCGGATGGGTGGAACACGACGCCGACGAGATCTGGGATGCCGTGGTCGCCACGCTCGCCGAGCTCGTGGAGTCGCTCGATCAGCCGGTCGCGGCCATCGGGATCACCGATCAGCGCGAGACGGTGGTGCTGTGGGACAAGGCGACGGGCCGACCCCGTCACAACGCGATCGTGTGGCAGGACCGCCGCACGGCGGCCCGTTGCGAACAGCTCCAGGCCGACGGTCACCTCCTCCTCGTCCGCCGTACGACCGGTCTCGTCCTCGATCCGTACTTCTCGGGAACGAAGGTCGAGTGGCTGCTCGACGAAGGCGGGGTGGAGGTCGACGAGAACCTGCTGTTCGGCACCATCGACTCGTGGCTGGTGTGGAAGCTCACCGGCGGGGTCCACATCACCGACACGACGAACGCGAGCCGCACGCTCCTCTACGACATCCGCCACGGCGAGTGGTCCGCGGACCTGTGCGGACTCCTCGGGGTGCCGATGCACATCCTTCCGGAGGTCCGGCCCTCGTCCGGTCGGTTCGGGGTGACCACCGCGGAGATCCCGACCGGGGCCGGCGTCCCGATCAGCGGCATCGCCGGCGACCAGCAGGCGGCGCTGTTCGGTCAGGCCTGCTTCGCTCCCGGTCAGGCCAAGAACACCTACGGCACCGGCTCGTTCGTGCTGATGAACGTCGGCACGACGTGTCCCGAACCGGTCGACGGGCTCCTGACCACCGTGGCCTGGACGCTCGACGGCCCCCGCGGCCCCGAGACGACCTACGCCTACGAGGGCGCGATCTTCGTCACCGGCGCCGCGATCCAGTGGCTGCGCGACGGCCTCGGCATCATCGACGACGCGGCGGAGACCGGCCCGCTCGCCGCGTCGGTCGACGACACCGGCGGGGTCGTCTTCGTGCCGGCGCTGGCCGGGCTCGGTTCGCCTCATTGGGACCCCCGCGCCCGTGGCATGATCATCGGCCTCACGCGGGGTACCGGTCGGGCCGAGATCGTCCGGGCCACCGTCGAGGCGATGGCCTTTCAGACCCGCGATGTCGTCGACGCGATGGCCGCCGCGAGCGGCACCGGCGTCACCGACCTCCGCGTCGACGGCGGCGCCTCGGTCATGGACGTCCTCCTCCAGTTCCAGGCGGACCAGCTCGGTGTGCCCGTCATTCGCGCCGCGGTTCCCGAGACGACCGCCCTCGGCGCGGCGTACCTCGCTGGCATCGCGGAGGGGGTCTGGGACGGGATCGACGACGTCGCCGCCAACTGGGCCGCCGATCGCACCTTCTCCCCTGCGCCGGATCGTGACGCAGCCGACTCGGCGCATGCCCTCTGGCGACGGGCGGTCGAACGTTCACTCGGTTGGGAGCTCGACGACTGAGCGAACGTCGGGGCTCAACCCAGCTTGGTCAGGGCCCGACCGAGATTCCTGGTGGCCTGATTGATCCGCTGCTCGTTCTCGATGAGGGCGAATCGCACGTAGCCCTCGCCGCCGGGGCCGAAACCGACGCCGGGCGACAGCGCGACGTTGGCCTCCTTGACGATCATCGAGGCGAACTCGACGCTGCCCATCTCGAGATAGGGCTCGGGAATCGGTGCCCAGGTGAACATCGTTCCCTTGGGCGGGTCGACGTGCCAGCCGATGCGGGCGAGGCCGTCGCACAACGAGTTGCGCCGACGTTCGTAGATCTCACGTGCCTGATCGGGATACTCGGGAGCTTCGTTCATGGTGACCGTCGCCGCGATCTGCACGGGTTGGAAGGTGCCGTAGTCGAGATAGCTCTTGAGCTTCGCGAGCGCGGCGATCACATCGGGGTTGCCGACCATGAACGCCACCCGCCAACCGGCCATCGAGTAGCTCTTCGTCATCGAGTAGAGCTCGACGGCCACATCCAACGCCCCTTCGACCTCGAGGATCGACGGTGGCATGTAGCCGTCGAATCCGAGGTCGGCGTAGGCGAAGTCGTGAACGATCACGATCTCCTTCTCTCGGGCGAAGTCGACGACGCGACGCATGAAGTCGAGATCGACACAGGTGGTCGTCGGATTGTGGGGGAACGACAACACGATGGCCCGCGGCCGCGGCCACGAGTACTCGAATCGTTCCCGCAACGTGTCGAAGAAGTCGTCCTGGTTGGAGGTGAGCGGCATCTCCCGCACGTCGGCACCGGCGAAGAGCGGCGCGAAGAGATGGATCGGGTACGACGGCACGGGGACCAGCACCGAATCGCCGGGCTGCAGGAGGACCCACATCAGATGACTGAACCCCTCCTTGGCGCCGATCGTGTTGATCACCTGGGTCTCCGGGTCGAGGGTGACGCCGAACCGACGGTGATAGAGGGTGGCGGCGGCCTCACGGAGCTTGGGGATGCCTCGACTCGCGGAGTAGCGGTGGTTTCGGGCGTTCTGGGCGGCCTCGACCAGCTTGGCCACGGCGATGTCGGGTGACGGGAGGTCGGGGTTGCCGAACCCCAGATCGATGACGTCTTCTCCGGCCCGGCGAGCCTGCACCTTCAACGTGTCGATGATCGTGAAGACGTAGGGCGGCAGGCCGGTGATGCGACGGAACTCCATTCGAGTCAGGCTAGCCAGGGTCGGTTGCGCCTAGACGAGAGTTCCGACGTCGACCATGGCGGCCGTGTCGTCTCCGGCCCGCTCGATCCACTCGACGATGCCGAGTCCGTCACCGATCACCAGGATCTGGACGTCGTCGGGTAGCACGACGAGACGGTCCAACATGGCCGCGGGTGACGCGCCCATCACGACCACGACGGGAATCGGCCCGCCGATCCCTCGGGGGACACGATCGGCCAGTGCCGCCGCTTCATCGGCACTGGCCCGACCGTCGAGACGTCGAGTGGCGAGATCGACCAGCACCTGGGCGCTCTCGCGCTGCAGCAGCCGGTCGTCGTGTTCTTCGGCGAGGTTGAGCTCGGTCGCGGCGAGCACGTGGAGCTGCGTGCGGGCCTCGACGACCTCCACCAGCGCGTCGCGGGTCTCGGCGACGTCTTTCTCGGCGGCGCGGACCGCGGCCCGTTCCTCGTCGAGTCGGTCCACGCGGGTGCCGTCGCCCAACTCCTCGAGCGCGGCGAGCTCGGCGACGGCTCGTTCCCGGTCGCGAAGCATGCGGACGGCTGCTTCGTCGGCGGCGCCGAGCACGCCGAGCCAGGATTCGCCGAGGGCGACCAGCGCGGCGTCGCTCGTCAGGTGCTCGTGGCCACCGGCTCCGGCGGCGGTCATGGCCTCGCGAAGGTGGGCGATGGCCGCTTCGCGGCCGACCCCGATCGAGGCCGCGTCGACGGTGCACGCTTCGAGCGCCTCGCGAACGATCGCGGGGTCGGCCGGTGGGGCGTCGCCGCCCGACACGTCGTCGAAGAACTCGTCGCCGAGGAGCTCACGGGCATGATCGAGGGCCCGATCGATCGCCGTGAGCACGTCCTGGAGGTCGGTGTCGCGCTCGAGCCGTGCCATCAGCTGCGCCAGTTCGATCTCGGCGGCCTCGAGCTCGGCCTGAGAGCGTTCGTACTCGTCGAGGGCCTCCTGGGAGACCGACGCCATGCCGTTGCCCATCCGGAACGCGGCCCAAGTCGGGTATCCGAGCGGGGCCAGGGCGTCGCGCAACGCCGCTTCCGCCTTTTCGAAGGCGGCCCGGCCGGCCGCCCGGCGTACGCCTCGACCGGCCCGCTGTTCGGCGGCGAGCATCGCTTCGTGGAGCGTTTCGAGTCGATCGGCTTCTTCTTCGGTGATCGGTCGGGGGACGGCGGCGTCCTCGGCCGCTCGGGCCGCGGCGCGGGCCGCGTCGAGACGGGCGGCCACGGCTTCGGTGCCGCCGCCGGCCGCTTCCATCCGCGACTCGAGCCCGGTGAGGCGTTGATGAAGAGAGGTCCAGGCCTGGGCGAGCGCGGCTGCTTCGGGGCTCGGGACCGATCCGCGCGAGATCGCGGCCCGGGCGGTGGCGACGGCGGCGGCCAGCGCGGGCCGGTCGCCGCTGGGCAGCGCGGCGAGAGACATCTCGAGCTCGTCGACCTGTGCCCTCAATTCGATCAGCCGTGCGGGCACGTCGGCCATCCCGGTCCACGGGTCGGGACGAGAGGCGAGGCGGGCGGCGCGGCCCAGTTCCCCGTCGGCCCGGTCCAGGCGCCGTCCCGCGTCGTCGTCGACGCGGGCCGAGGCCGAGACGAGGTGGGCGGTCATGCCGGAGCGGACCTTGCCGCTCGCCGCGAGCTCTTCGGCCAGACCGGCGATCCGCTCCTCGAGCTCGGTGAGCTTCTCCG
This sequence comes from Actinomycetes bacterium, assembly GCA_024276495.1. Taxonomy (GTDB): domain Bacteria; phylum Actinomycetota; class Acidimicrobiia; order Acidimicrobiales; family Aldehydirespiratoraceae; genus JAJRXC01. The sequence continues at coordinate 47,621 of JAJRXC010000090.1, forward strand.
TCGCCGATTCCAGGCTCTCTCGCGGCGCGACCGGCGCCACGGGGGTGTCGGGCACCGTCGTGACCGGCGGCAGGCTTGCCGCGTCGACGATCAGCGCGTTGTCGGCGGTCTCGCCCAGCACGTCGATGCCGTCGGCGAGCGACATGGTCTCTCCGTCGATGTCGACGGTGCCGTCCCAGTCGGGCATCTCGCCGAGCGCGACGTCGTGGACCAGGCCGACCACCGCGACGCGCGCGGCCGGGTCCAGACCCCTCAACCAGGTGATTCTGGGGTGCAGACGGAAAGTCTCCCCTTCGGGAGTCGGCCGCAGCTCGACGAAACGCATCGTGCCTCTATCGGCACGCTGGGTGGGGGTTAAAGCCCGTTCGTTCAGGATTCCGCCGGCGGATCCCCACCCTGTGCGGTCGCTTCGTCGTCGTCGTCGGATCGGGGGGCGGCCTGGGCCGCGAATCCGCCCGCGAACGCCTCGACGACCGAACGTCCACTGTCGACGACCCGGGAGAAGGCCTCGGGGTCCTCCACCACCCGTTCCGTCGCCTCGACGAGCTTTTTGAGCGACGCGACGACCGCGCCGGCCGCGTCCCGCAACTCGTCGAACGAGTCCGACGGGGCCGGATCGGCGTCGTGGTCGGTCACTTGCCGCCGGACTCCACGTATCGGGTGAGGTTCTCGAGCGCGGTGCGCACGATCCGGGCCTCGGCCCGGCGCTTCACGAACCCGGGAAGCGGGACCGACAAGTCGACGGCGAGATGGTAGATGACCTCGGTCGCGTCGGGGTCGGACGGCACCGGGAGGAACTCGTACTCGCCGTCGAGTCGTCGGGTCACATCGCCGCGTTGGAGACGCCAGGCGATTCGTCGGGGGTTGGCGCCGTAGTAGTAGCGCAGGGTGTAGGTCGTGCTGCGGCCCATGGCGGCGGCCCGGAACTCGACGTCGACGGCGCGGCCCTCGTCGTCGCGGGACAGGACCCGGGCCATCTTGATGTCGGTCGCCCACTCGGGATAGCGCTCGAAGTCGATCGCCGCCGCGTAGCACCGCTCGGGGGACGCCATGATCGTCGTGCGCTCTGTCGTCTGGTCGACCATCTGGTCCTCCTTGTCGGCGACAGATGGACCCTACCGGTCTTCGGTCTCGCGGGGTGCGAATCGGCCGTGGCGGGCGAACCACAATCCGGCGAGGCCCAGACCCCAGACCGGGACGAGGATTCCGAACGCGAGACTGGTGAAGACCCGGATCGATGCGGTCACGAGGGCGACGACGACCTCGACGGCGAGCGAGGACAACAGGGTGACCCGAATCGATCTCGGCGCCGATCCCGCCCCGAAGTAGAGGCCACCCATGCCGATCAGGTCGGTCCGGCTGCGTTGGACGGCGATGAGGAACGCCCAGAACATCGCGATGCTTCCCGCCCCGAACAGACCCACCGCGACCACGACCGCCGGCATTCCCATGCCGTCGGGGTCGATCGTGGCGAGGGTCGCGGTGATCGTGAACACGAGGGTCCCCGCCCATGACAGTCGAATGAGGGTGTCACCCGGCTCGCTCCGGCTCACGGGGACACCATGGCATCGATTGCCGCTCCGAGGCGTTCGGCCAGTCGGTCGTAGGAGAACTCCGTTTCGGCCCGGGCCCGTCCGGCGTGCGCCATCCGGGCCCGCCGGTCGGGGTCGTCGAGCAGGTCGGAGATCGTGTCGGCCACCATCTCGACATCGGTGGGGTCATCGACGACGACGCCGGTCTCGCCGTCGGCGACTGCTTCGTGGGCGCCGCCGCTGCGTCCCGCGACCTGAGGGACGCCCGCCGCGGCTGCCTCGACGAAGACGATGCCGAACCCCTCCTGTTCGAGGCCGGCCCAGCGGCTTCGGCACAGCATCGCGAACACGTCGCCGCACGCGTAGAGGCCGGGCATGTCGGCGTCGGGGAGCCGACCGAGCAGGGTGACCGGTGCGTCCAACTCGTCGACGAGCCGTTGGAGCCGTCGCTGGTCGCGGCCACCACCGGAGATCCCGACGTGGACGTCGGGATGGCGGCGGGCGATGGCGCACGAGGCCCGGATGAGCACGTCCATTCCCTTGCGGGGCACCAGGCGACTGGCGGAGATGACGAGGGGGCCTGCGGTCGGCAGACCGAGACGTTCACGCACCACTCGGCGGGCGTCGGGGTCCATCGGAGCGATCCGTTCGGTGTCGACGCCGGGAGGGACGACGGTCGTCGGGAGGGACCGTCCGAGCGAACGTTCGGCCTCGGCGGCCGGATAGCCACCGGCCGCGATGACCCCGACGGCGTCACGAAGGACCCGGTTGAGCAGGGTGTGGGTGACGGGGAGGCGTCCGGGGATGGTCACCTCGGCGCCGTGGAGCACGACACCGTAGGGGCGCTCGAGTTGCGGACCGATGAGCCCGGCGGGCACGGCCGGATCGAGGATCACCAGCTCGGCGCCGTGCTCGCGGGCGAGGGCGTCGACTCGGCGAACCAGCACCGGCTGGGGCAGCAGCCAGGGCTCGCGGCTGCGGACGACGGTGAACTCCTGGGCCTCGTCGAACTCGGCCGCTCCGGCGTACGGCGTGGTGTGCACGATCACGTCGGCCGCGGGCAGGCGCCGCCAGAGCTCCCACAGGTAGCTCTGGATCCCGCCCACTTTCGGGGGGAAGTCGTTGGTCACGAGCAGGTGGCGCACCACAGCGCCGGACCCTACGCCGTCGAGGGTCGGGTCGGCGCCTCGGCCCGGGCGACCGAGACCCGATCGAGCTCGGCTCGAACTTCCGGTGTGGTGTCGTCGACGACCCGGCCGAGCAGCGAGTCGAGGCCCAGACGGCGACAGGCCCACACCGCGTGGGCTCGCACCACCGCTCGCCGGTCGTCGAGGGCCCGGCCCATCACCGCGGCGACTCGGGGGTCGCCGGGGTCACCGATGTTGCCGAGCACGAGCAGCAGGTTCCGGCGCAGGTAGGCGGGATCGCGGTTCGGGATGTACCAGCGCCCGAGGCGGGCCATCAATGCGTCGTCGTCCTGGTCGAGCGCGTCGAGAATCGGCACCCAGGCGCCGTCGGCGCCGGCGTCGGACGGGCGTCGACGCCGAATCTGGTTCGGAGGGCAGACGTCTTGGCAATCGTCGCAACCGTAGAGCCGATCTCCGAGGGCGTCGCGATGCTCGGCCGGGAACATGCCGTCGACTTGGAGCAGCCAGGCGAGGCATCGTCGGGCGTCGACGACGCCCGGCTCGATGATCGCCCCGGTCGGGCAGCCGTCGAGGCACTGCCGGCACGAGCCGCACCCGTCGGCGACGGGTGCGGCCGTGGCGATCTCCAGCGGTGCGTCGGTGAGGACCGAACCGAGCACCACGAGACTGCCGACTCCGGGAACGAGCACGTTCGAGCTCTTCCCCCACCATCCGATGCCGGCGCGGTGGGCGACGGCCCGATCGACGAGATGGTTCTGGTCGGCGATCACGGTCGCCCGGCTCCCGGCGGTGCGCAGCACGGTCGCGATCGCGTCGAGCCCTTCTCGCAGCGCGGCGTAGTGGTCTTCCCAGGAGTAGGCGGCGACGCGCCCGACGGGTTGATCCGCCGGCCGATCCGGTTCGAGACGCTGGTAGTCGTAGGCGCCGACGATCAGCGTGGTCGCGTCGGGCAGCGACCGGTCGGGATCGGTCGATCGGGCCGGGTTGCGATAGGTGAACTGCATGCCACCGGCGAGACCCCGGGCCTTGCGGACGACGAGCTCGGCCCGCACGTCGGGGAAGGGGTCGGCCGTCGTGAACCCGACCGCGCAGAGCCCGGCCTCACGACCCACGGCTTCGAGCTCGGCGACGGTGATGGGCACCGGGCCATGGTGGCACGCCTCGGGAAGGCTCAGGCGACCCCGGGCCGGGGGTCGAATCGGCTCGCCGGGACCAGGCCCGCATCGGCCAGCAGCTCGACCGCCCGCTTCTCCTCGGCGTCGAGGACGACCGGGGTGCCCGCTTCGTGGCCGACGAGATAGCTGACGACACAGTCGTCGCAGGCGTCGGTGTGCTGCATCGTGCACACCGCGCAGTCAATCGTGAGGGCGACATCGGAGTGCGCAACCCCGGGGAAGCGGGCTGCCGCGGCGTCGGAGACGAGACGGAGGTGGGGATGATGGGCCATGGTCCGAACCCTACGGAGGGGGTGTGACACCACTAGATTCCGGGCCGTGTCAACGGCTTCCGAACCCGGCTCCTCCGGCGCCGACACCGGTGTCTCGCGCCGCACCGCGGTACGGGTCGGCAGCGGCGGCATCCTCGCTCTCGTCATCGGTGGAGTGGCGGGATGGGTCGACCGGCGAGGAGACGATCCGGCGCCGGTGGGACCGATCGACCTCGCCGTCGCCACACCGACCACCACCGGCGTGAGCACCACCACCCCGGCTCCCGTCGTCGTCCCCGAGATCGGAGAGATCGACCCCGGCATCATCGCGCTCGGCCGGCGGGTGCTCGAGACCACCGGGGAGACCGACCTCGAGTCGCTCGTCGCCGCACTCCCCGACGGCGAGGGAGACCCGGTGGAGCGGGCCGCCCGGTTCGTCCGCGACGACTTCTTGGCCGGCCGCACCGTCACCGTCGACGGGTGGGTCCTGGCGGTCTCCGAGGCCCGGGCCGCCGCCGTCATCGCGATGTGGTGCGACGAGGCAGCATGCTGATCGACGCCCGCTCGCTGCCGTCGGGCACGACCCGGCGGGCCGACGTGTGTGTGATCGGCGGCGGCGCAGCCGGGATCACGATCGCGCTCGAGCTCGCGGGCAGCGGCCTCGAAGTGCTCCTCTTGGAGTCCGGAGGCGAGGTCGAGGAGCCCGACACGCGGGATCTCGCCGCCGGTGAGAGCATCGGCCGGCCGGCCACCACTCTCGACAGCCCGGTGCGTCTCGATCAGATGAGGCTGCGCTATCTCGGCGGCACCACCAACCACTGGGCCGGCTTCTGTCGGCCGCTCTCCCCGATCGATTTCGAGGTCCGCGACCATCTCGCGGTGTCCGGATGGCCGATCGGTCCCGCCGATCTCGAACCGTTCCTCGCCCGTGCGGCCGAGTGGGTGCGGATCTCCGACGAGAACTTCGACGTCGCCACCTGGGAGGAGCGACTGGGCCTCGCGACGCCGAAACTCGACTCGGCGGCCATCGACACGTTCACGTACCAGCTCACGTTCCCGACGAAGTTCGGGGAGCTGTACCGCCGCGACCTCCTCGACGCGGACGATGTCACCGTCGTGCTCCACGCCAACGTCGTCAATCTCGCGACGGCCGACGGACGCCGGGTCGACGGGCTCGACGTGCGGACGCTCACGGGTACGGCGCTGCGGGTCGAGGCGACCGCCTACGTCCTCGCGGCCGGCGGCATCGAGAACGCGCGGCTGCTGCTCGCGTCGACCGACGCCGACCCGGCCGGGCTCGGCAACGGCAACGATCTCGTCGGTCGTCACTTCACCGAACATCTTCAGGTGTACGCCGGCTTCGGGGTGCTCGACGTCGACCCGTCCGAGCTCGTGGGCTACAACGGCGGCGACGTCACCATCACGGCCGGACGTCATGCCGGTTCCGTGCACGGCGCCAAGTTCGCCCTCGGCCTGACCGACGAGCACCTCCGGGAGGCGAAGACGACCGGCATGGAGATCCAGATCCTGCCGTCCTCGTTCCCGGCCGGTGCGCCGGTGCAGGAGGAGGGTGCGACGATGGCCGACGTCGCCGCGTTGCTGGGCCACACCGGCGCGATGCCGGCGAGCTCGGTCTATCTCCAGGGTCTCGCCGAGCAGGAGCTCGACCCGGAGAGCCGGGTGCTGCTCGGTTCGGCCACCGACGCCCTCGGTATGCGCCGCGTGCAACTCGATTGGCGCTACAGCGCCCGGGATCGTGAGCGGGCGCTCGACGGCTACCGCATCGCCGCCGAGGCGTTCGGCGCGGCGGGGCTCGGTCGGCTCCAACTCGTGCCCGGCGGCATTCACGCCGACGCGCTCGCCGATCTCGTCCCCGGCGAATGGGTGTCGGCCTACTCCTCGACCCCGTCGGAGATCGATCTCGAGAACTTCGTGATCGGCATGGGCTTCCATCACATGTGCACGACCCGGATGGCCGCCGATCCCTCCGAGGGGGTGGTCGATGCCGACTGCCGGATGCACGAGGTCGACAATCTGTGGGTGGGCGGGAGCAGCGTGTTCGCCACCGGCGGCGTGGCCACCCCCACCTACTCGATCGTCGCCTTGGCCGTCCGGCTGGCCGACCATCTGACGACGGTGCTGCGCTGACCGCGGCGCCGCCGGCTTGACGACGAACGTGCGTTCGGTCACGCTGGACGGATGCCCGAACAGACGTTCGTCGCCACCCAGCGCAGCTTCGACGATCTCGGCGCCGCGCTTCACGAGGTCACGTTCGTGGTGATCGATCTCGAGACCACGGGCGGATCGGCCGCCGACTGCGCGATCACCGAGGTGGGGGCGGTGAAGCTCCGGGGCGGAGAATGTCTCGGCACCTACCAGACGCTCGTCGATCCCGGCTGTGCGATTCCCCCCGAGATCACGGTGATCACCGGCATCACCCAGGCGATGGTGATGCGGGCCCCGCGGATGGAGGCGGTGATGCCGTCGCTGCTGGAGTTCATCGGCGACGCGGTGATCGTCGGCCACAACATCCGTTTCGATCTGGGCTTCCTCAACGCCGCCCTCACCCGTCAGGATCGTCCCCGGCTCCCCCATCGGTCCATCGACACCCTCGCCCTCGCCCGCCGACTCCTGCGCGACGAGGTCCCCAACTGCCGGCTCGGCACGCTCGCCGATCGGCTGCGTCTCTCCCACACACCGAGTCATCGTGCCCTCGACGACGCCCTCGCCACCGGCGACCTGTTGCACTTCCTGCTCGAGCGGGCCGGCACGCTCGGCGTGACCGGCCTCGACGACCTGGTCGCGTTGCCGAAGATCGCCGGCAGCGCCCAGATCCGCAAACTGCCGCTCACCGACGGGCTCCCGCGCCGTCCCGGCGTCTACCTCTTTCGCGACGGACGTGGTGAGGTCCTCTATGTCGGCAAGGCGACCGATCTTCGTTCCCGGGTTCGCAGCTACTTCTCCACCGACGAACGCCGCAAGGTCGGCCAGCTTCTGCGGGAGACACAGCGCATCGACCACCATGTGTGTCGCAACGGGCTCGAGGCCGCCGTGCTGGAGATCCGCCTGATCCATCGGCATCTTCCCCGCTTCAACCGCCAGGGCACCCGCAGCGCCAAGTACCCCTATGTGAAGCTCTCGCTCGGCGAGCGGTTTCCCCGCCTGTCCGTGGCCAGGGTCGTGAACGACGACGGCGCCCTCTATCTCGGCCCGGTCTCGTCGGCCCGTCGGGCCAAACGGGCGATCGAGGCCATCGAGTCGGCCGTCCCCGTCCGGCGATGCACCTTGCGATCCACGGCCACCATCGACCGGCCGATGTGCGCGGCGGGCCAGCTCGGTGTCGCCGCCTGCCCGTGCTCGGGCGCCATCTCCGAACCCGACTATCGGCGGGTCGTCGACGACCTCGCGGACACCCTCACCACCGACCCGGGGCGGCTGCTCGCACCCCTCGAGGATCGCCTCGCTTCGTTGGCCGAGGCCGAGCGCTACGAGGAAGCGGCCGACGTCCGCGATCGAGCCGACGCCCTGTCCGCCCTGTTGCGTCGCGTCCGGCGCTTCGACCTGCTTCGGCGGGCCGGGAGGATGCGGCTGCGGATCGGCGAGGCCTGGGCCGAGCTCGACCACGGGCTCCTCGTCGCTTGTGGCGCCGACGGTGAGACCGGTTCCCTGTGGTCCGACGATCCGGCCATCGGCGCGCCGGTGCCGCCACCCTCGCCGTCGGGCCACGACGCGCTGCCGGTTCCGTCTCGTGACGAGGCCGACGAGTTGTTGACGATCGCCGGCTGGCTCGACCGCAACGCGGCTCGTGTCCGGCTGGAATCGCTCAGCGGGATGTTGCTCGAGCCGCTGCCCCGGATCCCGTCGTTCGCCCCTCAGGGCAAGAGCCCGGCTCGTCGCACCACCGCCCGCACAGGAGTGGTTGCCGGGCCGGTTCGGACCCGGGGCCGAATCCGGATGCCGCGCTGATCAGCGAGCGGCGAGGGCCGCGAGCTTCGCGGCGGCCCGTCCGTCGTCGATAGCGGCCGCGGCCTTCGTGACCCCGTCGGCGAGCTCTTCGGCGATTCCCGCGGCGACGAGCGCGGCGGCTGCGTTGAGGACGACGATGTCGCGGGCCGGGCCGGTCTCGCCGCCGAAGACGCGGCGGGCGATCGCGGCGTTCACCTCGGCGTCGCCGCCGGCGAGATCCTCGGGGGCGGCCCGGTCGAGGCCGAGCTCGATGGCGTCGATGGTGCGTTCGTGGATCTCCCCGTCTTCGAGGAGCAGCATCTTCGATGGTCCGATGGTGGTGAGCTCGTCGAGGCCGCCTTCGCCGTGGACGACGAGGGCCCGTTCCGAGCCGGTCGCCTGCAACACCCGGATCATGCGGTCGGCGATCGACCAGTCGGCCGCGCCGATCACCTGGCGGGTCAGTCGTCCGGGATGGCTGAGCGGGCCGAGGATGTTGAACACCGTCGGAATCCCGAGCTCGGCCCGCACCGGGCCGACGTGGCGCATCGCGGGATGAAACGTGCGGGCGAAAGCGAAGCCGAGGCCGATGTCGCGGACCTGCGATTCGAGCTCCTGGGGAGAGATGTCGACCCGCACGCCGAGCGCTTCGAGCACGTCAAAGCTCCCCGATGTCGACGACGCCTTGCGGTTGCCGTGCTTGCAGACGACCGCCCCGGCCCCGGCGGCGACGAACGCGGCCATCGTCGACACGTTGAGGGCATGAACGCGACGGCTCGGCGCCCCGCCGACGCCGACGATGTCGATCGTGTCGGCCGGCACGTCGAGCGGGGTCGCGGCGTCGAGCATGGCTCCCTGAAGGCCGGTGAGCTCCTCGACGGTCTCGCCCTTGAGGCGGAGGGCGACGATGAACGCCGAGATCTGGGCGTCGGTGGCGGCCCCGGCGAGGATCGTGCCGAGCACGGCTCGCGTCGCGTCGGCGCGCAGATCGTCGCCGGAGGACAGCGCGCCCAGAATTCCGGGCCATCCACCGTGCGCTTCGAGATTGGTCATTCGTCGCCTCCGTGGGTGCGCCCCGCACGCGGGGTCGAACGGCGAGACCGTAGCGCGCTGGTAGCGTCGCGCCCGTGCCCGAATCGTTGAATCGCTCCGCCGTTCTCATCGGCGCGGTCTCGTGTCTGGTCGTCGCGGTGCCGGCCGCGGTGGTCACGAGCCTGCTGGCCGAAGACGAATCCACCGACCAGTCGAATTGGGTGTTCCTGGCTCTTCTCGCGATCGTCGCCGCCTACCTCCTCGGTGGCGCCCAGGCCGGCGCCCGAGCGCTCGACGCCCCTTTCCTCAACGGCGCCGCCGCCGGGTTCGCCGCGTTCGCGGTCGTGCAGACGGTCGGCGTCGTGCTGCGGCTCGCGCGCGGCGACGACATCTCACTGATCGGCATCGTCTTCAACGGACTGCTCGCGGCCTCGATCGGCACCGTCGGTGCCTGGTTCGGCGCCCGCCGGGCCGCTCGTTCGACGACACCGTTATCCTGACCAGTGGTGGCGGGGAGCCGACTGGATGGCCGCGGCCCACTTCTGTGGGCTGAGGAAAGTCGGGGCTCCGCAGAGAAGGGTGCTGGCTTGCGCCAGTCGAGGTGACTCGCAGGAAAGTGCCACAGA
>JAJRXC010000091.1 GCA_024276495.1 Actinomycetes bacterium
CGACATCACCTCCGACGCGTCGGAGCAACAACTCCGGGCGCTGCACGCGACCGTGGTCGGCAGCTCGCCGGTGGGACACACCCTGAGCCGTGCCGTGCCGGTTCAGATCGACCTGGCCTGAGCGCCGACCGCCCAGTCAGCGCCGCCCCAAGCCCAGATCGGCCAACATCTGGTCGACCGCCCGCCGCCGCGCCGGCGACGGGCGGGCGTTGGCGATCCCGACGAACTGGCGGACCGCGCCGGCCGCGCCGGCCAACTCGAGCGCGGCCACCAGCACACCGCGCTCCTCGAGCCCGATCACGATCGACCGACCGGCGGTGATCGCCCCCGCGTAGTCGGGCAGACAGTTCGACAGCCGGCGGGCCCAACCGGCGAGGTCGGCCGGCCCTCGGGGCAGCACGAACCGGTGGTCCCCCCGCTGGTAGCCGTGGGCGATCTCGACCGTCGGCGGATAGACGAACACGTCGACCCCCGAGTCGAGTGGCGTTCCGGCCAGCGGGGTCCGCGGCTGGGCCGGGAGTCGGTCGGCCGGCGCCGGCCGGGCCCGGCGCGGTCGTCTCGGCGTCGGCGCGCCGCCGTCGCCGAACGGGATCACCGCGGCGGCCTGGCGTTCGAGACCGTCGACGGTTCGGGCGACGACCAGCTCGGACACCGAGGCCGGTGTCTCGATGACCTGAAGGGCGCGACGGAGACGGGCCGGGCCCTGCTCGATGCGCAGAGAGTCGAGCGCCACGGCGACCGCGGTGCGCGGATCGACCAGTGCCAGATCCGACACAGATTCGCGATGTCGTCGTCGTCGGGCCAGTGCTGGGGTGGCTGCCATCGGCCGGTGCCGGCCAACACAGTGGCGAGACGATCGGGATCCAGCACGTCGCGCAAGGACCGGGCGATTCCGAGCGGTCGAAGATCGGGCGCGGCGGCCGCCGGAGCGGGATCGGTGGGCATCAAGCCGACGGCGAGCGCCCGCGCCATGGCTCTCGTCGACGACGAACCGAACATCTCCCGTGCCGCCGCCGTCGGACTCGACGCCAACAACGCCGGCAGTGCCCACCGGGGAGCGAACGGCAGGGGACCGGCACCGTCGGCTCGGGCCAGTCGGCCCAGCGGGAACGTCGCCGACGCCAAGAGGGCATCGAGATCGTCGCGATCGCTGCGGGGAATCTGCTCGATGCCCCAGGCGCCGATCTCGTCGAACAACAGCCGGGCCACGCCGCGACACCACCGATCCGGATCCTCGCGGCGGCGACGGGCCTCACGCCGCAGCAATGTGGGGACGGTGCGGGGCTGAGGGGTCACATCGATCAGCCGTGCGCCCCGCAGCATGACGAGTGAGGTGCGGATCCGTCCGTGGCCGCGCTCGATGCGTGCCACCGCCTCCTCGGCGACCCGCAGGTCGATGCGGTCGGCGCGGGAGGAAAAGGAGAGGAGGGGGGTGATCGCAGGCACGGGGGACCCCCATACAAGTGTTCGATCCGGCGTCGGTCAAGGGCCGATTCGTACCGCCCGCCTCCCCCGAACCGGATCTCAGTCGGCGACGCCGCCATAGGTGGCCTCCACCCCGCGGTTGACCCCCCGGGTCGCCACGGCCTCGGCGAGATCGGCGACGAACGCGTCGGCGACGGCGAGGTGGCCGGGGGAGATCATGAGGTGCAGGCCCCCCTGTTGGCGGTCGAGGTGCCATCCGCGGTCGTCCATCACGTCGCCGATCGCCCCTGTCGCGTCGGCCCCGTCCGACGAGGAGAACTCGAACAGCGACATGTCGGGATCACCGGTCACCTCCAGCCCGTCGATCGACCGCACACCATCGAGAAAGAGGCGCGTCGCGTCGCGCACCATCTCGGCCTTCGCGAGATAGCCATCGCGGCCGAGATGCTGAATGGTGGCCCACGCCGCCGCGATCGGGGCGGCCGGGCGGGTTCCGGCGGTGGTCGCGGAGCCGTAGAGGCCCCCGGGCCAGCCGTCGAACATGAAGTGCTGACGGCGCTTGAGCGCCACATCGCGATAGATCACCGTTGATGCACCCTTGAAGCAGTAGCCGTACTTGTGGATGTCGGCCGAGATCGAGGTGACGCCCTCGACCGCGAAGTTCCACGCGGGAACCGGCTCACCGATCTCCTCCCAGAACGGCAACAACCATCCCCCGAGGCAGGCATCGACGTGGCACAACGTGCCGGCCGCCGCGGCCATCTCGGCGAGATCCGCGATCGGGTCGATCACGCCGTACGGGTAGCACGGTGACGAACCGACGACGAGGGCGGTGCGGTCGTCGACCTGCTCCGCCATCGCCGCGACATCGGCTCGCAGGTCGGCCCCACCGGCACCCGGATCTCCGCGACCCCAAGATAGTGGGCGGCCTTGGTGAACGCGGGGTGGGCGGTGCTCGCCAGCACGAGGCGGGGCCGGGCGACGCCTCGGGCCCGGGCCTCCTCCCGGGCGGTGTAGAGGGCCAAGAAGATGCTCTCGGTCCCACCGGAGGTCATCGTGCCCGCCTGGGGGTCGGTGCCGAACAGCTCGGCCGCCACCGCCACGACCTCCTGCTCCATGCGCAGCAGGCTCGGATACACGAACGGGTTCAGGGCGTTCTCGTGCAGGAACCGCCCGGCGACGTCGTGCTGGAGCTCTTCGAGCACGGGATCGGCCGAGTTGTAGACGAGACTGAACGCCCGGCCCCCCTTCCAGTCGATGTCGCCCGTCTGCCACTCGGCGACGATGTCATCGAGCTCTCGGGGCGCACGGCCATGGTCGGGAAACACGGAGGTCATGGGCTGATCGTAGGCCGATGACGGTCGGGGGCCGGCCGGTCGATCGTCAATCGTCGTCGAGCCAGGGCTCGTCGACCTCCCACGGCTGCACCTCGTCGGCGCGGTCGGACCGGACCGGCCTCGGTTCGGCGAGCCATCGTGACGCACCGATTCCGGCGAGCAGGCCGAAGAGGTGCCCTTCCCAGGAGATGGAGTCCTGGGGGACGAGCCCGGCCAGCAGGCCGCTGTAGAAGCCGACGGCGAGCAGGGCCGGTGCGAGGGCCTTCACCCGGCGTTCGAAGAACGCGGCGCCGAGAATCGCTCCGAGGTAACCGAAGACGACACCGCTGGCGCCGATGTGGTTGCCCTCGCCGGCCAACGCCCAGGTCAGGCCACCACCGACCACGATCACGGTCACGCTCACCAGGGCCCAGTAGCGCATGCCGCGGATCGCGACCAGGCCGCCGAGGGCGAGGAGCGGAACGGAGTTCGACGCCACGTGGCCGTAGTCGGAGTGAAGAAATGGAGTCCAGACGATGCCGTCGAGCCCGTCACGGCGACGGGGCCGGATGCCGTTGCGCTGGAGCCGGTCGCCCAACGCGACGGTGTCGAGGATCTCGACCGCCCAGATCGCCAACACCGCGATCACGAGCAATCCGATCGGTGTCCACACCAGCCGGCGAAGCGGCGGCGCCGACTCGGCCTCGAGGGTCATGCCCCAGAGGGTAGGGGGTCGGTGCGGTCGCCCGGGTTCGGGGAACGGCCCGCGGTGCAGGCGATGTCTCGGACCGGGCCCTTCGACCCTCCCGCCCGACGGCGCGAATCGTCGATGATCTCGAAACACCGAAAAGAGGTCGACGATGCCGTCCATCAGTTCCTCCGAGAGCACGACCGCCGAGACCGCCGCGCCGCCGTCGCCCATCAGCGGGGGTGAGCTCATCGCCGAGATGCTGCAGGCCGAAGGGGTCGAGGTCGTCTTCGGCATCATCGACGGCTCCTACACCGGCCTCTACTCGAGTCTCGGCCGCCACGGAATCCGACTCGTCACCCCCCGACACGAGAGCACCGCCGCCCACATGGCCGGTGCCTACGCGCGCCTCACCGGTCGGCTCGGCGTGTGCCTCGCGAGCAACGGGCCGGGCGCAGCCAACGTCTTGCCGGGGATCGCCGTCGAGAACGGCGAAGGGAACCGGGTGCTCGTCATCACCAGCTGGCGCCGGGCACCGATCGTCGGGCCCGATCGCGGCGGGACCTACCAGTACTTCGACCAGGTCGGCGTCACCGCGCCGATGACCAAGTGGACGGGCGCGGCCCGGACCTTCGACCGTGTCGCCCAGACCCTCCGTCGAGCCTTCCGGGTGTCGTTCCAGGGGCGACCGGGGGTCGTGCACGTCGTCGTTCCCGAGGACGTCATGAACACCACCACCGAGTCCACCGAACCGGTGCTCCCCCCGGCGCGCTACCGGCGGGTCGACCCGTTGGTGCCGTCACCCGATCTCGTCGGCCGGGCCGCCGAACTGCTCGGTGGCGCCCGATTGCCGCTGATCCAGGTCGGCAGCGGCGTGGTCCACGCCGGCGCGGGCGACCGGGTCGCGACGCTGGCGCGCGTCCTGCGGGCGCCGATCACCACGAGCTTCGGGGGTCGCGGTGCCGTCGACAGCCGGCTCCCCCACGTCATCCCCCAGCTGCCACCGCTGATCGACGACGTCCGCAACGAAGCCGATGTGGTGCTCGCGCTGGGCACCCGATTCGGGGAGACCGACTGGTGGGGCAAGGCGCCGTACTGGCGACCGCCCGGAGAGCAGCAACTCATCCAGGTCGACATCGACGAGGAGGTGCTCGGCGTCAACAAGCCGGTCGACATCGCCGTCGTCGGCGACCTCTCGCGGTTTCTCGACGCGCTCCTCCTCGAGCTCCCCGCCCACGACCACACCGACCTCCTCGAAGCCCGGGACCGCCGGCTCGCGTCGTTCGCGCAGGAGAAGGCCGGCATTCGCGAGTTCCTGCTCGCGGTGCCCGGCCCCGCCGGGGACGGTCCGGTGCACTCGGCCCACGTGCCGTTGGTGTGCCGCGAGATCTTCGACGACGACGCCGTGCTGGTGATCGACGGCGGCAACACCGCGGTCTGGACGAACATCTATCACGAGAACCGGGTGCCGGGCTCGCTGCTCAGCACCTTCAAGTTCGGCATGCTCGGCGCCGGGATCGGTCAGGCCCTGGGCGCCAAGATCGCGGCCCCGGACCGTCAGGTGTACTGCATTCTCGGCGACGGCGCGATGGGGTTTCACCCTCAGGAGCTCGAGACCGCGATCCGCAACGAGTTGGCAGTGGTCTTCCTGGTGGTGTGCGATCGCCAGTGGGGGATGGTGAAGTTCGGCCAGGGCATGGCCCTCGACCCCGACACGATGAACGAGCGGCGTTCGCTGCCGCCGGAGCAGACGATCAACACCGACTTCGCGGAGATCCGGTTCGACGCCCTCGCCGAGAGCATGGGCGCCCACGGGGAGAGGGTGCGGCGGGCCTGCGACCTCGCCCCGGCGATCGAGCGCAGCCTGAGATGCGGGCGCGCCGCGGTGATCCATGTCGACGTCGATCCGATCGACCACATGTGGGCGCCGGGCCTCGACATCTTCAAGGCGATGCATCAAGAGCCGGGCCGGTGAGCGCCGCAGACCGACCGTCGCCCCGCTCGGTCCTCGTCACGGGAGCCGGCGGGCTGATCGGGACCCGGGTCGTCTCCCGGCTCATCGAGACGGCCCCCGAGATCGAGACCGTGGTGGCGCTCGATCTGCGAACCGTGCCCGAAGGGAGCCGAATCGACGGTGTCGACCATCACGAAGGAGACATCCGGGACCCGGGTCTGGCGGACCTCATGGTCGAGCACGCCGTCGACACCGTCGTGCATCTCGCCGCGGTCGTGACCCCGGGCCCCGACAGCACCCGCGAGCTCGAGCACTCGATCGACGTGGGCGGCACCGAGAACGTCGTGGCCGCCGCGCTCACGGCCGGTGTCGGCCACCTCGTCTACACGAGCAGCGGTGCCGCCTACGGCTATCACGCCGACAACCCTGTCCCGCTGCACGAGGACGACGCGCTGCGGGGAAACCCCGAGTTCGCCTATGCCGATCACAAGCGACAGGTCGAGGAGATGCTCCGCCGCCACCGTGACCGTCACCCAGAGCTCGCCCAGCTCGTGTTTCGGCCCGGCACCATCCTCGGCGCATCCGTCGCCAACCCGATCACCGCCATGTTCGACCGGCCGGTCGTGGTCGGGGTCCGCGGCAGCGAATCGCCCTTCGTGCTCGTGTGGGACACCGACGTGGCCGACTGCATCGTGACCGGGGTCCGCGAGCGACGAACGGGCGTCTACAACCTGGCCGGCGACGGCGTGATCACCCTTGCCGAGATCGCCCGGCGTCTCGACAAGCGCCACGTGGCGCTCCCCGCCGCCGTGCTCGCCGGCGCGTTGTGGATCGCCAGGGCGCTGCGGCTCGGGCGGGCCGGTCCCGAGCAGGTGCGTTTTCTGCGGCATCGCCCCGTCCTCGCCAACGACGCGCTGAAAGACGAGTTCGGCTTCACGCCCTCTCTCACGAGCGAGGAGTGCTTCGAGCGGTACCGGGAGATCCGGTTTCCCGATCGGGGCTCGGTCCGGTGAGTGCGGAGGACTTCGCGAACCGCACGGTCGTCGTCACGGGGGCGGCCGGTGGCATCGGCGCCGCGTTGGCCCGCCGCTTCGCCCGGGCCGGGGCTCGCGTCGCCCTGCTCGACCGTGACGTCGACGGCGCCGACGCGGTGGCGGCCGACCTGGGCGACATCCCGACGCTGGTGCACCACTGCGACGTGACGTCGCCGGAGAGCTGTGATGCCGCGATCGATGCGGTCGTGGCCGCATGGGGAGGGGTCGACGTGCTCGTGGTCAACGCGGGCATCACCCAACTGGGCCGGTTCGTCGACACCGAGGTCGGCGTCATCCGTCGGGTCGTCGATGTGAACTTCTTCGGTGCGGTGAACTGCACCAAGGCAGCCCTGCCGTCACTGCTCGAACGCCGGGGTCGCATCATCGTGACGTCGAGCGTGGCCGGGGTGGCGCCGCTCGTCGGACGCACCGGCTACGCGGCGAGCAAACACGCCCTGCACGGCTTCTTCGATTCCCTGCGGGCCGAGCATCGCGACGACGGCCTGCGGGTCCTCGTCGTCTGTCCGTCGTTCGTCGACACCGCGATCGGCGATCACGCGCTCGGCCCCGACGGTGGCCCGGTCGCCCCCGACTCACGGACGGGCGTCAAGACACCGATGGCCCCCGACGACGTCGCCGCGGCCGTCGTCGCGGCCGCGGCCCGTGACCGTCGCCTTCTGCTCGTCGGTCGCGACGCCCGGCTCTCGTACTGGATCGGGCGACTCGTACCCCGCCTCTACGAGTCGCTCATGGTGCGGCGCACCACTCGTCGTCCCGATGAGGCCGGGTCGCCGCCTGCCCTACGATGAACCCATGCGGGTGATCGGATCGGGATTCGGGCGCACGGGAACGCTGTCGCTCAAGTACGCGCTGGAGGAGTTGGGCTTCGCGCCCTGCTACCACATGGAGGAGGTGCTGAAGCGTCCCGCCCACGTGCCGGTCTGGCAGGAGGCCGCGCGGGGCCGCCCGGTCGACTGGCATCGGCTGTTCGCCGACTACGACGCGGCCGTCGACTTCCCGGCCAGCGTCGTCTACCGGGACCTGATGGCGGCGTTTCCCGACGCGGTCGTCGTGCACACCGTGCGTGACCCCGACCGTTGGTACGAGTCGACCCTCGAGACGATCTATCAGGGCTCGACCCTGTTCCCCCGCTGGTGGCTGCGGCTGGTGCCCCGACTGGGGCGCTGGATCGAGATGGTCGATCTGATGGTCTGGGACGGGTTGTTCGACGGGCAGTTCGAGAATCGCGAACGCGCGATCGAGCGCTTCGAGTCGTGGACCGCCGAGGTGATCGCCACGGTGCCCCCCGAACGCCTCCTCGTCTTCGAGGTCAAGGACGGCTGGGGGCCCCTGTGCGAGTTCCTCGACGTGTTGCAGCCCGATCGCGAGTTCCCGAACGTCAACGACCGCGAGTCGATGCAACGGCGATTCCGTCGGGCCCGTGTCGTCACCCGGGCCGTTCCCGTCGTCGGCATCGGTCTCTTCGCGTTCGTCTGCGGGCTGATCCGTCGTCTGCGGCGTCGCTGATCCGCGCCGGCGGCGCCGCTTCCGGCCCGCGGCGTCAGTGGGGTTCGCGCCACATCGCGGTGAGCGGCGGCGCACCCGTCGGCAACCGCACCGGGCCCTGCGAGACGAACCCGTACCGGGCATAGAGCGCCTCGTTGCGGGGATTCGAGTTCTCCAGATAGGCGGCGAGCCCCTCGGTGTCGCAGCGTTCGGTCATCGACGCGAGCAGCGCGCCGCCCAGCCCCTGGCCCTGGCGATCCCGGCTGACGCCGAGAAAAGCGAGATAGAGGTGGGGCGCGTCCGGATGGACCTTCTCGACCATGGCCAGCGTCCGTAGGGCCCGCGGCAGTCGGCGACCGAACGTGCGGATCCCGGGGACCAGCATCCGGGGCAGCTCCCGGTTCGGGGGCTTCCAATCACCGTCCTCGTGCCAGATCGCGACACCGCCGCCGCCGTCGACGATGTCGACCGCGTGGAGGTCCTTGCCGAGCTCGACACCGAGGAAGTGTCCGAAGAGATGACCGAGCCGCGCCTCGGCGTCGTCGCGGCCGCCGATCAGCCAGGTCAGGATCGGATCTTGGGCGAACGCGCTGGCCAGCACCGCGGTCGCGGCGGGCCGGTCGTCGGGGGTGGCCGGTCGGATCCGGGGAGCATTCATGGTCTCTCCGAACGACCGGCGTTCGGCGTCAGAACGCCTGCACGGTCAGGGTGTAGTCGCCGTGCACTCCCTCGTTGGTGATCTGGAAGTAGATCCGAACGAGGGCCGGCTTGGTGTTGTCGATGGTGGGCCTGGTCGGTGCATCGCCGCACTGCACGAGCCCCTGGGTGACCCGGGAGCCGTCCTGGAGGAGCTCGGCGGCCATGACCGCGTTGCCGACGGTGCCGTCGAGCGTGCAGGTCAACGACAGCGACTGGAGCTGCTGGGACGAGTTGCTGGCGTTGGGGAGCTCGAACTCGACGAAGTCCTCGTTGTCTCCACCCGACCAGGAGATCTCGTCGGTGTGGGTGAGGGTGCGGGTGCCGGTGATGCTCATGAACACGCTCTGCGCCGGGTTGTTCGCCGAGTCGTTGTCGAACGGGGCGATGGGCGGTCCTGCCGGCGCGGTGGTCGTGCTCGTGCTGGTTGTCGTGGTCGTGCTGGTCGTCGAGGTGCTGGTGGTGCTCGATGTCGGTGCGCTGCTCGTCGTGGACGATTCGGGCGGGTCGGCCGGCGCGGTCTCGGTGGGCGTGTCGGTGGTGGTGTCCTCGCCGGTGGTTTCGCTGTCGCCGGCGGTGGACCCGGTGTCGCCGGTCGAGCCGGTGTTGCCACTGGTGGCCGCGTCGGTCGTGGCGCTGTCGCCACTGGTGGCCGCGTCAGTCGTGGCGGAGCCGTCGGAGGACCCCCCGGTGTCGTCGCTCGGGGCGGACTCGCCGGAGGACCCCCCGCTGTCAGCCGTGTCGGTGGCGGCGGCGCTCGCCGCCGCGTCGCCGTCGGCCGCGTCGACCTGATCGGATGACGACCCACACGCGGCGGCCAGCAACGCCAGCGCGAGCACCGCGCCGACGATGCCGAGTCGTCGGAATCGTGGACGTGGGGGTTCGTGATCGATTTCGGTCTTCAGCATGCCAATTCTCCTTCGACGGCCGCGGAACGTGAAGACATTCTCACAGCCGGCGCCCGGTTTGGGTGATTTTCGGGCCAAATGGCCCAGTGGCCCCGCCGGCGCCGCGAATGGCGTCCCGGACCGGGTCGAAGGTTCATTGTGTCGCCACGCCCCGAGGTGCACGGTTCGAACATGGATCTGCCACGCGGCGATGAGGTACGGCGTGAGGTGGCCGGGCACTACGGTCGCCTGGCGCGAGACCTGCTCGAGGGCGGCGCCGCGCTGATCGACCTCGGGTCCGGGCAGGTCGTGCTCGACCTCGGATCCGGAGGAGGCATCGACGTGCTCCTGTCGGCTCGACGGGTCGGCCCCCACGGCAAGGTCCACGGATTCGACATGGCCGACGACATGCTCGAGCTCGCCCGGAAGAACCAGAGAGAGGCCGGCATCGACAACGTCGAGTTCCTGAAGGGGATCATCGAGGCCGTCCCGCTTCCCGACGAGAGCATCGACGTCGTGATCTAGAACTGTGTCATCAACCTCGCCGCGGACAAGACCGAGGTGTTTCGCGAGGCCTTCCGGGTGCTCCGACCCGGTGGGCGTCTCGCCGTGTCCGACATCGTGGTTCGAGGCGACCTCGATCCGCTCGTTCGGCGAACGGTCGAGGCGTGGATGGGCTGCCTCGCCGGCGCGCTCCGGGAGGACGAGTACCGTCTCGGCCTCGATGAGACCGGATTCGTCGACATCGAGATCGAACCGACCCGCGTCCACTCCTTCGACGACGCCCGCGATCTCCTCGAAGGCGCGGGGATCGACGAGCAGCTCGCGCTCGCCGCGGGAGGCGACATCATCTCGGCGTTCGACCGGGCGTCGAAGCCGATGTGATCCTCCCGGCGACTCGTGTTCCCACACTCTCGGGCCCGGCCCATCACCGACGACTAGCGTCGGAACCGATGGGCCAACGTGACGCCGAGAAAGAGACGCCGGAAGTGACCCTCGATGCGATCGTGGCGCACGGTCGTGGTCGCGATGACAACGACTCGCCGGCCGACGAGGCCTTCCTGCGCTGCTACTACGCCCACGTCGCCGCCGAGGACCTCGTCGAACGAGGCGCCGCCGACTGGTACGGCGCGGCCCGCGCCCACGCCCTGCTCGCCCGGGAATGGCAGACGGGCACCACCGCCATACGCCTGGCCAATCCGACCACCGAGACCGACGGATGGCACAGCAACCGCACGATCGTGATGATCGTCACCGACGACCTCCCCTTCCTGGTCGACTCGGTGACGATGGAGCTCAGCCGGCTCCAGCTCGGCATCCATCTCGTGATCCACCCCATCCTCGCCGACCGGCGCGCCCACGGGGAAGGGTTCACCGACCCCCGCGACGATGTCGACGAGACCGGCGCCAAGTGCTCGTTGATCGCGGTCGAGATCGACCGTCACAGCGAGCCCGCCGACCTGGCCGACATCGAGAAGAACCTCCGCCGGGTGCTCCACGACGTCCGGGTCGCGGTCGAGGACTGGGCGCCGATGCGCCAACGCATGAGCGACATCGCCGACGGTCTCGCCGACGAGATGGTGCCGGTCGACGCCGCCGAGGTCGACGAGACCGCCGAGCTCCTCCGATGGCTCGTCGACGACCACTTCGTCTTCCTCGGCTACCGCGAGTACCGCCTCGACGACTCCATTCTCACGCCCGACCCCGCCTCCGGGCTCGGAATCCTGCGCATGGACCCCACCGCACCGGTCGTCGGCCGTGATCTCGCCACGATGGCACCCCAGGTCCGCGACAGCGCGGTGAAGCCGGTCCTGCTCAACATCACCAAGGCGAGCTCCCGGGCAACGGTTCACCGGGCCGCGTATCTCGACTACATCGGCGTGAAGACGTTCGACGCCGCGGGCCGGGTGACCGGCGAGCGCCGCTTCCTGGGGCTCTACACGGTCGAGGCCTACGCCCAGTCGCCCCGCGAGATCCCCCGCCTCCGACGACTGCTGGCCGAAGTGGTCGAACGGGCCGGCTACCCCCCGGGCGGGCACGACGAGAAAGCGCTCATCGCGATTCTCGAGGACTACCCGAGAGACGAGCTGCTGCAGATCGGTGTCGACGAGCTCGCGGCGACCGCCCACGCCATCGCCTCGCTGCAGGAACGGCGCCGGGTGCGGGTCTTCGCCCGGCGGGAGGTCTTCGGTCGGTTCGTCACCTGCATCGTCTACATGCCCCGCGACCGGTACAACACCGAGAGCCGGACCGCGATCCAAGACGTCCTCGTCGACGCATTCGGCGGCACCGGTGCCGACTGGAGCACCCAGATCTCCGAGAAGGTCCTGCTGCGGACCCTCTTTCACATTCCCGTCGACCCCACCGCCGACCGGAGGCCCGACGTCGCCGACCTCGAGGCGACGATCGAGGAGCTCCTGAGGGACTGGAGCGACGGGTTCGCCGACGCGCTCCTCGTCGAACGCGGCGAACAGGTCGGGGAACGACTGCTTCGCGTCTACGCCGACGCCTTCTCGGCGGACTACCAGGGCGCCTTCGACGCGGCCACCGCCGTGACCGACGTCGAGCAGATGGAACTACTCGACGGCGACGGTGAGCTCCGGTCGCTCGTGCACCGCGATCCCGCTCATCCGCCCGGAGTGTTCAACCTCAAGCTCTACCGCCGCGGCGAGCGGGTGTCGCTCACCTCGGTGATGCCGTCGTTGACCAACCTCGGTGTGACGGTCCTCGACGAGCGCCCCTACGAGGTCCGGCCCGTGGGGCACGAATCGGTGTGGATCTACGACTTCGCGCTCGAATATCCCGATCTCCGTCTCGACTTCGACGAGGTCTCGGCCCTCCTCGAGCTGACCTTCGGCGCGGTCTGGCGCGGCGAGGTGACCGACGACGGCTTCAACCGACTCGTCCTCGGCGCCGGGATGGCACCGCGCGAAGTGTGGATCCTGCGGGCCTACTCGCGCTACCTCCATCAGACCCGTGTCGCCCAGAGCCAACGATTCATCGAACAGACCCTCGTCGAACACGCCGACGCGGCCCGGCTCCTCGTCGACTTGTTCCTCGTCCGGTTCGACCCCGACGGCCGGGACCGCGAGGCGACCGCGGCGGCGATCACGGCGTCGTTCTTCGCCCTCGTCGAGGGGATCAGCAGCCTCGACCAGGACCGGGTGCTCCGTCGTTTCCACAATCTTATCGACAGCACCCTGCGAACCAACTGCTTCCAGCGCATCGACGGCGAGCCGCCGCCGTACCTCGCGTTCAAGCTCGACCCGACGAAGATCGACAACCTCCCCGAACCTCGCCCCCGCTACGAGATCTACGTCTACTCACCCCGTTTCGAAGGGGTGCATCTGCGGGCCGGCTCGGTCGCCCGCGGGGGGCTGCGGTGGTCCGATCGGCTCGAGGACTACCGCACGGAGATCCTCGGGCTGGTCAAGGCCCAGATGGTCAAGAACGCCGTGATCGTGCCGGCCGGCGCCAAGGGCGGGTTCGTGCTGAAGCGACCACCGCCCGGTGATGATCAGGCCGCCCTGCGAGACGAGGTCGTCGCCTGCTATCGGCTCTTCGTCGGCGCCCTTCTCGATCTCACCGACAATCTCGTCGGCTCCGACGTGGTGCCACCGGAGCGGACCGTCCGCTACGACGGCGACGACACCTATCTCGTCGTCGCCGCCGACAAGGGCACGGCGACGTTCTCCGACATCGCCAACGAGTTGGCGATCGAGCGGGGCATGTGGCTCGGCGACGCCTTCGCATCGGGCGGCTCTCACGGCTACGACCACAAGGCGATGGGGATCACGGCCCGGGGTGGCTGGGAATCCGTCAAACGCCACTTCCGGGAACTGGGTCGCGACATCGAGCTCGACCGCTTCACCGCCGTCGGCATCGGCGACATGTCCGGCGACGTCTTCGGCAACGCGATGCTGCTGTCACCCCACACCCGACTGATCGCGGCGTTCGACCATCGCCACGTGTTCGTCGATCCGAGCCCGGATCCCGCGCCCTCCCACGCCGAACGGGCCCGGCTGTTCGCCCTTCCCCGATCGAGCTGGGCCGACTACGACCCCGCGCTCATCTCCGCCGGCGGCGGCGTCTACCCGCGAGACGCCAAGTCGATCGAGCTGAGCGAACAGGCCCGGGCCGCTCTGGGCACCGATGCCGAGTCGCTCACCCCCGACGAGCTCATCAGCGTCGTGCTCCGGGCGCCGGTCGATCTGCTGTGGAACGGGGGCATCGGCACCTACGTGAAGGCCAGCGACGAGTCCCACGCCGAAGTGGGCGACAAGGCCAACGACGCGATCCGGGTCGACGGTCGCGACCTTCGGGTCAAGATCCTCGGTGAGGGCGGCAACCTCGGGGTCACCCAACGGGGCCGCATCGAGTTCGCGGCGGCGGGCGGACGGATCTACACCGACGCCATCGACAACGCGGCGGGCGTCGACTGCTCCGACCACGAGGTCAACATCAAGATCCTGCTCGATCAGGTCGTCGCGGCCGGTGGCCTCCGCGTCGACGAGAGAAACGACTTCCTGGCCGAGATGACCGACGAGGTCGCCGCCCTCGTGCTCACCAACAACTACAACCAGACCCAGGCGCTCAGCACCGCGCGGTCCGAAGCGTCGAGCATGGTCGACGTGCACGCGCGCTACATGTCCGGGCTCGAGAGCCGGGGCCTGCTGAATCGCGACCTCGAGCATCTGCCCGACGCCGAGGAGATGGCCGACCGTCGCCAGGCGGGGCTCGGCCTCACCACGCCGGAGCTCGCCGTCTTGCTCGCCTACACGAAGAACATCCTCGATTCGGACCTGCTCGCGTCGGCCGTGCCCGACGACGAGGTGTTCGAGACCCTGCTGGTCGACTACTTCCCGAAACCGATGCACGAGCGGTTCGGCGACCAGATCCGCAACCACCGACTCCGGCGCGAGATCATCGCCAACCGGATCTCCAACCAGGTCGTCGACCGCGGCGGCACCTCGATGGTCTACCGCCTCACCCAGGAGACCTCCGCCGCGAGCCATCATGTCGCGGCGGCCCACATGGCGGCGTGGGAGATCTTCCAACTCGACGACCTGAGCCGGTGCGTCAACGACCTGGAGTCGGTGCTCACCTCCGAGCGGCAGCTCGCGATCCATCTCGCCGGACGACAACTCGCCGAGCGGGCGACGCGACTGTTGGTCCGCAGCCGTCCCTACCCGTTCAGCGCCGGCGCCGCCATCGCCGACCTCGCCGACCCGGTGCGACGAACACTGCGCCACCTCCCCGATCATCTGGCCGGCACCGACCGGCGCGACTTCGCCCTGGCGGTAAAGGAGCTCTCGGCGGCCGGGATGCCCGAGGACATGGCGCGGCGGGTCGCGTCGCTGTCGGCGTCGCTGGCCGCCCTCGACATCGTGGAGGTCGCGGGGAGCTCCGGCGTCGACGCGGCGATCGTCGCCGCCGTGCACTTCTCCATCGCCGATCAGCTCGACCTCCTCTGGCTTCGTGACCGGGTGCTCGATCTGCCCCGCGACACCCAATGGTCCTCGCTGGCCCGCCTCGACCTGCGCGGTGACCTCTACGCCGATCACCGGGCCCTGACCGCCCAGGTCGTCGCAGGCTTCGCCGACCTCGACACCGCCCCCGAGCCGGCCGACGCGGTGTCGAGCTGGTTGACCACCCACGAGGCCCCCGTCCGCCACTATCGCGACACCATCGCGGAGATCCGGGCGGCCGGCCCGACCGACCTGACCACGCTGCTCGTCGCCTCCCGCGAAGTCCGCACGCTGATTGCCCGCACGTCTTGATGTCGATCGGGTTCTCTTCGTCGACACGACGGATGTTGCTTCTCGTCGGCTTGGCCGCGGTGATCGGTGGTCTGGCCGGTGGGGCGGCCTACCTGCTCGTGCGAACGATCGGTCTCATCACCGGCGTCGCGTTGCTGGGCGAGTGGAGCTGGGGCGAGATCCCCGCCTTGTCCGAGCTCGAGGCGTCGCCCCGACTTCCGCTGGTGGCCGTCACCGGCGGGTTGATCATCGCGGCAATGGCGCACTACACGCCGATCATCCGGGGCCACGGGATCCCCGAGGCGATGGAGGCCGTTCTCCGGAATCAGAGCCGCATCGCGCCGTCGACCGCGGTCTCCAAGCCGCTCTCCGCGGCGATCGCGATCGGCACCGGTGGCCCGTTCGGTGCAGAGGGACCCATCATCGTCACCGGGGGCGCGATCGGTTCTCTCGTCGGTCAGATCCTCCGGGTGACCCCGTCGGAGCGGAAGATCCTGCTCGCCTCCGGCGCCGCCGCGGGAATGGCCGCCACGTTCGGGGCGCCGCTGGCCTCGTTGCTGCTGGTGATCGAGCTGCTGCTCTTCGAGCTGTCGATGCGTTCGCTCATCCCTCTCGTCGTCGCGACGTCGATCGCCGGCGGGGTGCATTCGGCCGCCTTCGGCACCGGGCCGCTCTTCAGCGCCCCGAGCGCCGACTATGCCGGGTTGAGCGCCCTTCCCCTCTATGCGGTGCTCGGGCTCGCCTGTGGTCTCGTCGCCGTCATCGTCGCCAAGGGCCTGTTCGCCGCCGAACGGGCTTTTCGGTCCGTGCGGGTGCCGGTCTTTTGGAAACCCGCCCTCGGATCGTTGGTCTTCGCCGCGATCGGTCTGGCGGTGCCGCGGTCGCTGGGCGTCGGCTACGACGTGATCGACGACGTCCTCGCCGGCGACCTCGCGCTCGCGACCCTCGCGGCGGTGCTCGTCGCGAAGGCGGTCGCATGGTGGGTCGCGCTCGGTTCGGGCACGTCGGGCGGAACCCTCGCCCCGGTGCTCCTCATGGGGGCGAGCTTCGGCGGGCTGTTCGCCGGCGTCCTGCTCGAGATCGCGCCGGGGCTCGACATCACCCAAGGGGCCTTCGCCGTCGTCGCCATGGCCGCCGTGTTCGGCGCCGCCACCCGAACGCCGCTCGCCTCGATCGTCTTCGTGTTCGAGCTGACCCGCGACTTCGACGTGATGCTCCCGCTGATGCTCGCCACCGTGCTCGCCGCGCTCGTCTTCAGCGTCTTGTCGAGCGAGAGCATCTACACCGAGAAGCTCTCCCGACGGGGCATCCGGGTCGGCGGAGAGCTCGTGGCCGACTCGCTGCGGACGACCGCGGTCGTCGACGTGATGAATCGTGTCGTCGACACCGTGTCGCCGAACGACAGCGTCGGTGAGGTCGCCGATCGCATCACCCGGGGCGACCGCGGTGCCTTTCCGGTCGTCGACGACGAGGGCCACTGTGTCGGGTTGGTGACCCGCCACGATCTGCTCGGTCGGGATCTGCCCCGCGACGCCCCGTTGAGCGACGTCGTGTCGTCCGACGTGATCAGCATCGACCCCGAGGCGAGCCTCCTCGACGCCCTGCAACGAATGTCGGAGGAAGACGCCACCCATCTGCCGGTGATCGAGAACGGGAAGCTGGTGGGAATCTGCACCCGGGCCGACATCGTGCGTTCCCGCAGCGACGAGCTCGCGCTCGAACGCCTCGACGAAGGGTGGCTGGCGCCGGTGCTCCAGCGCCGGGACCGGATCGGTCGACGCATCATCGTGGTCGGCAACCAGTCGCTGTGCGGCCGGGCCCTGATGGCGGAGCTGGCCGAGCGCGTCGCGGCCGATCCCCAGGTCCGCTTCCATGTCGTGGTGCCGTTGAGCTCGGGTGGGGACCTGACCGCCGCCCGGGCCCGGCTCGAACGTCAACTCGGTCTGATCGCCGAACTGGGCGTGTCGGCGACCGGAGAGGTGGGCGAGGCCGATCCCGTCGCCGCCATCGAGGCCGCCCTGACCCGCGAGCCGGCGGCTGCGGTCATCTTGTCCACCCTGCCGCCCGGCTCGTCTCGATGGCTTCGCTCCAATGTGCCGAGCGGGGTGGGCCGCCGGGTGTCCGTCCCGTGCTCGGTCGTCCACGACGAGCCGGGTGACGCGCCGGACTGAGACCGGCCGCCACCGCCGAGATCCGCGGTCCTCGTTGCCGGAGTCGCCCGCGGGCGCGACAACGGCGACAACCGGGTGGTCAGCGGATGAGCACGACCGAACAGGGGGCGAGCCGCGCGACCTTCGTCGACAGCGACCCCAACAGCCCCTCGAAACGGCCGAGACCGTGGGTGCCGATGCACAAGATGTCGACCTCGAGCCGCTTGGCGGCCTCGAGCACCGAGCGGGCGGCGTTCTCGCCCTCCTCGCCGACGACGACCGGGTCGACCCCGGTGGCCTTCAGCTCGGCGACCAGATCACCGGTCCGATCCGCGACGCAGCGCTTCACGTAGCGGGCCACGACCGCGTCGTCGCCGACCCAGCGGGTGGGCGGCTGGTCGTCGGCCTGGGACCGCCGGTACTCGGGATCGAGCTCGCGAGCGGTCTCCTCCGCCGTGCTGGCCGCCGCGGACCGCATGTCGTCGAGCATCTGACGGGGGACCTCGACGACGGTCAAGACCGTGACCCGTCCGCCGTCGCTGGCCAGTCTGGCCGCGATGGCCGCGGCCTTCTCGACGTCGACCTTGCCGTCGGTGGCGACCATCACATGCATGAGTTCTCACTTGCTCCCGGGAAACGGCGTCGTGTCAGTGTAGAGCGCCTGGCGTCGAGAGATTCTCGAACACTGCGGGCTCGGCCGCAACCCGTCGGTCGGCGGCCGACGCCTACACTGCGCGTCCATGACCGGAGCCGACGCCCAATCCCTCTCCCTGCCACCCACCTCACCTCCGGCGACGGGTGCCGAGGACATCGGTTGGGACATCGAGGACCTGGTCGACGGTGAAGGTGTCGCCGGTGTGCGGGCGCGGCTCGTTCGGGCGACCGTCCTCGCCGACGAGTTGACCGCCGAGGCCAAGGGCGCGCTGGCCGACGCCGAGCCGGCGACGATCGCGTCCTGGCTCGACCGGCAGGCCGAGATCGACGAGGCCGTCCACCGCGCTGCCGGCTACGCCCAACTCCGGTTCGCGACCGACGTGGCCGACCCGGCCCGCGGCGCCCTCGTCGCCGAGGTGCAAGAACGCCTCGCGGAGCTCGTCGCCGGCCTCGTGTGGTTCGAGCTCGAGTGGCTGGCGCTCGCCGACGAGCAGGTCGCCGCTCTGCTCGACCATCCGGCCCTGCAGGCCCACCGTCATCATCTCGAAGCGGCCCGGCTGCGTCGCCCCCATGTCCTCTCCGAGACCGAGGAGAAGCTCCTCGCGACGAAGGCGCCGACGGGACGCGGCGCGTGGGTCCGGCTCTTCACCGAGTTGACCTCGGCGATCCGCGTTCGCCTCGATGGCGACGAGGTTCCCCTCGATGCCGGTCTGGCCCGCCTCGTGCACCCGGATCGTCCGGTCCGACGCGCCGCGGCCGAGGCGATCACCGAAGGCCTCGAACCCGGTCTTCGGACCCGGGCGTTCGTCTTCAACACCCTGCTCGCGGACAAACGAACCGACGACCGGCTTCGCGACTACCCGTCGTGGATCACCGCGTGGAACCAACGCAACGAGGCGAGCGACGAGTCCGTCCGGGCCCTCGTCGACGCGGTCGTCGCCCGCTACGACCTCCCCCAGCGGTGGTACACGCTCAAGCGCCGCGTGCTGGGCGTCGAGCGGCTCGCCGACTACGACCGGAGCTCGTCGGTCGCGCGAACCGACACCCACGTCCCGTGGTCCGAGGCGTGCACCATCGTGCGCGACGCCTACGCGAGCTTCAGCGGCGAGTTGGCCGACGTCGTCGATCGGTTCCTGACCGAAGGGTGGATCGACGCCCCGGTGCGGGACCACAAGCAGGGTGGCGCGTTCTGCGCCTACACGGTGCCGTCGCATCACCCCTACGTGTTCCTCAACTACACCGCCACGCCCCGAGACGTCCTCACCCTCGCCCATGAGCTCGGACACGGGCTGCACGGCTACCTGGCCCGCCCGCAGGGCATCTTCCACCAGTCCACGCCGCTGACCCTGGCCGAGACGGCATCGGTGTTCGGCGAGACCGTCACGTTCGAACGCCTCCTCGACCAGACCTCCGATCCCGGCGACCGGTTCGCCCTGCTCGCCCAACAAGTCGAGGGCAACATCGCCACGGTGTTCCGCCAGGTGGCGATGAACCGTTTCGAAGACGCCGTCCACACCCATCGTCGAGACATCGGCGAGTTGTCCGTCGACGACTTCGCCGACCACTGGACCCGCACCCAGTCAGACCTGTTCGGCGACAGCATCGAGGTGACCGACGGCTACCGGTCGTGGTGGTCCTACATCCCGCACTTCATCGCGACGCCGGGCTACGTGTACGCCTACGCCTACGGTCAGCTGCTGGCGCTGTCCGTCTACGCCCACTATCGGGAGCAGGGGCCGAGCTTCGTTCCGAGCTATCTGGCGCTCCTGCGGGCCGGCGGATCGATGTGGCCCGAAGATCTCGCCCGGATCGTCGACTGCGACCTCACCGACCCGGGCTTCTGGTCAGCAGGCCTCGGCATCGTCGATGCACAGATCACGCGGGCCGAGCTCGCCGCCGAGGCCGCCGGCCGGATCTGAACCGGCCACCGAACCGCACGCCGGTGAGTGCAGGCCGGACAGTCGGTGGGCCCGCCCGACCCGATGATCCTCGAGGGCCCGCTCCGCCCCGACGACGAGAGAACCGAACGTCATCGCGAACGCGATCGTGGCGAAGCCCGCATCCCCGGAGAGCGCGAGTCCGGTGGCGAGCGTCGTGAACTCCATCACGGCCCGCACCGGCACCGGCTTGAGTCCCCGGTCGCCGAGGGCTTTGATGATCAGCTCGAACGCGCCGCCGGTGCCACCCGATTGGACGACGAGGGCGACGCCCGCGGCGATCCCGCAGGTCCCGGCCGCGGCGAAGGCGATCCGGGTGGCGAGCGCGTCGGGTGCTTCCAACAGTGGGAGCACGGCGTCGATCGCCACGCCGTTCGTCAGGACCCAGGCGATCGTCGCGATCCTGGGGCGGCGGCCGAGGAGGGTGGCGAGGGTGAGCAGGCCACCGGCGACGAGCCAGCCGGCCTGGCCGTGGGTGATGCCGAGCTCGCGGGCCACCGCCGACAACAGCACGTCGTAGGGCGACAGCCCCAGCTCGGCCCGGATCAGCAGGGCGACGCCGCCGCCGAGAATGGCCGACCCCACCAGCATCCAGAGCCAGGGACGGGCCGGCGCGACGACCTGGCGGGCGCGCCCGGTGGCCACCGCACCCTGGCGGGTGATGGTCAGTCGGCTGCGGCTGTAGGCCCGCTGGAGAGGGACGAGATTCACTTCCCCATTGTCGGGCCTGACGGCTGGTTCACGACCCCGGAATCGAACATCGGGAGGGGTCGTCGGTCACATCTCCCGGCCGACGGAAGGGCCCTCCGACCCTGTTCGTGGACGGGCCGGTTGTCGAGCATTGGCGCCATGCAGATGACCGTGGAGCCCATCCCGAACGTGTCCGAACGCATCAACGAGATTCGCCGGCTCACCGCCCGGATCGTCAGTCGCGAGATCCTCCCCAACGAGAGCATGTTGTGGCGGATGCAGTCGGGGGAGAAGGTGTCGCCCGCCGACATCGAGGCGGCCGGAGAGGTGCGTTCCCACATCAAGGAGACGGTGAGACAGGCGGGTCTGTGGGCGCCGCATCTCCCCGAGGAGTACGGCGGTGCCGGCCTCGACTTCCTCGAGCTCGCCTACATGAACGAGATCCTGGCCTACGGGATGGCCGCGGCCCTGTTCGGCGTCGTCGCCCCCAACTCGGGGAATCAGTCGATCCTGGTCAAGTACGGCACCGACGAACAAAAGGAGAAGTGGCTGCTCCCGCTGATCGACGGCCGGATGGAGTCCGGTTTCTCGATGACCGAACCGGACCAGGCCGGGTCTGATCCGCGTTCGCTGAAGACGACCGCGCGTCGCGACGGCGACGAGTGGGTGATCAACGGCCACAAGTGGTTCACGTCGAACGGGCTGCGGGCCGACTTCTTCATCGTGATGTGTCGCACCGAGGACGTCGACGGCCCCGCCGACGCCAACGCGAAGATGACGCAGATCATCGTCCCGCGGGACACGCCGGGGGTGCACATCCTGCGGGGCATCAACGTGTGGGGGCGCGACAGCGATCACTGCGAGATCAGGTACGAGGACGTCCGGGTGCCGCTCGACAACCAGCTCGGACGGACCGGCAGCGGCCACCAGGCCGCCCAGGACCGCCTCGGCGCCGGCCGGATCTACCACTGCATGAACTCCATCGGACAGATGTGGCGGGCCTTCGATCTCATGGTGGAGCGAATGATGGTGCGCGAGGTCCACGGCGGGTTGCTCGAGACGAAGCAGTTCATGCAGGGGTTCATCGCCGAGTCCTACATGGACATCCAAGCGGCCCGGCTGATGACGATCAACTGCGCCGAGAAGATGGCCGCGGGCCTTGATGCCCGTACCGACATCTCGTCGATCAAGGTGTTCGTTCCGGCCGCCTACGAGCGGGTGGTGGACCGTGCGATCCAGGTGTGGGGGGCGGCCGGGGTGACCGGCGATCTGCCACTGGCTGCGATGTACCAGGGCGCGCGGACGCTTCGGCTCGCCGACGGTCCCGACGAGGTCCACCGGATCCTGATCGCCAAGAACGTGCTGTCCCGCTACCACGCTGGCGAAGGGTGGGATTTCGCCTCCTGATGCCCGCGGGGCGCAGGGGCGGGCTCAGAGCCCGCCGGCGCTCAAGACGTTGGCGATGCGGTTGATCGTGGCGACGAGCGTGACGTGCTCGGTCTGGAAGCGGGACAGGGCGTCGTCGAGCTGTTCGAAGAGGCCTTCGTCGGCCTCGTCGTCGGTCGTCTCGTCGGTGACCGCTTCGACGCGGGCGACGAGACCGTCGAGACGGGCCCGATCGTCGTCGGACAACGATTCGCTGCGCTCGATGGTCGCTCGGAGCTCGTCGAGCAGTTCGGGAAGTTCGGGTTCGGACACGTCTGCATCGTGTCACACCGAGGGCGGGTCACGACAGCAGTGTCAGACCCCCTCTGCATGATGTCGGTGTGGCCCGATCGGTGTCACGAACTTTCCCTACGAAGGAGACGAGATGAGCGAATCCGAAGACCCTCTCGAATCGACGATGGCGGGTATGGCGGCCGGTGATGCGGCCTTTCTGTTCGTGTTCATCGAGCAGTTCGGGCCGACGGTGCGCTGGGTGGTCCGACGCATCGTCGAGGAGATGGGTCGTCACGAACTCGTGCGAAACGACGGTGAGCTCGATGGGCTCACCCTCGACGCCTGCGATGTGATCTTCCTTCGGGCCGGAGGATGGCGCCCCGGCGGGGCCCGCCCGTGGGTCTGGGCCCACAAGGCGATCCGAGCAGAGGTCGCCCGCTCGATCGGCCATCGCACCGTCGAGCTCGTCGAGGGGCTCGACGACCTCGCCGGCGAGGCCGACTCCCGCAATGGCGGTGCGGTGGTCGACCTGGCCGGCGACGATCTCGGTGTGTTGATCGGTCGCCATCCGCAGGTTCGGCTGCTCGACGAGGCCATTCGGGCCGTCGGCACCCCCGCCCATCAGGAGATCTACTGGGAGTACCGGCTTCAGCAGGGCCTCGGCGACCCGTCGCCGGCCGACACCGTCGGTCGGCGCTTCGGTAAACGACCGGCCACGATCCGCCAGATCTGCAAACGCCACGGTGACCGGGTGTGGGCCAAGGTGTGCGACGACGAGCGGTTCGCCGAGTTGCGTGATCACGGATGGTTCGCGGCGTGACCGGGCTCGATCCGACGGACGTCGTCGAGCATCTCGCCCGAAGACTTCGCCGCCTCGGCGCGCCGCATCCGGTGGCCGGGGCGGTTGCCCTCGCGGCGCGGGGAACGACCCGCCTGGCCGCACCGGAGTTCTCGGCGCTGGTTCGGCTTCCCGTGGAGGTCGTGGGGCGCGCCGAGCGGGGCGAGATCGCGTTCGGTGAGTTGGCGCCGCCGATCGGTGCCGCGGCGGCGTCGACCGGCGCCGACCTGTTGGCGCTCGCCGATCTCGCCCGGGAGTGGAGCGACGCCCCCTATCCCGAGGTGCCGGATGGCTGAGCCGGGTCGGTCCCCCCGTTGCGGTGGAACCGGGCACCGTCCACCTCGGCACCGATCAACGCCGCGAGGGCGGTGAGGTAGAGCCATGCCATCAGGGCGGCCACCGCGCTGAGAGATCCGAAGGTCGACTCGATGCGCCCGATGTAGCCGTAGGCGACGCTCAACCCGTAGGTGCTCAGCACCCAGATCGTGGTGCCGACGATCGCCCCGACGCTGATGAAGTGATACCGCCCGGTGCGGTGGCCCACGACTGATCGATAGAACAGCGCGAGGGCCGTCATGGTGACGATGATGACGACCGGCCAGCGTCCGATCGACACGGCCCACCGGTAGGCCCCGCCGACGTTGGCCCGGTCGAGAAGCGGGGGCACGACCACCACCAGCCAGATCATCGACGCGGTCGCGAGGACCGCCACGAAGCTGAGCTTCATCGCGAAGACCCTTCCCTGGAGCCAGTTGTGCGGGCTCGGCATCTCATGGGCGATGCGGACCGCCATCACCATCGCGTTGAGGGCGCTCGAGATGGCCCACAACACGCCGAAAAGGCCGAGCGCCAGGCCGATCGTGATCTCGGCATCATCCACCTGGGTCACGTTTTGCAACTGATCGATCAGCAGCTCGCCGGCGTCCTTGGGCAGCGCCTCGATGAACGGTCGGAGGTGTGACTCCACGTCCGCGGGCGCCGCCACCAGGCCGTAGACGGCCACCACCGCGATCATGGCGGGAATCAGGCCGAACACACACGTGAACGCGACCCCGCTCGCCACCAGCATCGTGTGGTGGGCGGTCATGTTCCGGATGAGTTGGGCGAGCTCGCGACGGGCCGATCGGGTGCGCGTCACGGGATTCACCCGACCATGATCGCCCAGCGCGGCACGACAGACTCGGATGCGAGAGGATGGCGACCATGTCCGTGATGGGAGTGTTGGCGTCGTCCGACGCCCTGTTGCCGGCCCGGAGTCAGATGGCCCTGTCGCTCGGGTGGCACATCATCTTGGCCAGCTTCGGAATGGCCCTGCCGGCGATGATCTTCGTCCTTCACCGTCGCGGTCTGAACGGCGACGACGACGCGCTCGAGATCGCCAAACGCTGGTCGAAGATCGGGGCGGTGCTCTTCGCGGTCGGGGCGGTCAGCGGCACGATCCTGTCCTTCGAGCTCGGTCTGTTGTGGCCGGGACTCATGGAACAGTTCGGCGACGTCGTCGGGTTGGCGTTCGCGCTCGAGGGCATCTCCTTTTTCGTCGAGGCGATCTTTCTCGGGATCTACGTCTACGGCTGGGGGCGGCTGCCTGGTCACCTGCACTCCCTCATGTTGCTTCCGATCATGGCCGCAGGCGTGGTCGGGTCGTTCATGGTCGTCTCCGTCAACGCATGGATGAACGCCCCGGCCGGGTTCTCGATCGTCGACGGAGAAGTGGTCGACATCGATCCGGTCGCCGCGATCCTCAACGACCACGTCTGGCTCCAGGCCACCCACATGTATCTCGCGGCCGTCATGGTGGTCGGCTTCACGATGGCGACGGTCTACGCCGCTCGGATGCTTCAGGGGCATCGCGATCGTCTCCATCGGTTGGCCGCGATCGTTCCGCTCGCGTTCGCGGCGGTCGCCACGCCGTTGCAGCCGGTGGTGGGGCACTTCGCCGGCCAGCGCATCGCCGACGACCAGCCGATAAAGCTCGCGGCGATCGAGGTCGTGACGACCACCGAGGAACGGGCGCCGCTGCGGCTCGGAGGAATCGTCGTCGACGGGGAGCTGCGGGGCGCGATCGAGGTCCCGATCCCCGGGTTGTTGTCGTTTCTGGCCCAAAACGACTTCGACGCCGAGGTGATCGGGCTCGACGCCGTGCCCGAGGACGAACGTCCGCCGGTGGCCGTCGTCCACCTCGCCTACACGATCATGATCGCGATCGGCACGGCGCTGGTCGGTCTCGTGGCCTGGGGTGTCCTGCGCTGGAGACGCAACGGTTGGGTGGGGATCTTCGAGAGCACATGGTTTCTTCGGGCGTTGACCCTCGCCGGGCCCGCGGCGATCATCGCGATGGAAACCGGCTGGGTGACGACCGAGGTCGGTCGTCAGCCGTGGATCGTGCAGGGCGTGCTTCGGACCGAGGACGCGGTTACCGACGCCGGCTACATCTGGGTCACCCTGACCGTGCTGGTCGTCGTCTACGCCGCGATGACGTTCGGCGTGTTGGCGACCATCGTGTCGATGTCGCGACGTTGGCAGGCGGGTGAGACCGATCTCGCGACGCCCTACGGGCCGGCCGCCGACATCGGCTTCGCCGATCCGGATCCCGAACGCGAGGTCGAGTCGTGAGCCTCGTCGACGCCGTCGCCGCGATCATGTTCGTGGGCGTGTTGCTCTACGCGATCTTCGCCGGCGCCGATTTCGGGAGCGGTGTGTGGGATCTCGCGGCGGGAAGCGCGGCCAAGGGTGGCCGTCTCCGGCGCCTCATCGACCACGCGATCGGACCGGTCTGGGAAGCGAATCACGTCTGGCTGATCTTCGTTCTCGTCTTCTTGTGGACCGGATTCCCCGACGCGTTCGCCCAACTGATGCGCACCCTCGCGATCCCGTTCTGGTTCGCAGGGCTCGGCATCGTCCTACGAGGGAGCGGCTTCGCCTTCCGCAAACTGTCGCCGTCCCTACGATGGGCCCGGATCGCCGGGGTGATCTTCGCCGGGTCGTCGCTGATCACACCGTTCTTCCTCGGAGCGATCGTCGGCGCCGTGGCCTCGGGCCGGGTGCCTGCAGAGGGCCGCGGCGAGCTCTGGTCGTCGTGGCTGAACCCGACATCGATCCTCGGCGGCGTCCTCGCGGTGCTCACCTGCACCTTCCTGGCCGGGGTGTTCCTCGCGGCCGACGCCGAAGGCCTCGGTGCGACTGATCTCGCCGACTGGATCCGGGGCCGGGCCATCGTCGTCGGCGGCATCACCGGCACCGTTGCCCTGATCGGCATCGTCCCCCTGTCGGTCGACGCCGACACCCTCTTCGATCGGCTCGCCGGTCGCGGGTCGGTGTTCGTGGTCGCGTCGGGGCTCGCCGGGGCAACGACCCTCGTGTTGTTGCGGTCGGGCCGACTCCGAGCGGCGCGGCTGAGCGCGATCGGGGCGGTCGGCAGTGTCATCGCCGGATGGGGGGTAGCGCAGCATCCCTGGATACTCGTAGACGAGTTGCGTCTCGACGATGCGCCGGCACCGGCCGCGACGCTGTGGGGCCTGATCGTGGCGTTCGCGCTGGCAGTGGTGCTGGTGGTCCCCTCCCTCACCTATCTCTTCGTGTTGGCCGACCGGAACCGAGTGGGGACGGAGGCGGCGCCGGAGCCCGCGCCGCCCGGCGGAAGCTGACGGACCGGCGACGAGATCCGGTTCCGGCGCGGTCCGGGTCACCCGATGGGCGCGACGGAGCCGGCCATGCTGAACTTCGCGGATGTCCTCGCGTCGTACGCTGCCCGTTCTCGTCTCGATCACCCTGGTCGCCGCGGCCTGTTCCGGTGGAGGCTCGCCCTCCGAAGCGGGTGACGCCACGACGACGTCTGCGCCGGCCGTGGTCTCGTCGACGACACCGCCCACCACCGCGACCGCGCCACCCGAGCTGGTGCCGTCCGGTTCCTGTGATCGGGCCGATCCGGCCGCGTGTCTGCTGCCATGGCCGAACGACCGCTTCACCCGGTCCGACGCCACGACCGAGACCGGGTTGCGCATCGACTTCCCCGTCGACGGCACCCCGACCAACGCGGCCGGTATCCCGATCGGCGTCGACGAATGGAATCGAAACGACGGATTCAGCCCGGCGGCGATGCCGATGACGGTGATCCCCGGCCTCGACCCCGATGCGTCGGCGCTGGCCCCGGTCACCGACATCGGCGCGTCGTTGACCGACGACTCCTCGCTGCTCCTGATCGACACGACGACCGGCGAGAGGGTCCCGGCCTGGGCCGAGCTCGACTCGTCGGGCACCGACCCCGACAACACGGCGCTGATGATCGTTCCCGCCGCGGCCCTCGCCGAAGGCCACGAGTTCCTGGTCGCCCTGCGCGACCTGGTCGACACCGACGGTGTGCCGATCGCCGCCAATCCGGTTTATCTCGAGCGCATGGCCGCGCCCGCGGATCAACACGACGCCACCACCCGCGACGCGCTCCTCGCGGCCGGTCTCGATCCGGCGGCGATGACGATCGCCTGGACGTTCACGGTGGCCAGCGGCGAGTCGATCTCCGGTCGACTCCGGGCCATGTGGGCCGAGACCCGGGCCGAGATCGGAGACGGCGCGCCGGCGTTCACGGTCGAGCAGGTCGAGACGGGAGACCTCGCGAACATCGTCTCGGGCAGTTTCGAGATGCCCAACTACCTGACGGGTGACGGCTCGACCGGCAACGTGTTCAACAACGACGGGGATCCCGACGGGATCCCGACCCGCAACGGGACCATGACGACGGAGTTCGTCTGCACTGTTCCGACACAGGCGAGCGGTGACGACCCGGCCCCGTTCGTGCTGTACGGCTACGGCCTCCTCGGTAGCCGAACCCAGGTGCTCGGGCTCGGCGCGGCCGCTGCCGCCGTGGGAATCGGCTTCTGTGCGATCGACTTCCTCGGAATGAGCACCGCCGACGTGCCCACCGTGATCGGGGCCCTTCAGGAACTGACCCTGTTTCGGAGCCAGCCCGACCGAATGCAGCAGGGTCACCTCGCCTGGTTGCTCATGGGTCGTCTCCTGGCCGGCGAGGACGGCTTCGTCACGGACGCCGCGTTCCAGGACCCGGCCGGCGCCGGGATCGTCGCTCGCGACCGGCTGTCCTTCCTCGGGGCCAGCCAGGGTGGAATCCTCGGCGGCGCGTCGTCGGCGTTGACCAGCGACTGGACGCAGGTGATCCTCGCGGTGCCCGGCCTCGGCTACAACCTGTTGCTGCCCCGCAGCATCGACTTCGACGACTTCTCGCCGCTGTTCACGGAGAGCTATCCCGATCCGCTCGATCAGGCCCTCGTCCGGGAGCTGATGCAGATGTTGTGGGACAGGGGAGAGAACGCGGGCTGGGCCCAGCACCTCACGACCGATCCCTATGACGGCGCCTCGGCGAAGAACGTGTTGATCCTCGCCGCGTTCGGGGATCACCAGGTCGCCAACGTGAGTACCGACAAGCTCGCCCGCACGCTCGGAATCCCGATCCTCGCGCCGGGTCTGGCCGACGGCCGTTCGACCGACGTGGTGCCGTTCTACGGCCTCGACGAGATTCCGAACACCCCCTACAACGGTTCGGGCTACATCGTGTGGGACTTCGGCACGCCGGCGCCCCCGACCGCGAACACGCCACCGCGCGCCGGTGAGGACCCTCACGGGAAGTTGGCCGATGTGCCCGATGCGCTCCGGATCGTGGCCGCGTTCATCGAACCCGACGGCCCGGTGATCGACGTGTGCGACGGCGGCCCGTGCCAAACCCTCGAGTGAGTCGCCACCCGGCTCCGGCCGGGCCGGGCCGAACCTCGCGACTTTCGGTGCCGTCGCGGCGTCGGGTGGGCCGGAAAGGAGTCGCAGGTGGTGACTGGCGAGGGAGAGATCGTCGTGCGGGTGGTGGCCGCGTGGTGGCGGGCGACCTTCGTTCATCTCGACGGCACCCGGCGGGTGATCGAGGGCGAGACACTCGATGTGGAGATTCCCCATGTCGCGGCGAACGGGCTGCGCCGTCGCGCCGGGCTCGACACCAGCTGGCGGCTCCACCTCGTCGAGCTCCGCCGGAAGGAGTTCCAGGAGTTCCGGGCACCGGTTCCCGACCATGTGCTCCACGGCGACCTGGCCGTCGCCGACGTGTGGGTCGACGAGACCTATCGAGGCTCGATCTACGGCGGCTCGGGCGACGGGTGGAACGCGTATCTCTCGTTCAAGGCCGAGGTCCGGGCCCCGTTCGAGGAGGGCTTCTACGCCACCCGAGCCGACGCCGCGGCGGCGGTCGCCGCCGGATTGGTCAACGGGCGGCGATCCTGAGGGGGCCCGCTCAGGAGTTGGCCCGTCGAACCTCCGGGATGACCTGTTCGGCGAGGAGGCGGAGCGTCTCGGTGTCGGGATAGTCGCTGCACCAGGGATAGAACGCCGTGCAGCCGAGATCGATGTAGGTCTGCATCCGCGCCGCGACCTGCTCGGGGGTGCCCACCAGTTGTGCGGCCTTCCAATCGTCGAGGGAACGTTCGAGGAACGAACGGTTCCCTTCGGCGTCGATCTCCGCTTCGGTCTCGCGGATGTGGATCTCGCCGGATCTCGTCTTTTGGATCTCGTCGTAGTCGCGACCGACCACCCGGCAGTGCTCCTTGAGCACCTCGGCCTTGTGGGCGAACGCTTCCGGCGTGCCATCGAAGTTGGACGCGTCGCCGTGTTTCGCGACGACCCGCAGCGTGAGCTGCTCCCCGCCGCCGCCGATCAGGACCTGCGGTCGTGGTTGTTGCAGCGGCTTGGGATCGCACTCCGCTCCCTCGAGGCGGTAGTGGCGTCCCTCGTAGGAGAACTTCGGTTCCTTCCACATGCCCGTGACGATCTCGATCGCCTCCTCCATCATCTGGATCCGGGCCGCCGGCCGGGCGAACTCGTAGCCGTAGCCGGTGAACTCGTGCTCGTACCATCCCGCGCCGACGCCCCAGATGAGGCGGCCACCGGAGATCACATCGAGGTTGGCGGTGATCTTCGCGGTCAGCCCCGGCTCCCGGTAGGGGGTGCAGGTGACCATCTGGCCGAGCATGACCTTGCTGGTGACCTGGCTGATCGCGGCCAGTGTCGTCCAGGCCTCGAAGACGGTCTCCTGCGCCGGTCGGGGAACGTTGTGGAAGTGGTCGTAGACCCAGATCGAGTCGAGGCCCAGATCCTCGGCGAGCCGGGCGATCTCGATCGTCTTGGCCCACTTGTCCCGGGGATCGGCGATGTCGGCCAACTCCATCTTCCAGCCCTGGGGAACGAACACTCCGAAGTCGATCTGCATGACCGGAGTCTGGCACGCGACTCAGGCGAAGGTGGCGGCTTCGCGCCGGTCGATCTCCGCTCGGATCGCCGGCAGCGCCGCCGGATCGGCCTCGACCCGATCGCGGCGGGCGGCGGCCTCGTGCCAGCCGGTCACGTCGGCGAGGTGGGCGGGCACGTCGGGCATGTCGACGGCGACGTACTCGCCGACGCAGGGCGATCCGATGCACACCCATGCCCGGACCGGTTCGCCGTCCTCGGCGGGGAGCCAGGCAACCATCGACGCGGTCGTCGTGGAAACCCGTTCACCGTGCATGCAGACGGTGATCCCGGAGCGGTCCTCGCCCGGTTCGGTCGGAGGGGGGATCGGGCGGTCGCCTGATCCCGGCGCGCCCCACGGCCCGGTGCCGTGGTCGCGCAGCGTGGCGATCGCCGCCCGGGGATCGAGCGCGTCGGCCGTGGCGACACAGGCCCGGGTGGCGCTCAGACGGTGATCGGCGCCGCGGACGTCGATGTGTTGATCGTGCCAATCGAGGGTGGACCACGACTCGTCGATCCCCGCCGAGCCACGAGTCCAGCTGGTTCCGAGGCTGTAGCGGTTGGATATCGACGTGCCGACTTCGATGGGGGCGGCCACCCACTCGCGTCCGTAGGTCTCGACGACCCATCCGCCGTGGGCAT
The DNA here is from genome assembly GCA_024276495.1 of Actinomycetes bacterium. Lineage (GTDB taxonomy): Bacteria > Actinomycetota > Acidimicrobiia > Acidimicrobiales > Aldehydirespiratoraceae > JAJRXC01. The sequence goes on from JAJRXC010000091.1 coordinate 31,111, forward strand.
CCGCGATCAGAAACGAGGAGTCGTAGGGGTCGGTCGCGTCGGGACGACCCGAACCACCCTGGCCGTGCCGCTCGAGGAGCGTCGTGACGACCGCCAGCGCCTCCTCGGCGCTCCCGCCCCGTTCGAGGCCGAGGCGGACGAGGTCCATGCCGATCAGCGCGGGCGGGCCATCGAGGTCACGGTCGGCCCAGACCCGTTCGTTTCCGATGGCGACCCCACACTCGTTGACGCCGTGTTCCGCGCCCCAGAGCCAGGTCGGTTGCGACAGCAGCACTCCGTGGGTCGCGGCATCCTCGATCCGCAGGTACTGCGTGTGCAGCTCGGGACCGGCCGGGCGCGGTGGATGCCAGCGAACGACCTGCACCTCGTCGCGGGGCCGGTCGCTGTTCTTGGCGAAGAGGGTCCCGGTCGGGCCGGTCCGCGCGAATGTGTCGCACATGGTTCAATCGACCCCGACGGCCAAGAGGGCCATGACCTCGGCGAGATCGACCGACTCCCGATCGCGGAGCGCGCCGAGCTCGGCGTAGATCTCGGCGGCTGCCCGGTGGAAGCCGCCGGGCAGACCGGCGTCGGTGAACGTCGTGGAGATCTCGTTCATCTCGCCGACGAAACGCCACGCCTTGGGCACGGCCCCGTCGACGGCGCCGAGCAGCCGGGCGGGAAGATCCGGGGTGAGATGGGCCCACGCGTGGGCGAGGTCGTCGGTGACTCCCTCGATCTCCGCCAGCGCCCGGATCGCGAGAAGAAGGGCACTGGTGCCCTTGGTCCAGGCGGCGAACGCCATCTTCACCGCGGACGCGGCGCCCGCCGGGCCGTCGACGAGATGGGTGGCGAGCGGCGAGCCGTCGAACCAGGACGCGACGTCGAAGCAGTCCGAGGTCGGCCCGGAGAGGTAGAGCACGGTGCGCGCTCGATGCCGGGCCGGCGGCCCGACGATGCCGCCGTCGACGAAGGTGGCACCGCCGGCGGTGACGATCTCGGAGATCGTGCGGGCCGTCGACGGGGAGACGGCGTTGGCGTCGAGGTAACGGCCGTCGAACCTCCGGGAGGCGACCTCGCGTGCGACCGCGGTCGCCGCCGCCGGCGGACAGATCGAGATGAGGTTGTCGGAGCCGGCGAGCAGCGCGTCGAGCGAACCGACATCGACGAGACCGTCGGCGTTCGCCCGGGTTCTCGTCGCGTCGCTGCGGTCGACCGACGCCCAACCGACATCGTGACCGTTTCCCACCAGGGCCGCACCCAGTGATGATCCCATGGCTCCCGGATGGACGATCCCGACTCGCATCGTCGCAGTCTTGCACCGTGGCCTTCCCACGGTCTGATCGGTCGGTGGGCGGGACCGTCGGAATCGGCGTCGGGCCCGCGTTCGCGCGAAGATCCGACGCCATGACGTCGAATCCCGCAGCCCCCGACACCAAGCTCCTGAACCGCACCCGGATCCGCGTCGCAGCGTTCCTCGCCGTGTGGGCGCTCGTCGTGGCTGCGTGTTCGAGCGATGGCGACTCGGCTTCCGAGACTGAACCCGATGAGCCGGAGACGAGCGCGCAGCCCGAGGAGGCGACCCCGGCGGTCGAGCCCGACGCCACCGACGCCGTTTCCGACGACGAGCCCGAGCCCGACGAGCCCGACTTCGCCGGAACCCTCGAGGTGGTGCTCGACGACGACGTCACCTGTGAGCTGTTGGGCGACGAGTGCCTCCTGCCGTTGCCCAGCGACGCCCTCACCGTGGACGACCCGACCACCGCGACTGGTCGGCGGGTGGCGCTCCCGGCCGCGGCGCTGCCGGCGAACTCGGCCGGCGTGGCCCTCGACGTCAGCCGACAGAACCGGGCCGACGGGTTCTCGCCCGGTAGCGCCGCCCTCGCGCTCATTCCCGGGGTCGACCCCGCCGGATCGGCGTTGCCGCCGATCACCGACATCGCCCGGTCGCTGGCCGCGGACTCGGGGAGCGTGATCGTCGACGCAACCACCGGGGAGCGGTGGCCCCACTGGGCCGAGCTCGACGCCAACGCCACCGACCCGCAGCGTCAGGGTCTCTTCCTGCGACCGGCACAGAACTACCCGAACGGGCATCGGATCGTGATCGGGCTGCGAAACCTCGTCGACGAGTCCGGCACGGCGATCCCGCCCACCGACGCGTTCTTGGCGTTGCGGGACCGACTGGAGACCGAGGTGCCCGAGATCGAGGCGCGTCGGCCGGCCATGGAGCGGGTGTTCGCCGATCTCGAGGCCGCTGGGGTCGCGAGGGAAGACCTGGTGCTGGCCTGGGAGTTCACGGTGATCTCCACCGAGAGTCTGACCGGGCCGCTCGTCCACATGCGCGACGACGCGTTCGGCATTCTCGGAGACGACGCACCGGCGTTCACCGTCGACTCGGTCACCCGCAACGGCGACGACACGTACACGATCATCGAGGGCACCTACGACGTGCCGCTCTACCTGACCGGAGAGGGAGAGCCGGGCAGCTCACTGAACCTGGCCGGCGATCCCGACCTCCCGGAGGTCAACGGCACCTTCGCCTCGGTCTACCGCTGCATGATCAGCGACAACACGACCGCCGACGACCCCGGCGGCGGGGTGATCTACGGCCACGGGCTGCTCGGAACCCGCGGCCAGGTCACGTCGGCCGGTCCGAGGCTTCTCGCCGAGAACTTCAACCAGGTGATCTGCGGCACCGACCTGATCGGAATGGCCGACGAGGACACGCTCAACGCGATCGAGGTCCTCGGGGAGCTGTCCAGGTTCCCGACCCTCGCCGATCGTCTGCTCCAGGGTCATCTCAACACCTTGTTCCTGGGGCGGTTGATGCGCCACCCGGACGGGTTCGTGGCCGACCCGGCCTTTCGGGATGCCGGCGGCGAGGCACTGCTCGACACCGAGCAGCTCGCCTACTACGGCATCAGCCAGGGCGGGATCATGGGCCCGGTGTCGACCGCGGTCTCCACCGATTGGGACATCGGCGTGTTCGGCGTGCCCGGCGTCAACTACAGCACGTTGCTGAACCGCAGCGTCGATTTCGAGCTCTACCAGGCGATTCTCGATCCGGCCTATCCCGACAAGCTCGACCAGGCGAAGCTCCTGCTCCTCATCCAGATGCTGTGGGACCGCGGCGAAGGCAACGGGTACGTCAACTACTACCGCGAGCCGCTCGACGGGCTCGACGAGAAGCAGGGGCTCCTGCACGGGGCGCTCGGGGACTTCCAGGTCGCCAACGTCGCCTTGGACGTCATGGCCCGGTCGATGGGTGCCGCGGTCGTGTGGCCGGCCGTCGGCGAGACGCGCTCGGCCGACGTGGACCCGTTCTGGGGCATTCCCCGCATCGAGAGCTATCCGTACGACGGATCGGCCACGGTGATGTGGGACAGCGGCGCGCCGGTCGCGCCGATCGAGAACATCGCCCCCGACGAGGGCATCGACCCCCACGAGGATCCCCGGCGTCACATCGTCGCCGTCGAACAGATCGACGCGTTCTTGCGAACCGGAACGGTGATCGACGTGTGCGGCGGCGAACCCTGCATCTCCCCGCCCCGGGGCTGACCGTCCGGCGCTCGACCCGCCGCGTCGCCTGGCACGGGGCACACGGCCCCGTGTGCGAACATGGGTGCCGTGTTTCGTCGCGTGATCGCCGGCATCATCCTCGGCCCGGCCCTGCTCATCGGTTCCTTCGCGTGGTGGGGCTTCCTCGCCCTGCGCACGGTCTTCGACGAGACCCGCACCCAGACCATCGCCGAGGAGTTGCTCGACAACGAGGCGGTCGTCGACCAGATCGGGAACAACATCGGCACGGCGCTCGAAGCGGCGATGCCGGACTCTGTCCAGCTCGACGACGAACAGGTCGCGGCCGGCGTGGAGATCATCCTCACCGACCCGGTCGTGCGCGATCTGATCATCGCGTCGCTCGGCACCACGCATCGGGCCTTTCTCGGACTCGACGACGCGCCGGCGACGATCGATCTCGGCCCCGCGTTGGAGTCGTCGAAGGAACGAATCGGCATCTTCGCCCCCACCGTCGCGGAGCAGATACCCGACTCGTTCGAGGTCGACCTGCCGACCGAGCGGATACCCGACGCGTCGCCGGTGAAAGGGTTTCTCGAACGCTCGGTGCCGCTGCTGGCCGGGATCGCCGTCACCCTGGCGCTGCTGGCCTTCCTGACCACCAGCGACCGGTCGCAGGTTCTCGGCAAGGCCGCCCGTTGGGCGATCGGCACCACGGCCTTCTACCTGATCGTCGGCCTCGGTCTTCCGTGTCTGATCCGCCGGTTCGCCCCTGACCAGGCCGAGGTCCTCGCGGCGTTGTTGGCCGCGGTCCTTCGCGCCGCGCTGATCCCTTCGATCGTGCTCGCCGTCGTGGGCATCGTGTTGCTCGCGTCGTCGATGTTCTGGCCCGATCCCGGCCGACGCAAGGATCGGGCGCGGGCGAGCCGTGCGTCGGCCCGACAACCGCCGCCGGCCGCCGCGCCCCCCACTCCGGCGCCCACCATCGCCCGGCCGACGCCCGTCGCTTCTTCACCGTCACCGTCACCGTCGCCGGCCTCGTCACGACCGGCGGCACCGACGACGGCGATGCCGGCCGCGCCCGTCGCCCCGCGGCCCACCCCCGCTCCTGCCCCGGTCGTCCCGCCCACCCCCTCACCGCTGCCGACTCCGCCGCCGGCTCCGTCGATTCCCGTGCCACCCCGCCCCACGCTGCCCACCCGAGCCCGACCGCCCGACTCGGTCGGGTTGCCCGCGTGGACGGGCGAGCCGGTCACCGAGGATGGCGGTGTCGCCGGGCCGGAGCCGAAGAAGTGGCGTGCGCCGACCTGGGTCGAAGGTCACGGTTGGGTGATGGATCCCGACGATCCCCGTGACCCGCCGAGCAACGCCCGTTTCGTCGACGGCGTCGGTTGGGTCGTGCCCGGCCCGCCGCCGTCGTGACCGTGGGCCCCGAAACGATCAGTTGATGGCCCGCTCGTGGTCCTCCCAGTAGGGGGCCCGCAACTTGAACTTCTGGAGCTTGCCGGTGGCCGTGCGGGCGAGCTCGTCGCGGAACTCGACGGTCGTCGGGCACTTGTAGTGGGCGATCCTGTCGCGGCAGTGATCGATGATCTCCTGCTCGGTCGCCTCGGTGCCGGGGGCCAGCACGACGAGGGCTTTCACCGTCTCGCCCCATCTCTCGTGGGGCACACCGATGACCGCGACCTCTGCGATCGCCGGATGGGAGAACAGGCAGTCCTCGACCTCGATCGATGAGACGTTCTCGCCACCGGAGATGATCACGTCCTTCTTGCGATCCTGCAGGTTCACATAGTTGTCGTCGTCGATGAAGCCACCGTCGCCGGTGTGGAACCAGTCGCCGGCGAGCGCGTCGGCCGTGGCCTCGGGATTGTCCCAATAGCTCTTGAGGACGACGTTTCCCCGGGCGAGCACCTCACCGGACTCGTCGGTCGCCATCGTGACACCGAGCGCCGCGTTGCCCTGGCGGGACAGTCGCACCGCCCGCTCGGCCGGGGTGAGGTCATCCCATTCGGCCCGCGTGCGGTTGATGGTCAACAGCGGCGCGGTCTCGGTGAGGCCGTAGATCTGGATGAACTCCCAGCCCAGCTCGGTCTCGACCCGCTCGATCGTTCGAGTCGGTGGTGGTGCACCGGCCACGATGATGCGGACCCGATCGCGGCCGGGGATGTCGCCGTCCCATTCGGCCGCGGCGTCGAGCACCGCGGCGACGACCGCCGGGGCCCCACACATGATGGTGACGCCGTACTCGTCGACGCGGCGGAGCACCTCGGCACCGTCGACCTTGCGCAGGACGATCTGTTGGGCACCCATGCCCGTCATCGCGTAGGGCATGCCCCACCCGTTGCAGTGGAACATGGGGAGGGTGTGGAGGTAGACGTCGCGGTCGTTGACCCCGGTGTGCCATCCGAACGTCGCCGCGTTGATCCACAGGTTGCGGTGCGTCATCTCGACGCCCTTGGGTCGGGCGGTCGTGCCGCTCGTGTAGTTGATGGTGGCGGTGGCGCCCTCCGAGGGTTCCCACGGCATCGGCTCGACCCCGAGTCGGTAGAGCGAGTCGCTCTCCTCCCCGGCGATGAAACGATGGGCGACCTCGATGTCGCCGAGCGCGCCCTCGAGCTCGGGATCGATGATCAACACCTCGGCACCGCTGTGCTGCACGATGTAGTCGACCTCGTCGCGGCTGAGACGAAAGTTGATCGGGACGGCGACGCGGCCGAACGCGCTCGTCCCGAACAGGTGCACGAGAAGCCGGGCGGCGTTCTGCGACACGATCGCGACCCGGGCGCCCAAGGGAAGGCCGAGCTCGTCGAGCCCGGCGGCGAGGCCGGTGGCGAGCTCCTCGAACCGACGATACGTGATGTCGCCGAGCGAGGCGGCCGGTTGATCGGGCTCGTCGACGATGCCGACCCGGTCGCCGTAGACGAGCGACGCCCGGCGCATGTGGTCGGCGATGGTCAGCGGTACTTCCATTGGTCTCCCTCCGGGTGGGCCGAACCTAGCGCGAGGGCCGTGGGTTCGTCAGGGTCGCCCGACGGGGCCGCGGTCGAAGTGGGGCAACATCCATTGCACACCGGGTCCGATGAACACCAGCCACCAGATCGTTCCCCAACCGACGGTCCCACCGAGGACCACGCCGGCGGTGAACGCGGCGGCCTCGATGGCGAACCGTGAGGTCCGGATGCTGGCCCCTCGGTCGTGGAGGCCGGTCATGAGGCCGTCGCGGGGGCCGGGTCCCAGGTGAACACCGAGATAGAGGCCGGATCCGAGCGCGACCAGGATCGGCCCGGCGATGGTGAGCACGGCGCGCGCCGCCGCGCCGTCGGGTCGATCGACCAGCCAGATCACGATGTCGGTCGCCGGTCCGATCAGGGCGATGTTGAGCAGCGTGCCCACTCCGATCCGCACCCGCATCGCGAGGGTGGCGATCAGCACGGCCACGCCGGTCGCGACGGTGGCGGTGCCGATGGTCAACGGGCTGTGGTTCGACAGCCCCTCGTGCAGGACCGTCCACGGGCCCTGTCCGTTCGACCCCTGGACCACCAGGCCGAGACCGGCTCCGAAGATGATCAGCCCGATGATCAGCTGCGGAAGGCGGCGAAGCGTCGGGTTCACCGGGCGCGCCGCTGCGGGGGTCGGGCCGCCGGGATCGACACCGGGATCAGCCGATCGGGGCGGGGGATTCGAGCCCGGGGTCGGCGATCGCGGCGCTCGACGTGGTCTCCGGCCAGGTGGCGATGGGGCAGAAGACGGAGATGACCGCGGGCATGGCCGCCATGCTGACAGACTCGGGCATGGCTGAACGAGTCGACAAATGGCTGTGGGCGGTGCGGGTCTACAAGACCCGGACCCGGGCCGGCGACGCCTGCGCGACGGGTCGTGTGCTCGTGAACGGTGTCGTCGCGAAGCCGGCGACGAAGGTCGACGTCGGCGATGTCGTCACCGCACACCGGCGCGACCGCACCGTCGTCTACGTCGTCGTCGAGACGATCGGCAAGCGGGTCTCGGCCCGACGCGCCGCGGAATGTGTCGAGGACCGCTCGCCACCCCCCGTGGCCCGCGCCAGGCCGGACGCGGCGGTGTTCGCCCGCCGCGATCAGGGAACCGGTCGTCCGACGAAACGCGACCGTCGGGAGATCGATCGCCTCCGGGGCCGCGATTAGCTTCCGGCCCCCCAGAGGCTCGTTCGCGGGTTGAACTGGCTCCAGGCGAACCAGAAGGCCTGATGGGCGGCGACGGGTTCCCCGGTCGCGGTCGCCACCGCGGTGACCCCGCCTCCGTCGGTCCCGATGGTGACGCCGTCGAGCTCGACGGCCTCGCCTCGGGCCAGCGCGTCCTCGACCGCCGCGGTGACGAAGGCGACGGTCGTCCCGTCGTCCAGCTTCACGCCGATGACCGGCTCCTGGACGCCCAAACGGGGATCGACGTCACCGATCGGGAAGATCGGCCCGTCGTCGTCACGGCCGCCCAGGGGATCGGCGGCGTAGGTCCGGCCGATCCCTCCGTCTTCGGCGACGATCCCGGTGTCGGGGTGGGACTCCTTCCAGTCGCCCCACGTCGAGACCTGCACCGTGAGCTGTTCGAGGGCGACCCCGGCCTCGCGCAGTGGCCCCGTGACGGCGACGCCGGTGAAGGTGTCGAACACGGACCGGGTGTGGAGCTCGAACATCACCTTGTTCGAACGGTTGAGCAAACCGGACGTCCGGAGCTCGAACGTGTCGTTGCCGTCGAGATCCACCCCGTCGGCGACCTGGTCGGTGAAGTAGGCCTGCGCGGATCCGCACAACGTGCAGTACGGCATGCCGATGCGGCGGCCCGAGATCGTCGTGTTGACCATCTCGTGGACCTCCATGATGTTCTTCGGGAAGGCCACGGCTTCGTCGCCGACGACCACACCGAACACCACGGCGTCGTCCGGGTACCAATCGCCGCCGGCTGCGTCGGTGAGCGCGGGATCGTTGAGCGCGGGAATGCAGCCGCGGGGGCACGGTGCGCGGGTCTGGTCGACGGGCCGGTCATCGATGAGCACCCCGCCCCACGAGACCCAGCGCCAGTCGATCGTGGCCGCGGGGTCGGCGAAGAAGGGGGCCCATCCCGGTTCGACCAACTCGAAGAGTTGTCCCTTCCAGCGCGCGTAGCCCGGGGGAGCGGGCGTGTCCCAGGCGATCAACCGGTTGGTGGCATCGTTCCAGCGTGCCACCGGTTCGCTGTCGATCGATCGGCCGGTGAGGGTCTGCCACCCGTTGAACACGGCGTTGTTCAGCTCGCTGCCGGGTTGGGTGAACCGGAGCAGGTCGCTGAACAACCAGGCGAGCCGGGCATCGCCGCTGCGTGCGACCCGGCCGATCGCGCCCAGGTCGACGACCCCCTGCAACGAGTCGAAGACGAGGTCGAGGTCGTCTTCGACCCCCGGGCCGAGCGGGCCGGTGGGAACGTCGGGTGGCGGGCCGTAGTCGATCACCTGGACCGGGTCCCGGACGGCGCCCGTCGTCGATGGAGGCGCCGAGCCGGGCTCGGAACCCGCGCAGCTCGCAGCGAACAGGGCGCCGGCGACGACGACGATCGGGAACAGACGAAGACGCATCGAGTAGGAAACGCCGGGGACGGCCGCTCAGTTCCCCGACGCGGCCGGACCTTCCAGTTCGATGCGGGGAAGAAGCCGATCGAGCCAGCCGGGAATCCACCAGTTGCGAGAACCCAAAAGCTCCATCGTGGCCGGCACCAGGAGCATTCGAACCAGCGTCGCGTCGAGAATGATCGCGGACGCGAGGCCGGTGCCCATCAGCTGGATGATCCGGTTGTCCTCGAGCAGGAAGCTGCCGAACACCACCGCCATGATCGCGGCCGCCGCGGTGATGACCCGGGCCGTGCCGGCCAGACCGTCGGCCACCGACTCGACGGGATCCCCCGTGCGGTCGTACTCCTCACGGATCCGTGAGATCAAGAAGACCTCGTAGTCCATCGACAGTCCGAACACGACCGCGAACATCATCATCGGGATGAATGGTTCGATCGGGGCGGGTTGGATGCCGGTCAGGTCGCTGAGCCAACCCCACTGGAACACGGCGACGACGACGCCGTAGGCCGCGCTGATCGACAGGAGGTTCATGACGACCGCCTTGAGCGGCACGAGCAGCGAGCGGAACACCGCCATCAACAACAGGAACGAGATCGTCAACACCGCGGCGAAGAAGAGGAGGGTTCGTCCGGCGAGATAGTCGCTGAAGTCGATTCCGGCCGCGGTCCCGCCGGTCAGCGCCACGTCGAGGGTCGAGCCGGCGACGGCCGCGGGAATCACCTCGGTCCGCAGGGTCTCGACGAGGGTCTCGGTGGCGAGGTCCTGTGGCGCGGTCGTGGGGATCGCCTGGATGATGAAGGCCTCGGACGTGTTCGGGTCGGCCGGGTTGCTGGGGAGCGGACCGAGCACGGCCGCGATCCCCGGGTCGGCTTTGAGCGCGGCGATCAGCCGGGGAACGACCGCGGTGTCGGCGCCGTCGTTGACGACCGCGGTGACGAGAAACGGCCCGTTGAAGCCGGGGCCGAACCCTTCGGCGACGAGATCGTACGCCCGGCGGGTGGTCGTGTCCTGCGCGAAGTTCCCCTCGTCGGAGAATCCGAGCCGCAGGCCGAGAATCGGCGCGGTCAGGCCGAGTAGAACGGCGGTGCCCGCGAGGGCGACCGTCCATGGGCGACTCTGCACGAGCCGGCTCCATCGATAGGCGACCGTCTCCGTGAGCGGCTTCACCGTGCGGGCGGGGAGGGCCTTCTTGAGCGGAGCGACGAAGAACCCGGCGATCAGGACCGCCGCGGCGATCGGCAAGGCGACGGCCAGGGCCGTGACGCCCAGCCCGATGCCGAGAAGCCCGGCACCGACCAGTCCCGACGCGATGACACCGCGCACTCGGGTGAGCTCGACCCGCCCGGCCGCGAATCCGAGCAACGCCGGGAGCAACGTCAGCGACGAGAACAGGGTCACCAACACGGTCGAGGCGGCCGACACGCCGATGCCGGTGACGAACGGCAGGCCGATCGCGATCAGGCCGAGCAGCGACAAGACGACGGTGAGTCCGGCGAACAGGACGGCTCGGCCGGCCGTGGCCATGGCCTTCGCGATCGCCTCGGTCGACGTGGCCCCTTCGTGGAGCCCGTCGCGGTAGCGGGTGATGATGAACAGGGCGTAGTCGATGCCGACGCCCAGTCCGATCATGACCGCGAAGGTGGTCGCGAACTGGGGACCGTGGGAGATGTTCGAGACCAGCGTCGTCAACGCGAGTCCGCCACCGACTCCGAGCAGGGCGGCGCCGATCGACAAGCCCATCGCCAGGACGCTTCCGGTCGCGAGGATGAGGATGAACACCGCGAACGACACACCGATGAGCTCGGACGACGGTGGTTCGAAGCCGGCGAGCTCCTCACCGCCGATCTCGACGGTGAGCCCGTCGAGATCAGGGATGAGATCGGCGATCTCGTCGCCGATCTGCCCGGATTCCTCCTCGCTGACCTTTCGGTCGAGGGCGACTTCGGCGAAGGCGACCGTGCCGTCGTCGGCGATGGCGCCGCCGCGACCCTCGTAGGGAGAGACGATCGTGACGAACTCGATCTCGTCGGCCGCGTCGAACATCTCGCTCATCGCCGCGATCACCTCGGGATCGTCGACCCCTTGTTCAGCCGTGAAGACGATCTGTCCGCTGAGTCCGTTGCCGACACCGTCGAAGTACTCGTCGAGCACCTCGAAACCCCGCTCCGTCTCCGATCCGGGGATGCTCTGTTCCGCGTCGAACCCGTCGCCGACGATCACGACCGACGCGATGAGTGCCGCCAGACCGATCGCCCACAGGCCGACCGCCCGCCATCGATTCTCGTGACACCAGACCCCGATGCGTGCGACCATCGGATCAGTCTGGAGCCGTCGGGGCGCGCCACGCGGGTCGTGTGACAACGAACACGAAGGTGGACATGGCCGGGTTCAGCCGATCGCGGTGTCGTGGGGGAGCGATCCTCGGGCTGCGCGCAGGTAGCCGTAGGGGGTCTCGGCCTGGAAGTTGCTGACCCGGCTGGTGTAGACGTCGGCGTACTTCTCGACCTGGCGGGCGAAGAGGCTCTTGTCGGCGCCGGCCCGCATCAGGGGACCCCAGGTGGGGCTGCCCTGCTCGGTCGCGGCCCGGGCCAGCGGCGCGATCTCCTTGTCGATCTCGGCCACCGCCGCCGCGGCCGCCTCGACCGCGGCATCGAGGTCGGCGTGGGGTTCCCCGGCGACCACCTTGTGTCGCCGTTCGAGTCGCAGCCGGGAGTGCACCCGTTCGCGCGCGATCTTCTCGTCCATCTTGAGACGGAGCGTCTCGCTCGTCGCCGCGAACTCCGCCGCGGCCTCGACCTCGGCCTCGATCTCGCGGGCGATCAGCGCCGTCCGCCACCGCAGGACGTCTTTCGTGACGTGGACGTCGCCGAAGAGGTGGTCGCCGACATAGAGGAACTGCGATGGCTCGTGACCGAGACTCTGTTCGACCATCCGGGCGTTGCCTCCGTGGTACACCTCGTGGGGGACCAGCGGTCCGAGGTGCGGTTCGAGCAGCCCTCGTTTCTCGTCGACGACCCGGTAGATCGGGCCGGCCTCGGAGAAGAACCGGGGTTTGGCCGCGGCCACGATGACGACGTCGAAGAGGTCTCGCCAGGTCTCACCCGTCGGCATGAACCGGTCGAACGACCAGCTCATCATGAACTGCGTGTAGCTCCATTCGGAGTTCGTGATCAACAGGAGCTGCTTCCCGGCGAGGCGTTGGTCCTGAAGGGTGGGGACGAGACCGGGATCCGAGTCGACGAACCGCTCGGGTTCCGCGACGATGTCGGCCTTCAACGAGCCGTCGGAGTGAACGGTGCCGAGGGCCTCGTCGATGGCACGGTACAGATGTGCGTACGACGAGATCCCCGGCAGGGGGGATTCGTCGTGGAGCTCGACGAGCTGACACCACAACGATGCCCGGCTCAGCTCGAAGAGGGTGTTCATGAACTCGAAGCGGTCCTCGGCGAGGTCCACCACGATGCAGTAGTACGTGTCGCGCAGGTCACGAAACGACAGGTGGTTCGACCCGTGCTGGGCCCGGACGGTGTAGCCGAACCGGGTGGCCTTGACCAGGTTTCCGAGATCGAGATCGAAGGTCAGGCCCAGGGTGTAGGCCTCGGGGTCGAACTCGAGGTCGTCGACCGGCCATCCGTTCTCGGCCAGGAAGCTGCGGGCGTGTTCGAACGCGGCCCGTTCCCACTCGTCGACGAAATAGTGGATGAGGGTGTAGTCCATGTCGTAGCCGATGGCCCGGACACCGCGGAGGTTGAGCGTGCGGTTGCAGAAAAGGCCTCGGGTCGCGGGCAGGGTCGGCGTCGGGTCGGTCACGTCGTCAGTGTGGCACGACGCCGGGGTTCGATCGCGTTGACGTAGTCGGCGAGCCGAGCGGCGATCTCGATGGGCGCGTCGGGGTCGGGCGGCTCCCAGACCTCGGAGATCCGCCGCCACCTGTCCGCGCCGAGAAACACACCGGCGACGGCGTCGGGCCCGAGGGCCCGTTGCCACGACGGCGCCCCGTCGAGCCGGTCGAGGACGGCCTGGTTGTCGGCCACGTCTCGATGTTCGGCATGGAACCCGATCTCGAGCGCCGCGTCCCCGTCGATCCGGATCAGCTGCGCCTCATAGTGCTCGCGGGCAGGGTTTTCGCGGGCAGGGTGCTGGGCCGGTTCGAACCAGACCTTCAACCCTCGTCGATGCCGGCTCGAACGGATCTCGCCGTGGTCGTCGACGAAACCTTCGAACGCGTCGAGGACGTGCTCGAAGAACGTACGGTCCATGTCAGTGGATCTGGCCCGTCACCGACTGGGGACGGAGTCGGATCACGCGCCGCTTCTCGGCGACCATGGCGCGGCGGAACTCGTCCCAGTCGTCGTGTTCACCGGCGACGGCCCGATAGAGCGCGATCAACTCTTCGACCGTCGAATCGTCGGGGGCCTCGGCGACCGGTGACAGCTCGGCGAGCGCGTCGATCGAGACATAGGACCACGACGGCGGATCGGTGAGGTGGAACACGACCCGGTTGTCGCGGGCGATGTTGCGGGTCTTGGCCCGGTCGTCGGTGACCGACACGTCGATCCGACCGTCGATCACCGCGAACGCGACGTCGGAGCTCTGGGCTCGCCCGTCGCGCCGCAACGTGATGAGGACACCATTGCGGCGCCCGGTGGCCCAGGTGAGGGCCTCGTCGATGTCCATTCCCTCGGGTCTACCACCCGGGTGCGGCGGCCGAAACCGCTTCACGGCCCGGATGTCGCGTCGAGCGCGGTGGGCCGGACGAGGCTCGGGATGCCCTCGGCGCGGTCGAGCAGCGATGCCCGGGCGACCGCCGACCGGCCCCACCGGCCCCGGATGTCGTCGACCATCCGGTCGAGCTCGTCGGTGGCCCGGCCATCGTCGGGGAAGCGCAGGGCCAACTGGACGGCGTCGGGCCGGCCGAGGCGGGAGAGCGTGATGCCGACCAGGGTGCAGCCCACCCGGCCGAGGTGGCCGCCGGGGCCGTGGGGTCCGTCGATCAGGTCGAGGAGGAGCTCGTCGGCGGTGCGGGTGAGGAGCTCGGTTTGTTGCGAGGGCTCGGACAGGGTACGGGAGCGGCTCTCGTGGCGCATCTCCGCGGAGCGGTAGCGCACGGTGACGGTGTGGGCGACCCGGTCGGCGGTGCGCAGCCGGGCCGCGACCTTCTCGGTCAGGGCGAGAACCTCCCGGCGGAGCTCGGCGCGGGTGCGGATTCGTCGACCCAGGGCCCGCTGGGCACCCATCGATCGATCGCGTCGCCGGGCGTCGACCGGACGGGGATCGAGGTTGTGGGCCAGATCGCGCAGATGCCGACCGGCATGGGGACCGAGGTATCCCTGCAGGTCGGCCCGTCCACTCGCCGCGAGGTCTCCCACGGTGTCGATGCCGTGGTCGTGGAGCTTCGCGGCAGTGACCGGCCCCACCCCCCACAGCACCTCGACCGGGAGCGGGTGGAGGAAGTCGAGCTCCCGGCCCGGGTCGACGTGGCGAATCCCATCGGGTTTCGCCTGGGCGCTCGCGACCTTCGCCAGGAACTTGGTGCGGGCGACGCCCACCGACAGCGGAAGCCCGACATCGACGAGCACCCGGGTACGGAGTTGCGCTGCGATCTGTGGCGCCGGCCCGAAGAGGTGCTCGGCCCCGCCGACCTCCAGGAACGCCTCGTCGATCGAGATGGGTTCGACGAACGGGGTGATGTCGCGGAAGCGCTCGAAGACCGCGGCCGAGGCTTCGGCGTAGGCGTCCATCCGCGGCTCGACGAACACCGCGGTCGGACACAACATCTGCGCCTGTGCGCCGTTCATCGCCGACCGGACCCCGCAGCGCCTGGCCTCGTAGCTCGCGGCCAGGACGACACCACCGCCGACGATGACCGGTCGTCCCCGGAGCCGGGGCTGGTCGCGCTGCTCAACCGATGCGTAGAAGGCATCGAGGTCGGCATGGAGGATCGTCGCGCTGGATGCCATCTCCGCATCATAGGGCGAACAGATGTTCGTCTCCAGTCGAACGCCGCGGTGTGCCGGCGGCCGGGCAGACTGCGAGATGGCAACCCGTCGATACGGAACGATCGTCCGTCATCTCACCGACGATCCCGAGACCGCGGTCGAGTTGGCAGCGAAGCTGCCCGACGACGTCCTGCACCATCTCGCCGAGGCGCTGGCCGACGAGGCCCGCAGACGGGCGATCGCGAGCGGCGACCACGCGGCCCTCATCGCCGAGACCTTCGACACGGGATTCTCGCGCGACGGACTGGGCGCCGATCCGTGGATCGAAGGGCAGGTCGTCGTCTGTCCGGGCGCCATGGTCGCGAAGAGTCGCACCAACCACCGGTGTCGTTTCGTGAGCGTCGACGACGTCTGGATCTGGGAGTCGCTCGAGCTCATCGAGGAGGAGAAACGTTCGAACCCGGGCGTCGACGACGGGTTTCGGGCGGTGGCGCTGCTCCCCATCGTCAACGGGATGCTGCTCGACGTCGTCACCGGCCGGGCCCGAGCCGGGCAACACACCGTTGACCGGGTCGTCTCCTACGCGGTTCGTCGGGGAAAGCTGGTGGAGGTGAGCCAACGCGACGTGAGCGGTCGGGGTATGAAGTGACCGGCCGGGCGTTGCCCGGTCAGAAGTGCCCGGCTCGGGTGGTGAGGCCGCCGAGGTGGCAGACTCGGACATGATCGATCACGGACTCCGATTCGAATTCGACGGCGATGTCGAGCGCATCACGCTCGCCGACCCGGATCGCCGCAATGCGCTCGGGCTCGAGCGCATGGAGTCGTTGACCGCCCATCTGCGGGCCATCGACACGTCCGCGTCCGCGTCCGTCGTCGTCATCGACGCCGAGGGACCGGCGTTCTCGGCCGGCCACGACCTCGGTGAGCTCTGCGGCATCGACCTCGAATCCTCACGGGCCGTCTTCGACGCCTGCGTCGACTTGATGACGACGATTCACGTGATCCGTCAGCCGGTCATCGCGGCGGTCGACGGGGTGGCCACCGCGGCCGGATGTCAGCTGGTCGCGTCCTGTGACCTCGCGGTGGCGACCTCGAGATCGACGTTCGCCACGCCGGGTGTCCGAATCGGGCTGTTCTGTTCGACACCGATGGTCCCGATCTCCCGGGCAGTCGGCCGCAAGCGGGCGATGCAGATGCTGTTGACCGGCAACCCGATCGATGCCGCGACCGCGGCCGAATGGGGCCTCGTCAACATGGTCACCGCCGACGACGGACTGACCGACGCGGTCGACGCGCTCGTCGCCGACATCACCCGTTGGTCGTCGCACACGATCGCGATCGGCAAGGAGGCGTTCTACGAACAGATCGACCGCACCGAGATCGATGCCTACGACTTCACCCGGCGGGTGATGAGCGACAACGCCGTCGATGATGTCGCCCAGGAGGGCATCCGCGCCTTCCTCGACAAACGTGCGCCGCAGTGGCCCGAGTCCGCGGAGGGTTAGGCCGGCGCCGCGCCGACCGGCCAGGGAGCGCGACTGCCCCCGCCCCGAGGGGATGATGGTGCCGCCCGTGCTTCGACAGCACCGCGCGGTCGCATCTACGCTGCCGGCGTTGTCAGCCGGGGAGACCGTGATGCGCCGTCGTCGGACAGGTTTGTTGCTCGTGTTGACCCTCGTGGCCGCCGCCTGTGGCGGCGCCGGTGTCGACGGCGAGGCGGGCACCGGAGCCGACGACGGCCGGTCGCCGGATGTGGCGGCTCCGGATCCGCCGGCCGAGACCGACGACGACACCGGCCCACCGACCGACGCAGGAGACGGAACCGACGGCTCCGAGGCGGCCCCGTTGACCGCCTCGTATCGAGGCGTCACCGAGGACAGCATCCTGGTCGGCGTCGCGATGATCGACTTCGCGCGACTCCAGGAGTTCGGGGTCGACATCGAAGGGATCGATCCGACGATCTGGGCGCCCGCGTGGGCCCAGGCCTTCAACGAACGCGGCGGTGCCCGTGGTCGGATGATGGAGATCGTGGTGAGCACGTTCTTGCCGGTCGGCTCCACCGAGTCGGACCGGACCTGCACCGAGCTCACCCAGGACGAGGAGGTCTTCGTCGTCCTCGGCGCGATGCTCAACGAGAACCCGTTGTGCGTCACCGAGCTCAACCAGACCGCCTATGTCGGCATGTTCGGCCTGAGCGCCGATCGTCAGGAACGGTCCATCGCCCCGTTCTTCGCGAGTGAGATGGCTGTCGATGCCCAGCGCAGAAACGCCCTGAGAGCGCTGATCGAGCAGGGCACCTTCGACGATGTCGACCTCGGTGTCTACTGGGAAGAGGGTGACGAGAACCTGGCAACCGAGGTCGTGCTTCCCCTCCTCGACGACGCCGGCATCAATGTGGTCGAGACGGTCACCCAACTCGACTACGGCGACGACAGCGTCGCCGCGGCCGGCGCCATCGACAGCCTGTTCGCGGCGCTCGAGGGATCGGGGGCCGACATGTACCTCAACATCAGCGGGCTCGTGCAGTTCAACCGGGCCATCGACCGCAACCGCCCGAACGTTCCCTTCGTCCTGCTCAACGGTCAGATGACCAGCGGGGCGATCATCTCCACGAGCGGCTACGACCCCGACGTGCTCGTCGACGCGATCGGGGTGACCGCAGCCAAGCCGACGCCCGACGAGTGGCGGGCCGACCCGGGCTGGCAGCAGTGTCTCGACGAGATCAATCGGTCCGGTCTCGGCGAGTTCGTGGCGCAGGAGATGAGCGACGGCCTCGTCGGCGGTCTCGGCCAGGCCTGTCAGGCGTTCCGTCTCCTCGAACACCTGTTGCTCACCGCCGACCCCGTCCTCACCCCCGACGCGCTCCGTGCCGCGGCCGACGCGACCGGCGAGCTTCGGTTGCCGGGGATGGGCGCGGGCTCGCTCGGCCCCGGGAAGTACTCCGTCGGTGATGAGGTCCGCTACTACACCTACGACCCCGGGCTCCAGATCATGGTGCCGGAGGGCGATCCGATCGTGGTGGTCGACTGACGGTCAATCCTCGTGACCCTCGTCGAGCACGGCCGCGATGATCGAGAGGATCGCGGCGCCGTACTTCTCGACCTTGACCGGACCGATGCCGGAGACGTCGAGGAGCTCGTCGTCGTCGACCGGGCGGGTCCGGGCCAACTCGTGGAGGGTCGCGTCGCTGAACACGACATAGGCGGGCACCCCTGCGGCTCGGGCCGTCTCGGTCCTCCATGACCTCAGCGTCTCCCGGAGTCTGGCCTCGGTGGCGCCGCCGACCTCGGGGACGTCGCGTCGGCGTCGGTTCGGTGCGGACGTGCGAGCGGGACGAAGTTCGGGTTCGGCGGTGGGATCGCGGGGCTCGTGCAGTTGCGCGACAAAGGGGGAGACGGGTGTGTCGGCGGTGACCAGGACCCGCTTACTCGCACGGGTGATGGCCACATGGAAGATCCGGCGCTCCTCCTCGAGGTCGGCGGCGAGACGATGGGGCATGAGCCCGGCGGTGGTGTCGTGCACGATGACGTGGGGCCACTCCCGGCCCTTGACCCGGTGGATCGTCGACAGCCGGACCCCGGCCGGATCGGGCTCGCTCGCCTCCAGGTGCTCGGCCAGCCAGTCGGGAAACCGCGCCGGGTCGGGTTGCACCGCGGCCACGGCGAGCAGCGCGGCCAGGTCGTCGCCGTGGGCCGACCGGTCGACCGAGCGGCGGCTGGCATCGAGGCGCTGATCCAGTGCCTGGCCCAGACCGATCCCGTCGCGGATCGCGGTGAGGAGGGCGCCGGTGTCGGCCCCGTCTGCGGCGAGGGCGCGGATCGTTCGGACATCGTCGACGAAATCGAGCACCTTCTGTTGGTCCCGGGCCTCCTTGAGCCGGCCGGCCAGCCGTTCGAGATCACGAGGCGAACGCTGCTCGCCGGCCCACTCGGCGAGGCGACGGCTGACCCCACGTGGTGGGCGACGGATCGCGGTGTCGATCGCCGGCCCCGGAAGGGCCTGCTCGGGAGCCACTGCCACCCTCAGCCAGGCGAGGGCACCGGAGATCCCGGTGCGTTCGAGGAAGTTCGCGTCGACCGGGGCGTTGGTCGGGATCCCGGCTTCGGCGAGGCGCAGCATGGGTCCGAGGAGGGTGGCGTTGACCCGGGTCAACACGGCGATGTCGGCCGGTGCGACACCGGCCTCGATCAGGGTGATGATCCGTGAGATCGTGGCGCGGAGCGGATCGCCGTCGTCGACGATCTCGAGGTCGCCGGCGAGGGCCGGGCGGCCGGGCCGGTGGACGATCTCCTTGTCGATGCGCCGCCGATTGTGGGACAGGAGCGTGGTCGCGGCGTCGACGATCGCCGGAGGGCAGCGATAGTTGATCCGAAGGTCGTGGGTGGCGCTTCCCGGGATCAGGTCGGCGAAGTCGATCAGCCACGAAGGAGACGCACCCGCGTAGCCGTAGATGGTCTGGTCGTCGTCGCCGACCGCGAAGATCTCACCGGCCGGGCCGGCCAGGAGCCGGATGAGCAGGACGTGGGCCGGGGTGAGATCCTGGAACTCGTCGACCAGGAGCACGCCGCACGATCGTCGGGCCACGGCCCGGGCCGAGGGGTCGGTGCAGAGCACCTCGATCGCACCGAGGATCTGCTCGTCGAAGTCGACGACGCCGGCTCGCCGCAGGCGGTCGCGAAACTCGGGGAGCACCTTCGCGAAGTCGCGGACATCGCCCCCGAACTCGTGTTCGACCGCGCTCGGAGACCGCAGCCCGAGGCGGGTGGCGGTGAGCGCCTCCAGCCAGACGGCGAGAGGGTCGGCCATCGCCTGGCGACGGCCGGTGACGAGATCATCGAGAACGCGACGGACTTCGCGCTCGTCGACGACCCGGGGCGGAACCCGGTCGGTCGGCGCGGCGAAGGGAGACCGGCCGGCCGTGATGGCGAGGGCCAACGAGTTGAGGGTGCGGATCTCGAGGCCGGAGAGGTCGGCGGTGCGTTGCTGCATCTCCTCTCGGGCCCGGACGTTGAACGCGAGCAGGCAGATCGTCGAGGGGTCGATGCCGCGATCCCTCACGAGGTGGCGGGCCCGTTCGGTGAGAACCCGGGTCTTTCCCGACCCGGCCGGTGCGATGATGCGGGCACCACCGCCCCCGTGGGCGACCGCGGCGAGCTGGTCGGATGCGAGCTCGGCACGCGGCGGCGCCGATCCGGTCGCGACGAGCGAGCCGCCGGCGAGATGCACGGCGGGCACCACCGGGGCGCCGAGATCGTCGCGGTCGAACCAGTCGAGGGGGCCACCGTCGACCCACGCCGGCCCCGCCGGCGTGTCGACATCGCCCGGGCCCGTCGTCCGGATCGAGGCCCCGGCGGCGACGGCACGCGAGATCGCGTCGACACTCGGCCTCTCGGGCTCGCGGCCATCGACCGAGTGGGCGAAGACGAGGTGTCGGAGGGTCTCACCCTCGAGCTCGATGTCGGGGGCGAGGTGCCAGTAGTCGACCGACAGCACGGGTTCGTGTGGGGGGAGCTCGATGTCGAGCTCGATCACGAGCCGGGTGCGCGATCGGCGGGCCTGGCGGAGCTCGATCACCGCGTCGGGCGAGCCGTCGACGACGACGCGGGCCGCGTCGGTCCATGGTGGGGGCGGCGGCCGACCCGGCGAGACGACCACGTTGCGGGCGAGAGCAGGAGGGCCGGCGAGATGATCCCAGTCGGGTGTCAGCGCCACCGGCTCGACCCGCGGGCCCGTCGGCCGCCGGCTCGTCGACGATGTGCGCGGGGGCCACGGCGTGGGCTCGGGCGATTCGTCGCCCGCGCACCCGCGCACTTCGGCCACGCTCGTATGGCGCCCTCCGCAGTGCCCACAGCTGATCATCGTGTCGGTCCGGACATCGAACGCACCGTACGCCAGGGGGGTGACAGTCGCCGTCACCCGGCCCCGCATCCGGCGTCACGACATCGACACGGGGTGGCCGCGGGACCGGAGCCGAGCCGCGAGCGGTGCGCCCAGGGCACTGAGCACGATCAGCAACACCATCACCGAGCGGATCCCATCGGCGACGGAGGACGCCCCGCTCAACAACGCGATCACGATCGCGGCCGACATCGTCTGACCGATGTCCTGGATGATCCGATTCATGGCCCCGCCGATACCGAGTCGTTCGCCGGCGACGTTCGCGAGGGCCGCGGACTGGCAGGCGGCATGGGCGAGGCCGACTCCCACGCCGTAGAGAACGGTGAACGGCACCCACAGTTGGAGGATCCGGGGCTCGTCGCCGACGCCGAGGAACATCCAGATTCCCGCCGTTGCCATCAGCAGCGAGCCGGGAAGGATCACCGTGCGGTGGCCGCGACGGTCGGCGATGCGGCCGGCGACGATCGACATCGGCCCCGCCACCGCCGGGATCATCCCGACCGCGAGGCCCGAACGGAGCAGCGAGTATCCCCACCCCTGGTTCATGAGCTGCACGAAGGCGAGGAAGGTGCCGGCGAAGCTTCCCGCCACGAGGAACGACAGGGCGCTTCCGAGCCGAAAGTCGTGATCGTGAAACAACGGAAGATGCAGGATCGGTTCGGGATGTCCGGCCGATCGACGAACGAGCCACACGAGCAGGACGACCGCGACGGTCGCGGCGCCGACCGTTCGACCATCGAGATACCCCCAGTCGTCGCTTTGGACGATGCCCAGGGCGAGCGCGGCGACGCCGGTCATGAGGAGGATCACGCCGACGAGGTCCGGGGCTCGGCGGATCCGGTCCGGATCGAGGGGCGGTCTCGGAAGCCGCGGCGCGACGAGAATGAACACGATGACGCCCAGCGGGACGTTGGAGAAGAACGCCCATCGCCAGGTCAGATTGTCGATGAGCGCGCCCCCGACCGCGGGACCGATCGCGATCGTGACCCCTCCGATCGCCCCGAGCGCGCCGACCGCGGTGGAGCGCTTCTCGACCGGGAACTCGTCGAGGACCAGGGCCAGCGCGGCCGGCGACTCGATCGCCAGACCAGCCGCCTGCACGACCCGGGCGAAGATGAGGAGCTCGATGGTCGGCGAGACGGCGACGAGGGCACTGCCGACGAGAAAGAGTCCGAAACCGGCGAGGAACGTGTTGGCGCGCCCGAAACGGTCGGCGGCCCAGCCGGCCGGCACGAAGATCGCCGCGGTCGTGATCGAGAACGCGGTCAGGGCCCACGACACCGTGGTCGGGCCGGCGTCGAAGGTCTCCTGGATCTCCGCGAAGGCGACGAAGACGAGCGAGAAGTTGAGGGTCGACAGGGCGATCGCCCCGGCGATGAGCGCGTAGATCCTCCATGGGGATCGGGATCGTGCGTCGTCGGTCACCCCGGATGGCTACACCGGTCGGCGACGGTGGCGAAATCGAACGGTTGGTCGAATCGGGCCCGGTGGGGGAGACTTGGGTCATGAGCGAACGAATCGGAGTGATGGGTGCCGGGGTCATGGGGTCGGGCATCGCCCAGGTCCTCGCGATCTCCGGCCATGAGGTCATCTGCCGGGACCTGAGCGAGGAGGTCCTCGAGATGGCCCGTTCCGGTGTCGACACCGGACGTTTCGGTGTCAAAAGCGCGGTGGAGCGGGGAAAGCTGACCATCGAGGAAGCCGACGCCGCCCTCGGCCGGTTGTCGTTCACGACCGACCTCGACGCGGCGGTCGACGTCGACTTGATCATCGAGGCCATCCCGGAGGATCTCGGCCTGAAGATGCGGTTCTGGCGGGACCTCGACGCGATCGCCCCCCAGTCGACGATATTCGCCAGCAACTCCTCGGGCTTCTCGGTGGCGGCGATGGCGGCCGGGACCGAGCGTCCCGACCGGTTCATCGGCTGGCACTGGGCCTCACCGGCGCCGGTCATGAAGCTCGCCGAGATCGTTCGGGGGCCGCAGACCAGCGACTCGACGGTCGACACCGTGGTCCGCCTCGCGGCCGCGGCGGGCAAGAACCCGGTGGTCGTGAAGGACACCGACCGATCATGGGGCTATGTCGCGAACCGTGTGTACTTCGCCATGATGCGCGAGGCCGACCGGGTCGTGGCCGAAGGGGTGGCCGATCGTGAACAGGTCGATCAGCTGATGCGCGACTGCTTCCGCTGGCCGTCGGGCCCCTACGGCATGGTCGCCGGCGCCGGATCAGGCTGGTCCTGAGCTTGGGCTGGCTGTCGTGGATCCTGCCCGGGCTCATCGTCGGGCTCGTCGCCCGGGCGGTGGTGCCGACGGGGCACCGGTTCGGCTGCCTGGGCACGATCCTGTTGGGCATCCTCGGGTCGTTCGTCGGTGGTCTGATCGGTTCGGTGTTGTCGGGTGACGGGTTCGAGTTGAGCCCGTCCGGCTGGATCGGTTCGGCTCTCGGGGCAGTCGTCATCCTCGTCGTCCTGCGATCCCTCGATCGGTCCGAATCCCGTTGACGGGAACCATCTCGGGTGGTCCGGCGTTGACCGACCATGCGTTCGTTCCTTTCCCGAAACCTGAAGTTGCTCATCCCGATCGGTGTGGTGCTGACGGCGGCCGCCGTCTACCTCGCGTTCTTCGTCTTCGGGATCCAGACCCTCGTGATCGACGACAAGGTCGACGAGGCCGGCCCGGTCTTCGACTCCGGTGCAGCCGCCGAGGTGCGCGACGACCTGCCCGCGGCACCGGTGGGGACCGACGACCCGCCCGCGGCACCGGCGGTGAGCGAGGAAGCTCCCGCGGCACCGGCAGCGAGCGAGGAAGCTCCCGCGGCGACGGTGCCTGAGGTGCGCACACTCGTCTCGGGCACCTTCGTCGATCGGAGCCATCCCGCCACGGGAACGGCTGCCGTCCTGGGTGATGGCACCGGTCAGCGGTTCCTCCGGTTCGAAGACTTCGCCACCGACAACGGCCCGGACCTGAACGTCTACCTGTCGGCCGCACCGGCGGACGCGGATGCCGGGGAGTTCGACGACGACTTCGTCGACCTCGGGGATCTCGTGGGCAACATCGGGAACCAGAACTACGAGATACCGGCCGATGTCGACCTGGAACGCTACTCCACGGTCGTGATCTGGTGCGTGCGATTCGGCGTGGCCTTCGGTGCCGCCGACCTGACGTGACCGAAGGGGCTACCGTCGGGTCATGGAACTCGACGAGGTGATGACGGCGCTCAAGGCCGAGGGAACCGAGCAGAACCGCACCGCCTACGCCCGCCACGGCGCGCACGAGCCGATGTTCGGGGTCAGCCATGCCGCCCTGGCCGCGCTCGAACGCACGATCAAGACCGATCACGAGCTCGGCCTTGCCCTGTGGGCCACCGGCAATCACGACGCCCGGATGCTGGCCGCGAAGGTGGTCGACTCCGACCGGTTCACCGCGAAGCTCGCCGACTCGTGGGTGCGTGACGCCGACAACCATCTCGTGGCCGGCGCGGTGGCCGACGTGGTCGCTCGGTCGCCGGTGGCCCGATCACGTTCCGACGCGTGGCGTGACCGACTGGGGGAGTGGCCGGCGAGCGCCGGTTGGGGAATCGTCGCCCGGACCTGCGAGATCGAAGACGAGTGGACCATCGCGGAGCTTCGCGCCCTGCTCCGCCAGATCGAACAGGAGATCCACGACCGTCCCAATCGGGTCCGCCACGAGATGAACATGGCGGTCATCGCGATCGCGCTGCGAAACGCGGCGCTCCAGCGTCAGGCGATGTCGGCAGCCCGCAGGATCGGCACGGTCGACGTCGACCACGGGGAGACGAACTGCACGACCCCCGACGCGGTGGAGTACATCGACAAGACGGTGGGCTACCGGCATCGACGGGCGGTCAGATCCGGCTGATGTCGTAGCGGAACGGGTCCGGCCGGTGGCGGGCGGGTCCGCGTCCGGCCGCCTTGACGAGTCGAACGACTCGCTGGCGATGGCCGGCGTACGGCTCCAGCGCATCGAGCATCTCGTCGTCGCCGCCCTCGATCCCGGTCAGGGCATGGGTGATGAAGCGGGGCATGTGGAGGTCACCGACGGGGACGGCGTCGGCGTCGCCGCCGGCGACGGCGGTGGTCAGCCCGGCGCTCCAGGGTCCGATCCCGGGGAGTCGTCGAAGCCAGGCGTCGGCGGTCGGGCCGGGGACCTCGGCGAGGCGTTCCAGACGGTCGGCGTGGGTGGCGGCGATTCGAAGCACACGGGCTCGGCTGCGTTCGATCCCCATCCGGTGGAGCTCGTGGTCGCTCAGTCGCAGGATCGCGGCCGGGGTCGGGAACGGGTTCGCGGGGCCGACCGGGGTCGGCGTTCCGTGGTGGCGTGACAGCTTCTCACGGCTGGCCGACGCATCGGCGCGCACCACCCGTTGGCCGATGACGCTCGTGGCCAGGGCCTCGTACCAGCGGCCGGTCGCCCCGATGCGAACCGCGTCGAACCGGTCGACGAGTCGGCGAAGCAGCCGATGCTCGGGCCGGAATCCGTCGGGGTCGTCGTCCGCGCCGAGCAGGGCAGGGAGCCGGCTGAACGCCCAGTCGGTCCCGGGGCCCCAGCCGTCGGCTCGAACCATGCCGTCGCGGGAACGGAACGCGACGGTCGCGGCGCCGTGGGGTGTCTCGGTGCTCCACCAGTAGACGCCGGCTCGGCGGCGGATGGTCTTGGCCCCCATCACCGCGAACTCGATGTCGAGACGATGACCGGGCCGGTAGGTCATCGACGCGCTCGGTTCGGGGGCTGGTGGGCTCACCTGATCATCATGGCCGGGACCGCGGCGGTCCGGGGGTGGGAATCGGTCATGGGGTCGGGAAGAACGCGCGATCGGCGAAGAGCTCGTCGGTGTAGTCGAGAATCTCCCGATCGGTGGGGTCGTCGAGACCCCATTGCTCGGCGGCGTCGGCGATGGCCCCGCGGGTCACCGGGCCCCAGGTTCCGTCGACATCGGTGGTGACATCGAGAAAACCCGCCAGGGCGAGTTGGAACTGGAGACGAACGAGCTCCTCGTCGGTCAGTTCTGCTTCGACGGTCTCGGCATCGATCGTCAACTCGACATGGTCCTCGGCCGACTCGGCGACCACGGCGCCGTTCTCCCCGAACGCCTCGCTGAGGGTCGGCGCGGCGAGCTTCGTCATGCCCCAGAGGGCGACCAGAAGAAGACCGAGGAGAGCGAAACCTTGGATGTGAGTGCGCATGGGGGATGCCTCGCAAAAAGAGAGTCGCATCCAAGACGGCCGCGAACACATCAAGGTTCCCGATCGTCACCAACCTGCAACGTTGCGCAGTGTACTGAAACAGGTACGGCCTCAGGGTCGGGGGTCGCGCGTCGCCACGGCGGCCCCGAGACCGCCACCCACCACCGGCGCGAGGTCGAGCGTGCCGAGCACGCCGTTCGGCGCGGCGACCAACGCCGGGATCACGTTGACCAGTCGGGCTGCGGCCGTCGCGTTTCCGCCGTCGGCGGGATTGTCCGAACCGTCGGTGGCGTGGATCGACATCTCGATCCGCGGGCGACCCTCGATGATCAGACGATGCTCACCGGCTCTCCCGTCGACCGGGGCTCGCCACTCGGGTGCCACCCCCGGGGCGATCCGGGTGATGTGCTCGATCACGAGACGGGGTTCGCCGGCGACGATTCCGGCGAGCTCGAAACGAAAAGCGCCCTGGGTTCCTCGCTCGAAGCGACCCTGGACCGTGTCGACCGCCTCGGTGAGCTCCCGCCGTTCGATCGATTCGGTGATGTCGTCGAGCTCGACCCCGAGCCCTTCGGCGAGGGTGTGCAACATCGGACCCCAGATCATCGTGGGCACGGTGGGGATCAGCATCGGTGGCACGTCGTCGAGCGGCTTCCCGAAACCGATCACGTCCCGCACGATCTCGGGGGCGTCGTACGTCGAGTAGTCGAAGAGCTCCTGCATCCGGATCTCGTCGATGCGGCCGCTGACCCCGCTGATGAGCAGGGGCAAGATGTCGTGCATCCAGCCGGGATCGATTCCGGACACGTAGAAGCTGGTCGAGCCCTCGCGGCAGGCCGCCTCGACCTTCTCACGCAGGCGCCGGTTGGCGGTGGCCGGATGGAGAAGCCCGAAGATCGATGGAGTGACGACGTGCGCGCCGCCTCGCAGGCACCGCACGATGTCGGCCAACGCCTCGTCGGGTCGGGTGTCACCGGTCGCCGCGTAGACGACCGCTCCCGGGGCCCGGGCGAGGACCGCATCGACATCGTCGGTGGCGGCCACGCCGGTTGGCGCCACGTCGGCGAGCTCTCCCGCGTCGCGGCCGACCTTCGCACGGTCGTGAACCACCACGTCGACGAGATCGAGCGCCCGGTGGGCGAGAACGGAACGGATCGCGGTGCGGCCGATGTTGCCGGTACCCCAGACCGCGACCGGGATGTTCACGCGTCGGCGTCGGCTTGGGCGTTGACGCCGAGCCGGGCCTGGGCCTCGTCGAGCGCGGCGATCGTGAACGCGGCGATGCCTTCGGGAAGCCGGGAGCGTTTGAAGAGGTTGCCGCCGATCCAGTCGCCCCCGCGGAGCTTGACGACGTCGGCCAGGCCGTCGAGGACCTTTCCGGCATGGATGGCGTAGGTGAGAAAGCCCGCGGTGGGCTTTCCCCAGATGCCGGGGAGATCGAGGAGGCGACCCGCGTCGCCCGGTCGGTGACCGGCGATGACGATGCCATCGGTCCAGGTGCCCACGAAAACGAGGTCGGCCTCCTTCAAGAAGTCGAGGTTGACCTTGCGGGTGGGCCACACGCCGACCTCATGGCCCAGCTCCTGGGCGGCCGCAGCGATCATCTCGGCGGCACGGGCGGTGTTGCCGGTTCGGCTTTCGTAGACGACGGCGACCTTCACGGGGAACTCCTGGGAAACGGGACTGAGGACCGGGTACCGGTGCGGTGATCCTTGCAGCTTCGCGCCGCGTTCGCACGGTCCGGCTCAGCTTGTCACGCTCCGGTTGCGACCTCGGGACTTCGCCTCGTACAAGGCATCGTCGGCCCGTCGCTTGAGGCTCGGCGCGTCGCCCCCGTCGAGCGTCGCGATCCCGACCGAGACGGTCAGGCGACCACCCGGCTGCGTTTCCTCGCCGGGGATCACCGCGGCTTCGACCGCGGTGCGGATGCGCTCGGCCGCAGCGGCGGCCTCGCCCGCGGTCGCGCCGGGGAACAGCACGGAGAACTCCTCGCCGCCGTACCGGTAGACGACATCGCCGGACCGGACGGCGCCGGTGATGATCCGCGCCACGGTCTGCAAGGCGACGTCGCCCGCCTCGTGTCCGTGCTTGTCGTTGAAGTCCTTGAAATGGTCGACGTCGATCATCGCGAAGCCGACGGGGAGATCGCGGGCGACCGCATGGGCCAGGGTCGTCTCGAGGTCGCCGTCGAGGCGGCGCCGGTTCCCGAGCGATGTCAGGCCGTCGACCATCGCCATGTACTCGAACGAGTCGAGGGCATCGGCAGAGAGAAGGGCGCCTCCGAGAGCGGGGGCGAGGAGCTCGAGGCGGCGCCGATCCTCGTTGTCGAATGGATGCTCGGGCCCGCTGCGGACGACGAGCATCGCGCTCACCGCCCCGTCGGCGACGAGGGGAACCGCGCAGATGGCGACGGGGCCGCCGACCGCGGGGTCGGCATCCACGGTCGTGACCAGTGGCTGCGCGGTCTCGATGACACGATCGAGCACGGAGCCGACGAACACGCCGCTCTGTCCGGTCCGGCGCAGGCCATCGGGGACCCGGCGGAGGATCATGGCGTCGTGGGCCCCGGTGATCGCGACGGCGGTTCCGCAGCCGATCTCGGCGATGGCGTTCTCGTCGACGACGCCGGTGAGCAGCCGGTGGGCTTCGAGGATCTGGTCGGTGACACGGTCCTCGGGTCGGTCGTCGGAGTCGGCGTTGCGGCGTCGTCGCCGCATGAGCAGACCGCCGAGCAGCATTCCGGCCAGGGCGCCGCCCCCGGCGATCACGGCGATCAGGAACCATGGCGGACCCTGGTCGTCGCGGTCGATCTGCGCCGGCATCGACGGCCGTTCGACGGGGGCCGGAAACGGCGTGATCGGGCCGGTCAGCGGGCCCAGGTCGGCCGGGGCGGCGAGCGCGCTCAGCGCGTCGCCGAGCTCGGAGATCATCACCGCGCCGACCTGCTCACGGGGGAGCTGGTCGACGGTCCCGACGCTGAGCAGGAGCGTCAGGGCCTGCAGGTACGGCACGACCGGCATGAACGCGGTCGCCCCACGGTCGAGTTGCTCACGCTGAAACGGGTCCAGCTCGTCCAACGCGGGGACGAGCGCCGCGATCGGAACGTCGTACGGGATCATCTCGCTCTTGAGATCGGCGAGCTCCTCGTCGACATCGATCAGTTGGTCGATGACGTCCTGGCGTGGTGCGTCGGGCCACGGGGCATAGGCCCGGTGGATCTCGTCGATCTCCGGTGTCCCGCCCCCGGCGAACGCGTCGAGCTCGTGGAGCAGGGCGATCTCCGAGAAGAGGCCCATCAGCGCTTCGGCTTCGATGTCGGGCGGCAGGTCCCAACCGAACTCGAAGATGACCGCATCCATGATGTCGCGGGCTTCTCGGAAGGTCAGGTCGGTTCCGGGTCGAAACGGCGGACTGTCCGACCCCAGAAGCTGCAGATCGTCGTGTTCTTCGAGGTCGTGGGTCTCGGCGTTCGCGGGAAGGGTGAACAGGCCCGATGCCAGCAGCACCACCAGGGCAACGGCGAGGGCGCGACGCGAGTTGAGGGACATCCCCTCCCCATCGGCAGCGATCGCCGGAAGTGAACCTCAGTTCGCGGTGTTGATCTCTCGCAGCAGGGCGCGGGTCCGGGCGAAGTCTTCGCGGCCGGCGCCGATCTCCGCGGCCGAGAACTCGGTGGCCCCCGCATCGGCGATCGCCCCGAGTTGCTCCCGCACGGCATCCTCGGAGCCGCAGATCATCGCGTCACCCGGCCCGTCGTGGCCGTCGATGTCGAGCATGGCGCGATACGACGGCAGTGTTCCGTAGCGTTCGAGCATCTGATCGATGAAGGCCCGCATGCCGGATTCGTCGTCGGTGACCGCGATCGGCAGCGAACAGATGATCCGGGGTGCGGGCCGGCCCGCAGCCTCGGCCGCGTCGTTGATGTGCGGCGCGATCTGTGTGCGGATCGCGTTCGGCCCGGTCATCCACAGCAGGGTGCCGTCGGCCCGGTTGCCCGCGATCTTCAGCATCTGGGGGCCCATCGCGGCGAGGAGCAGCGTCGGCGCGGTCTCCGTGGGCCGGGGACCCTCGAAACGTGCGGTGAAGTCCTCGCCCGCATGGTTCGCGCGGCCCTCCTCGAGCAGGGGTTGGAGGCACGAGAGATAGTCGCGCACGTGGCGGATCGGCTTGTCGAAGCTCATCCCCCAGGTCTCCTCGACGACCGGCGCGTGGTTGACCCCGAGCCCTAGCGCGAGGCGGCCGCCGGTCGCGGCCTGGGTGGTCAGCGCCTTGGCGGCCAGCGCGGTGGGATGGATCGGGAAGGTGGCGTTCACCGCGGTGCCGAGCTCCATGTCGCCGGTGTCGGCGCCGGCGAGAGCCAGCACCGTCAGCGCGTCGATCAGTCCGGTCTGGGCCAGCCACCAGCCGGCCATGCCGTCGGCGGCGGCCTGCTCGGCGTGGGCCAGGAGGCGGGGAACATCGGAGTGGATCAGTTCGGAGCTGCCGTTGATCGAGATTCTCATGGGGACGGGTCCTCTGGGCCCTGGGGTCTGGTCGTTCTGCGGGTCTGGTCGTGCCGGTGGCCTAGTTGAACTTGCGGGCGTCGAGCTTCGACTTGATCTCGGCGCACGTCTTGCAGATCGGGTACTTCGACGGGTCCCGGCTCGGGACCCACACCTTGCCGCAGATGGCGACGACCGGTGTGCCCTCGACGGCGGCCCGGGTGATGTCGGCCTTTCGGGCGTAGTGGGCGAATCGGTCGTGATCGCCGTCGTCGGTCACCGGATCGGTGACCTGCTCCTCGACGATCGTGGTGGTCTCCAGTGGGGCGAGATCCGGCATACCTGCCAGTGTGCCCGATCTCGCGGGCGGTCACGTCCCGAGGCCGATCTCGGCCGGCGACCCCCATGGCCGCCGCGTCAGTTCGACAAGAGAACCCGCTTGTCGAATGTCCGCCCGGGCCGACCGCCACCGATAGCGTGCCGACATGAACCGGGGTGTGGTGATCGCGGTGGGCGCCTACGTCCTGTGGGGGCTGTCGCCGATCTACTGGAGACTCGTCGAGGGGATCCCCGCCGGAGACGTCATCATCTTCCGGGTCGTCATGACGGCACTGCTGTTGTCGGTCATCCATCTCATCGGCCGGACCGGCCCACGGATCCGCGCCCGGTTCGGCGATCCCCGACAGCTCGCCGTGTTCGCCCTCACCGCGACACTGCTCGGCGCCAACTGGCTCATCTTCGTGTGGGCGGTGAACAACGAACGGGTGTTGGACGCGAGCCTCGGCTACTTCATCAACCCGCTGGTCAGCGTGCTGCTCGGAGTGGTCGTGCTCGGGGAGCGGCTCCGGCCCGCATCGACGATCTCCGTCTGCGTCGCTGCGTTCGGCGTCGGCGTGCTGGCGGTCGACCTAGGCACGCTGCCATGGGTCTCGCTGCTGCTGGCCATCACCTTCGGCGCCTACGGCCTGCTCCGAAAGACATCGTCGGCGGGATCCCTCGACGGTCTGACCCTCGAGGTGTTCGTCCTCCTCCCCGTCGCGCTGGGATTCCTGGTCATCCGGGGCGCCACCGGTGACGGTGTCGCCGGCATCTCCGACCCGGCGCGGGATCTGTGGCTGATCGGCACGGGACTCACGACCGCCACCCCGCTGCTCCTGTTCGCATCGGCCGCGCGTCGAATCGAGCTCTGGCTGGTCGGGATGCTGCAGTTCATCGCCCCCACATTGCAGTTCCTGTTGGGGGTGGCCGTCTGGAACGAGTCGTGGAGCGGCGGTCAGGCCCTCGGGTTCGTGATCATCTGGTGTGCGTTGGCGATCTTCGCGGCCGAGCCGGTCATTCGAGCTCGTCGACGACCGCGACCGGCGGCCGTCGTCAGCTGATCAGATCCAAGGCGTCGAGATCGATGATCTGGGCGGCCGCCCGCTCGGCCATCGCCATGAACATGTCGTCGCCCCGTTCGGTCTGGCCGACGGCGATCGAGCCGAGCATGGTGATGAACGGCCCCTGGAACGTGCCGTGCCGATATCGGGCCGCCACCTCGTCGGCGCGTAGCGCCACGCCGAGTCGGCCGAGGGCCCGGCGATAGCGATCGAGGGCCTCCTCCTCGTGGCGGCGGCGGTCGACGGGTTCCGACGAGTTGCCCAGGAGATACGCGAGATCACGGGCACCGGATCCGACACCGAGCGTCTGCCAGTCGACGGCGCTCACCGGGGCGCCACCGCCGGCCGAGGCGAACATCAGGTTGTCGAGCCGGTAGTCGCCGTGGACCAGTGTGTGCGGCGTCGGCTCCCGGTCGATCCAGTTGCCCACGTGTCGACCAAAGGCGGTGAAAACCGTCTTCGCGGCGTCGCTGAGGCGGGACTCGTAGCGTTCGATGAACATCGGGGTGACGATCTCGACGAACCCGATCGCCTCGCCACCGCTCGACTGCAGCCACTCGATGTCGGCGAGCGACGGGTCGCCCCACCTCGGTGCGTGGAGTCCGGCCAGGTTCTCCACCGCGGTGAAGATCTGCGCGTCGGTCGCCCCCCGGATCTGATCGCCCTGGCGGGCCGGGGCGAGGTCCTCGAGAACCAGGGTGAAGACCGAGGAGTCGTCGGCCACCGCACCGTGGAGGCAGCGGGGCACCACGATCGGGAGGTCGGCGGCGAGCTCGGTGTAGAACCGCACCTCGTTGCGATAGCCGCCGGCCGCGCCCGCAGCCCGGCTGGCCTCGTTGGGTGACGGGAACTTGATCACCACCGAGGAGGGCGCGTCGCCCGGGTCGCCGGCGAACGTGAACCGGTAGCGCTCGTTGTGCGCCATCTGACCGGTCCCGACCGCCTCCCGATGAATCGAGCTGATGGACACGTCGTGGCCGGCCCCGGCCAGGACGCGATTCAGCCATGCCGCGGTGACATCGGCCGGATCCTCGACGATGAGGGGTCTCACCCGGGCTTCCATATCGAGGAGGTCTACTCGGCGGCGCGCTCGAAGTTGGTCACGACGCAGTCGCGGATCTCACGCCAACGCGGGCGGGGCAGGTCATGGCCCATGTCGGGCAGCATCAACAGGCGCGAGCCGGGAATCGCACGAGCGGTGGCGACTCCGCCGCTGGGTTTCACCAACGGGTCCAAGAGACCATGGATCACCAGCGCCGGAACCCGCACGCCGCGGAGCCGAGCCGTCCGGTCGGGGCTGCCACCGATCGCCGCGGTCTGGCGGGCGATGCCCTCAGGAGTGAAGCTTCGCGTCAGGCCGGCCGTCGCGAGCTTCCGGATCTCCTCCTCGTCGAAATGATCGCCCGAGATCGCCCGAAAGGTCGTCACGGCGTCGTCGACCGCGTTCTCCAACGTGGGCGGCGGTCGGCGTCCGAGCATCCGGAGCAACGACAGCGAGATGCCACCGTTCCGGCGATCGCCCGTGTTGGACATGACCGAGCAGATGCTTCGCACCTTCGACGGATGATTGATCGCCATCGCCTGGGTGATCATGCCGCCCATCGACACGCCGAAGATGTGGGCCGACTCGATGTCGAGCGCGTCGAGCAGGGCGGCGGCGTCATCGCCCATGTCCTCGACCGTGTAGCCGACACCCTTCAACGGGCGCCGGGTCAGCATCGACAGCATCGACTTCTTCTGGCTCGGCGGTGTCCAGTCCGTCTGGGTCGACAACCCGATGTCGCGATTGTCGAACCGGATCGCCTGATAGCCCCGCTCGACGAACAAATCGACGAAGTCCTCGTGATAGGCGATCAGCTGGCCGCCGAGGCCCATGACGAAAAGGATCGGTTCGCCCTCGCCGCGGATGTCGTATTCGATGGTCATCCCGGTGCGGACGTCGATGCTGGCCATGCGGGACCGTAGGTCCCCCGGAGTCTCGGTCGCAAGCGTGACGGGTAACCGTCGATCGGCGCCGGGTGTGTCAGCCGAGGGCGGGATGCTCGCGAAAGTGGCGCAGCGCGTCGGGGTTCGCGAGCGCGTCGGTGTTCTCGATCGTCTCGCCGTGGACCATGGCCCGCACCGCCAGCTCCACGATCTTGCCGCTGCGGGTTCGAGGGATCTCGGGGACCTGGGCGACGACCGCCGGAACGTGCCGAGGTGTCGCCCCGTTTCTGACCTCGGCCCGGATCCGAGCGGTGAGCTCGTCGTCGAGCGCGACCCCGTCACGCAACACGACGAAGAGCACCACCCGGGTGTCGTCACCGACCTGCTGTCCGATCACGACCGATTCGAGCACCTCGGGAACCTTGTCGACCTGGCGGTAGATCTCCGCCGTCCCGATCCGGACACCGCCGGGGTTGAGGGTCGCGTCGCTGCGGCCGTGGATGACGATCCCGCCGGCATCGGTCCATTCGGCGAAGTCGCCCTGGTGCCAGACCCCCGGTATCCGCTCGAAGTAGGCGGCCCGGTAGCGGACGCCGCCGGGATCGTCGTGGAAACCCAACGGCATCGACGGGAAGGCGTTGCGACAGACGAGCTCGCCACGAACCCCCGGGGGAACCCGAAGTCCGGCATCGTCGACGACATCGATGTCGAGCCCGAGGGCGGGTCGCTGGATCTCTCCGGCGTGGACCGGGCTGGTGGGATCACCGGCCACGAGGCAGCCACACAGATCGGTGCCCCCCGAGATCGAGGCGAGATGCACATCGGCCTTCACCCGTTCGTGCACGATGTGGAACCCCTCGGCGACGAGCGTCGATCCGGTCGACGTGATCGTGCGAAGTGATGCGAGGTCGTGGGTCGCGGCGGGGCGAAGACCGGACTTGCCGAGCGCCTCGATGAACTTCGCCGAGGTACCGAACAAGGTGATGCCGGTCGCGTCCGCGAGGTCGAACAGCCGGGTGCCGTCGGGATGAAATGGCGAACCGTCGTAGAGCACCAGCGTGGCGCCGGAGGCGAGACCGGACGCGAGCCAGTTCCACATCATCCAGCCGGCCGTCGTGAAGTAGAAGACCCGGTCGCCGGGCCGCACGTCGCAATGGAGCTGGTGTTCGACGAGATGTTTCAACAAGACGCCACCGGCCCGATGCACGATGCACTTCGGCTTTCCCGTCGTCCCCGACGAGAAGAGGATGTACCAGGGGTGATCGAACGGCAGGGCCTCGAAGTCCGGTTCGCGCGGTTCGATGCCGGCCGTGAACTCGTCGAGGGTCACGGCGTCGGCGACGTCGCCGGTGCCGCCGGGGCCGAAGAACGGCACGACGACGACCCGTTCCAGCGATGGCAGGGCGCCTCGGATCTCCGCCAGCGGCGCGAGACAGTCGTGTACCTTGCCGCCGTAGAGATAGCCGTCGCACGCGAACAACAATGTCGGCTCGATCTGCCCGAAGCGGTCGACGACACCGTCGACGCCGAAGTCGGGCGACGTCGACGAGAACACCGCTCCCAGCGACGCCGCGGCGAGCATCACGGCATACGTCTCCGGGATGTTCGGCAGCCACACCGCGACCCGGTCGCCGACCTTCACCCCGGCCTCGCGCATCGCCTGCTGGAGCCGTCCGACCATCTCCCGGAGGTCGTCGCGGCTGATCGACCGCCGCACGGAGCCGTCCTCGCTGTGGAAGACGAGGGCCGGCTCGGTCCCCCCGAAGCGCAGCAGGTTCTCGGCGACGTTGAGACGTGCGTCGGGGAAGAACCGGGCGTCGCGGAACTCCTCGCCGGGCACCATGGCCACATCACCCAAGGTGCCGACCATTCCGAGATCGTCCCAGGCAGCCGACCAGAACGTCGCGGGATCGGCGACCGACCAGGCGTGCAGCGACACGAAGTCGGCCCATCCGTGTCGTGTCGCGAAGCGGGCCATGTTCGTGGCCGCGGCCCGCGCCGGGCTCGGCGTCCAGACCGGATCAGGCGGCATGGGCATCGACCCCCTCGACGGGCCGTCGGGCCGGCATCTGCATCGGAGGCACCGTAGCCCCCGGGCCCGGCCCCGTACCGAACGCCTGGGCTAGTGCGCGGCTCCCGCGGCGTGTTCCTTGCTGATCTCGTGCAGCCCGTTGCCGAACACCGCGCCGCCCAGCGGGCTCATCCAAAAGCCGATCATTGCGCCGATCCCGAGGGCGGACCCCCAGCCGTTGTCGGGCGAGGTCGCCCGCACGAGCAGGGTGGTCGCCGCCGCGAGGACGATGGCGAACCCGACGCAGGCGATGAGGAAGCGGCGCATGCGCACCTGCCCGTCGTCGTCGAAGAGTTCTGCGGGAGCCGGCTGATCGGACATAGGTGTCTCCTGGGTCCTCGTGATCGTCGACGAACCGCGGATCGGCCGGTAGGGACCAAGGTCCCGATCGGAGGTCAGGCCTCCAAGTCGGCGGCGGCCTCGGTCCATTCGTCCATGAGCGACGCGGCGCGGGCCTTCGCGGTGTCGTGCTCGGCGGCGAGTCGATGGACTTCCTCGGGTCGGTCGTAGATCTCGGGATCGGCGAGCTGATCGTGGAGCGTGCGGACCAGGGCCTCGGCTCTTTCGAGGTCGCGTTCGAGCCGGGCGACCCGTTTGCGCAGATCGGCGCTCGCCTGGCGGGACCGGGCGCCGTCGCGGCGCTTCTCGGCGCGGGGTTCGGGAGGACGATCCGGCCGGGCCGTGGTGCGCAACCCGCGGCCGCTGTTGATCTTCGAGGCGTCGGGTGGCGTGAGGACGTCGTCGGGGACACCGTCGTGCCAGGTGGCCTTCCCGTCGCGCACCTCGATCAGGGCGTCGGCGACGTTGCGGATCAGGTGGCGATCGTGGGTGACGAGCAGCACCGTGCCCGGGTACGCGGTGAGGGCGTCCTCGAGCACGTCACAACTCGGCAGGTCGAGATGGTTCGTGGGCTCGTCGAGCACGAGCAGGTTGACCGGCTCGATCATGGTGCGGGCGAGCGCCAAGCGGGTGCGTTCCCCGCCGGACAGGTCGCGGATGTGGCGGTCGGCGGCGTCGCCGGGGAACCCGAAGGAGCCGAGCACGGTTCGCAGGTTGCGGCGGCCGGGGTCGATGCCGCCCGAGAACGCCTCGATGACCGTCTTGTCGAGGTCGAGCTCGTCGGCTTGGTGCTGATGAAAGGTCGCGATGGTCACGTTGTTGCCGAGCTCGGCTGATCCCGATGTCGTCTCCAGGTCGCCGAGGATGAGCCGCAGGAGTGTGGTCTTCCCGCCACCGTTGGGACCGACGAGGGCCACGGTCTGGCCCCGTTCCACGGCGAGTGAGACGTTGGAGACCACCGGCACGCCGTCGTAGCCGACGGTGGCGTCGTGGAACTCGGCGACGGTGCGAGAGGACCGCGGTGGCTCCGGAAAGGCGAACCGGGCGACGATCTCCTTGCGGTTCGGGACCTTGATCCGTTCGAGCTTCTCGAGGGTCTTGATCCGGCTCTGCACCTGGCGGGCCTTGGTGGCCTTGTATCGAAAGCGGTCGACGAACTTCTCGACCTTGGCGACCTCGCGGGATTGCCGGGCCGCGGCGGCCTCGATGCGTTGCAGGCGTTCTTCGCGGGCGACGACGAACTCGGCGAACCCGCCGACGTACTCCAGGGCGGTTCCCTCGGCCAGTTCGACGACGCGGTCGGCCACCGAATCGATGAAGTCACGATCGTGGCTGACGAACAGGAGGGCACCGGGCCAGGTCGCGAGCTGCATCTCCAGCCAGGCGACCGAGTCGACGTCGAGATGGTTGGTCGGCTCATCGAGGATGAGCACGTCGGGTTTCGCGAGCAGGAGGCGACCGAGGGCGACCCGCATCCGCCAGCCTCCCGACAGCTCCCGGACGGGCCGGTCGATCGCGTCGTCCTTGAATCCCAATCCGGCGAGCACCTTGCGGGCGTCGGCTTCGAGGGCGTAGCCGCCCATCGATTCGAATCGACCCTGCACCTCGCCGTATTCGGCCAGCACCTCGTCCTGGTCGGCGTCGGCGTCGCCCATCAGCTCTTCGAGCTCCCGCAACCGGTGCGACAGGTTGCTCAGCTGTCCTCCGCCGGCGAGCACCTCTTCGAGCACACTCCCGGTGGCGGTGTCGACGAGGTCCTGGGGGAGGTAGCCGATCACCATGTCACGGGGTCGGGTGACGGATCCCTCGTCGGGCTCGGCGTCGCCGACGAGAATCTCGATGAGCGAAGTCTTTCCCGTGCCGTTGCCGCCGACCAACGCGATGCGGCGGCCGGCCGACAGCTGCAAGGTGACGTCCTTGAAGAGGGTTCGCGGCCCGTAGGACCTCGCCAGGCCCGATGCGGTCAACACGCCGCGGCTCAGTCGAAGAAGGCGTCGAGTGCGTACTCGGCGCGGTCGGCCAACGGAGGATGCGGTTCGACCGCTTCGAGGGCCCCGAGCCAGGTGAGCGACGCGAAACCGGCCATCACCGCGCCGGTGTCGTCGGATTCCGGGGAATCGAGGGCATCTCCCCACGACCAGTCGACGTGGAACGAGCCGTCGGTTCCGGGCTTCGGAGTGAGGACGGCTTTTGCCATGGACCGCGGCGGCGCGGTGCCGACCTCGGTTCGTTTCCACCCTCTCATCTCGGCCGCGGGCCGGTTGGGCACGTTGATGTTGATCACCACGGGGTGGGTCGGCAGATCCTCGAGCAGCTGTTCGACGACGATGCCGGCGATGTCGGCGGCGCCCTGCCATTGCTGGTTGACGAGGACGTCTTCGATGGCCTGGCCCTCCACTGCCCACTGATCGACCGATTGGCTCACCGCGATGGCACTGATGCCGCCGTTGCGGGCGGTGAGGCAGGCGCCGACGGTGCCCGAGTGGTAGACGCTGCGGCCGACGTTGGCGCCGGGGTTGATCCCCGACACGACGAGGTCGATGTCGCCGAACGCGCCGAGCCGGGCGAACATCGCGCACAGCGCGGGTGCGCCGTTGACCGCCCACGCCTCGTCGATTCCGTCGACGGATGCGGTGTGGACCTCGGGCTTCATCAACCAGATCGAGCCGATCGCGGCCCCGTATCCCGAGTATTCGCGGTCGGGGGCGGCGATCACGACGTCGCCGTGTTGCCGCATGGCGCGGGCCAGGACATGCAGCCCGATGGAGTCGATGCCGTCGTCGTTCGTGACCAGGATTCTCACTCGTCGACCCTATCGGCGCCGGGTCGGGAGGCGGGTCGGTCAGGTCGTCGCAGCCAGCCGGAGCAGGCCGGCGAAATGGGTGGCGGCCCCGATGACGACCATCAGATGCCAGACCTCGTGGTAGCCGAAGATCTTCGGCCACGGGTCGACGAGTCGTCGGGCGAGCACGGCCCCTCCGCCGCTGTAGACGAGACCACCTCCGAGCACGGCGATGAACGCGGCGGCGTCGCCGACGTCGAGGAGATACGGCACCAGGGCCACTCCGGTCCAGCCCAGGGCCACGTAGAGCCAGCTCCCGGATGTCTCGGTGAGGGTCAACTTGTTGAGTTTGTGGTGGATGCCGAGGGCGGCGATGACCCACACGACGAGGATGGCGGTCACGCCGATCAGCGGTGGTGCGACGAGCAGCCAGTAGGCGGTCTGGGTGCCGGCGATCGTGACGAAGATCATCGCGTGGTCGAGCCGTCGGGCCGACAGCTTCGACTCGAAGGAGTGGGTGTGGCAGTGGTAGGTGGCACTGGCGATCAGCATCGAGACGACCGAGATGGTGAAGATCGAGATCGCGGTTCGGGCCGTGGTCCCGTCGACGAGCGCGGCCGCGGTCAGTCCGGCGACCGCGAAGGGGACGGCGGTCGCCTCGTGGATTCGACCTCTCAGGAACGGAACGGGGTTTCCGTCGACGCCGAGACGGTTGACCGCGACGGACGCAGGCGGACGGGGGAGGTTCTCCATCCCGTGCCGTGGCGTCCATGTGGCCATGTCCTTGGTCCAGATCTGTCGTCTGTGGTGTTGTCGTGCGTCGTGGCTACAGCAGTCGGAGGCCGTGATGCGGGCGAAACGGGCCGTTTGGCCCAACGTCTCGGGCCGTTCGGCCCACCGGTGCGGGTTTCGTCTCACCGTTCTCTCACCGTTGTGTGCGAGCCTGGGGCCGTGGCCACCATCTTGATCGCCGAGGACGACCGTCGTGTGCGCGATTCGCTCGATCGTGCCCTTCAGCTCGAAGGGTACGAGGTGGTGACCGCCAACGACGGGGCCCGGGCGTTGGAGTTGCACCGCGACCGCCGTCCGGATCTGCTCCTGCTCGATGTCTCGATGCCCAATGTCGATGGTTTGACAGTGTGTCGCACCGTACGGTCGACGGGTGACGACACGCCGATTCTCATGCTCACCGCGCGTCATGAGATCGATGATCGGGTCGCCGGGTTGGATGCCGGCGCGGACGACTATCTGGTCAAGCCGTTCGCGTTGGAGGAGCTGCTCGCCCGGGTCCGGGCCCGGTTGCGGACCGTGGACGTCGATGACGGCAGCCTCACCCTGGGCGACGTCGTGATGGACCTCGAGGGTCGCCGGGTCGATCGGGGTGGTCGTCATCTGGATCTGAGCCGCACGGAGTTCGATCTTCTCGAGGTGTTGCTCTTGAACGCGGGTGTCGTGCTCGGTCGCGACGTGCTCTACGAGCGGGTGTGGGGCGGTGAG
Organism: Actinomycetes bacterium; assembly: GCA_024276495.1. GTDB lineage: Bacteria > Actinomycetota > Acidimicrobiia > Acidimicrobiales > Aldehydirespiratoraceae > JAJRXC01. The sequence continues at coordinate 71,702 of JAJRXC010000091.1, forward strand.
CTCGATGTCGACTCGAAGACGCTCGATGTGTATGTCGGGTATCTGCGCAAGAAGCTGGAGGCGGGGGGCGGGAGCCGCCTTATCCACACGGTCCGGGGAATGGGTTACGTCGCCCGGGAGGGCGAGAGATGAGTGGCGTCGCCCGGGAGGGCGAGAGATGAGTGGCGTCGCCCGGGAGGGCGAGAGATGAGTGGCGTCGCCCGGGAGGGCGAGTGACGCTTCGGGTCCGGATCGTCGGGCTCGTGACGGTGGTGGTTGCCGTGGTGGTGTCGGTGGTCGGCGTGTCGCTGTTTCGCAGCACCGAGTCGTCGCTCGTGGGCGAGATCGATGATGACTTGTTGGGGCGGGCCGAGCAGATCCACCGGCCGGGGCGGGATCCTGATCGTCGTGGGTTGACACCGGAGCAGTTCGCCGAGTTCGGCCGGTTCGGTCAGCCGGGCGGGCGCCTCCCCGGTCGCACCGATCCGTTCGGCGCGCTGGTGGGGTTCGATGCGTTCGTCCGGGTCCTGGACGGGTCCGGCGCGGTCCGTGGGGTGCTCGACGCCGAGTTCGATGCGGCGACGGATGCGTCGTTGTTGGCCGACGCGGTTCGGGGGCCGGTGCTGTCGGATGGCAGCAGTGAGCGGGGCCGGGTGCGGGTCGTGACCGTCGCGCTCGATGGCATGGGCTTCATCCAGTTCGCCCGCCCGCTCGACGAGGTCGATGCGGTGCTGTCGGATCTTCGGATCCGCACGTCCGCGCTCGGGCTTGTCGCGATCGTTGCCGCGGGAGTCCTGGCGTGGGTTCTGGCCGGCCGTACGGTCCGGCCGATTCGCGAGTTGACCGACGCCACCGAGTATGTCGCCGCGACCGGCGATCTCGAGCGGGGAGTGGAGACGTCATCGAGCGGTGACGAGGTCGGTCGTCTCGCGGCGAGTTTCACGGCGATGCTCGATGCTCTCTCCGCGTCACGTCGACAGCAGCGTCAGCTGGTGATGGACGCGAGCCACGAGCTGCGGACGCCCCTGACCACACTGCGGACCAATGTCGATGTGTTGCGACGCGGGCACGATCTCTCCGACGGGGATCGGATGGACCTCGTCGCCGATCTCGATGCCGAGCTCGGCGAGTTGAGCGATCTTTTCGCCGAGCTGGTCGACCTTGCCGCGGATGTCCGAAGCGACGAGGAGCTGGCGCCGCTGACGCTGGTCGAGGTCGCCGAGCCGGTGGTCGATCGTGCGACCCGCCGCACGGAACGGTCGATCGAGATCGAGAACGGCCGCACGATCGTGCTGGAGGCACGCCCCGACGCGTTGGCCCGGGCGATCCGGAACCTGATCGACAACGCCGCGAAGTTCTCTCCCGCGGGCACACCGATCCGGGTCGAGATCGACGGCGGTCGCCTGGCCGTCCACGACCGGGGACCGGGGATCCCGCCGGGCGAACGGTCGGTGGTGTTCGACCGTTTCCATCGTGTCGAATCGAGCCGGACGCTGCCGGGCTCCGGTCTCGGGCTGGCCATCGTCCGCCAGGTGGCCGAGGCTCACGGCGGGACGGTCTTCGTCGAGGATTCGCCCGACGGCGGTGCGGCGGTGGGTTTCGTCCTGCCGACGGTGGACGACTGAGCCCCGATCTTCGGCCGGCTTTGGCGGAGTCGTTCGGACGCGCCGGTGCCGAGGTCCGAAGACCTCGGCACCGGTGGGATCGGGAGGAGAAGCTCAGATGGAGAGAGCCTCAGGCGTCGGGGCCGACGCCGTCGTGTTCACCCGGGCCATCGTGGTCTCCAGGGCCACCGGGGCCACCGGGGCCACGGCGACCCTCGAACTCGCCGTTGACGATGCGCTCGGCTCGTTCTTCGGCACCGGCGATGATCTCGTCGGCCTTGTCCTCGTCGATGCGGCCCGACTCGACGGCGCCGTTCACCCGCTCCTCCGTGGCGGCGACGATCGCGTCGACCAGGTCCTGGGTGTCGACACCTTGTTCGGCCGCGATGTCGGCCAGTGACTGGCCGCCCATCACGGCTTCGCGCAGGGCATCTTGTTCGAGCCCGAGGATCTCGGCGAGATCGGCGCCGCCCAGCGGAGCGCCACGGTGCCCGCGGGGGCCGCGTTGACCGAGCTCGGCCCGGGCCTCGCGCAGGGCGTCGACCACGGCCTGTACCTGCTCCTCGGTGAGGGTGCCGTCGTCGACGAGACCCTGAAGGGCGGTGGTGATGCGTTCACCGGCGTCGGGGCGGACCATCTCCTCGGTCGGGGCCGGCGTGTCGGCGCCTTCCTGGGCGCCGGCGAGACCGGGAGCGAGGAGAGTGGCACCGGCGACCGCTCCACCGAGGGTGGATGCGACGGCGGCGGTGGCGAGAAACTTCTTCTGCATGATCTGTCCTGTTCTGGGTTGGGGGAGATCCCGGGGGATCGGGTGGGTGCCTCTCTGTCGTGCACTGTGGCGACCGCGGGTAAGAACTTCGAGAGATCACGGTTGAGAAGAGATCAGGGAGTTGTGAGGAAAGTGTGACTACGGTCGGGTCCGGGATGAGGTCGTAGGATCCCCGGGGTGACCACCTCGGCCGACCGTGTCCCGTATCTCGCCGATCGTCTCCAGGGGTTCGGGACCACGATCTTCAGCGCGATGACCGCCCTCGCCGTCGAAACCGACGCGGTGAACCTCGGCCAGGGTTTCCCCGACACCGACGGCCCCGCGGTCGTTTCCGATGCCGCGATCGCGGCGATCCGTGCCGGTCACAACCAGTATCCACCGCTGGCCGGTCTCCCGGTGCTGCGCAACGCCATCGCCCATCACCGCGCGCGTCATCGAGGGCAGCAGTTCGATCCCGACCGCGAGATCCTGGTCACGACCGGCGCGACCGAGGCGCTCGCTGCCGCACTGCTCGGGTTGACCGGTCCGGGAGACGAGGTGATCACCTTCGAGCCCTACTACGACTCGTACGCGGCGGGCATCGCGATGAGCGGCGCGACCCGCCGGGTGGTGACGCTTCGGGGGGTGGACTTCCGCTTCGACCCCGACGAGCTCGAGGCGGCGTTCACGTCTCGCACCCGACTGCTCCTGCTCAACTCGCCCCACAATCCGACCGGCAAGGTCTTTCGCCGCGACGAGCTGGAGACGATCGCCCGGTTGTGCATGGAGCGTGACGTGGTGGTGATCACCGACGAGGTCTACGAGCACCTCGTCTACGACGGCGACCACATCCCGATCGCGACCCTGCCGGGCATGGAGGAACGCACGGTGACGATCTCGTCGGCGGGGAAGATCTTCTCGTTCACCGGCTGGAAGATCGGCTGGGCCTGCGGTCCCGCCGACATCATCGCCGCGGTCCGCACCGCCAAGCAGTTTCTCACCTACACCTCCGGGGGGCCGTGGCAGCATGGGGTCGCAGCCGGGCTGCATCTCGGCGACGACTTCTTCGCCGACTACACCCGGACGATGAAGGGAAAACGTGATCGGCTCTGCGCGGGGCTCGCCGCGGCCGGCTTCGACGTCATGGTTCCCGCCGGCACCTACTTCGCGACCGTCGACATCCGATCGATCGGCGGCGTCGACGGCATCGAGTTCTGCATGGCGTTGCCCAGAGCCGCCGGCGTCGTGGCCGTTCCGACGCAGGTCTTCTACGACAACGAAGACGCCGGTCGCCACCTCGTTCGCTTCGCGTTCTGCAAGCGGGACGAGGTCCTCGACGAGGCGGCACGACGGCTGCTCACGATGAAGGAGGCCTCGTGATGCGAGTCGCGGCGATTCAACACGACATCGTCTGGGAGGACCCGTCGGCGAACTTCGACCACATCGGCCCGATGATCGAGTCGGCGGTCGGCAACGGAGCCGGAATGGTGGTCTTGAGCGAGATGTGGTCGACGGGGTTCTCGATGCGCGCCGCGGACGTCGCCGAGGCCCCCGACGGCCCGACACCGACGTTCATGAAGGACGTCGCCGCTCGCTGCGGCGCGTGGGTGGTGGGCTCGTTCCCTGAACGCACGCCCGGCTACGACCGGCCGACGAACCGCCTGTTGATGGCCGGCCCCGACGGCGAGGATCACCGCTACTCGAAGATCCATCCGTTCACCTACGCCAAGGAGGACGAGCACTACGCGGCGGGAACCGATCGGGTGACCGTCGAGATCGAAGGGGTCCGCATCACCCCGCTGATCTGCTACGACCTGCGGTTCACGGATCTCTTCTGGGACGCGGCGCCGACCACCGATTGCTATCTCCTTCCCGCGAACTGGCCCGCGGCGCGACGGCTGCACTGGACGACGCTGCTACGGGCCCGGGCCATCGAGAACCAGGCGTACGTCGTCGGGGTCAACCGAGTCGGATCGGCGGGCCGACTCGACTACTCGGGGGACACGAGGATCATCGATCCGCTCGGCGAGGCGATCGAGGCACCGTCGGGGGAGGAGGCGGTGATCTTCGCCGATGTCGATGCGGGTGTCGTCTCGTCGGTTCGAGCCGAGTTCCCGTTCATGCAGGATCGTTGAGGTCGGCCTCGGCCGTCAGAGTCTCCCGCAACTCACGTTTCAGGAACTTGCCGTTGGCGTTCTGGGGCAAGGGCTCGTCGCGGAACCACACGTGCTCGGGGATCTTGAACTTCGCGAGCTTCGGTTCGAGGTGCGCGGACAACTCCTCCTCGGTGAGTGTGGTCCCCTCAACCAAGAAGATGGCCACTCCGACCGTCTCGCCGAGCCGTTCGTCGGGCACCCCGAACACGGCCGCCTCGGCGACGTTCGGATGTTCGTAGATCGCTGCTTCGACCTCGGCACAAAAGACGTTCTCCCCGCCCCGTAGCACCATGTCCTTGGCCCGGTCGACGATGTGCACGAAACCGTCGTCGTCGATCGTGACGATGTCACCGGTTCGGAACCAGCCGTCCTGGATCGCCTCGGCGGTTGCGTCCGGCCGGTTGAGGTAGCCCTTCACGACGACGGGACCCTTCACGCAGAGCTCCCCGCGTGACCCCGCCGGGAGATCGTTGCCGTCCTCGTCGATCACCTTGGCCTCGAGGGTCGGCATGACGAGGCCGGCAGAGGTCGGCCGGGCGCTGAAGAAGACGTTGCCGACCGCGGTGATGATGCCGGAGGTCTCGGTGAGCCCGTAGCCGGTGCTCGGCTTGACCGCCCCCTTCGCCTCGTCGATCTTCTCGACGAGATCGGGTTGCACCGCGGCGCCGCCGCCACCCATCGCGGCCAATGACGACGTGTCGCGCGACTCCCAGTCGGGATGAAGCAGCATCTCCCGACTCATGGTCGGCACCCCGGTGAAGCTGACGACCTCTTCGCGCTCGATGAGCTCGAGCGCACGGCCGGCATCCCACTTGTGCATGAAGACGAGCTTGGCGCCGCTCGCGGTCCCGGGGTGGAGGACACAGTTGTTGGCGGTCACGTGGAACAGTGGTGTCGGCACCATGATCGTCGGTGCGACGTCTTTGGCCTTCTCCTCGGCGACCCCCGACTCCTGCGCGAGCCGGGCCGCGGCCATGGCCGCGCTCGTGTTGGCGAAGGCGAGATGGAGGAGGTTGTGGACCGATCCCCGGTGGGTGAGCTGCGCCCCTTTGGGAAAGCCCGTGGTGCCCGACGTGTAGAAGATGCACACGTCGTCGTCGGGCTCGATGTCGGCGTCGGGAAGGCCGTCGGGCGCGGCGGCCCCGTCGACGATGTCATCCCATCGAGACGCGTCGTCGGGGAGCGCACGATCGGACCGGACCGTGATGAGGTGCAGCGGCCGTTCGGCTCGCAACGAGTCGAGCACCGGGAGGAGTCGTTCAACGCGCTCGTCGTCGGCGATGATGACGCCGGGGCGGGAATCGCCGAGGCCGTACTCCAGCTCGGCACTCGTCCACCATGCGTTGACCCCGACCACCGCGGCACCGAGGGAGATGGTCGCCCAGTACGACAGCGCCCACTCCGGATAGTTGCGCATGGCGATCGCGACCCGGTCGCCCCGACCGATTCCGTGCGCATCGCGGAGGTGATGGGCCAACGAACGAACCGCGGCGTGGGCTTCGTCGTAGGTGATCGTCTCGTCCTCGAAGACGATGTAGGGCTTTTCTCCGTATCCGGCCGACAGCTCCCAGAAGAACCGCATGTGGGGTGGCGCTTGGTCGAAGACGCGCATCTTGATGCCGCGCACCTCCTGCTCCGACCAGGCGAACTGGGCTCCCGGCGCGGTGAGCTCTTCCCATGTGGACTTCAATACGTCGATCACGGAGGACATTGCTATCGCACGACCCGGGTGCGGGACCACACCTTCTCGGATTCGCGACAGGATCTAGGGTTCACGACATGGACGAGATGATCAGACTCGGCGACGAAGTCGCGGCCGCGGTCGTCGACGGGGACCCGGTTGTGGCCCTCGAATCGACGATCTTCAGCGGGCTCGGCCTGCCCTCGCCTGCGAACGCAGAGTGCCTGCGTCGGTGCCAGGCCGCGATCCGCGCCGGTGGCGCGGTGCCGGCGCTGACCGCGGTGGTCGATGGGGTCGGTGTCGTCGGTGTCGATCTGGGCGAAGGGCCCGAACTCGACCGGGTGCTCGCCGGGTCGGACAAGGTCGCGGCCCGGGATCTTCCCCACGCTCTCGCCTCCCGCCTCGGCATCGGGGTCACGACGGTGTCCGCATCGGTCACCCTCGCGGCCGCGGCCGGTGTGCCCGTGTTCGCCACCGGAGGGATCGGCGGAGTCCACCGCGGCGCGGAGCTCACCGGCGACATCAGCCACGACCTCACCGCCTTGGCTCGACACCCGGTGGTGACGGTCTCGGCCGGCGCGAAGGCGTTCCTCGACCTCGGCCGCACGCTCGAGCACCTCGAGACGCTCGGCGTCCCGGTGGTCGGTTGGAAGACCACGCGCTTCCCCGCGTTCTACGTTCGCGACAGCGGCTTTCCGGTGTCGGCGACGGTCGAGTCCGGCACCGACGTCGCCGCGATGCTCGCCGTCGCCCGCCGCCTCGGCCACCCCGGAGGGGTGCTCGTCGCGAACCCGATACCGACCGCTGCCGAGCTGGACCCGAACCGGATCCAGGAGGCGCTCGCGGCCGGTCTGGCCGAGGTGCAGGCTCGCGGCCTGCGGGGTCCGGCCGTGACCCCGGTCGTCCTCGCGGCGATCGCCGAAGCGACCGACGGCGGCAGCATCCCGGCCAACCTCGCGTTGGCAGAGAGCAACGCCGCGGTCGCGGCCGACATCGCCGTCGCGGTCGCCGAGGCTGGTCCCGTCAGGGCCTGATCGGCCCGCCCACGGTGGGCGTCGGCGCTCGGGCCCGAGGACCGGGTTTGTCCTTCTCCGGTCGATACAGCATCGTGAGGGGGCCGCGCTGGTTTCCCGCACGGTCCCCGATCGCCGGAGCCCGACCGATGTCCGACACCCCCACACCCGATGAGCTCATCCTCGAGATCCTGACCGATCCCGCCGTCATCCCCGACCCGCACCCTCTCTACCGCCGGCTGAGAGAGCTGGCCCCGTTGTTCAAGACGGAGCTGACTCAGACCTGGATCGTCTCCGGTTTCGAGAACAGTCGGTCGCTGTTGCGTGATCCGCGCTGCGGCAGCCCGATGGACGATGATGCCGTCGCCTCGCGGATCGCGCTCGACGGCTCCGCTCGCCGGCCTCGCGATCCCGAATCCCAGCCGATGCTGTTCATGAACCCGCCGGACCACACCCGGGTGCGGGGGCTCGTCAGCCGAGCCTTCACCCCGCGCCGGGTCGAGCAGTTGCGACCGGAGATCGCTGAGATGACCGATCGTCTGCTCGACTCGCTCGGCGGGGAGGGCGACTTCGTCGACGGGCTGGCCTTTCCACTTCCGGCCAACGTCATCTCCGCGCTGGTCGGTGTCCCCGAGGGCGACCGCGATTGGCTACGGCCCCTCATCGCCGACCTGAGCGCGTCGATCGAACCGACGGCGACCCAGGAGGCGCTCGATGTCGCGGAGGCGGCGATGGCGGAGGTCCGGGCCTATCTCGTCGACCTGATCGCCACCCGCCGGGCCGATCCGCGCGACGATCTCCTCAGCGGGCTGATCGAAGCGAGCGACGGCGAGGACCGCCTCTCCGAGAACGAGATGCTCTCGAACGTCCTTCTCATCTACGCGGCCGGTTTCGAGACGACCACTCATCTGCTGGGCAACATGGTTCGGACGTTCGTGGCCAATCCCGCCCAGTTGCAGCGGGTCCGCAACGACCCGTCGTTGATCCCCGCTGCGGTCGAGGAGGTGCTGCGCTACGACCCACCGGTGCAGATCGACGGACGCTTCGTCTTCGACGACATCGACATCGACGGCGTCACGATCGAGAAGGGGTCGTCTCTCGTCACCCTGCTCGCCGGCGCCAACCGGGATCCGGCCGTCTGTGACGACCCGGAGTCGTTCGTCGTCGGCCGGGCCGACAGCCAGATCCTGTCGTTCGGTTCGGGGATCCACTTCTGCCTCGGCGCAGCCCTTGCCCGCCTCGAGGCGCAGGTCGTTCTCGAGCGGTTGATCGATCGGTACGAGTGTTGGGAGATCACGGCGGAACCGATCTGGCGGCCCCGCATCACCATTCGTGGCGTCGAGCGTCTCGACGTGAGATTCACCTGATCGCCGATGTCGAACCGGAGAGAGGCAAAGGTCGGCTCGGACGCGTACCTGGTGGAGGTGGACGGTGATGTGGTCGTCCCGACGAGCTTGTGCGGTGGCCCGTGGTCACCCGACGCCCAGCACGGAAGCGCGGTCGCGGCACTGCTGGCGTGGGCGGTCGAACAGGTCGAGACGCCGGTCCCGATGCGTCCGGTGCGGTTCACGGTCGATCTGTTGAGTCCGGTCCCGCTGACACCGATGAAGTGGACGGCGACCACCGTGAAGGCCGGCAAACGGATCGCGGTGGTCGACGCCGCGTTGTACACCGATGATCGGATCGCGGCCCGCGCCTCGACCCTGCTCATGCGGACGAACCCCCGAGTCGAGCTGCCCCACGACGCGAATCATCCCACCGATCCGCCACCGCCGCCCCGGACACCCATCCCCGACGAGGCGTTTCCCGATCGCGACGGGTGGGAACCGCCCGGCTTCGCGTTCGCCATGGACTACGAACGAACCGCCGGCGCGATCGGGAGTGGCGTCCCGGCATCGGTGTGGATGCGGCTGCGCTGCGCGGTGGTCGCCGGCCACGAGCCGACGCCGTTTCAGTGGCTCGCCGCGGCCGCTGACATGGGGAGCCAACTCGGGGGCTATCTCCCGTTCGACCGGTTTCGTACCATCAACGCCGATATCTCGGTTCATGTCGGGCGGCTCCCCCGCAGCCCCTGGATCGGGATGGATGGCGTTCACAGAGTGGCGGGCGACGCGATCGGCCAGACGACGGCGTCCATGTTCGACGAAGAGGGGCTCATCGCACAGATGCAATCGTCGGTCCACATCGATCAATGGGAATCTCGCTGAGGATCAGGGGAGCTCGCGGACTGCGCTCATCGCGAGCAGGCCGGTGATCAGCCGCCGGACGCCGGTGGAGACGCGTCGCGTTCGATCTGCCAGGCGACACCATCGGCGGGTTGGTACAGGCAGTGTCTCCCGGTCTCCACCGATGACCGGAGGTGGTCGCCGAGACCGGCGGACTGCTGGGCCACCGACTCGATGCTTCGACGAATCGCCTTCGTGACCCGCACCCGGGCCCGTTCGATCTCCCGAGACGACGAGGTCACGTGGACGGCGCCGGCCAACTCCCGTCGCAGGAAATCCTGCTCGTCGGCTTCGGCCGGGGTGAGGGAGCCGATCCGATCGAGGTCGGCGAGTCGGCGGCGATAGGCGGCACGCGCCGATTCATCGAGGGTCGACTCCGGCGTTGCGGCATCTCATCGAAAACCGAGACCGTGTCGTCCCGGCCGTTGAGCTCGACGCGGTCGTGAAGGGAACGAAACCGGCCCGCTTCTCGACATCATGGCACGATGGATGCTCGATGATCCCGACCCG